>DATFHH010000162.1:0-114895 GCA_035248565.1 Pyrinomonadaceae bacterium | reverse complement strand
GACGACGACCAAACCTCTTCATTCATTAACGACAATTTCATTCCTCTCGAAGCACACATCAAAGAACATCCAGTCTACTTTCACCGGTTCGACGCAGTGTGGACGCCAACGGTGCTCATCCTCGATCCGAACGGAGTAGAACGCCAACGTCTCGAGGGCTATCTGCCAAAAGATGAATTTCGTGCGCAGTTAGAAATGGGACTCGCGCGGCTGACCTTCATGAGCAAAAATTGGGCCGACGCGGAACGCAGATACTCAGCAGTGTTGGACCACTATCCGAATTCCAAAGCTGCACCCGAGGCTCTTTACTGGAAAGGCGTGAGTCATTACAAACTAACGAACGATCATACGATATTGGGCGAGATGCCGGAGCTGTTTCGACAGAAGTATCCCGACAGCGTTTGGGCGCTGAAGACTGCCGCATGGAGTCACTGAAGAGACGTCTCAATTCTTCAGTTCGACGAGCTCGAGCCGGATCGTAGTGTCGCCGATGTTTTCGGCCGAGTGCGTTAGCGGTTCACGATAGATCACATCGCCAGTTTTGAACTCTCCATCGGTGACGGTGCCGTCCGCCGCGTGATTGCGAAACTTGCCGCCCGCGATGACATAAATGACGTACGCGGGATGCGAATGGGTCTTTTCTTTGTCGCCGGGCTTGAGCGTAGCCTCGAGCACACGCACACGCGAGTTTTCAAACTTCAGCGCGATTGTTTTCGAATTGACTACGAGCGGATCTTGATCGCCACGCACAAATCCGCAGACGAGTAGAACAAGAATCACTATGTAGACTCTCTTCATAATCACCTCCGTAACTACAGATTACACCGATTGCGCAAATCTTTGTTGTTCAAAATTTACGCAATCCGGGTATTCTATGGCGCGTGAACCACACTCGGCGACAATTCCTAACTGCTGCCGCAAGTTTTGCCGTCGGGCAAACGCTGCTCGCTCAAATTACTTTCGGTCAGCCGAAATCAACTCGCGTCATTCTATTAGGTACAAAGGGTGGACCACGCGTTGGAGAAGCCGGTCGCAGCAATCCTTCCACGCTGATCCTGATTAATGATGTACCTTATCTTGTCGACTGCGGCTACGGAACGTCGAAACAGTTGATAACTGCGGGCGTCGCACTCAATAGACTGCGCTACATCTTTATTACTCATCACCATTCCGACCACAATCTGGAGCTCGGTGCTCTAGCGTACAACGCGTGGATCACCGGCTTACCAATACGCATTGACGCTTATGGTCCACCAGGTCTAACACAGATGTACCGCGACTTTTTCAACTATCTAAAGTTTGATATCGATACTCGGATTGAAGATGAAGGCCGTTCTGACCCGCGCAATTTGATCGCACCTCACGAGTTTGATAAACCGGGTACAGTTTTAATAAATGACGACGTAAAGGTGAGTTCGTGTCGGGTACGTCATCCTCCGATACAGCAGGCCTACGCCTATCGTTTCGACGCAAAGGACCGTTCAATTGTTATCTCCGGCGATACGGCTTATGCGCCGGAACTCGCTGAGTTTGCGAGGAACGCTGATGTGCTGGTACATGAAGTAATGTATCTGCCGGGAATCGAAGCACTCGTAAAGCGTTTGCCAAACGCAAAGCGACTTCGAGAACACCTGATGGCGGCTCACACTCTGCCTGAAGATGTTGGAAGGATTGCTGCGCAGGCCGACGTGAAGACTCTTGTGCTGTCTCACTTCGTTCCCGGCGACGACGCTTCAATCACTGACGAACAGTGGGCGGAAGGCGTACGTAAACATTTCAAAGGCCGGATCGTGGTCGGGAAAGACTTGATGGAGATCTAAATAGAGCGAGCCTATGACGCTTGCTTCTTCCCGTAGCGCTTGAGAATCAAACGCACGTAATTGCGCGTTTCGTCGTAGGGTGGAACGCTGTTGCCGTATTTCATTACCGCGCCTTCGCCCGCGTTGTAGCCGGCCAGCGCGAGATCCACTCGACCATTGAACATCTTCAGAAGGTCTTTCAAGTAGCGCGTGCCGCCCATGATGCTCTGCCCTACGTCGTAAGGATTTGTCACGCCGTAACGCGCCGCAGTACCTGGCATGAGCTGCATCAGTCCCTGCGCACCTTTCGGGCTCGTGGCGCCCGATGTGAAACTCGACTCCTGCGCCATCAAACAGTAGACCAAATAGGGATCGACATCATACTGAGTGCCGTAGTACCGGATAAGATTGTCTATTCGGTTGTTTCCCGTGCTCCAGACCGGATCAGGGCCCAACAGGCCAGACGCGATAACATCCGGCGCAATCACGGGCTTATTTGCCGCTGCGAGTTCCTTCGCTAACGCTTCAACTTTCGCCCGCGCGTCGGCCAGTGCTTTCGAGCTATTCTCGAGTTCTACCCGCGAGATGAGCCCATCGTCATAGAGCTTTTGCGAGTCCTGCTGCCGCTTCTCCAACCGTTGAACGTCGTTTTGGTAGAGAGTCGAAAGCTCGTTCAAACTGGTCTTGAGTTCGCTTTTCGGGTCGTTCTTGACTGAGGTTTCCTGCGCCTGCGCCGGCGCTGCTAAAACTAGTCCAATCACAACAAAGCCGAGCAAAAGCGCGGCTTTCGAGAGACGATTAAGAATGTCGCTAAAAACCAAACAGCAATCCTCCACAACAAGCTAGACACCAGAAAACGGTGGCGGGTTACGATGTCTCAGGTGTGACTGGAGTTGCCGAGATTTAGCCAAAAAGAGGCACAAAAGCAAATAAAACTGATGCTTTCGTGCCTCTTCGCAAAATGGCCAAATTACGGCTTTTTCGGGGTCTTTAACGCATCAGCCGCCGGGATTTCGTTGCCTTCTGCGTTTACGTAATGGATGTCGAACGCGGCGTCGGAATCGATATACAACATACAGGCTCGCTCGCAGCGAAACAGGTGAACATGATGTGCAGGCATCATGGCGAAACCACCAGCTTGTAAGTCCAACGGTTTCCCGTCTTTCATTTCCAAACGTGCGACGCCGCTCACCAGCATGAGGCGTTCATTTCCTGAATGCCAGTGCCATGGCACTGTACAGCCTGCCGGCATTTTTGCGAGGACAATGAAAGCGCCTTTCGTGGGATCGCCGCTTTCCACCGATCCAGGCGTACAGGCCGGCAATCCCGGAATTGGCGCGAATTTCATTTCCGCAACATTCCGCCCACCAGGCTGAGCAGACATGTCCTGTCCGTAGGCCGAGAACGGGACGAAAAGAGCCAATGACAGTGTGAACAACCACAACCGAGTTCGCGAATTCATCATTTTCACCTCCTAGGTAATTGAGCAAATAATTTCTGTCAGAGAATCGGAAAATCCGTGTAATCTCTGGCCTATTATATAAAGCGGAGCGATAGGGGTGAATCGCACAACGTTTACGAGGCGCGACTTCTGCGCAGTCGCTGCAGGCAGCATGGCATCGTTGGTGTTTGGCGAGGCATGTCACCTTGGCCTTCCGCCGATGCCTGGCGATGGCAGACTCACCGCG
The DNA here is from genome assembly GCA_035248565.1 of Pyrinomonadaceae bacterium. GTDB lineage: Bacteria > Acidobacteriota > Blastocatellia > Pyrinomonadales > Pyrinomonadaceae > PSRF01. The sequence continues at coordinate 111,408 of DATFHH010000162.1, read as the reverse complement.
CGTCCACGTACGGATGTTAAGACGACCGCAACTGGTCAAGTCATGCTTGGACTGGATCGCGAGCGTGACGCGATTCTTCAGTTACCTAGAACAGCGAACCAGTCTCCACTGCCATTGCTCGTCATGTTGCATGGAGCAACACAAAGTGCGGAAGACATGTTTTGGTATCTCGGTTCGACATACGAAGAAGCTGGAGTTGCAATACTGGCGCCCAACTCACGCGGTACTACCTGGGATGCTATCCGCGGCAATTTTGGACTAGATGTTGATTATTTGAACCGAGCGCTCGAACGCGTGTTTGAAACTACCGCGATCGATCCGACGCGCGTCTCACTTGGAGGCTTTTCTGACGGCGCCAGCTACGCGATCTCGCTCGGATTGATTAATGGCGATCTATTCAACAGCGTAGTCGCGTTCTCGCCAGGATTTGTCATTGAAGGTACGCCAAATGGAAAGCCCCGCTTCTTCATCTCGCATGGCAACCACGATCACATTCTTCCGATCGACAGTTGCGGCCGCCGCATTGCTTCCGTTCTGAAGTCTCTCGGATACGACGTCACGTTTCGTGAATTTGATGGTGATCACGAAATCCCTGCCGACGTCGCGCGTGAAGGCTTGCAGTGGGCCGCGCGATCCGATCGATAACGCAATTATTTCGGTGAGATTTCTCGTCGTAGGTAAAAAAGCATATCAGTTGCCGGAGGTTCGATTCCCAACTGACGAATCATGCCCACAACCTGGCCGCGATGCATCGTCGCGTGATTGGCGACGTGCTGCATTTGATCGCACAACGACATCGAGCTCGGATCGCCGCTGAGAAGTTTGAACGGCAGCTCGGCGTTGAGTCTCGAGTCATTCAGGTCTGAAACAAAGCGCGTGCGATCGTCAATCAGTTCCGTCCAACGCTCATGCAACATCGCGAGATTGGCGCAAGAGTCAGTGGTCCAAAGTGCCCACGCTTCGTCTCTTCCAGGCGAACGTCCGTTCCAACGTTCCAACCAGAGCCATTCAGCACCGGCCATGTGCAGCAGTGTTCCAAAGATTGATTTGTGACTAATTCCAAAGTCGCGGCGTAGACTTTCGTCGGGCAGCCTGCCCGCAGCCTCCATCGCAAGAGCATTCGCCCATTCGGTGTAAGTAAAAAGACGATTGATATCCGAGAGGTTCATGGCAGCCTCATTTTTTCGCCACAAAGTAGCACAAAAAGCGCAGACAATCTCAACCGAATACTAATCCTGCGAGGTAGCGCAGCAGACCGGCGCCGAATATTACCCAAAAGGCGTTAGGACGGTAACGTACTAAGGTGAACGTAGCGAGGAGCATGATTGTGATTCCGAGCCACGAATGAAGTCCCGCGCGGCCGACGCTCAAAGCAGCCGCGAGCAAGAGTCCGACAACAGCCGGCGCAATGCCTCGCAGAAACGATTGCACTTGCTCGTTATCGCGAAAGCGACGCAGTGATGAAGCCGCGGCAATCGTCATCACAAAAGCCGGAAGAAAGATGCTGAGAGTAGCGACCAGCGCGCCGAGTGTTCCGGCGACACGATAGCCGACGAAAGTCGCTGTAATCAGTACCGGTCCCGGAGTGATCTGCCCCAGCGCGGCAGCATCTGCAAACTCCTGATGTGTTAACCACTGATGGTTGTTCACCACTTCCGCTTCGATCAGCGGCAGCATTACCAATCCACCACCGAACGTAACACTGCCCACACGAAGAAAGATCGAAGAGAGCGTCAGTAGCAAACTGAGCTTTGCAATCACTGGTACGGCAACCGCAAACCAACCCACCGATCGCAGTTTTATTGTGGCATCTTCACTCTCTGGCTCCTCCGGGCGCGCAATATCACTTTCCTGAACTGTTTCCTCTCCGCGAAATCGTCGCCACCAGTAGTTCGCAAAAAGGTCTTCTCTTTTGTGGGCTCGTCGTCGTCTTACTAATCTGGTGCGAACTCGCGAGCGCCGGCGTGAAACGATCGTGCGCAGAGTCTGTAAACGCAACAACTGTTTTTCCGCAAACGAGTCCATGTAGATGCCAATCAGACCCGCCGCAAACACGACTTCGAGAACAGTGGCCTCAAAGACTGCGACCGCTACAAACGACAGAACCGCGAGCAACCACTGCCAGCGCTTGGTCAGAATATTTTTCCCCATGCGCCAGGCAGTCACCAGAATCAACGCCACCACTGCGCCATTCAAACCATGAAAAAATCGCTGCGTATCAGAAAACGTGCGCAGATGTTTGTAGAGTATTGCGAGCGCGATCATGATCACCATTGACGGCAGGATGAAACCCACCAGCGCTACGCATGCTCCACGCCAACCTCGCAAACGCAGTCCGATATAAGTGACGGAATTGCCTGCGCTCGTGCCGGGAAGACTCTGTGCGAGAGCGAGTGCTTCAGCGAATTCGGAATCGGTGAGCCAGCGACGCTTTCGCACCGTCAGCGTGCGGATCTGTGCTAACACGGCCACACCGCCGCCAAAACCTACCAGACCGATTTTGAAGAAAGATAAGAAGAGGCCACCGAGTGTGGCTGTACGAGAGACTCGTTCAATTGTTCGGCGAGCGAAGCGAACGCGTCGCCGCATCTCCTGCGCTCGAACCCGAATCCTGTTGGCTCTTACAGTTGAACGATTCACTTAACTCGCTAGAGTATACCGCGCCCGCGATTCCTGTGAAATTTTTCGCCACGATGTACTTATTCGTGGCGAAAAATTTCCTGCCTCGTGACACAAAATGCCGAAAAAGCTCGCGTTTATAAATGGAGTACCTATTGCCTAGGAGGATCCCTCAATGAAGCTCAACGCGAAGTATGTGGTCTTTTCAGTACTTGGACTGATGACGATGTACGTGCTGTATCACAACGAACGTTTTCTCGTCGACTCATCGCATCCGGTCTGGCAACACTACGAGCCATTTAAATGGTGGCTACTGCCGCACGGAGTGTTCGGCGCAATCGTGATTCTCTTTGGCCCACTACAGTTCTCCGATCGACTTCGACAAAGATTTACCAAGACACATCGCGTGATGGGCCGGCTCTATGTGCTTGGCGCTTTCGTGCTCGCACCGCTCGGGGCTTACATACAATACTACCAGGAACGTTTCGGTGCGCCGCGCTCGTTCACGGTTCTGGCCTTAGTGGATGCGACGATGCTGATAGGCGCCACCGCACTCACTGTTCTCTTCGCTATCAAACGCAAGATCGGCGTGCATCGACAGTGGGCGGTGCGCAGTTATGCCATTGCAATGGTGTTTATCGGCGGCCGGTTTGTGATGGGCGTCACTGGATGGGAAGCTCTCGGAGTCGAGATCGTGCAGGCGATTATCTGGTCCTGTTTGGCGCTGTCAGTTGTGTTCGCTGATGTGGCAATACATTGGAAAGAGATCCGCGCTGCCTTGTCACTGTCCGCGAAGCCTAGCGTCGCGAAAAAGCACAGTGTCCCTGAAGTGGCCGTTCAGCGCGCAGCGTAAAAATCCTATCGCAGTTTCGCTCCGGGCGGGTATCGTTACAGCTTTCTGAGCCACGGATCTTCACCGAGCGATCGAGAAACTGATCAGCCTCGAAGCGCGCTAAAGATCGGGAGACTTTCGAATTTCCTCAAGCAAACGCGGAGGACTGAACTGGTGAAAGGCCAACAGTTTGCGGAGCGTGCATTCTGGCTGCACGCCTAACTAAACTTTATCCACAGATTACGCAGATTCAATCTGTGTAATCTGTGGACGATCACTTCGGGGCGAGGGACTTTTTAAGCTTGTCGACTAAGGTTTGGGTCTGTGCGGAGAATTCACCCGTGGGCGCGAGCCGGAGATATTCCTCGTACTCGACCAGTGCATTCGTGGGTAGGCCTGCGCGTATAAAAATATTGCCCGCAAGCAGATGCGCTTCGGCTACGTTTGGCTGTAGTTCGAGAGTGCGCGCAACATATTTTCCTGCCGTAACAATGTCTTTCAGTTCCCAGTGAATGCGTCCGAGCGTGAAATTGCTCTCCCACGAATTGTTATCAATCTTTAACGCCTCCCCGAGAACCTTTTCACCGTCTTCGTACTTCTTCTCCCGCCGATAGACTTCGCCGAGAGAAACTCTCCCCGCGACGGATTTCGGATCGACTCTCAGTGCCTGGCGGAAACTCGCTTCCGCTTTATCCCACTGGTTGGTATCGATATACAACTGGCCCAGCGCCATGTGTGCGTCGTAAAAATCCGGATAGATTTCTAACGCTTTCTTGAACTGCGATAAGGCCACGTCGGTTTTTTTCTCAGACAGAGCTGTCTGGCCTTTGTCCAATGCCGTCTTCGCTTCAACCGGTACGCGAACGTCTATTACTTTAATCGTAGTCGAATGTGGCCGGAAAGTTGGCGACTCCGGATCCAATTGAAGCAAGACGTGAACGCGCGGACTTGATCGAGAAAGGTCCACCGCCTGAGGTTGAGAGACTACGCCGGCTGCTGTTGCCGAAACCTTGTATGGTCCCGAGCGTAAGCGGGCAAAACGAAATCGTCCCATGCTGTCGGTTGTCATCTGATCGACAAGCGCGCCGCTGGCTGTCTCGAGACGGACCATGACATTCTCGATGATTCTGTTGTCGGCAGATCGTACTTGCCCGGAGATTTCAAACATCGAGCCTGGCGACAATGGATCGTTGTCACGTTGAGCCAGCGTGTTTGTAGCAATGAGACTCGAAAGGATTAGCAGTAAGAAGACTCGAAGGGTCGGTAGAGCAGGCATTGTCGTAGGTTAAGGAAAAACAAATCTGGAAGGCGCGAGTATTGATCGCGCCTTCCAGTAAAGTAAAGTTCAAGCGGAAAAGCTAAAAGTTCAGCTTCAAACCGAACTGAATGGTACGTGGGCGATTGGCAGTGGCTAAGATCGACGAGTCGCCAGTGCTGACGTCAACGATACCATAGTTACCGAACGAGCCGCCCGCAGCTTGCGGACTTTGGAACGTCGGATGGTTGAGGAAGTTGAAAGCTTCCGCTCTGAACTCAAGGTTCACAGTTTCACTTAGCTTCGTCCTCTTCACAACCGACAAGTCGTGGTTTGTCTGGAATGGTCCTCGGAAAACGTTCCTGCCGAGATTGCCAAGTGCAGCGAAACCAGTGCTGGAGGGATCGGAGCAGCTAACAACCACATTCTGGTCGTTAACGCACCGCCCGCCTGAAATGAAGGCGTCCAGATTGACGAAATTGTCTATCCGGTCTATTACGCTGCCGGACGTCAGAATATTGCCCGAACCGACAGTGGCTCGACTGCCATTCACGAAGTCAGTGTCCTGCAATGAGAACGCGCCGAAGTCGACAATGAGGAATGGCGTGCCGGACTGGAAGGTGCTCACACCGTTAATCGACCAACCATCGACGACCTTGCGTGGCCAACTGCTCAGCCATCTGCTAAAGGGTAGGTCAATGTTGTAGCTGATGACCAACCGGTGAGTTCTATCAAAATCCGACAGACCCTTGTTGGATGCAGCGTTCAGAAGATCGCCCACGTCCAACAGACCATTCAACTCATCTCCAAAGCTTGAACCCGAGCCGTTGTCAATTGACTTGCCAAAGGTGTAGGCGGCCTGGAGATAGATGCCGTCAGAAAACTGACGCACCAGTGAAGCTTGCAGTGAATGGTATTCGGAGAACCCGTTCTGCGTCTGCGCAAACAGCCTGCTGGTGGCCAGCCCCAGGTATTGAGACGGGACACGGGCGTTGATGTTCTCTGCATAGCTACGAGTGATAGTGATACTGCCATCCGAGTTCTTGACGATACCAGGAGCAAGCGTTCCGGCGGCCGCGGTGACGCCTGACGCCAGACTTGCGGGAATAGTGCATGGTGACGCGAGGGTACAAATCTGGCCTGGATTAACCGGAGCACCCGTTCCAATCAATCTCCTGCCGTTTGTCCCTACGTAACCGATTTCAGCGACCAGTTTCCAGGGAAGTTGGTGCTGCACAGTGAAGTTCCATTGCTGCGCGTAAGGAGCAACAAAGTCCCGTTCAGGAAAGAAACGGAATCCACCGAGGGGTCCGCCATTCGCGCTGTTGAAAATCGGAGTTCCGTCTGGGTCGAAACCAGTCAATCGCGGCACGACGGCAACTGTCGATAGTGGAAAGTCCGAGTTCGGCCGTTGACCCGGGAATGGGTTCTGCGGAGTCACAGAGAATGGCGCCGCACTAAAGTCCTCCGAGAAAGGTGAACCACCAGAGGTCTGAAGTAGCGATTGATTTGACACTCTCTGGAAATAGACGCCGTAACCGCCACGGATCACCGTCTTCTGGTTACCGAAGAGATCGTAAGCGAAACCAAAGCGCGGGGCTGGATAAAACTTAAAGCAATCCAGCATCGTGCAGTTGCTCACGCCCGGAGTTCCAACCACTGGAGTCTCTGCGGGATTGATGATTTGCAGCGGCGGTGGTTCGCCGTCGCCTAAACCGCGGAAGTTCGAAAGGAAGTTGAACTTCTCGTGGGCTATGCTCAAACCTTCAAGTCGGAAGCCCATGTTCAGAGTTAACCGCTGGTTGAATTTCCAATCATCCTGCACATAGTAAGAGTGGTCCAAAGCACGGAAGTAGAACGTCGAGAATCCGGCCCTGCCTTGCGTGGTAGTCACTCGTCCCAGGAGGAAATTCTGGAAACCAACTAAGCCCGTCGCATTGCCAAAGGTTACCGAACCGCGGGTGGCAAAGTTGTTGAATCGGTTCAACTGGTAATAGCTACCTTCGCCTCCGAAACGGAATTGATGACTGCCGTGACTCCAGGACAGGTCATCGCCGAGAACGAACGTATTAAACGTGCCGCCCCGATCGTCGTTGACGCCAGCTCCAATGGAGAACGCCCCGGTGACAATGGCCTGGTAGGCTGCGGGAAATTCCGCCGCATTACCGCGCGTCGCCCCAATATCAGCCAGCGAGATAAGTTCATTGGGCGCAATGGAGAAGAAGAAGCGGTTGAATCCCGCCTTAAAGTCATTAACAATCCGAGGAGAGATAACGCTCGTTAAGCCGAGTTTCACGAACTTATTCCTCCCAGGAGCGAACTGCGCGTAGTGGAGAGTTCCACCGGCGCCGAACGGACGCAGGGTCTCATTGGTCGATTGGAAGTAGCGGAACGACAACTTGTTGTTCGTAGTTAACTGGTGGTCAGTCGTAATCGTAAACTGGTTGTCCTTGTAGGTGCCGAGAGCTGCCCTGTTCAAAGAGCCAAGACTCAATGTGCCATTGGGACCATGGAATCCCGCCGCACCATTCCCGGCATTGGGCGCTACTGTCGGTATGCAGAAATCCCCACCAAAGTCCGGACATTTATTTCCCGGCAGGTTGAGATATGCAAGCGCCACTGGATTGAGACCCGTAAATCCCAACGGCAATCCTCCGGGGAAGAACGTCGCAATCAGGTTGGCCTCGGAGCGATTGGTCGGCAACACCGGGATATTCGTCGCGAAGTTTGTGCCTGCGGCAGTACCCGAAGCGGCGTGCGTGCCCTGGTAATTAAAGAAGAAGAAGTGACTATTCTTACCACTAATGAGCGAATCGCCACCCTCGCCAAAATGCGGCACGTAAATCGGTCCACCAATGGAGAAACCATAAACTCCTTGCCGGTATCTTGGCCGATCTTGGCCCGTGCGATTACGGAAGAAGTCATTGGCGTTGAGGACGTCGTTTCGCAGAAAGAAGAACGTGTCGCCATTAAACTGGTTAGTGCCGGATTTCAAAGCGACCTGAATATTGCCGCCACCGTTGCGCCCCTGTGAAGCGTCGTAAAGCGACGTCTGAGTCTTGAACTCCTGCACAGTGGATGGATTCGGAAGCGGAACGTTGTCGAGAATAGGGAGATTGATGTCGTTGGCGTTGATGCCTTCGAGTTGGTAGTTGTTATTTACCGGACGCTGACCATTGACGTTGATCGTCACGGCTCCACGACCGAGCGCGTCAGACTGAAACATCTCAGTATTTGCGCCGGTGGAGAGTGTCAGCAGCGTCAGGAAATTCCGCGTGGCCAGGGGCAAGGTATTGATCGTAGCGGACTGTAGAGTCTGTCCGGTAGCAGCTGAGTTCAACTGAATTTGACTTTGCGCTCCCGTAACCGTCACCGATTCGCTAATCTGGCCCACCTTAACCGGGACATTCACAGTTGTAGTCTCGGTAACGTTGACTTTGACGTCGGGTACCTCGGTTTTTGAGAAGCCGGAAGCAGTGACTACGACTTTGTAGGTGCCAGGGAGCAACTGCTGGACCACGAAATTTCCACTAGCATCGCTGCTAGTGGTTCGCTCGGTAACGCCGGTCGTGGCATTAATGACTTCCACTTGCGCGCCGGGAACAATTGCTCCCTTTTCGTCCTTAACTGTTCCTGAGATCGCGCCAGTCGATCCTGCCTGGGCCAATGCGCTGCCAATCAGGCTGAGGACGACTGCTAGTGAAAAGAGCAATCTAACAAAGACGCCGGAGACCCTCTTTGTCTTTCTTATCATGATTTAAAGTTTCCTTTCTCCTGTTTAACGTGCAAAGAGAATGCGAGAACGCGTTGGAAGCGGGGGAGCTCGAGTTGGCTTCAGTCGGTGCAACTACCATGCCCGTAGACGTTCAATGCAAATTGGGCCGTATATATCGGCGCTCGTGCGGGTTGGCAGGTTTGCGGAACGGGCCATGAAATCCGAAAAAATGGGAATGATCCAGAAGTTTGGGGCAAAAGCTTCACGCGAAGGCGCAAAAACAGAGGAAAGGGCGCAAAGTAGAGAATCAGCTTTGCGCCCGTTGAATGCGGTTGCGGCACTCTGAGTGGATGTTGGTTTAGTTCATCAGATAGCTGCGGTGGATCCAGGCACCACCATGGTCCATGTCACGAGTTTCGAAGAAGACGCCCTTTTCGCTGTCGCGTCTCAACATATGAGTACGTGAGGTTATCTCGTTGAATTCTTCAGTTCCCTGCTCGGCTCCAACAAAAAAGTCGCCAGCGGCAGCGATCGATACTGGTTCGCGTTTCTCGTCAGACACGCGTTCGGAAACGGCTTCAATAGCGGCGGCTTTCAGTAGTCGCGGCCAGAATCGTGTGAATATCGCATTCGAGGGATAGACATCGGCGCTGTTTAGTTTGTTATTGATCGCAAAGACGAATCCGATCACGTCGCCGCGATCTTTAATTATCGGCGACAAGTCTGTTACATACTTTGCTGCTGAGTCCTGGACCTTCTGATTCTCCAACGCCAATTGCAAACTTGATCGTGAATCGGAGTTACGGACATCTGCGTTAACACTGCGGCTTAGATCCTCTTGAGCCTTTTCAACCTGCTTCCACACCTGTGCCTGAGAAATTTCGGCCCTAGTCGCAAGTTTCAGACTCTTGCTTGGCGCCATTTCCGTGAGAGTGAACGTATTCACCGTTTCCGTTCCTCTCTGCGACCAGCGCGAGTGTTCCACGCAGAATGCGTCGATCGGTATTCTCCCTGAGTTCGCCGGCACGATCAGATCGACGGCGAGGACACGATCCTGCCGTCCACCTTTCACGATATCACCGGCCTGAACAAACACTTCCTCGGACTTCGACACGTTTTCGATGGCGAGCTCGTTCACCTCCCCGGTTTCATGAACGATTACTATCTGGCGCTCCATCGCTTCCTGTAACGGTGTGAATGGACCACTGAAGGACTGATCCGGTCCATGGACCAGGAAGATAGTCAGATTCTCATACTCATACGGTCCCGAGAGTCTGTAGTTGCTGAGTTGTATTTCCGTCTTCTTTGGCGAGGCCGGCGTGTTGCGCAGACCAGGCAATGTCAGTTTGGCAATGGCAACTCCAACGATGAAGGTGAGCGCCGCAGCTAAAACCGCGAAAGTTCTCTTGTTCATGGCTACCTCGCAGAGTTGGTTGTTTTGTGTGGTTTAGACGCGCGAGGAGAGGAAAAGTTCCGGCTGGAAAGATAAATAAGCCGCGGATTACACGGATCCGCGGCTTAAATCAAACTACAAAGATGCAGCCGCAGCAGATTCGAACAAGACGCCCTTCTCCAGATGACGTTCGTGCGTGGCGAAACTGGCCGCGTGAGGATCGTGAGTTACCAGCATGATCGTCTTCTTCAACTCGCGGTTAAGTGTCGAGAGTATTTGCAAAATCTCCTCTCCCGAACGAGCGTCGAGATTACCTGTTGGTTCGTCGGCCAAAATGAGATCGGGATCGGTGACGATCGCTCGAGCTATTGCGACACGTTGTTCCTGTCCGCCGGACAATTGCTTCGGTTGATGGTTCATGCGATCAGCAAGTCCGACTAATTCCAGCGCGGTTTCCACATTTTTCCGGCGCTCAGCTCTGCTAAGTTTCGTTAACAGCAAAGGCAACTCGACGTTCTCGAATGCCGTAAGGACCGGGACCAGATTGAACGTTTGAAATATGTAGCCGATATGACTGTTGCGCCAACCTGCCAACTGGCTTTCGCTCAAGTTTGCGAGATTGGTTCCCATAACCTGAACCTCACCTTGAGTCGGGCGATCGATACCCGCAAGCAGGTTCAACAGCGTCGATTTTCCCGAACCGCTCGGTCCCATCAACGCAAAGAAATCTCCCGCCTGAATTTCGAGATCGACGTTGTCCAGTGCGACTACTTCAAACCCGTCGCGAGAAAAACGCTTGCTGACGTTGCGAACTTGCACGATTGGTGCGGCCATATTTTTTCACTCTCCAGCTACTGTATCTTCACGCGATCTCCGTCGCGCAACTTATCGACTCCGACAATGGCAACGGACTCGCTTCCGCTCAAACCATCCAAAACATAATAGCCATCGCCTGTCTCCTCGCCTGGTCTAATTGTTCGTTGCTCCACTCTGTTGCCCTTGACGACGAAAACAAACGCGGCACCATCGCGTCTTACTACTGCCTGTTTAGGAACTAACACTCTGGCGACAGATTGGCTCTGGTTATTTGCCGGTTTGTCTGACAGAAAGTTGACGCGGGCATTCATCTCGGGCCGCAACTGTTCGTTAGGATTCTCAACCTTGACTTTGACCTGGACCGTCGATTTGGCCCGGTTCGCTTCTGGCGCGATCTCTTCGATGAAGCCTGTGTAACGGAGATTCGGATATGCTTCCGGAATGATCTCAGCTCGTTGGCCCATTTTCAGACGAGCAAAATCCGACTGGCTTATGTCCAACTCGATTTGCAAATCTGTCAGATCAGCTAAATCGACAACAGACGTGCGCGCACCTGAACCGCCAAACGCCGAAGGCGTGACCATCTCGCCACGTTCGACAATCCGCTCCAAAACTGTTCCTGCTACCGGAGCTTTGATCTCGGTTGCTGCAAGTTGTGTCTCCGCATAATCGAGCGCGGCCTTCATCTGTTGCACCTGCGCTTCCGCGGCACGAATCTCTTCGGTGCGTGGTCCAATGTCCGTCATTGCGCTGGACTGACGAGCCGCTTCCAATAATGCAGCGGCGGTGTCGCGTCGGGCCAACGCGCTGTCATATTCGGCTTTCGAAGCGACACCTTCGCGATAGAGTTTCTCACTGCGTTGAAAGTCCGCTTCAGCAATCTTGAGATTAGCTTCGGCTTGCAAGACCGCTGCCTTGTCTTTCAATTTTTCCTGCGGCCGCGAACCACTGCGCAGTTGGTCCAGTCGCGCCTGCTCGGCAGCAAGATTTGCACGTGCCTGATTGACTTGTGCACGAAACTCGGTGTCTTCAAGTCGGACCAATACCTGGCCTTCCTGAACCGTGTCACCCTTCTCCACACCAATCCAATGAACGCGTCCCATCACTTTTGCGCCGACCGCGATCTTGTGATGAGCAACGACGTAACCGGATGCAGAAAGCACGCTCTCACCGGCCGCTGCGCCTCCCGTTTCAACTCTAACTGCGCCAACGGAAATAGGCTTTGCCGCGGAAAACAGAAAAATATATCCAAACGCCAACACCGCCACGATGGCCGCGACTCCAAACAACAGAAGTTTTGGCGAACGATTCTTCGCGCTCGGTGTCGAAGCCGTGCTACGGTCGATCTTCAGACTTCTGAGACGTTTATTAAGATCTTCCTGATCTTCTTTTGATTTGGGGGTCGTAACCATTCTTGTAAATCACTTAATCCACAGATTACGCAGATTCTATGCACGTAGCGCGTCAACAATCTTGAATCGCGACGCGCGGATTGATGGCAACAGAGATCCGACCAGCCCAATGATCGCACCGAAAATCAGAGCCGAGATCATCAAATCAGTCGTGACGCGAAAATTGAAAGCAATCTCGCTGAACGTCACGAAATTCGAAGTGCCCGTCGAAACAAAATTCAACGGCAGCGTTAACAGAATTCCGATTGCCGTGCCGATCAGAGCAATCGATACCGACTCCAATAAGAACGCGAGCAGAATGCTGCCTCGACTAAACCCAAGCACCCGCAAAGTCCCAATCTCTTTCGTGCGTCGCGCTACGGCTGCGTACATCGTGTTCATCCCGGCAAAGCCGGCGCCTATGGCCATAATGAAGGAGATGAAAATGGCAAGTCCTCTCAGCGCGCCGGAAGCAGTACCTTGCTGATCCTCGTAAAAGGTGCGTTCGGACATGGCTTTCAAATGAAGCTTCGGATCGTCAGTGATTCTCTTGCTCAAAGCAGTCAAGGCGTTCTGATCTTTCACCCGCAACAACGCAGAAGAAAACGTCTCGCGTTTGGTAGTGCTTGCGAGCGAGTTGATATCGACCCAGATCTCCGACTCGAAGGCTTTACCAGCCGAATCGAATAAGCCGACGACCGTGTAGTCTGTTGTTTGAATGCGGAATTTGTCGCCTACCTCGAGTCCCTGAAACCGTTCAGCGATTCGCTTGGAGACTACAGCTTCAGTCAGACCCGGCTGAAACATTCGCCCGGCAACTGTTTGAAATCCCGATCGCAACTTGAACGACATTGGCCCAACCCCACGCACGGTTACATTCGAGCCCTGGTTCATTCCTTTGCGAGGTTTATAGATCAGCGTGATGACCTCGGCTGTCGCCATAGGTTTATCGTTCTCGCGTTCGACGCCGTCGAGATACAGCAGATCGTTGAACTGCTCGCGCGTCACCGCACTGTTCAACTCGGCCGTGCTGCCCTCGCGCAAGACGATCAAATTCAATGGCTCACCACTACTCGACAACGTCAGATCGATGCCGCGTGCCAGCGCCATCACCAGAAGAAAAACGGCAACGGTCAAGCCGATCGTGAAAGCCGTGGCGAGCGTACTGCCTTTGCGTACCACGATATTTCGCAGATTGTATTTGAGCGGTAGGGCCATCGTTTACTACTCCGCAGTCATCTCTCTGTGTCTCTGTGCCTCTGTGGTGATCTCTTAACCACAATCTCTTAACCACAGAGGCACAGAGACACTGAGCTGTTTATTCCGTGCTTCTCAATGCCTCAGCGATTGTTAATCCTGAAACGCGATACGCCGAGTAGACCACGCTGATCAGTCCAACGAGAATCGCCAGCACAAACGCAGCGATCAACGTCTGTCCGGTCGGAACAAATGAGTTGAAAAACGGAATGATGAGACCGAAATCAACTGAGCGGTAAAGCAATGTCGCGCCGCCGATCCCGATTGCCGCGCCGATCGTCGCAACGAGCAACGCCTCAGCCAGGAATAGACCAGTAATTGTTCCTCGCTTAAATCCGATCGCCTTCAAAGTGCCGACTTCTTTCGTGCGCTCACGAACCGTCATGGCCATCGTGTTACCCATAACCAACAACACTGAAAAGGTGATCGCCGCCATGATGCCGTACATGAACTGCTTCATGTTTCCCATCATTGTTTGAAAACTGAGAGCGAATTCTCGTTCACTTTCCGTTTTGGTTGGCGCGTCGCTGTTTGCAAACATTGAATCGACTGCTTGAGCAATGCGCGGCACGTCCTCGGCCGTGTTGGCAAGAATGCTCAGCGTACTGACTTTGTCGCGGCCCCATTCCGGCACGAGTTCATTGAGATATTCGTTGTGAAAGAACAGCGTTTTCTCATCACCACCGGTGCAAACGCCGCGTATGATGAATTCAACTTCCTCATTATATATAGGACTCTTGAGCGTAATTCGCTGGCCAGGTGTAAAGCCGTAAAGCGTGACCAGCTTTTTACCAACAATCGCGCCCTGGCGATCGTTGATGAATGCCTGCCATTCCGCGTCAGACATCTTCAGTTCAGACATTACCTCTCGTAACTTACGTGCATCGACCGCGAAATTGGCAAAGAAGTTTTTCTCGTCCTTGTAGATTCCGCCAAACCAACTGAAAGGCATCACAGCCTTGACGCCGGGCACCGTTTCGATCCGCTGGAGATGTGCGATCGGCAAAAAGAATCCGAGTGAAACTGAATGCCGCGAGACCAGCCGGAGAGGATTTGCCTCTTCACCGCCCCGCTCAAATTCAGTCAGGATCGTGGCGAGCGTGATGATTAAAAAGAGCGAAACCACCAGGCTCGAGATTGTCAGCAGTGTTCGACGCTTATTTCGGAGTATGTTTTTAAAAACAAGCTTCGCGAATTTCATTGCGTTTCACCTGGTTTTGATTTAGCAGACTGACCGGGGCTGAATCTACAACAACCCTCACTGATAAGTCGAACGAAAGGTGGCAAAATCGACAGTAGCGACAGGAAAATGTCGAAGGCTGCTCAATCTTTCGGCTCAGTGCCGTGCTGTCCTCCTCTGAGCGAATAGACCTGGTATGTGACCGCGTCCCAGGCGTTGTGAATGCCGACGAAAAGGAGTAGCAAAGTCGCACCGCCTACGAAGAACAATGCGCGGCGCACATGCGCACCAGCGATAAATGCTGACGCGGTCAGCAATATATAGGCCACAAATGGAAGCAGAACGTGAAACAACCAGTCTTCAAATACTGGACGGTAGACTTTTTGCGTTCGCATGCGCCGAGTCACGATCGCGACGTACACGATTCCGCTAACGCCGACTATTCCGCAGAAAACTGCGACCGTGTCGATCGAGCGCCACGGTGCGCTCAGAACTGCTGACAATAAAAGCACGACAGCAAAATGAACCACGCTCGGCGACGCGAATGCGGCGCCGGCTTCGGGAACACTACGCAACGCTGGCCTGTCGGCAATCAGCGTCATAACGACGAACTGCAAACCAATCAACGCACCACCGGCCGAGCCGACGATTACGTAGAAGCTGCCCCATTCAGTGAGTTCTGACATGTCGTTACAGCTCCTGGCGCGTGGGCCGGAATAGAATCTCGTTCACGTCAACTTCATCCGGCTGGCTAATAACAAACGCGACCATCCGCGCAAAAGTTTCGGCCGGCAGCGCGATCTCGCCAGCCATTTTTCGAACGCTCTCCCGAATGTCAGGCTCAGTGATACGGTCGATGAGTTCAGTGGCGACCGCGCCCGGCGAGATCACAGTTGTTCGGATGTTGTAAGGCTTCACTTCCATGCGAAGTCCTTCGGAGATGACGCGCACTGCGTGCTTCGTCGCGGCATACACGACGCCACCTGGACGTATCTTGTGACCCGCGACTGATGAAACATTGATGAAGTGACCGGATTTCTGCTCCTTCATATACGGCAGCGCCGCAGCGATGCCATAGAGCACGCCTTTGACGTTAACGTCGATCATCTGGTCCCAGTCGTCGATTTTGAAACGCTCGAGTGGAGAGTGCGGCATCAGTCCGGCGTTGTTGAGCATTACGTCGATACGCCCGAATGCCTGCACTGCGGCGTCGACCAGTTTCTTAACTTGATCGTGGTCGGTGACGTCAGTAGTTATCGCCAGCGCCTTACTGCCGTTGCGAGTCAGTTCGTTTGCCAATGATTCGATGCGATCGCTGCGTCGTGCACCCAGCACAACGGTTGCGCCCTGCGCGGAGAGTAAACGCGCAGCGGCCTCACCCAACCCGCTGCTGGCGCCCGTAATAACAACGACTTTTCCTTCGATATTATTGCTCATGTGCATCGTTTCTCCTGCCGACTATTTAATGACCGTGATCTTCGTAACTGGATGAAGCTCCCACGCGGTTGCGCGCCAGTTACCCGGGTTATGAGCGGCGATGTTCTCGGATTCTTCGGCATGGCCCACGTCGAAATATAACCAGCCCTCGAATTCACACCGGTGGCCCACCAACTGCGCTTGTAGAGTTTGTTCAGACCAATCCATTGCTCGTGTCGTGGCCCACTCTCGCAGATTTGGTGTGACCTCGAGCACGACCTGCTCGTACTTCGTAGCATCTTTCCGGTTCGCAACCAGAATGTGTATATCGCGACGACAAGGACTGAAACAGTTTGTTGCTTCGGGACGCGCATACGCGACGTCGATCACCTGTCCCTGAATTCTCGCGGCGTGGTCCGTGGACCAGCGATCGCGATCGTCACCCGGTTGAAGTAACGCATCGAGCGTGATTCTCGAATCGAAGTCAGAGTCCTGCGGCGGTGCAGTCCTATTCTTTAAGCGATGAAGATTTCTGGCCCTCCTGGTAAAAGCAATTCCCGCCGACGGACAATTCCTCGCGAGCACCAACCACAGCGTGATGAGAATGGCAACGATGATGACGATGAGTAAGGATCTTCGCGCTACAGTAATAGACAGGATTCGCGTCATCCGTGGCCCTGATTGATTTGATTGCTAAGGACCATGATTGCAGCAAGCGCCGCGTCCTTCTGATCCTTACCCCACGGAGCACCGACTGATTTTCCTAACTCCGCAATCTTCTTCACGTGCTCAGCGGGCAACTCTTTCTCAAAAACCGGAAGCGGATTTAGTTCACATGTCTCAGCGGCCGATAGCAGAGCATTTTGGAAGAGCACGCCCTCAGCCTTGTGCATGCGAAAGTGAACGGCAAGAATCTCATCCGTACTCCAGTCGGGCATCGGAGATCCAACGAGAACTGAACAACCTACGACGTCGTTTTCCCGTTCGCGTTCACGTTTGATCGCGGCTTTCATTTCGCGTAGCGCGATACGCTGGGCCGCATCAATGCCACGCTTAACCAGATCGCGCGCCACCGGGGACTCCAATCCTTCAGCAGCATGGTAAGGCTGTTTGGCCCACGTTTCCTCTACGAGCTCAATACGCCTTCGATCAACTACCACCAACTCGTCGCGCACTTTGCCGAGCACCACGAGTGCTGCCCAGCCCGAATGCGCCTTCCATCCAAAGGCAACTTTCATCAGCTCAGCTCAGTCTTTATCCACAGATTACACAGGTTCACGCATTGAACATGTTACTGATTTCACCGCCGCTCGCTGCGTCATCAGCGAATGTGAAAGTACCATGCGTGCGCATCTCCTGCGCGGCGCGAAGAAAAGCACCAAGAGCGACCCGCGTGAGTGTACTGCCAACGCTGATTCGTTTTACTCCGATCTCAGCCAGTTCCGACAGACTCATGTGAACGCCTTGCAGGCCCATGATGACATTCACAGGACGACCGAGCGAGCTGACCACCGACACCATGTCTTCTTTCGTTGTCAGCCCCGGAGCATACAAAACATCCGCGCCGGCTTCCTCAAAAGCCTGAAGTCGCTTGATCGTATCGTTGAGATCGGGTCGACCGACAAGATAGTTTTCAGCACGCGCTGTTAAAGTGAATGTGAACGGAAGCGCACGCGCTGCTTCCGCCGCTGCACGTATACGCGCGACCGCAAGTTCAAGCTCGTAGATCGAACGGTCTGTTGATCTGTCCTCGATTGAACAACCCGCAAGCCCTGTCTTCGCCGCAAGCCTGATCGTTTCCGCGCAGGTTTCAGGGCTATCACCAAAACCGTTTCGGAGATCGGCGCTAACAGGTAAATCGGTAGCGGAGGCGATCTGTGCGACGTGCGTCATCATCTCTTCGCGGCCAATCGCGTCGTCGCCCTGTCCGACAGAAAATGCATATCCGGCGCTCGTGGTTGCAAGCGCCTCAAAACCGAGATGGGCCAATAGTCGAGCCGTTCCAATGTCCCATGGATTCGGAATAATGAATGCGCCGTCGCGTTCGTGGAGTGCGCGAAAAACTTTTCCTTTTTCAGCCTGTGTTAACATTTGACACCTCGCTCTTAGGTTGCCACAAAGAGACACAAAAAGCACAATAAATCCGCGAGAGAACCATGGTTCAAACACTTCCCAAGCCGCTGCCCTCCCATACACGATCGATCGTCACGGGAGCTATTGGTTTTTGCCTGGTCAGTCTGTGCGTATTCGCCACCGTCGCGTTCGGTGAAAGATGGATGTACAGAACTCTCGGTGTGCTTGGTGCATTCATCGCCTGGGCTTTGCTGTTTGTTCTGCTGAGCGGTGTGGTGTTTGGTCCACTCGTCGTGATTCGTTGGCGCCTGCCAAAGTTCTATCTTCTGTTTGCTGTTGCATTCCTGGCGTATGCCGCGGGTTGGATGTTGGCATATTTCAGTTTAGGCGGCACTGCGGGTGAATGGCTTGGCTCGCTCGTTGGCTCGGTTCTGATGGCTGTCGTGTTCGCCGCGGGATTTGGTTCGTTGAGATCGATCGCAAAACTTTCTGCGCTGCTCTTCGTAACAAACGCTGTCGGATACTTTTTAGGTGCTGTGCTGTACGGTTCGCTCAGCCGTCCTTTGGGAATGTTGCTGTGGGGAGTTGTATACGGACTGTTTTTCGGCGCAGGAATCGGAGCGGCGCTTCAGCTAGCACAACGAGATGAGCTCCGGTGAGTTCCTAACGCGTAGTACGATGTCGACTTTTTATCCACAGATTACACAGATGGTTTTTTAGATCTGCGTAATCTGTGTAATCTGTGGATGAAGCACCCAATGTTATGGCAGATGAACGATGGCGGATGGTGTTGAGAAACGACAGATCAATATCGTCGACTACGATCCCGCTTGGCCGAAGAAGTTTGAGACGCACGCCGGTCTGGCCGCCAAACCCATCGTAGACATTCTTGTCGTGGTCCAGAATTCTGCGGATGAGTACGCGATCTCCTGCGCCACAACATCAACGACAGACGCCGTTACGAGCAGATGAAGCACGAACTAGCGATGAAAGAGTGGCCGGACGTGAATGCGTACGCGGATGCCAAGACCGAGGTAATCGAAAGCATCATCGCGGCAGCGGATGCCAGTTAAATTTAGTCACGCATCTGCCGTTGCATTAGTTCCTTAGACTTTGAAAATCCATGTCGCAAGTAAAAAGGTTTGCTTCGCTCTGTCGGCCAAAGAATTATTGACTCGGCGTTATTGCTCCTGCTCCAGGCGATAATCGTTGACAACAATATTGAGCCAATGCCCTTATCGCGATACTGCTCGCGCACATAGAAGTTTGTCAGATATACGTAATACTCTGGTTCGGAAATTGGATTAGGAATCTTCTCAACGAGCTGCGTCCATACATTCCCCACAGGTGTTTTCCGCCATTCAGCGATCCAGCATTTCCACGGACTGTCGCTCCGAAGTCTCACACGCATCCACGATGCGCATCGCTCGATAAATGACGCTTCACTCTCAGTTACCTCGTGAAAAGAAGAGCGGAGCTCCCAGCGAAACGTGGCCAATAGCAATGCATCAGAGACCGATGCCAAACGGACCTCGACGTCTGTTTCGCCTCCATCTGTTGAGTTGCCAGTTGATATGGTTATCATCTTTTTTCACAATCACCGTAACTTTTCAGGTCAACCGCAGTTTTTATCAGTAGAAACTAGCGCGAGGACAACTTGAATCGGGTTACTGAATCGGATGAACGCGCGTTAATCGAGGCTGCTCAGAATGATCCGGGCCGCTTTGCGGAGCTCTATGAACAGAATTTCAATAGTGTCTACGCCTACGTCGCTCGCCGTATTCACGATCGATCTGAAACACAGGATCTCACCGCACATGTCTTTCAACAAGCCCTCGCAAACATTGGAAAGTTCAAATGGCGTGGCGCCCCATTCATTACCTGGCTTTACCGAATTGCCGCAAATGCGATTGCCGATCACGCTCGGAAGAAATCAGGCGAACTGGCAAAAGCCGAGTTCGCGACGGCGACTACTGTAGATTCGGATATCGAACAAGTAGAACGTCGCGCGCGACTCTTCCAAGCGGTCGAAACGCTCCCCGAAGACCAACGGAAAGTGATTATCTTACGTTTTGGCGAGGAAAAGAGTATTCGCGAAATCGCATCCGATCTCAAACGCAGTGAGGGTGCAATCAAGCAACTTCAATTTCGAGGTTTAGAAAACCTTCGTGCACGATTGCGCGAGGGGGCTGAGTTTAAGTAAATGGCTGAACGTTCCATCATCGATCAACTTGACGACGCTGTCAGCGCATTGCTCGCCGCTCGCGAACCGGCAGTAAGCGCAGATCGTGAGTTGACTGAACTGGTAGTGGTCGCGCGCGAATTGCGAGGTCTGCCGTCGGAACAGTTTCGCGCGGCGCTCAAAGAACAATTAGGAGGCAAAGACAAAATGAGTACATCAACTCACAAGAGTCAACCGAAGTTTAAACGGGAAGGATTCCACACAGTTACACCTTACATAATCGTGAAACCCGCAGTCGAATTAATCGACTTCGTAAAGCAGGCGTTCGGAGCGGTTGAGTCGTTCCGCGCTACTGGTTCGGCGGGAGGACTGCATTGTGAAGTCAAGATTGGTGACTCAATCGTAATGATTGGTGGTGGGCCAACTTTCGATGCACGCCCCGCTGGAATCCACTTGTACGTTCCGGAGGTGGACGAAGTTTATGCTCGCGCGATGGCAGCCGGCGCAACTTCCCTGGGCGAGCCTGCGGACCAGGAGTACGGCGAACGCAGCGCTACGGTTAAGGACGTTGGTGGCAACGAATGGTACATCGCAACGCGCTTTGATCCGACCCCGATTCAGGACCTCCACACTGTCACGCTCTGCTTCCATCCTATTGGAGCGCCGAAGTTCATCGACTTTTTGGAGAGGGCGTTTGGGGCACAGGTGGTTGACCGCTATCAATCAGACGAAGGTCTTGTCTATTACGCAAGGGTACGACTGGGTGATTCGATTGTCGAAATGGGTGAAGCGCACGATCAATGGCAACCGACGCACTCAGCGATTTATATGTATGTGGAGGATGTGGATGCCACGTATCAGCAAGCGTTGAGAGCTGGGGCGACATCAGCATTGGAGCCCACAGACCAGCCTTACGGCGATCGAAATGCGTGGGTCAACGATGAATTTGGCAACGTTTGGTACTTGTCAACCGCGAAAGGGTGAGTCGCGAAATTGATTATCGTACTTTTTTCGAGTTCATCCAGACGGCGCGCGAGTCCGCGTAAGCGACAAACGAATCTCGGACGTGACTATCTTGCCGGCGCTGACACCGTGCTACAATCTGCCTATGTCCAAAACCGTCACCACGATAGACCAACGCTCATCACTCGCGCTTCCGCCTGAGGCGCTGGATGCGCTCGGTGTCGAAGCAGGCGCGGAATTGGAGGTCGAGATTGTCGGACGAGCTTTGGTGGTTCGCTCGGTCGAGGAGGCCAGACGTTCGCGCGAATTCATGAACGCTTTCGAATCAATCTTTTCCAGACGCCGCACCGCTTATAAAGAATTAGCAAAAGGTCCCACTCAATAAGTCCAGTCACCGATGACATTCCCGGAGAAGCTCGATGTACTGACGGTCCACGCAACATTGATCGGCGAGACGGGCGGAACACCTGGACTTAGGGACGAAGCCTTACTTGAATCCGCTCTCGCCGCTGCTGAAAATCGCTATCACTATGAAGCTGCCGACGTTGTGAGCTGTGCGGCGACGTACGCTTATCACTTGACTCAGACGCATGTATTCTTTGATGGCAACAAAAGAGTTGCGGCCGCCGTTACTGAAGCATTTCTTGAAACAAATGGATTTGAACTAACAATGACGAACGAGGAGATTGTCGTTCTGTTTCTAGCGATCGCGTCCAGTAAGTTAAGCCGTAACGAGGTTGAAAAACAGCTAAGAGATAGAGTTAGGTCAAAGAGCTAAACCAATTGCAATCGCAAATCGTCACCGCGGAGTTAATGTTGATGTTGAGTTTCCGTTGGTAGTCCTGCGCTGATCCAACCAGACTTGCCTTCCGCGTAGTCGCGCACATTCGTGTAACCCAGCGCCGCCAATTCACGGGCGGCGTTCTCAGACGCGTGTCACGTGAGCGACGCGCAGTAAACGACAATGTCCGCGTTCTTATCCGGCAAAAGTTTCGGCGCCAGAACATTCACTTCAGACAAAGGCAAATTGATTGCACCCGGTAGGTGTGCATGCTCGTATGCCACTTTAGGAAGCGTTTCGACAAGTACAAAATTATCTTTCCGATCGATCTTCTGCTTTAGTTCATCTCTGCTGATTGTCTTTATCATTTGGTCCCTCACGTAAGTATGAAGGGGTGGCGCATCGTTAGGCCACCCCTTCGGAGTGAACAACTCAGACGGTTCGCCAAGCTCAGTAGTGACGACGTCGATCGCGTAACTTGTACGTGTACAACGCCGAGCTTCCCAATCCAACAAGAGCGCCGATGCCCGCGCCGCGACGGCCTCCGAGCAGTGCCCCGACACCTGTGCCACCACCCGCGCCGATTGCAAGCGTAAGAGCATCTCGATGGCGTTGCCAGAAAGAGCGTCGTGGAGAATAAGCGTAATACGTTCGCCTCGCGTAATTGCGATTGTAACCAACTCTCCGATATCTCGACTGGCTCACGTACGCCCGGCGGTGATGATGCCTGCACGCGAGCGCGGGCAGTGCCGAAGCACCAAACATAGTTAGACACAAAACGAGACCTAACAGACGTTTCACTGTTCTCACCTCCTAAGTAACAGTTATCGGGAATACGGGAGAGTTTCCGTAACTAAATTCTAACAGAGGTTGTCAATGCTAAAACTGTCAGCGTAGTCCTCCTCCGACCTACTGCTCCTTTAGTGGCCGTGTACACTACACTGCTCGGTGGCGTCAAGAACTTACGACTGAGCCGATATTGATTACACTGCCGCCCTCGGCGCCAAAATACTTCAACGCTTCTCGCGTTGCCAGAATCAAGCCAAAGACGTTTATGCCGAACTGCCGATGAAGCTGATCCTCAGTCGCTTCTTTGAGCGGCGCGAACTGGTAAACACCGGCGTTGTTGACCAGAATATCGAGCCGACCAAATGCTTTCTTCGTTTCTGCAAAAAGGTGTTTGATGTCCTTCTGCTTCGCAACATCGGCCTGGACGGCGATAGCCTTTCCGCCCTCTTTTGTTATTCCATTCACCACTTGGTCCGCGCCTTCCTTTGAAGAGGCACTGCGGTTGCGTGGGTTGGCAACTTTCCCGCCACGTATCTTGGCACCAGATCTGCGGCAATTTTGCAGTTGATCCGAGCAACGAGCGTGTGAGCCGGTGGCCATATGTCGCCATCTGGCAATCCATCGTCACGGCTAGGCAGAAGCAACTTTGAAATCGATGTCGTTAGAGTGACGAGTCTGCGCCGTCTGTGTAACGCTGTAATTCGTGTCGTACCAAAAGTTGACCGCGAGGAGTTTGTCAACGCCGGCGTGATCGTCTCGTGTCCTGATCTATCTTTCCCGGTTCACACTGGCAGGTGCGACGATCCCGCTGCCGCGCTGGACCATCTCGTAGCGAACGTCGTGGACTAGCACCTCCTTGGAGTGCGGTGCCTTGGCACCGCTTTGGCCAAAGCGCCGACAAGTCGGCGCACTCCAGGAGGCGCTCAATCAAACTGCACAAATAAATAATTTGACCTGCTCCCGATCCGGCGACAGTCGAGTAACACCTTCAAATCTGAATCCCAGCCGTCGTAGTAACTGAATCGACGCTTCGTTATCTGGAGTCGCAATCGCGAGGACCTGCTTCAGTTGCAGTCTGTCACGTGCATCCTGCAAAACTGCGGTGGCTGCTTCAAAAGCAAATCCTTTATTCATGAAGTCGGGAAGCAAAGCAAAACCGATATCGGGATCGGGCAGTTCTTCTCGTTTGATCAATCCACACATTCCGATCGGCGTGTGTGACTCTCTCAGTTCAATCAGACAGAGTCCAAAACCATTTCGTTAGTAACTTGCGATTGGGCCGTTCAGAATGTACTGCTCTGCATCTTTGACGGTTCGAACTTTCTTATCTCCGATATAGCGAAGGAAGAGTGGTTCGTTGAGCAGTGTCACGATGAACTGCGCATCCTCAACATTGAATCGTCGCAGGAATAATCGTTCGGTTTCGAGAACTGTCATAGAATGCTCCGGCTTGGATCTTCCTTTTATTGAGTGTATCGTAACAAAGCCATGACTCGATGTATTAAGTCGTTTCCTCTTATCCTCTTTCTCACACTTTCGGTTGCCCTGGCGCAGTCACAATCCGCCAATCAGAAGGGTGACGTAATACGGATCACAACCGAGTTGGTCCAAACAGATGTTACCGTGCTCGACAAGCAGGGGCGGTTTGTCGATGGTCTGAAACCGGAGCAATTTGAATTGCTGGTTGATGGCAAGCCACAGAGTATCTCGTTCTTTGAACGGATCGCTGCGGGAAGCCGAGCGGATTCAACTCGGCCAAGTATTGGTGTTACCGGCACAGCCTCCGAAAAGCAACCTGCGGTTACTGACTCGGAAACACCTGCCTCTCGCGGCCGCATTGTTTTCTTTTTCGTGGACGACATGCATTTGTCGCCGGATAGCATGTACCGAACGAGGGAAATGTTGAAGCGCTTTGTGGGCGAAAGCATGGGAGGCGGCACTCAGGCGGCGATAACAAGTGCCAGCGGACAATTGGGATTTCTGCAACAACTGACGAGCGACAGGATAGTACTGAATCTGGCAATCGAGCGGCTCAAGCCTCGCTCCTACGACTTGACTGATATGCAAGCGCCGCCCATGACTGAATATCAAGCCTATGCAATCGAACAGGGCCACCCAGATGTAAAGGAGGTATTCGTCGAGCAGACATGCAAGGATGTGCTGCAAGTTAGGGCCGACATGTGCTCGGGCGCAGGAATGACAAACTATGCGGTGCTCGATGAGAATAACGCTCGCGCTGATAAACGAGGGAGCTCTACAGGCGGAGGGACACGGACGGGCGGTTCAGCCGTAGGTGGAAATTCCGCCGGAAGTAACCAGGCTCGTTGGCGAGCGGAGAATATCGTCAAGCAACGTGCGCGGGTGATCACGCGCCAGGCTGCACAAGTAACACTAGGCACTCTCTCATCGCTGGAGAGTCTCGTTCGCCGAGCCGCTCCACTGCCTGAACGCAAGTTGCTCATTTTTCTTTCTGAAGGATTCTTCATCAACTTCGTCTCGTCTACTCAAGTTTACGATTTACGCCGCATCACGGACGCTGCCAGCCGCAGCGGTACGGTGATCTACACTATCGACGCACGTGGTCTAACATCCGGCTTAAGTGATGCAACTAAATCGGGCATGTCCGACAACAGCGGCCGCCTGGCTAGAATTAATCTTGGA
Source organism: Pyrinomonadaceae bacterium (assembly GCA_035248565.1). Classification (GTDB taxonomy): domain Bacteria; phylum Acidobacteriota; class Blastocatellia; order Pyrinomonadales; family Pyrinomonadaceae; genus PSRF01. The sequence goes on along the minus strand of DATFHH010000162.1, from coordinate 86,085 downwards.
GAAATTCGAGCGGCGCAACAACCGCTCTTCAATTTGGCTGACGAAACTGGCGGTCGAGCGTGGCTCAATTCAAATGACCTCTCCGAAGGGGTTACGAAAGCTCTCAGCGAGACTTCTAATTATTATCGGCTTGCATGGCAACCAGAAAGTGAGACTCAGACAAAACCGGCGTTTCGCAAACTGACGGTCAGGGTCAAAGATCGATCGGATTTAGCGGTGAAGGTCGCCGCGGGTTTCTTTTCAGACGATCCAGAACTGTCTAAAACCAGCGCTACAGAAAGCATGCTTTCCGTCGACGATCAATTAATGGCGGCGATTCGTGCTTCTTATCCGAGCCGCGGCGTGCCTGTAACGATATCTCCGGGTTACCTGAACACAGAGAAAGACGGCCTCGTAATGGCCGCGTCAGTTCAAATTCAAATACCGGATGCCGGGACTGGTTCGGCGTCCAAGTTCGAATCGGATGTAATGGGAACGTTGAGTGACACTAGCGGCAACATAGTGTCGAGCTTGAAACAAGAGATAAGTTTCGTCACCGAGAATAATGGGGCCTCATCCGTTATCACACTACAGTTTCCCAAACTTGTTCCGGGGTTGTATCAGGTACGCGTCGCTGCTCGCGACAGGAAATCAGGCCGGATTGGAAGCGCGGCGCAGTGGATCGAAATTCCCAAGAGTATTCAGGACAGCTTTTCAATTAGCAGTATCTTCCTCAGTGAAGGCCCCCTGACTTCTTCAGGAACGGCGCAAAAATGGACCATCAAGCCTAACCGTGCTTTCTCACGAACTTCAAAATTGAGATTTCAGGCTTTTGTGTACAATGCCGATCGCTCGGCCGGCGCTCCCCGGCTTCAGTTGCAATTAGAATTGCATCGCGAGGGTCAATTACTGATTCAGACTCCTCCGACTCCGGTGTCTACCGACGGAGTCGATCCCCAGCGCATCCCGCTTCAGGGTGAGTTTCCGTTGGAAGGTTTTGCCTCCGGGCGTTATGAGTTAAAAGTCACCTTAACGGATCTGAAAACCAAGTCCGCCGTATCTCAGCAAACCAACTTCGTTGTTCATTAACCTTGGCCCGGTTTGTCAGCCACAAAGAGGCAGTCAGGAGTGACCTTTAAATCCGATTTGCCTGCGTGACGAAGGCGGTTTCTCCGTCAACTTCCTCAACTCATCAAACACGATCTTAAAGTATTTGTCGTGCGTAGAGAGTTTTTTAATGACTGCGGAGAACTTACGATTGAGTTCTTCGTTGGTTTCCAGCATTTGTCTCAAACGCACAAAAGCTCGCATGATGGCGATGTTGACTCCAATCGCTTGTTCGCTGTTCAGCACGGTCGACAGCATTGCCACACCTTGCTCGGTGAACGCATGGGGCAGATATCGTCGGCCACCGCGTCCCGTGTTTGAGATCACAAATTGTGATCTCAAATCAGGTTTTGAGGTCGCAAATTGCGACCTCAAAGACTCGGTCTCTTCTTTCGTTAACCGGAACATGAAATCCCGAGGAAATCGCTTTTCGTTGCGTGAAACCCGTTCGTTGAGACGTTTCGTCGCCACTCCATAAAGCTCCGCAAGATCGAAGTCGATCATCACCTTCTGACCACGAATCAAATAGATTTTCCGCTCGATGAGTTCAACAGTTACAGCTAGACTGCCGGTTGTGAGCTTTTTCTTGTGAGGCATGACGACAGAGTAGCAGAAATCTGCGTAATCGGCGTAATCTGTGGATGAGTTACTAAATGAAGTTAAATATTGTCCAGGCTGGTGATCCGATCCTAAGAAAGCCAAGTCGCGCGTTGAGTAAGGACGAGATCAGCAGTCCTTCGATACAACAATTAATTGAGTTGATGCGAGAAGCAATGCGCGACGCGCCGGGAGTTGGACTCGCCGCCCCTCAGATTGGCGAGTCTATTCAACTGGCAGTAATTGAAGACCGAGCGGAATACATCGCAACTCTCTCTCCGAACGAACTCGCAGAACGTAAAAGATCGGCGATTCCGTTTCACGTGATCATCAATCCGACCCTCTCGTTTCCGGACAATGCGTCTGCAGAATTCTTCGAAGGGTGCCTTAGCGTTGAGGGCTTCCAAGCCGTTGTGACTCGCGCGCTAAATGTTCGCGTTGAATGTCTGAATGAACGGGCCGAACAAGTAACGATCAATGCGCACGGTTGGTACGCGCGTATTCTTCAGCACGAAATAGACCATTTGAACGGAACGTTGTACATCGATCGAATGAAAACGCGTACACTGACAACCGCGGAGAATATGTTTCGCTTCTGGAACAGCCGGAGCATTCAACAAGTGCTCGCCGAACTCGGCTGCGACGAAAAATCATAGCCAACAAAGAAACACAAGTCGGTTTTCAAACAACATGAATACGCAACCAATAAATCAGAACAAGTCGCAAGAAAACATCGAGCTGAGAATCGAACATCGGCTAGACTTTTACCGTACTTTCCTGGGTTCAGTTTAAGTCTGATCCGGTCCGAGGTCTTATGTATTGTCCTAGATGTGGTCAGCAGCAGGTCTCTGACGAGATGAGGTTTTGTTCGCGCTGTGGACTGGCGCTGAGCGGGTTGGCTGAGTGGCTCGGGGGCAGCGCAGTCCCAGCGAACGTTGCTGAAGAAACGATCGTTTCGCGGTCTTCTCCGCGGCGCAGAGGAATGCGTCGCGCGGCAAAATTGATGTTTTTCAGCGGCGTTCTCTTCCCTGTTTTCCTGGTCATCAGTCTTGCTATTGAAGAGGCTGGCCCGCTTGTAATTCCTTGTCTGGTCTTCTTTGTGTCGCTGGTATTAATGCTTTATGCGCGCTTATTTAGTGATCCAAATCCGCAGATAAGAACCCAACGCGCTCAACCAACAGGATTGGATTCGACATCCGCGCGCGGCTCATTACCTTCGCCGACGAGTATTCCAATATCCGACATTGGCGGCCGGCAGGTGAGAACAAACGAACTAGCCCAACCTCCAAGTGTCACTGAAAATACAACCAGGCTCCTGGACAATGACTGAGTATTTTAGCCACGGATTTATTTCGACGTTGAGCGCGGCTTGATGACGTCTCCGATTATGTCCAGTTTCGTGTTGTCACGTTCGAGATGTGGATATCGTTCTCCGCCGTGGTAGTTCAGTTTGTACGTCTCGTTGAAACTACCATTTTCAACAACCAAGACGATCGGCGCAGTGCTAGTCTTAGACGATGCGACAGCCTCATGTAACACGTCAGTTGACCACGTCCGCCCATTTATGGAGAGTATTTTCATTCCTGGCGCTAGTCCCGCTTTAAACGCCTCGAAGTTCGGATTGAGGTCCATTACTGTCCCGTCTTCTTTCAATAACACGCCGAGCGAATACATCAGCTCCACGCTCTTGCGCGAGTGATCTGCTATTCGAATTTGCGTGTTGGGCTTGTCGGTATAAACAAGCTTCCAACCGCCATTTGTGATGCCGGCGAGCGGCGCGTGTGGATTGATCGCGTTTATTCGCGCGTTCAGGAAACTTCGCCAATCGTACGGCATAACTTCGTTGAGCGTGTTTACTATGTCATCGAACGTATAAGGTTTGACTATCGGCGCAGTGTCCTGCCCGCCGTGAAATCGATGACAGAAATCGTCCAGCGAGAGCTTCCCATTGCTGCGCGTTCTGATTAGCACGTCAGCTTCCAGCCAGATCAGCGATCCTTCGTCGTAATAATCAACACGACGACGATAGTTCATCCACGCTCTCGGAGACGAATACGTAAGTTGGACCGCGACTGCCGTATCGACCAGCGGACGCCACTGCCGTCCCGACTGGTTTTCGAATTCAGCAGCGACGGCGGCCATCGTGTCTCGAAAATTCTCCGCACTCCAAAGACCGCTGCGCGCTGGCAACACTCTGCCGAGATACTCCGTCAATCCTTCATAAACCCACAACAACTCGCCCTTCATCGGTTGTTCAAAATCAGGCGTCGCGAGTCCGGCCGGACGCCGATACTTGCCATTCCACGAATGCGCATATTCGTGGCCCATCAAATCAGCGAAGTCGAGCAATTCGAGCTCCTCGCTCAATGCCTTTTCGCCAACTCCGTCTTCGCTGGACTCGTGGTGCTCCAGTCCTTCGCTTCCGCCATGATCGCTCAACGTCAAGAGAAACCGGTAGCTTCTGTAGTGGCGTGCGCCGAACAACGCGTAAGCTTCCTGCACGAGATTTTGTAAACCCTTCAACGTCTCTGGCTTCATCTCAAGCGCTGAAGTCGTGTCGGCCACTGCGTCGATCTCGTGCGTAATGCCCGTTGAGGTGAGCGGAAACTTGCGGAAGTTCGCGCCAATGATTGCCGGCGAATCCACCAATTCGGTAAGAGAGACTTCCTTGAACTGAAGCTCATCTCTGTTCTCTCCGGCGACGGGCAACGCAGATGCGAATTGCCATCCTGCCGGCAACTTCAACGACGCTTTGACGCTGATCGCATCGCTATTCAGTCCTTCCGGATAAACGAGCACGCGATTCCACTTGATACGCGCCAACTTTGCACTCGCAGTTGTTTCAGGTTGCGAAGCGTCGTCGAATGTGACGTCGAGAACAGTTACTCCTTGCGGGATGTCACAATGAAAAGCAAACATCTCCACGTCATCGCGTCGCCAGGCGAGCGGTTTACCAGCGGCGCTTAGCTTCAGACCAACAAGATCGTCGATTGGGCCTGTTGGAGTGTGTTCGCCAGGAATCCACTTTGGATAGAAGAGCGTCAGTGGTCCTGGTCTGACGGGAATAGTGAGTTCAGTGTGAAGCATATTCCGCGCAGCGTTAGTGGCATCGACGTTAAGCGTTATTGCTGTTTGTGCGAATGCAGCAGAAACAGTGGCGCAAAAAAAGAGCACCGCAATGCAAAAGGTTCGAATTGGTTTCATGAATGCTATTGAACCAAGAAAGTCTCTCACTCAACAAATCTCCTTGGAGTGCGGCGGCCTGGCGCCGCTTTGGCCTCGATCAAGCGTGATCGAATAAAAAAGCGGCGCCCGGCCGCCGCACTCCAAGGAGGCGCACTATGCCTCTTGGCTGTCTAGCTGTAATAATGTGCGGCAATCAATGGAGAACAAGCGGGAAGAGACGAAGCTGGGTCGCATGCTGACCCTTGACGCGATGCGCGGCGTGGCGGCGTTAGTTGTCGTCACCTACCACGCCCTTGGAGTGGCAACGCAAACGGCGTTGAGTGGTTGGCAGTGGTGGTTGCCGCAGATTACTGCGTACTTGGTTCATTTCGCGTATGCCGGGATCTACCTCTTCTTTGTAATCTCCGGGTTTTGTATACATCTGTATTGGGCCAAGGCGCGCGCATCAGGAGTTGATAAGCCGGTTATCAACTTCTTCGTGTTCTGGAAACGACGAGTGCGCCGATTGTATCCTCCGTATTTTGCCGCGCTCGCGCTGTATCTCTGTTATCTCGCTTACAGAACTCCCGTTCAGATCACAGGCTCTTACGTGTGGGACGTTGGGCTTCATTTGTTCATGTTACACAACCTCGACTCTCACACTACGTACACAATCAACGGGGCTTTCTGGACGCTTGCGATAGAAGAACAGTTGTATCTCGCTTATTTCTTGCTGCTCTTCCTGCGTATTCGTTATGGGTGGACCAGGACGTTGGTGTTGTGCGTTTTGGCGCGGGTTGGTTGGCTGATTATGGGCCATTTCTTGAGCGCATCATTTGGCATCCACACTCCCATTACCGAAGCGGCGGCTACGAATTGGTTTATCTGGGCCCTCGGCGCTTTAAGCGTGGAGGCGGCGTTAGGACTAACGAAGCTGCCTGCATGGTGTTACCGGATTTCAGTCGCTGGTTTGGCTTTGGTTTGTGCGGCCTGCCTGGCCCAGATCTTACCGATGATAGACGACAGGACTTGGATTCATGATTTCGGTTGGCTGCTAATGCATCCTGCGTGGGGTGTGGGATTTTTCGTATTGGTCAACTATTCAGTGGCGGCAGAGCAGCGCTGGCGAAGGAAATCATCACGTGCACCTCGGCTGATCCCGACGCTTGCATCACTTGGCCTGATCTCATACTCACTTTATTTGACGCACCTGTTCGTATTAATGCACTGGTACTGGTTCGGCTTCACCAGGCTGCACATTCGCTCTATTTCACTGCTGATTATGATCCCGCTTTCTGTCGCATTTGGGTGGGTGTTCTTTCGCGTGTGTGAGCGACCCTTCATGACCTTGCCTGCCAAGGTGAAAGTTCCAGCGAGACCAAAATCGGCCTCTATAGATGGAGAACCAGCTCGCGAGGCTGCATGAATCCGGGCGCCACAAATAGACACAAAGGCACAAGCAATTTAGAGCCATCTGATCCGTTCAGCACCTATTGTCTGGCAACAGCAAGAGCTGATCCCTTAGAATTGCAACCTGAACGATACGGTTCCTAGTGAGCATCGCAAAATGAACGATACGTTAGCCACTTCAGTAGAACAATTAGTGACGATCCTCAAGCGTTCAGGCGCCAAAGACGTTTACTTATTCGGCTCGGCCGCAAAGGGAACGATGCGAAATGATTCTGACATCGACCTTGCTGTCTCAGGATTGCCTCCCGAGAATTTCTTTAAGGCATTGAGCGTCGCCAGTAGCTTACTCGACCGATCCATTCACCTTATTGACTTGGACGAAGTCACACCGTTTACTCGCTATCTATTAGAAGAAGGCGAACTTCAGCGTGTCGGATAAGCTTCGTAAGCAAGTAGAGGTGGAACGTCGGCAACTTAATAGGTTGATCGACGAACACAGATCGCTGCTCGACCGTTGTATGTTTAATGTGCCAAACGCGATCGAGTTGTCCGCGCTTGCCACGTTCCTCCATTCCTTTTATTCAGGCATAGAAAATTCTCTCAAACGAATTGCGGTGGAAATCGATGGCGGCGTACCGTCGGGCGATGCTTGGCATCGCCAGCTTCTCAGTAGCATGACAAACGATACGAACGTCAGGTCGGCGGTGTTGTCTAGTGCTCTGTATCAGAACTTGAGCGAATACTTAGCTTTCCGGCACTTTTTTCGCCAAGCCTATTCTTTTCACTTTGATTGGTACAAGATGTCCGATCTGGTACTCAACGCTGAGCGAATCTTGAGGCTGTTCGAAACGGAAGTGGATAATTTTCTCAATTCCATATCGCACAGGTAATGCCCTCCACAGTCGTCGTCTGATGGTATCACCTAGCTGCTTTGCGTTCGGGCGTACGACTTCTCCTCATCGCTCTCCGCACTCGTTTCGTTCAACAACTGAATCGCACCTTGGTCCAACTCGAGTTTCGTCGCTTCGATCAAATCATTCAGTTGGTCCAGACTTGTGGCGCTGGCGATGGGAGCGGTAACGCTGGAGCGCGCTATCAGCCACGCCAGCGAAACATGCGCCGGAGTTGAACTGTATTGCGCTGCCACTTGGTCCAAAGCGTCGAGAATTCGGAAGCCCCGTTCGTTCAAATATTTCTTAACCGTTTCGCCGCGAGCACTCTTTGAGAGATCATCTTCCGAACGGTACTTGCCCGTTAGAAATCCGGCAGCCAAGGAATAATAATTGATGACGCCGAGACCTTCTCTTACACAGAGTGGCTCCAGCTCGTCTTCGTAAACGGCGCGGTCGTAAAGATTGTAAAGAGGCTGGAGACATTCATAGCGAGCGAGACCGCGGCTCTTACTCACATTCAAAGCTTCTGCGAGTCGTTTGGCGGTGTAGTTGGAAGCACCGATAGCCCTGACCTTTCCCTGCTTGATCAGTTCCGTGAAAGCCTCGAGAGTCTCTTCCAAAGGTGTCTCCGGATCATCTGTGTGCGACTGGTAAAGATCTATGTAGTCAGTTTGCAGTCGCCGCAGCGAATCATCGGCCGCGCGCAGGATGTACTCTTTCGACAGACCCTTCTTGTTCTCGCCCATCTCCAATCCGACTTTTGTCGCAATGACAACCTCCTGCCGTTTGCCGGTGCGCTTCAACCAGTTTCCAATAATGACCTCAGACTCTCCACCTTCATTGCCCGGCACCCATCTCGGATAAATGTCAGCCGTATCGATAAGGTTGAATCCGGCTGAGACAAACGCGTCCAACAACGGAAACGAGTCAGCCTCGCTAACGGTCCAGCCAAAGACGTTGCCGCCGAAAGCTAAAGGTGCGACTTCCAAACCAGAGTTTCCCAAACTTCGTCTTTTCATCTCAGCCTCTCTTTCTTATCTTTCACAACAGACTATACTCTAGCTTCGGACGCAAGAATTGGCGGAGGTTAAAAATACTCATGAATTATGACAATACTGCGATATCCGATTCTGAGGTGCCACGCGCGACGACGCCCTCCTTTCAACACCTGCTAAAGACGACAATGCTCAGGTTGCCCGCTCAACCGTTTTCTCTACGCCTCGTCTGCTCAGAAGGACGAGAGAAAGGACTAGCGCCACGACCAAAATCGTCAGTACCGCAAGTTCGATTATTAAGTGCTGAAAGGCGGGCTGGGCCTGGTAGGAGGCTTGTGGAAACTCCGCTGTCAATACCAATATGCGACGAACAGCCGCGATCAGTCCCACCAGCAGAAACGGTTCCGGCAGTACGACGTGCTCGCGAAAAGAAACCTGTACTGTGTAGAGCAGTTCGATGACCAGCAGGATGAGCAGTAGTCGATCCAGGAGCGGAACGATATTCGTCGCCAGCGAGCGGGTCCACACGCTTTGGACGAAGCTGATACCACTGGTTATCAAAAGAGCTAACGCACTACTTGCCAACAACAGCCCGAGTCCCAGGTAAACCACGTCTTCCACAAAAGTGAAAGCACGGGCAGCCAGAACTCGCTTTGGCGCGTCTTTGTCTGTCACAACACTTGATCGTCCGGGATAATTAAATATCTCTATCAGTTCGTAGGCCCAATGACAACAGTCCTTGTCCTCTCAGAAACCTCGCAGCCAGGCGTATGTACTGCTGGTCATCGCTGCAATTGGATGAGTTGCCATCCGCAGATTACACAGATTCTGCGTAATCTGTGGATGGATTTCTACTCACTGCCACTTAAAGATCTTCAGCGCAACAATAAAACTGAGAACGCACCATGCGAGCAGTACCGCGATCGGAATCCAGTTGGACGAAAGCGCGGCGCCTTCGTTCATTACCGACCGTAGCACCGTGTTGAGAGCAGTCAGTGGCAAGGCTTTGATGAAGGGTTGCAGCACTTGCGGAAACCGTTCTGAGGAGAAGAACGTGCCGGACAACAACCACATGGGAAGCATGATGAAGTTCATCAAGCCTGACACTCCCTCAATCGTCGTTGGTCGCGCTGCAACGAGCAGTCCGATTCCTGAAAAAGTAAAACCTCCAAGCAGTGTAATTAAACTAAGACTCAGCCACGACCCTCGCACTGTAAAATCAAAGACCAGCCAGGCAAAGACAATAACCGCCGCCACTTCAAGCACCAGAAACACGAGCCGCGATAGCATGAATGAAAACAGATAATGTGAACGCCGCATCGGCGTTGCAGCAAAGCGCTTAAGAATTTTTCGCGAGCGCGCGATCACCACAGTGAAGCCCAGTCCCCACAACCCGCTGCCCATCATGTTCATTCCAATCAAGCCGGGAACCAGAAAATCCACGTAGCGAGCGCCTGGTTCGGTAATCTTCTCTTCGCCAGTTTTCACCACGTCGGTCCGACCTCTACCACGCTGCAAGACGTCGTCTATCACGAGCCGAGCTGCACGACTTTCAGGCCGCGTTGGATCAAAGCGATAATCGAAAGAGTCGTTCTGCGGTCTAACGACAATGGATACTTTCCCGCTTCTCAAAGCCTGTGCTGCTTCACTGGGACTCATCAACGTAGCCTTAATCTCAGGAGAACCAGACAACAGCTGAGCAACCTCATTTGCCTTCGCATCCATTGTGGCTTCGATCGCAACGGGTGTTTGATCCGCCACCGTATTGCGAAAGGCTATGCCGAGCGCAAAGGTCATCAACACCGGAAAGACAAAGACCCAGAACACAGCCTCCTTCTCGCGAAGAAACTCTCGCACGCGCGTCGCAGTAAGTTCAACCAGTGGATGAAACGACTCAGACGTCACGTTAGGGCTTGCCTTGTGTGAAACCGCCATTCTCTCTTCAGCCATCGCGCAGCATTCTCCCCGTCAAACTAACAAATACATCTTCGAGCGTCGCCTGATGCGTAGTAAGCGTCACGACTTCTGACTGCTGCCGTTTGATTTCGGCAAGCAACGCAGGCAGCGCCACGCCAATCTCTGACACGGTGAGAGCATATATCTCGCCTCGTTTGTGCAAATGCTTCACAGCGGGAAGATTTGTTAACGCATCGTCTGCAAGCGCGCTCGCGGCGCTGAATTCGATGACCTGGTCCGCACCGAGCGATTCGATCAGTTCCGCAGGTGTGCCAAGCGCGATTATCTTTCCGTGGTCCATGATGGCGACACGGTCGCAGAGCCGTGCGGCCTCTTCCATGTAATGGGTGGTCAGGAGAATGGTGCCGCCACGGGTTCGAAATTTTTCGACGATGTCCCAGAGCGAGAGACGCGCTTGTGGATCAAGCCCGGTGGTCGGCTCATCCAGAAACAGGAGTTCCGGATCGCTGACGAGCGCACAAGCAACCGCGAGTCGTTGTTTCTGTCCACCGGAGAGTTTGCCCACGCGTGCGTTTCGTTTTTCTTCAAGCGCGACTGTTTGAATAACCTCGTCGACGCTGTGACCGCGTTTGTAGAAACTGCGAAAGAGTCTCAAGGTCTCGGCCACTGTCACTTTTTCCGGCAGTTGCGTTTCCTGTAATTGAACACCGATACGTTCGCGCAACGCTCTCTCATCATGGTTGTTCCAGTGCTGGCCCAGCAACTCGACCGAACCCTCATCTGGGGACGTCAGACCTTCCAGTATCTCAATGGTCGTTGTCTTCCCTGCCCCATTTGGACCAAGCAGACCAAAACACTCGCCGACGAATACTTCCAAATCGAGTCCATTGACGGCCGTTACATCCGTAAATCTCTTCACCAACCCCGCACACCGCACCGCGACTCGCTGCGTGGCGCGCGCACTTGCCGGTGCGACTGTTGCTATCTGCGTTGACATAGGCAGAGAGTATCACCGCTTATTAATGTTGGGACAAGATGGGAATATGACATCAAGCAGAATCACTTCTTCACTGTGCGTGAACCGGAAACCTATTTCCTTGCGATTCCGGACTGGCGTTGACATCAACTGCCGGATGGCGTCGAAGACAACCCTGAACTGTTTGTCGTACTTACTTTCAAGCTCATCCAGACGGCGAGAGAGTTCTGCGTTGGACGCAAGCATTTGTCTGAGCTTTACAAAGGCGCGCATTATCTCAATGGTTACTAATACAGCGCGTTCGCTGTTCAGTACAGTTGAAAGCATTGCCACGCCCTGCTCAGTGAAAACATAGGGAGGATAACGCCTGCCACCATCGCTCAAACTTGAGGTGCCAATTTGGCACCTCAAGTTATCGGCTTCTTCAGCCGTGAGTTGAAACATGAAATCCAACGGGAATCGCACTAGGTTCCTCTTAACAGCGCGATTAAGCACCTTGGTCTCTACTCCATAGAGAAATGCCAGATCGCGATCCAGCATTACTTTTTCGCCCCGAATCAAGTAAATAGCTTTTTCAATCTTTTCGGTGGAAGGTTTGTGTTAGCACGGTGTGTTACCGTTAGAGGAGTCCACAGTGCAAGGGCGATTACGTTCCGCTCATCAAAATAACTTAGCCACGGATGACACTGATAAAAACAGGAGAGAGTATGTCAACTGAAGGTGTGCAGTTTAGAAACGTTCTGCGGGTTGTCGTTGGGGTGTTTTTTGTTTTGCTAACGATCCAAGCAACAGTAATGGCCCAGGCTGACGTCGAAGGGAAAAACCGTCGCGCCGTACAAGCTGCTTTTGATAACTGGCGGCGTGGTTTCGGAACCGCTTTTGATTTACTCGCTTCCGACGCAAAATGGACCATCGTTGGTCGATCTACAGCGTCGGGAACATATCAAAACCGTCGCGATTTTATGGACCAGGTCGTCATCCCTTTCAACGCAAGACTCTCCACGCCGCTCGTGCCGACAGTGCGGGGCATCTACGCTGATGGCGATATGGTCATTGTGTTGTGGGATGGAGCCGCAATGGCTCGCGACGGAAAGTTGTACGAGAACACGTATTCCTGGTACCTGAAAATGCGCGAGGGCAAAATCGTCAGTGCCACCACGCTCTATGATTCAATCCCGTTCGACGATTTATGGAAACGAGTCAGGCCAGTTTATTGATATTCTCAGAGCGGATGAGAAGAACGAAAGAACGCCGGTTGAAGAGAACATTTCTGCGACTTGGATTCGTTTTTCTTCCATTGATAACGATCTGTTCCTGCAACGCCGCCACTCAGAACCAGAATTTGCCCGCGAGCACGCCAACCCCAACAAGTTCTCAAAAAACCAAAGCACCGAATGACGCATTGCAAAAGCAGATCGAACAGATAGCTTCTGCTGCTAAAGGACGCGTCGGTGTGGCAGCAGAAGTTCTGGAAACAGGGGAATCAATCTCTCTTAATCCTCACGAGCATTTTCCAATGCAAAGCGTTTACAAACTGCCGATAGGGATGGCAGTACTGGCCCAGGTTGACAACGGCAAACTACTCCTGGAACAGCGAGTGCACGTTGAAAAAAGTGACTATGTGCGTCAGGGGCAATACAGTCCAATTCGAGACAAAAATCCAAATGGCGTAGAGCTAACCCTCAGCGAAGTGTTGCGCTTCGCCGTATCGGAAAGCGACGGCTCGGCTTCAGACGTACTGCTCAAACTTGTCGGCGTTGAAACGGTCAGCAGATACCTAAATGAGCTTGGAATTAATGAGCTAGTGATTGCGAATAGCGAGAAGGAAATCGGGAAGGATTGGGATACACAGTATCGCAACTGGGCTTCGCCGCAAGCGGCGCTGCAGTTGCTGCACAGTCTCCATGAAAGACGCGGGCTCTCCGAACAAAGTCAGCAACTTTTGTTGAAGCTCATGACGGAAACGCCAACCGGCCCGGGGCGGTTGAAAGGGCTCTTACCGAAAACGGTGGTCGTTGCACATAAGACCGGAACGTCCGGCACTTCCGGCGGCATCACTGCCGCGACCAACGATATCGGACTTGTCACGTTGCCGAATGGACAACACCTTGCGATTGCTGTTTTCGTGTCTGACTCTCCGGCAAACCTTGCCACGCGCGAGAGTGTGATTGCAAAGATTGCCAAAGCTATTTTCGAGGAGTATAGCCATGGCTAAATCCGAAATGCATAGCCGCAGATGACGCTGATGACGCGGATTACATCTGATCCGGAATCTCAGCTTCAACCAGCTTCGCCAGCAGCGTTAGCGATTCCTGCCAACCGAGATAGCAAGCCTCAGCCGGAATTGCAGCCGGCACTCCCTCTTGCACGATGTTCAATTCAGTTCCGACAGATACCTTCTTCAACGTGATGGTCGTTTGCATTTCTCCGGGCAGGTTTGGGTCGTCGAATCTGTCGGTGTGGCGGATCAGTTCGTTAGGCTTTAGCTCAAGATACTCGCCGCCGAACGAGTGGCTATTGCCGGTGCTGAAATTGGTGAACGACATCTTGTAAGTGCCACCGACTCTTGCCTCGAGCTGATGAACGTGTCCCGTGAATCCATTTGGCGGAAGCCATTTGACCATTGCGTTTGCATCAAGGAATGCCCGGTAAACTCTCTCCGCTGGCGCGTGCAGCACGCGATGAAGTCGTATAGTGTTTGTCATAATTTTCTCCTCGTATTATTACTAACCGCCGGCGATTGCCCCGATGATGTAAAACGGTTCTGCTCCGGATGCGATTGCGTCTGGTACCGGAGCGTCCGGCGGCTCGTGCGTCACATCCTCACCGCAGGCAAAGAATCTCAACATCGGGCGCCGCTCTCCTGCGACATGGTCGCGGATAGTCCCACGGAGCATCGGATACTGTGCTTCCAGAGCATCGAGGATCGAGTGGCGTGTCACTGCACCGTCAATCTCAAGCGCAACATCTCCCGTGACGCCTGCAAGCGCCCGTAAATGTGCCGGCAGAACAACTAGAATCATGTCAGCGTCTGTACCTCCACCGAAAGTACCGCCGGAAGATCTCGAACAATGGGAGCCCATGTGTCTCCCGCATCAGGCGATGCATAGACCTGCCCGCCCGTAGTGCCAAAGTAGACGCCACACGAATCAAGCGAGTCGATCGCCATTGCATCGCGCAGCACGTTGACGTAACAATTACTCTGCGGCAAACCGTTGGTCAGTGCCTCCCAATCGTTACCACCCGTTCGACTGCGATAGACGCGCAGCTTGCCATCCAGCGGATAGTGCTCGCCATCGCTCTTGATCGGCACGACGTAGATCGTCTCCGGCTCGTGCGCGTGAACGTCAATCACAAACCCGAAATCAGTTGGCAGGTTTCCGCTAACCTCATGCCACGAGTCGCCCGCATCATCACTGCGCATCACGTCCCAGTGTTTCTGCATGAACAGTACGTTTGAATTCGAAGGATGCTTCGCGATGTGATGAACGCAGTGGCCCACCTCAGCGGTCGGATCCGGAATGTATTGCGAGTGCAGTCCCTGATTGATTGGTTTCCACGTCGCGCCAGCGTCATCACTGCGAAACGCACCCGCGGCGGAGATGGCAACAAATATTCTTTCCTTACGCGCGGGATCCAGCAGAATACTGTGCAGACACATGCCGCCGGCGCCTGGCTGCCACAAAGATCCGGTGCCGTGGCCGCGTAAGCCAGGAAGTTCCTGCCAGGTCTGACCACCGTTGGTCGAGCGAAATAAGGCGGCATCTTCCACGCCGGCATAGATTGTGTCTGGATCGTCGAGGGAAGGTTCAAGATGCCAGACTCGTTTGAATTCCCATGGATGTGGAGTGCCGTCATACCATTGATGCGTGGTGAGCGGTTTGCCTGTTTCAGCGGAAGTGTCGTAAACAAACTTGTTACTCTCACCCTTCGGCATCCCGTCAGGTGTCGTAGTCGGCTCGCCGGCAGGCGTTCCCGGTTGGAACCAGGTCTTGCCGCCATCGTCCGAGCGTTGAATGATCTGTCCAAACCAGCCGCTGGTTTGCGAAACGTAAATGCGGTCCGGATCCGCGGGCGAACCTTTGGCGTGATAGATCTCCCATCCGGCGAAGTGCGGACCACTCACGTCCCAGTTTTTACGTTTTCCATCTGAGGTCAAAATGAACGCGCCCTTACGCGTGCCTACGAGTACTCGTACATTGCTCATGCTTTCATTTCCACTCCTTTTAATAGTAAGTCGAACGGCGACCGGCAAAATCGACAATGCCACCACAGATTACACAAATTAAAATTTCGGTGTAATCTGTGGATGGATTTCGTCTATCATAACGCAATGCTTCGCTGTTCCTCCGCAGTCCTCTTGTATTCCACACTCATGTTCGCGTTGGTATCGTCGTGTTCCGCGCAAACAACACCTACTTCTACGGATCAGGCCACTCTTACAAAAATCTTTGGCTTCGAGAATGAGCTTAGCGGCGACAAACCAGCTGGTTGGTTTGGCAATCCACCCGCCACTGTGTTTGCCGACGACAAGATCACTCACGGCGGCCGGCGGTCCGTGCGCCTGGAGCGCAGCGTCCAAAGCGCCGGCGAGTTTTCAGTGATCGGCAGGACCATCCCCTGGGAGTTCTCGGGCAAAAACATTGAGATGCGCGGCTTCCTTCGAACTGAGAATGTCACTGACTTTGCGGGCCTATGGATGCGCCTGGACAACGGGGCCGAGATGCTTTCGCTCGAAAACATGCAGAGCCAACAGCTGAAAGGAACGCATGATTGGGCCGAGTATAAGATCACCTTGGCGATCCACCCAGAAACGCAATCAATCGTTTTCGGGTTCTTAATGTCAGGAACTGGCAAAGCGTGGGTGGATGACTTACAAATTCTTGTAGACGGCCGGCCTCTTTGGGAGACGCCCAAAACTCCAAAGCCGACGACAGTTCTCGATCGCGACCACGAATACGATGGTGGTTCGCGCATCGTGCTCTCCCAACTCTCCCGCGTTCAAATTCAGAACCTGGTGACAGCCGGCAAGGTGTGGGGATTTCTGAAGTATCACCATCCGCTGATTACTGCAGGCGAGCGCCATTGGGATTACGATTTATTGCGCGTGCTTCCCGCGATCCTTGCTGCACGCGATCGCGCCACGGCCAACGCCGCACTTGCCAAATGGATTGCGGGACTTGGTCCAGTCAAACCTTGTAACTGCGCAAAGCTGGACGAGAAAGAGATTCATCTTCATCCCAGGCTCGCATGGCTCTCCAACAATAAACTGCTCGGCACTGAGTTGAGCGCGGAGCTTCGATCGATTCATGCTAACCGCCCGGCTGAAACGAAGCAGTTCTACGTTTCCCAAATTCCAAACATCGGCAACCCGTCGTTCGACCACGAATTGAGTTACCAGACTATTAAGTTGCCGGATGCCGGCTTTCAGATTCTGGCGCTTTACCGGTTCTGGAACATCATCGAATACTGGTTTCCATATCGCGACGTCGTGCCCGAAGATTGGGACAGAGTATTGATCGACTCATTGCCCAAGGTCGCTCTCGCTAAAGACGCGGAAGCGTACCAACTTGCCATGATGGAGGTAATTGCAAGGGTCCACGACACGCACGCCAACTTGTGGAGCTCGCTGAGAGTGCGACCACCTACCGGCGCTTGCCAGCTTCCGGTGAATGTCCGCTTCGTCGAAGGACGGCCTGTGATATCGAGCTACGCGGGGCAAGTTGGCGAGACGAGTGGAATGAAACCCGGCGATGTAATCACCGAGCTCGACGGTGTGGCGGTGAGGAAGTTGATGGAACGTTGGAAGCGGTACTACGCTGCGTCAAACGAACCAACGAGGCTGCGGGACATTGGCCTGCAGTTCACGCGCGGAGAATGTGGCAAGGCCACGATACGCGTTAGCCGGCAAGATGCCACGATAAACATTAGCGCCGAACGTGTGTCTCCGAAGGAACTCAACGCCATTGCATATACGCATGACCTTCCGGGTGAGACATTTCGGCTGCTGTCGAAAGATGTGGCCTATCTGAAGCTTTCCACAGTGAAGTTGGACCAGGCTGCGAAGTACGTCGAGTCGGCGGCAGGCACGAAAGGTTTGATTGTTGATATTCGCAACTATCCGTCAGAGTTTGTGGTCTTCGCTTTGGGATCACTCTTCGTTGACCAGAAAACCGATTTTGTCCGGTTCACTCAGGGAGACGTATCCAATCCAGGCGCGTTTCGTTGGGGGCCGCCATTCTCACTGACGCCACAGCAGCCGCATTACGCAGGCAAAGTAGTGATCCTGGTGGACGAAGTCTCGCAGAGTCAGGCGGAGTACACCACGATGGCGTTCCGTTCGTCGCCGCGAGCCGCGGTTATCGGCAGCACGACTGCCGGCGCGGATGGCAATGTCTCGGCGATTCCCTTGCCTGGCGGCATCCGCTCCATGATTAGCGGAATCGGCGTGTTCTATCCTGACAAGAAACCGACGCAGCGCATCGGGATGATTCCGGACCGCGACGTAAAGCCGACTATCGCCGGCATCCGCGCCGGCCGCGACGAAGTGCTGGAGGCTGCCATCCGCGAGATTGTAGGCAAGGATGTACCGGCGGCGCAGATCGAAAAAATGATCAAGCACTAATTTCTCTCCTCAAAATGAGCTCTTACCGCCTCCTGGTCACCTGGGTCATCTAAAATTGCTTCGCGTATGGCCAGTCGCTCATCGACTGCAAATGCCAACAGGATCAGTCCCGCTACGTACATAGCCAATGTGAAGAAAGCGATGTAGCCAGTGACTGGTGCAAAGGTGGACGCGTCAAGCGTGCCGAGCGCGACGCCTTGCAATAGTGTTCCTGCCACTCGTTTGAGCCAACCACCTTCGGGATTGTATAGACTCGCCAGCAACACATGCTTGAGGATGAAAGCAGTCCCGAACAGTATCGCGAGGCTGCGCAAGAGCCTGCGCGCGTCGAATGACGAAAACTGATTGTTCCACAGTGTCCAAAGAAAAAAGAACGAGAACAGCCAGTGGAGGAGACCGCGCTCAGGTAATACGGAGTTGAAAGCTTGCGCGGAGGCAAAGAAGATCGTGATGAACATCCAGATGTGCGCAATATTTGTGAGAGGCGGAAGGTCGCTTCTAACCCATCGATGAAATCTGATTAGACCGCCCCGGACAAAGAGCAGCATCGATAGCGTCGCGAGTAAAAGCGCGACTAAGGGTGGAGTGATGAAAATGAACGTTCGACTCTCGGCGCCGATTCGGAGCCCGCCCAGAAGCGCGACTGTCAGAAAAAGAAACGGTAGTACAACGAAGTGCACCAGCGCACGGTTTGTGGAACGATTAGTCTGCGGCATTGTTGGTGTCGGTAGTAGTCAACTCCCTCACTTCCTTGTCCGCAGGACCTTGAGCGGATTTACGTCACCCCAGCTGCGTTCTAATCCTTGTTCAAGTTCGGCCTTTAACTCCGCCGCTGTATGCATTTGTAAGTCCGGATCATCGATCGTCAGTGGGCCAACTGAGGACAGTGCGATTGCTCGATTCACTGCCTCCACACCTTGCTTGAACAACTCCTGATCAAAATAGAGGCGTCCCCACCCCTCACGATAAAACGAATACGCTATGTAGAACTGTGTGCGGGCATCTCGCTGCGCCGGATCGGCGCGTTGCCATTCGTCGCGAGCCGCACGAAACTGCTCGCGCCGGAAGAGATCGAGAGCGGAATTGAATTTTTCCTGGTTGATCTCGTAAGTGCCGGTGGCGACCTCGGCACTCGTCGTCACTTCTTGGAAGGTGCGCGGTTCCGTGGCGTAGATCCAGAGGATGAACGCAGCGTATGCGACCGTGAATCCGAGGCCGGCGACTTGAATAATTTTGGATTGCAATCCGCGCTTCCCAGCGTCTCATGATAACACCTCGTTGCTTCACTCACTTGCGCTCTGGCCCGACGAACTGAATATTTTAAGCCACGGATTTCACGGATGAAGACGGATTAGATCTGTGTTCATCCGCGTAATCCGTGGCTGATCAATGCTTACTAAATAATGACTCGAGCTCTTTGGATGCCTTGTCGAAGACGCGTTCAGCATCTTCTACTGCCTTCGTCGCCTCTTCTGACGCGGCGCTTGCTTTCTTGAGCCGTTCCTCTGCTTCGCGCAACTCCTTCGCCGCCTGCTTCACTTCGGCATGTGCTTTTTTCTGCGCCGTGTCAAAACTCTGAGCTCTGGCTCGTGCGTCAGCCAGCGACTTCCTGGCAGCTTGTAGTGAAGCCTTCGCGGCAGCTATTTTTGCGTGACGCGTCTCTTCGGGCGGCGGCACCGCGCGAAGTGGTGTCGCCTTCTGTTGCGTGGTTGCGGCACCGGGAACGAATGAAGCGAGTGACTCAAAACCTGGTGGGTCTACATCCTGACTCAGACGTCCGAGTGTTAGACCATCCGCGCGAGCGGAGACTGCTTCGAGCGTTGTCGTGATGCGACGAATCGTATCCTGCGATGGATTGTGACCTGCATCCTGCAATAGTGAAGTGGCCAGATCTGACAGGTGTGAGAGAACCTCGCGTCGCGCGTCGAGCGATCGCCGCATGTCCGCAACCTTCCCGGATGTTTGAGCCTTGTGGAAACGCTGACCTGCCGCGAGCAGACTATAGAACGCATCGCGGTGGTTCCAGTAAAGTTGATTGACGGTCCATGCTGAGACCGAAGGCTTGGTGAGTGTCTTTACGAGGTTGGCGTCGTCAGCACGCCCGCTCTGCTTCAGCCGCGTGGCGAGTGCATTGCGCGCGCCAGTGAACTCAGCCAGTGGCAGCTTGAACAGCTCGTCCAGATCATCGTTGAGCGTTCCACTATTTTTCACAGTGCCTTAGTTAGCCACAAAGAAGCACAAAACGCACGGAAGAATTAACGTGGATGGTACGAACGCTCAGAGTGCTTTTTAATCTCGGCTAACGTGAACCAGGAGGGCTTCATTTCACCCGACGCGTAGAGATGCGCCTGATCGAGATAGTGAGGTGAGGTTGGGTCTGCGCTCTCACCGAAGACGAGCAACGATCGCGCTCGCGGCTCTCGCGCAAACTCGATCACGCTGACGTAGCTGTCGCCAAGAAAACCATAGCGTTGCTTCTGGCCTTTTTCCGGGCGGCTGTAGAAGGTGAAGATCATCCCGAGCGGATCCGCAGCGCCCGCCACCGGCAAACTCGCGCGAGTGTCGCTAAAGGGCTCAAGCCCACTCGTGTGCACCCGCTGAAGTCTGTTGATCTCGCCCCACGGCACCTGCCACGTGCCCCAACCTCGTTCTAAATTCCCGATGACTGCTTCGAGAGAACGAATTCTCGGCCATGGTGCGGTGTCTCGCGCGGCCTGAATTCTACTCGCTCGTTCAAATGAAAGCGCGAAGAGAGTCATGGCCTTTGAATCCGTAGTGCTCACGCGATTCCACGATTTGAGCTCCGCCACCGGCGCGCTGAGTTTCTCCGCACGTGCGGCGTCAGTCTGTTTCAACTTCTCCCACTCATCGACGAGCGCGGGTACGAACGTTTCAGCCTGAAACACAGTGGTGTCGAAAGCTGCTCGCGTCCACTCGTCGAACGTGAACTTATCTTTAGCGGACAGTATTCGTCTTGATATGCGCGCCCGCGGAGTATCGGGCTCTCGCACCATGTACGCAGGGTAGCCAGCCTTATCGGGGTTGCCATCGCTCGTGGTCAGAAAAGGAGTCGAGTTGCAATTCTGAATAAAGCCACTCTGCGGATTGGTGAGTTGCGGTAGTTCATCGAACTTATGATAGCCCTGCCATTCAGTTTCGGGGCTGCTGCCGTCCAGCGGTTTCGTCCAATCAACTTTTGCGGCGCGACGTGGTACAGCGGCGTTGTAGACGTAAAAAATCTTTCCTTCGCGATCCGCATAGATGGTATTGAACATCGGAATGGCGAGACGAGACATCGCGGTCTTAAATTCTGCCAGCGAATGCGCTTTTCCCATCGCGTACCACTCGTCAATCAAGCCGCCTTCTTCGAGTTTAGCCAACCTGACGGCAAGGCCTTGACTACCTTTAAGCGAAAGCACCGGACCATGATGCGTCTTGCGCAGAGTGAAGCTCTTCGATTCAATTCCGCGGTCAGTCTTGATTTTTATAATTTCGGACCACTCTGTCGCGCGGCGGTGACCACTCGCATAAGCATAGGCAAGCGGGTCGTGTGGGTCATCAAATTTCTCCACGTAAACATCGGAAATGCCGGGAGAGTTAACCGTGTGACTCCAACCGAGATATTCGTTGTGACCGAGTACCGGGAAAGGCATACCCAAAAACGAGGCGCCCGCAATGTTCCATCCCTCATTGCTGTGCAAGTGTCCTTCGTAGAATTGAGTAGGGCCGAAGAAGAACACGTGCGGGTTGATAAAGAGCATGGCGTTTCCGCTGGCGCTTTTCCGCGGATCGATGGCCCACATATTCGATCCTAATGATGCTTTGTTATCGATCTGCCGCGACGCCGTTCGGGTGTCATCGAGATGCAGATCCTGCGTCTCATAAACAAATAACTGATAGACCTCAAACCTCATCAATGCGATGGTCTCCCACGCCTCGAAATGCGCGATCAATCTCGGCTTCACCTGCGGATTATGTTCAAGGAAATAGTTAAGCCCGTCGACGAAAGCGTTGCAGAGCTCTCGCGTTTGCGAGTTCGCACTTTTGTACTCCGCCACTGAAAGCCTTGTTATCTCCAGCGTGCGATTCAACAAGTCTGCAGCCAGGGCTTCCTGGCCGTTTACTTCCGCGGCACGCCCAACCGCTTGTATGTAGTTGTCTTCAACTTGCCAGAAGTTATCTTCGGCTTGCGCATAAGCATAGCCGAACACGCAACTCGCATCGGTTGGACCGTAGATGTGAGGCACGCCGTAGCTGTCTCGATAGATGGTGACGGAACGCGCAAGTCTCTCGACACGAGCGTCGGCTGCGTCGACGCTCTGCGTCAGCACGCTCATCAGCACGAGCGCAATCATGCCGATTGTCTTCAACACCGCCGCTGATTTCTGGCGCCTCCTTGGAGTGCGGCGGCCCGGCGCCGCTTTGTCCTTTATCAACTGGGATCGATAACAAAGCGGCGCCAGGCCGCCGCACTCCAAGAAGGCGCTAAGATCAAACTGCATAATTATGCCTCTTCCCTTTCATATCTTGCTCCAGCTCTTTTGATATCGCTTCGAGCAGAGGCAGTCTGGATGTATTAAGAAAAAAATGATCGCCGGGTAACATTCGCAAGACGAAAGGACCAGCCGTGTGCTCGCGCCAACCCTCAATACGGTGGCGGGGAACACCGCAGTCATCGAGCCCGCCAAAGGCAGTGATGGGAAAACTAAATGGCGGCTCAAGAGTGTAGATATACGATCTACAGAGATCTAAGTCCGCGCGAACGACGGGCAACACCAAATCCATCAACTCAGGATTGTCGAGCACCTCTTCGGGTGTGCCGTTGTAGTGCCGGAGCATCTCCGGAAATCGCGATTCAAGTAACTTCAGATCGAAAGGCTCTTTCGCGGTCTGCGGGCTACAACGACCTGAGACAAAAAGGTGGATAGGCTGCGCGTTGTACTCTCTTCGCAAATGTCGCGCGAGATCGAACGCGATGAGTGCGCCCATACTGTGGCCGAAGAGTGCGAAAGGCTTGTCCAGGTATGAAGCGAGCGCCTGGCCCAGCGGTCGGACCAGTTGGTCCATTTCAGTGCACGGCGGCTCCGCGATGCGTGAGCCTCTTCCAGGCAATTGGACCGGGCAGACTTCGATCGCATTGGAGAGGCTCTGCTGCCACGAATGAAAGATGGAATCTCCGCCACCGGCGTAAGGGAAGCAGAAGAGACGCACACTCGCTCTTCGGTTCGGCTTCCGATCAACAAGCCAGGGCGTTGTCATTGTCATGAATGCAGATCTGGTCTTCCGCGTTCATCCGCGGCTAATATTTCAATTCAATAATGAAACCTATATCGAAGTTCAGCCCAAATTTGTCGCGGTTCGACCCAATGAACTCCACCCAACAGCGGACTGTTGTCGAGCAGATAGCTGCCGTTTGTCACGTTCAATAAATTGATCGTTACAGACCAGTTTTTGCCGAACTGTTTGCCACCTCCTAAATCAAGACGCGCATGGCCCGGCAAGTGGCTCGCACTCGGCTGCTCCGCTCCGTTATCTTCATCTCCCAAGTTGGCGAAACCCGAGCCGTAATGGAATTCTCCAAAGATGTAACTATTCCACGGCAGCGACAGGAAGCTACCCAGCGTCATCGTGTGGCGTTGATCGTGATCGAGAAAGAAGCGACCATTCGAGACGTCGGGAACCATCTCTTCGGTGAGCCCGCCGCTAATTCCACCCCAGCCCTCAGCACGCATGTGCGCGTAAATTAAAGAGAAGCGGAGTCGTTTAGCGATGCGCGGTGAAGTCAAACTCACATCCACGCCGCGTATGCGCGCACGCTCGATCGTCACAGGGAAGAATATGTTTGACGCGCCAAGCGCCTCGTGGTCCAAAAAATTGTGCGCCTTGGTGTTGTAATATGCGGTGTCAAACCACCAACCTTTATAAGGTATGGTGAGACCAAACTGATGCTCTTCGTCGCGCTCGCCATGCAGTGGCAAGACGCCGAAACCACTGGTCTCCACAAATTCCAACAACGGACCCGCGACGGTCGATAGCGGCGGCTCTTGATAGTAGCGGCCGTAAAATCCATGCAGCACCCAGTTGACTCGCGGCAGACGAATCGTTGCGCCGACGCGCGGGTCTAAAACATTCTCGCTGATGCCGCCTTTAAAATGACTGTACCTCACACCTCCCGTTATGCTCAGCCACTCAGTCGGCCTATATTGATCACCGATGAAGACAGCTTCCATGTTCCCATTAGTCTTGACGCGCTGACTCAAACTGAACGGCGGCTCGTCTGTCGATCGCAGCCCGAAGAAGTTGTTGTCGCGCTCGAAGAATCCGTAAAACCCTATTTTCAAACTATGGCGGCTCGTCGCCGCGGTAGCGACCGCGTGCAATCCGCCGTAATGCGAACTCCTGTCGTGGCGCGGGATCAGCGGCTTGTCTTCTGGACCACCAAGGAACTGGCCGGCAGTGAAGTGGTAAAAAGGAGAGACCGTCAACACGAAATGAGGCCCTGCGGTGTGCACCCAAGTGAGAAACACAAAGGCGTCTCTCTGCTTCGCCGAATCACGAACACCCGCGTCTTCAGCTTCTCGATCATTCGGCACTTGATAGTTGTCTCTTTCAAATGAAGTATTGAACCGAAGCTGGTTGGTCCGACTCGGACTAAAGATCAACGATGCAAAGCCGCCGAGGCCATAACTCTTATCATGCAGCACCTCCGGTCCAGGGGTAGCGAGACCGTAGTCGGTGCGGAACCCGTGGAAGCTCGTGTAGTAGGCGAAACGTTTCGTGTGATCGGCGAAGCTGATGAAGTTATCTGTGGTATTGAAGTTTCCGTAAATGAGTGCCAGCTCACCTTGCCTGTTGCTGCCGAACCCCGTGCGCGGAACGATGCTGAAGAGTCCGTAAGTTCTGTCGCCGTACTCTACGGAATAACTGCCGCGCTGTGCTTCCAGGTAGTCGATGTCATTTATCTGAAAGGGCGTGCCGACGTCCACTCCAGTGTTCGTATTCGGTATCGGCACACCGTCCACAAGCCACGTCACCTGATGACCTCCGTGGACGTGCAGAATGTTGTGCGTTAGATAAGAGCCCGGGACGTAACTCGTAATTACTCGAACGCTGCCAGAACGCGCTGCGCCCGGCGTCATCCTGATCTGCTCTCTGCTTATCAGCGTTGTTGGGGCCGGCGTGACCGCGCCGACCTCCGCCGTGCCTGGCGTGATCTGGACGTTCTCTTTTACACCCATGATCTCAAGCTGAAAATGGATCTCAGGCGAACTGCCTGAGACGACTCTCACATTCTTTTCGGCCTTGACGAATCCGGCAGCCTCAACGCTCACGACGTACTCGCCGCTCGCAATGCCGATGAAGAGGAATTCGCCGTCGTCGTTTGTCTTGTCGACCTGCGAATAGCCTGGAGTTTTTGGACTGAGTGTTACCTGAGCTGCTTTGATCGGACTGCCGTTAGGATCAAGCACTACGCCGCGGATCTCACTCGAGGGTGCTGCATTAACACCTAATGCCCAAACCATTATCAAACCCACACAGCACAACGCACGTTTGATCCTCATGGCGTCCTCCTTCTTCAACGCCGAAGGCGTTAGCTAATTGCAGCCCGGGGTTGGAGCGTCAGCGACAACCCTGGGTTAAACATCCACGTTTTTGAATTAACCCTGTAAGGGTTCCCCAAGTGGCGAACCCTTTCAAAGGATTCGCATTGCACACGCCCCAACGCTTTCAGCGTTGAACCGGTATTTATATTCAGGTCCCAAGGTTGTCGCTTGCGCTCCAACCCTTGGGCTGAAACTAGCGAACGCCTTCGGCGTTAGTAGTCAACGCCTTTTGGCCGAGCTGCGCTGTTTACAGTCTCGACGAAGATCCTGATGTTTCGCGGCTCGAGTGTTTCCAACCTGATGTATTGATCGCTCAATCCGAATTCCGATCCCCACATTACGCGGATGCGGTGCCGGTCCAAAACGTTTCGGAGTTCTGTATCCACATGCACTCGAATTAGCACGTAACCCGTCTCCGACCGTCTTTCAGGCGTGACGAGTTCAAACCCGCCCTCTTTTGGCGCATTCCTTAATAACGCGAAAGAGTTTTCGATTAACTCGATTGCTGTTGATTCTCGTTTGAGTCGTTCAATCGCTGCTGTCACAGAAACAGAGGCGACGGCGTTGCGGTTTTCGTTTCGCAACTGCGCGGCGTCATCGGAGTTGGCACACACGGCCCACCCGATTCGATACTCCGCAGTTCCGTGTGACTTCGAGGTCGAGCCGACCAGAAACAGATTTCTTCTGCCGCGAAACTTTCGATAAAGCTCACGCGTCAACGCCTTCGCGTCAAGCGCGCGACAAGGCAAAGTGAGGTCTATGATGACTGCCGTTTCTTGCGGTACTCCGGCAATCACGACTTCAGGCTCGAAGATTGCACCGGTCGGGTTGTTAGGCAGACTGAGGTAAACAAGATCGGGCCTTGTCTCTTCGGCTTTCGCGACGAGCATGGCTTCGGCTATCGCAAAACCAAACGGCTCTGTGTGCAGGTCGATCATTCTGAATCCGAAGCCTGCAAACGACTCTCGCGCACGCCAGTAGCCAGGGCAGACGGTCAAGACCGTTGGATACGCTTTCAACCGGGTCCTGAAAACATGATTTCTCACCGCTTCGATCGCGCCGGTGGCGCCCGGTGTGGGGATGCAATCGTCCGCGCAGACGCCAAAGTAATCGCCGACGGCGGCGGCAAAAAGCCGCTGGTTCGCAATCAGATTTGCGTAAGGCGTTCCTGTTCTTAGTTCAACGTGCATGAGGTACCTTCAACCACAAAAGGCACAGAAGTCTTAACTTACTATTTGTGCTGTTTGTGCTTTCTTGTGGCCAGGTAACGCCGTCACTGCGTTGTAGAGACCAAACCAGAAGTCGGCGATTAATTTTAAGTGGCGATGGTAGCCGTCGATGATCCACGCAAGACTCTCCTCGTCCAGCGCGTAGCGCTGAACGGCATGCAACGACTCTTCCTTGTGATCCTTTTCAGCAGCGCCGATGTGCGTGTAGAAGTATTCGCAGGCTTCGTGAAACTCATCCGGGTTGGACCAGAGCGACAGGTAGTTGCGCGCGCCGTCGTAGAGTTTGCGCAGCATGGTGTAGGCCTGCCATTCCAGCGCGAGCTGCGCGCCGAAAGACATGTGAGCGTCGCCGTAAAGTTTGCGCTCGCCTTCGATCAACTCCCGCGTCGACGGCAGCATCTCGATGTCTCGTTCGAGCCGATCGCGATCGAGTCTCCCGTTTTCTCCGAGCTTGCGGGCAAGCTCCTCGAAGAAATGGTCCAACAGCACTGAGTGGGCCTTGTGTGGGTTTCCATAACCCATTTCCGAATAGAGCGTCTTCACGTACTCGCCTTTTGCATCGAGATCATCGGTGGCATTGACGAGAGTCGCGAGCGCGTCGGGAAACGACTTCACCCATGCGGCGTAATTTCGTGCGAAGACCTCCAGCTCCTCAATACTGAAACTTCCCGACATCCACCTCCGGTAGAAGTCGTTTTCCAGAGCGGGCTGGCTTGTGATCTCTTGCAGCAACTGTTCAAGATTACTTGTCACCGCAATAACCTCCTTATGTTTGTGACATTTTGTGATTCAATTAGCGGCTTTCGCTTTTTTTCTTCTCAGCAACTCTTCCAAATCGTCCGTCGAGAGACTCTCGATGCTTCGCAACGTTTCGGCCCTTCTCTCAAACTCACCACGACTCGGCTCGCCGGCAACAACCAACGCGGCGAGCGAGGCGACCGTCGGCGCTTCAAAGATCTTTCGTAGCGGCAAGTCAGGTTGAAACGCCTTCCGCATAAGCGAGATGGCTTGTGCGGCTAAGAGTGAATGGCCTCCGAGCTCGAAGAAGTTGTCATCAACGCCCACTCGCTCGACGTTCAGGACCTCCGCAAAAATTCCGGAGAGCACTTCCTCGATCGCATTGCGCGGCGAGACGAACGCCACGTCCAGCTCGCGCGCGGCGCCTGCGGGTTCGGGAAGCGCGCGACGATCCACCTTGCCGTGTGCGGTGAGCGGCAATTTATTCAGGACAAGATAGACGGACGGCAACATGTATTCGGGCAGCTTCTCTTTCAAAAACGCGCGCAGCTCGCGGCCCGTCGGCAATGGCCCATGGGCGGCCACGACGTAAGCCGTCAAGTACGCATCGCCACGCGAATCGGTGCGCGCGGCGACAACCGCATCGCGCACGCCCTCGTGTTCGCGGAGCACGGTTTCGATCTCACCCAGTTCAATGCGGAAGCCACGCACCTTGACCTGAAAGTCGTTGCGCCCGACGAACTCGATCTGCCCGTTCGGCAACCAGCGCGTCAAGTCGCCCGTCTTGTATAGTCGCTCGCCCGGCTCACCACCGAAGGCGTCTGGGACGAACCGCTCGGCGGTCAACTCCGGGTCAAGATAGCCGCGCGCCAGGCCCTCGCCTCCGATGTGGAGCTCACCCGTGACGCCGACCGGCACGGGCTGTAGGTGTCGATCGAGGATGTAGAGTCGCGTGTTGGAGATGGGCCGCCCAATGGGAACCGTGACTGCAACGCGCGAGACTTCCTGCACCAATTGCCAGGAGGCGAAGGTCGTACTTTCGGTTGGACCATAGACGTGAAGCAAGCGGCGCGGTCGGCCCTTCTCGAGCACTTGCCTCACGGCCGAAGGGTCTGCTGCCTCACCGCCGAAGAGTAGATGCTCAAGCGGGGCGAATGCCTCGGGCAACTCACGGGCGATCTGGTTGAAGAGTGCTGTCGTCAGGAAGAGTGTGTCGATTCGCCGCCGGCGAATCTCCTCGGCAAAATCGTGCGGTGACAGGATTACGTCGAGTGGCAGCCCGACGAGTTGCGCGCCGCTCAACAGCGCACCCCACACCTCGAAGGTCGCGGCGTCGAAAGAAGCATTCGACGCCTGCGCCACACAATTTGAAGGTGCCAACTCTACGTAATCGGCGCCGCCGACCAGGCGATTGACGGCGCGGTGTGGAATGACAATGCCCTTCGGCGTGCCGGTCGAGCCTGAGGTGAAGATCACGTAGGCGGGGTTCTCAGGGTCAGTGCCGTCCGCGGGGTCTGCGTCGCTCTCGGAATCGATGATGGGGTCAGCAGTGTCAAGGTGGACGCACCGGTGCATGTCGCCGGCGAGATCCTCTGCCGTCACACCGTGGGACACGAGCACCGGGCACTGCGAGACTTCAAGCATGAAAGCGAGCCGCTCGCGCGGGTAGTCGGGGTCTAAGGGCACGTATGCGCCGCCAGCCTTGAGCACGGCGAGCATGGCGACGACCATCCCCACTGAGCGTCGCGCGACCAGCCCGACTGCCACTTCCGGTCCGACACCGAGCCGGCGCAGTCGGTGCGCCAGCCGATTCGCTCTCCGGTTCAGCTCCCTGTACGTGAGTGCGTCCTGCTCAAATCTAACTGCGACCGCCTCGGGCGTGCGCCGGGCCTGCTCTGCGAACGCTAAATGAATCGGACGATTTTCACCGAAGTCTCTACGCGTGTCGTTCCACTCAAACAACACCTTGTCCGTTTCGGCCTCCGACAGCATTTGCAGCCGGGAGATCTGCTCATCCGGGTTCGAGACCACAGCGTGAAGCAAACGCTCGAAGTGATCCGCCATCCGCCTAATGGTCGCTGCGTCGAACAAGTCTGTGTTGTAATTGAACCTGCCGATGAGACCTTCTTTCGAGTCGGCCATCGACAACGTCAGATCGAACTTCGCTGTTTGATTCTCGAGCTCTAGTTGACTCGTGCTCAAACCGGAAAGGTTCAGTCTTTCCGTCACAACGTTCTGTAGATGGAACATGACCTGGAAGAGAGGCGAGTGGCTCAAAGTCCTTTCCGGCTGCAACTCTTCGACGAGCTTCTCGAACGGCAAGTCCTGATGCGCGTATGCCTCTAACGCCGTCTCCAATATCTGCCTCAACAATTCCCGAAACGTCATCGCCTCTGAGAGACGCGCGCGCAAGACCAGCGTGTTGACGAAGAACCCGATCAAGGTCTCAGTCTCGGCGCGGTTGCGGTTGGCTATCGGCGTGCCGACGAGAATGTCGCGCTGCCCCGAATAGCGATAGAGCAAAGTAGAGAAGGCCGAGAGCAAAGTCATGAACAGCGTCGCACCTTCACGACGGCCCAACTGCGCAATCTCTTCGCTCAATTTTTTTGAAAAGGTCAGCGGCAGATTAGCGCCATGAAACGTCTTGAATGTTGGACGCGGTCTATCAGTTGGTAGTTCGAAAAGCGGCGGTGCATTCGCCAGTTGCTCTCTCCAGTAGGAGAGTTGCTCTTCGAGTCTCTCACCTTGCAGCCAGTCTCTCTGCCAAACAGCGAAGTCCGCGTATTGGATCGGCAAGTCGGGAAGCACTGCTGGTTGCCCGTGCGCGTAAGATTCATAGAGCGCCCCTATCTCACGTATTAAGACTTTGATGGACCACCCGTCGGAGATGATGTGATGCATCGTGATTAACAACACATGATCGTCTTCGGTGAGCCGCAACAACTTGACTCGTAACAAAGGGCCTTCGGCGAGGTTGAACGGCTTCCGCGCTTCTTCGGCGGCGAGCCGTGCGGCTGTCGCCTCCTTCTTTTCCGGAGAAGTTTCTCGAAGCTCGACGACGGTTAATCGGAAGTCTCGCGCCTCATTGATGACCTGAACCGGGCGATCGTTAATAACAGCGAAAGTCGTGCGCAGAGCCTCATGCCGGTTCAGAATTTTGTTGAGGGTTCGCTCCAATGCGGGCACGTCGAGTGCTCCATTCAAGCGAATCGCTGCCGGGATGTTGTAAAGAATATTGTCGGGTTCGTACTGATCGAGAAACCACAGGCGCTGCTGCGCAAAAGAAAGCGGAGCAGTTCTCCTTTTGTTTTCTATTTGTGCCTTTTTGTGGCTCAATTAGCCGCCTTCGCCCTCTTTCTTCTGAGCAACTCTTCCAGATCGTCCGTGGACAGACTCTCGATGCTTCGCAACGTTTCAGCCCTTCTCTCAAACTCACCCGGACTCGGCTCGCCGGCAATGAGGAACGCGGCGAGCGAGGCGACTGTCGGCGCTTCAAAGACTTTTCGTAACGGCAGGTCAGGTTGAAAAGCCTTCCGCACACGGGAGACGAGTTGTGTAGCTAAGAGTGAATGGCCTCCGAGCTCGAAGAAGTTGTCATTAACGCCCACTCGCTCGACGTTTAGGACTTCGGCAAAAATTCCGGAGAGCACTTCCTCAACCGCGTTGCGCGCGGCGACGAACGGTACGTCCAACTCACGTTCGGTTCCTTCGGGTCGTCGCAGCGCCAGGCGATCGACCTTGCCCTGTGCCGTAAGAGGTAGCTGGTCCAGGAAGCGATAGAGGTGCGGCATCATGTATTCGGGCAGCTTCTCTTTCAAAAATGCGCGCAACTCGCTGCCAGTCGGTGGTTGTTCCGTTGCGGGGACGACGTAAGCTGTCAGGCGTGTGTCGCCATTGGTCTCAGCGTATGCAGCGACAACCGCCTCGCGCACGCGTTCATGTTCGCGAAGGGCTGTTTCGATTTCACCAAGTTCTATGCGGAAGCCACGCACTTTCACCTGCTGATCCCGGCGACCGACAAATTCAAGCTGACCGTTCGCGAGATAACGGACCATGTCTCCGGTCGAGTACAAACGCGCTCCGACACTTCGGCTGAATGGGTCAGGAACAAATCTCTCCGCGGTGAGTTGCGGGCTGTTGAGATAACCGCGGCTCACATTCTTCCCACCGATGTACAGTTCACCTGCGACACCAAGTGGCACCGGCTCCATGTGCCGATCGAGTACGTATGCTTGCACGTTCGGAAGCGGCCTTCCGATTGGAAGCGTGACGCTACGCAGGTCCTTTACGCTTTCGTCTGCTTGATAAGTCGTCACGCCAACAGTCGTTTCGGTAGGTCCGTAGTGGTTGAAGATTGAGCACTGCGCGAGCGTCCGCAGTTCTTCGGCAAAAGTAACGCGCGAAGCCTCTCCGCCGATCATGAGTACTTTGCGCGGCATCAGCTTGGAAGGATCTCCGTTCTGATGCAGGGTCGCGAGGTGCGATGGAGCTATCTTTAAATAATCGATCTGCTGGTCTTGAAAGTAGGTTGTAAGAGCTTGCGCATCCGCTACTCGCTCGTCACTTATCAAATGCACGCAGCCGCCAGTCAGCAGCGGCGCGTAAATTGTGGTGACGGGTCCATCGACAGTCAGCGCTTGGACCATCGCGAAGCTGGTGCAAGCGTCGAGCCCGAGTCGCTCGCGGATCCCGTTGATGTAGTTGCTGAGTTGGCGATGCTCCACGAGCACGCCTTTAGGACGGCCGGTTGAGCCGGAGGTATAAACGACATAGGCCAGGTTCTCTGCCGAAACTCCGCTGTCAAAATTCGCTTCGTCCTCTTCAGCGATCGCTTGCCAGTCGGCATCGAGACTGATCAACCTGGCGTCGCAATTCGGAAAAGATTCTCTCAAGTCATCGCATGTCAACACGACGGACAGTCCAGCATCTTTGGTGATGAATGAGAGTCGCTCTAGCGGAGAAGCCGGATCGAGTGGGACGTATGTTCCACCGGCCTTGAGGATGCCCAGCAGTGCGACCAGCATTTCGGTCGAGCGTTCCAAAAAGATGCCGACCAAAACGTCTGGTCCAACTCCCCGCCTTCGCAGATAACGCCCGAGCTGATTCGCTTTTTCGTTTAACTCTCTGTACGTGAGTGTATGTTGCTCGAATCTCATTGCCACAGCATCGGGCGTACGCGCGGCCTGTTCTGCAATCGCCAGGTAAAGCGGCTGATCTTTTCCATAATCTCTGCGGGTATCGTTCCGCTCGAACAAGACTTTGTTCTTTTCGGTGTCAGTCAGGAGTCGCAGTCGCGAGATCTGCTCATCCGGGTTTGAGACCGCGGCTTCGAGCAAACGTTCGAAGTGCTTCGCCATTCGCCGGATGGTCGTTGCGTCGAACAAGTCCGTGTTGTAATTGAATCTACCGAAGAGACCTTCTTTCGACTCGGACAGCGACAACATCAGATCGAACTTCGCTGTTTGAGACTCGCCCTTCAACTGGCTCAGGCTCAAACCGGAGAGATTCAGCCCTTCCGTCAGGGCGTTCTGTAGATGGAATAGGACCTGGAAGAGAGGTGTGTGGCTCAGAGTCCTTTCAGGCTGCAACTCCTCAACCAGTTTCTCGAACGGCAAGTCCTGATGTGCGTATGCCTCCAGTGCCGTCTCCAGCACCTGGGCCAATAACTCGCGAAATGTCATCTGCTCCGAGAACCGCGTGCGCAGGATTAGCGTGTTGATAAAGAAACCGATCAGGCTTTCTGTCTCCGCGCGGTTTCGGTTGGCGATCGCTGTGCCGACGAGAATGTCGCGTTGTCCCGAATAGCGGTAGAGCAGAGTGACAAAGGCCGCGAAGAGTGTCATGAACAGCGTCGCGCCTTCACGGCGGCTCAATCGGGTAATATCTTCGCTCAAACTTTTTGAGAAACTCAGGAACACGTCAGCGCCGTGAAATGTCTTGAACGTGGGACGTGGTCTATCGGTTGATAGTTCGAGAAGCGGCGGCGCATCAGCTAGTTGCTCTCTCCAATAAGAGAGTTGTTCTTCGAGTCTCTCACCTTGCAACCAGTTTCTCTGCCAAAGCGCGAAGTCCGCGTATTGGATCGGCAAGTCGGGAAGTGCGGCCTCGCGCCCGTTCGCATAGGCTTCGTAGAGCTCACTTAACTCGCCTATTAAGACTTTGATGGACCAGCCGTCGGAGATGATGTGATGCATTGTTATTAACAACACATGATCGTCTTCGGCGAGCCGCAGCAATTTGACTCGTAACAATGGCCCTTCGGCGAGATTGAATGGCTTCAGCGCTTCTTCGGCGGCAAACCGTGCGGCTGTCGCTTCCTTCTTTTCCGGAGAGGTCTCTCGAAGCTCGATAACCGGTAGTCGGAAATCTCGCGCTGCGTTGATGACTTGAACCGGCCGGTCGTTAACGACGGCGAAAGTCGTGCGCAGAGCCTCGTGCCGGTTCAGGATTTTGTTGAGGGACCGTTCCAACGCTGTCACGTTGAGCGCTCCATTCAAGCGAATTGCCTCGGGGACGTTGTAAAGAATATTGTCCGGTTCGTATTGATCGAGAAACCACAGCCGCTGCTGCGCAAAAGAAAGCGGAGCAGTTCTGGTCGTACGCACCGTTGACTTCGTCGCGGCAATTGGCTCGCTCGCGGTTTCCTCGCGCGACAGCTCTTCCAGAGGTTGGTCTAACTTTACGCTAGCTTCTTCCTCGGAAAACGAAGAGACTTGCAACAATAACTCGGCGGTGCGATCGATCTGCTCACCGTACTCTTCGAGCAGCGCCTGGGCCAGACCTTCAACGGTCGGTTGTTCAAAAATCTTCCGCACCGGCAATTCCATTCGGAAAGCCTCTCGTACACGCGACACTATCTGAGTAGCTGATAAGGAGTGGCCGCCGAGATCAAAGAAGTTGTCGCGAACGCCGATTCGCTCCAGTTTCAACACCTCGGCGAAAATCGTGGCGAGCACCTGTTCCAACGCACCACGCGGCGCGATGTAACCCTCCTCGGTTTCAAGATTTCGTTCCGGCGCGGGGAGAGCGAGGCGATCGATCTTGCCTGAGGTCGTCAGCGGGAAAGTTGTGAGCATCACGAACGCTGACGGCAGCATGTATTCCGGCAATTTTCCTCGTAGATAATCGCGTAGTTCCCTGGCTTCGACTGTGCACCCGGGATTAGCTATCACGTACGCCACCAGCTTTCTCTCTGCACCCGACGTATCCTGGCGCAACGTGACGACAGCGTCGCTCACTCTCTCGTGCTGCCTGAGCGTGACTTCGATCTCGCCCAACTCGATTCGCATGCCGCGAATCTTCACTTGAAAATCGTTACGACCGATGAACTCGATGTTGCCGTCTTTCTGATATCGCGCGAGATCGCCGGTCTTGTAGAGTCTCGCGCCAGGCTCACTGTTGAACGGATGCGGCATGAATCTCTCAGCAGTCAACGCGGTTCGATGTAGATACCCGTGTGCTAAACACGCGCCGCCGATGTAGAGTTCACCTGGCACACCCACCGGCACCGGATGAAGGTGCGAATCCAACAGATAGATTTCAGTATTGATTATGGGCCGGCCCAGGGGCGGGAACACCGGCCAACTCTCTGGATCACGCGGCAACGTGAATGAGGTGACGACGTGAGTCTCCGATGGACCATAATGATTGTAGAGCGTGCAATCTTTCAGTCGCGCGAACAGTTTGACGATGTCCTCAGTGATTTGTAACTGTTCGCCGCCAACCATTAGCTCGCGGAGACTCAGAAGCGATTCCGGTTTGTCGAAGAACTCTTCCGCCAGCTTCTGCAGGACCAGCACCGGAAGATGAAATCGCTCGATCCTGTTCTCATCTATGAAGCGGCCGAGCGCAGGAATGTCCACTCTTACCGAATCGCGCACCAGTAATAAGCACGCACCGGTTGCGAAAGTGGAAAATATCTCTTCAAAACTGATGTCGAAGTTCAAGGAGGCGAATTGCATCGTCCGCGCGCTTCTCACCGGCATCGTTTCGTGCCAACCGATGAGATTCACCAATGCGCGGTGAGGCATGCAAACGCCTTTCGGCGTTCCAGTTGAACCCGAAGTGTAGATCACATAGATCCAACTCTCGGGCGTGATGGACGTTCGAGGATTCTCGTCACTACTCCGCGCAATATCGTTCCAATCTGCATCAAGGCAGACCACACGCGCGCCAGTTTCCGGAAGATCCGTTGCCAAGTGCTGCTGCGAAAGTACGACTGGACCACCCGCGTCTCGCAGCATGAACGCCAGACGTTCGTGCGGTAACGAAGGATCGAACGGCAGACAGGCCGCGCCCGCCTTCAATGTGCCGAGGACCCCGACGATCATCTCGAGCGAGCGTTCCATGAAGATACCGACCACGTCTCCCGCAGTGACGCCGAGGCCGCGCAGGTGATGGGCCAACTTGTTGGCCCGGGCGTTCAACTCTGTGTAGCTCAGCCGCTCATCTTCAAAAGCGACGGCGACCGCATCAGGCGTTCGCTCAACCTGAGCTTCAAAAAGCTGGTGCGCGCAAACGCCCCGCTCGAATTCAGCGCGTGTGTCGTTCCACTCGATCAGCAGTTGATTTTTCTCAGCCTGGGTCAGGAGTGGCAGCTCCGAGATGCGCGCCGATGGATTGGCGACAATGCCTTCAAGCAGCCTGCGCACATGCCGGCTCATGCGGGCGATCGTGTCTCTGTCGAAGAGGTCTGTGTTGTACTCGAACGTGCCCTGAAGTTCAGGACCGAGCTCGTCGAAGTAAAGCGTGAGATCGAACTTCGCCGACTCCGCCTGGTACTTCAGCGGCGTCACCACGAGCCCCGGAAGTTCCACTTTTCGCTCAGGCGTGTTTTGCAGCACGAGCACTACCTGCACCAGCGGGCTGTGGCTCAGATCCCTATTGGGCTGCAACTGCTCGACGAGATATTCGAATGGCAAGTCCTGGTGGGCGTATGCGCCGAGCGCTGTCTCGCGAACTAGTTTTAGTAATTCTCTGAAAGTCGGATTGCCGGACAGATCCGTGCGCATCGCCAGTGTGTTGACGAAAAACCCTATTAGGCTTTCCAACTCGTGACGGTGACGATTGGCAATCGGCGAACCGACGATCAAGTCTTCCTCTCCCGTGTAGCGATATAAAAAGACCTTGAAGGCCGCCAGCAACATCATGAAGGGCGTCACGCCCTCTGCTTTGCAGAGGGATTTGATTGACTGAGACAGAGCGGCCGAGAGGGGGAATGAGAGGCTGGATCCGTTGTAAGTTTGGAGCGCCGGACGCGGACGATCGGTGGGCAATTCGAGAATAGGCAGGCTGCCGCCGAGTTGTTGCCGCCAATATGCGAACTGTTCTTCGAGCACGTCACCATGTAGCCACTCCCGCTGCCAGGTGGCGAAGTCGGCGTACTGTATTGGCAACGGAGGAAGCGCGACATCGCGTCCTGCTGTGTAGCCTTCGTAGAGCGCTACGACCTCAGTGATAAGTACACCCATGGACCAGGCGTCGCTAACGATGTGATGCATCGCGAGCAGAAGAACGTGCTCTTCGTGTTTCAGCCGAACCAGCGTGATTCGCAGGAGTGGTCCGCGTTTTAAATCGAACGACGCCTGCGTTTGTTGATGAATTAAGTTCTGAACTGCGCCATCCCGTTCTTCTTCGGCGAGATGCGTGACATCTACGACTTGCAGGTGAAGTGGTTTTGGAGGCGCGGTTATCTGAACCGGCTCACCTTCTTTGACGTCGAACGTCGTTCGCAAAGACTCATGGCGTTGAGTGACTTCGCTGAAAGATCTCTCCAACGCGACCGTGTCGAGTTTTCCTTGTAGCAAGACCGTGCTCACCAGGTTGTAAGCAGGATTGCCCGGTTCGAACTGGTCGAAGAACCAAAGGCGCTGTTGCGCGAAAGACAAAGGCGCGGGACCACCCGCTTCGCGGCGAGAAATTCTTTCAGCACCGGGAGTGTTGATTCCCTGCTCGCTCAACAGCGCGTCCAACAGCGCTCGTCTTTTGGCCGAGAGCTCGAACGCTCCTTTCATTGACGTGCTACTCATGGTGTTTGTGCCTTCTAATGCTTCTTCGTGGCTAATAAGTCATCAACTTCTTCATCCGAAAGGTTGGCGAGCTTCAGCAACAACTCGGCGGTGCGTTCCACCCTCTCTCGCTCTGCTTCATCCTCCAAGATCGCCGTCGCCAATCCGGCCACAGTTGGCGCTTTGAAGAGCTTCCGCAACGGCAGTTCCAACTGGAACGCCTGTCGCACCCTCGATAACGCTTGCGTGGCTAGAAGCGAGTGTCCGCCGAGATCGAAGAAACTGTCGTTAGCGCCGACTCTTTCGACTGAGAGTATTTGCGAGAAGATTCCGGCGAGCACCTGTTCCAACGGCGTATGCGGCGCAACGTACATTTCGTTAGCTTCGACTCCGATTTGATCGACGGACAGCGCGTTGCGATCGACTTTGCCAGTGGTAGTGAGTGGCAGGGCGTCGAGCACGACGAACGTAGAAGGCTGCATGTATTCCGGCAGCCGCTCTTTGAGAAACTCTTTCAGTTGCTTCGCGGCCGCAGCTCCGGCTTCATCGAGAACGACGTAAGCAGTCAGCCGCTCATGTGTCTTACTCGCTAACACGACCGCCTCTCTCACGTGTGGATGCTGCGCCAGCGTGAGTTCTACTTCACTCAACTCGATCCGGTAACCGCGAATCTTCACCTGGAAGTCGTTGCGACCGATGTATTCGAGATTTCCGTCAACGAGAAAGCGCGCCAGGTCGCCAGTCTTGTAGAGACGCGCACCCGCTGCGTTCGCGCTAAATGGGTTGGGGACGAAACGCTCTGCCGTTAGATCTGGATGATTGAGATAGCCGCGCGCCACTCCATCGCCGCCGATGTACAGTTCACCTGTAACTCCAACTGGCGCTGGTTGGAGTTGTGAATCGAGCACGTAAATCTGAGTGTTCGCAATGGGGCGGCCAATCGGCACTGGGCCACAAAAAGTCACAGAAGGCACAAAACGATAAACGCTACTCCAGACGGTGGCCTCGGTAGGTCCATACTCGTTAAAGAGTGACGCGTGCGGCAGAGTCTCAGCGTGATGTTGGACCAGTTCGGGAGGGCATGGTTCGCCTGCGACGATTACTGTGCGAAGCGAACTCAACTCTCCGGGTCGAGCTTGCCGCAGGATGAGCTCATAGAGAGCGGGAAGGCCTAACAGATGTGAGACGGAGTGCCGCGCGATCAACTCTGCGAGATAAGCAGGATCCTGGTGCGAGTCTTCTTCCGGGATGACAAGCATTCCACCGTGGCACAGCGTCCAGAAAAGACCAGCCACGGAACTGTCGAAAGCGAACGGTGAGAGTAAGAGGAAACTGTCTAAGGGTTCCTGGTAATAACGGAAGCGCGCGAAAGTCGAATGGACCAGGTTGCGGTGCGAGATCAGCACGCCCTTCGGTTTGCCTGTCGAGCCTGAAGTGTAGATGAGGTAAGCGGGATTATCTGGAAGCACGTTGCTTCGCGGATTTTCAGGCGCCTCCTTGGAGTGCGCCGACCTGTCGGCGCTTTGGCCAAAGCGGTGCCAAGGCACCGCACTCCAAGGAGGCGCTGAAAGATCTTGTGTCAACAGCATCTCCGCCCTCGCATCGGCCAGCATGAAAGATAAACGGTCCGCGGGTTGTTGCGAGGCGAGCGGAAGATAACCACCTCCTGCTTTGAGAACGCCGAGAATCGCGACGACCGCTTCGACCGAGCGATCGACACAAACGCCCACTAAGCTCTCCGGTTCTATGCCGAGCTTTTGCAAGTGATGGGCCAACTTGTTGGCTCGCTCGTTGAGCTCTCGATAGGTGAATCGTTGATCTTTATGGATCACTGCGACAGCTTCAGGCTTCGCTGCGGCCTGCTGCTCGAAAAGTTCATGTATGCAGAGGGTAGATTCGCTCTCGGCTTGAGTGTCGTTCCACCCGAACAGGATTTGGCGCCGCTCGTCGTCCGACAGTAGTCGCAGCCGTGAGACTTGCTCGTCAGGATTTGAAACCGCGGCCTGCATCAAGTGCTCGAGATGTCGGGCCATGCGCTTCACAGTCACGGCGTCGAATAAGTCCGTGTTGTATTCCAACTGCCCACTCAGTCGTCCATCCATTTCACCGACTGTCAGAATCAGGTCGAATTTCGCTATGCGGCTATCGAACGGCAGTGGCGTCAGGCGCAGCCCTTGTAGCTCCAGATCGGGCATCGGCGCGTTTTGTAGATCGAGCATCACCTGGAAGACGGGTGAGTGACTGAGGCTCCTTTCCGGTTGCAACTCTTCGACCAACTTCTCAAAAGGCAAGTCCTGATGCGCGTATGCCTCCAATGCCATCTCCCGCACTTGGATCAGTAGTTCGCGAAACCTCACCTGCTCTGAGAGTCGAGTGCGAAAGATCAACGTGTTGACAAAGAAACCGATCAGGCTTTCTGTCTCGGCACGATTGCGGTTAGCTATTGGTGTACCGACGAGGATGTCGCGCTGGCCCGAATAGCGGTAGAGCAAAGTTGAAAAGGTCGCGAGCAGCGTCATGAACAGCGTCACACCTTCACGACGGCTCAACTCCTTCAGCGAACGGCTCAGAGACTCGGACAAGAGCAGAGTTTCGAGAGCGCCCCTGTAAGATTGCACTGGCGGGCGTGGTCTATCCGTTGGTAGTTCGAGAAGCGGTGGCGCATCGGTCAGTTGCGCTCTCCAGTAGGAGAGTTGCTCTTCGAGTCTCTTACCTTGCAGCCAGTCTCTCTGCCAGACAGCAAAGTCCGCATATTGGATTGACAGCTCTCGAAGCGGCGAGGGGCGTCCGGCCAGGTATGCTTCATAGAGCGCCGCCAGTTCTCGCACGAACACGCCCACTGACCATCCATCCGAAATGATGTGATGAATAGTCAAGAGAAGTACGTGCTCGGTTTCGCTGAGCCGCAAAAGGTTCGCGCGTAGCAGCGGTCCTTCCGTTAGATCAAACCGGCGGCGCGCATCTTCCTCGGCCAATTCGCTCACTGCTACCGAGCGCTGGTTTTGGTCCAACTCTTGTAGATCGCTCACCGATAGTTTGAAGGTGGGTGTCTTGTTAATGATCTGAACCGGACGGTCGTCGATCACGGCGAACGTAGTACGCAGAGACTCGTGCCGTCTCAGGATTTCGGCGATGCTCCGCTGCAACACCGGCACGTTCAGTGGTCCTGAGAGCTCCACTCCCGCGTGTATGTTGTAGAGCGGACTCTCCGGTTCGAGTTGGTCCAGGAACCAGAGCCGCTGTTGAGCGAAGGACAGCGGGGCAGGTCCCAGTTCTGTGCGGCGGGGAATTCGTTCGGCCTTCGCGTCCGCGATTCCCTGCTCGCGCAGCAAAGCTTCCAAGACCGCGCGCTTCTTTCCGGATAGTTCCAATGTTACTTTGGAGGCGCTACTCATTTCTCTGACTCCAATACGCCGAAGGCGTTCGCTAATTTCAGCCCAGGGTTTGAGCGCAGCGAAAACCCTGGGTCACCAAATGAGAACAATTTCAAAACGCTGAAAGCGTTTGCTGCGAGTCGAACCCTTTCAGGGTTTAATAAAATGTTTGCGCTTTAACCCAGGTTGTCGCTACGCTCCAACCTTTGGGCTGAAATTAGCCAACGCCTTTGGCGTTAGCCGCGAGCATGTTCGCGGCCTCGTCGTCAGACAGCGTGGAGAGCTTGAGCAACAACTCGGCGGTCTGCTCGACTCTCGCTCGCTCGTGCTGATCGTTCAAGATGGCTTCCGCTAACCGCTCCACTGTCGGCGACTCGAACAGTCGTCGCAGCGGTAACTCCACT
This sequence comes from Pyrinomonadaceae bacterium, assembly GCA_035248565.1. Lineage (GTDB taxonomy): Bacteria > Acidobacteriota > Blastocatellia > Pyrinomonadales > Pyrinomonadaceae > PSRF01. Next base: position 45,065 of record DATFHH010000162.1, on the reverse strand, counting down.
TGAAAAGCTGCCCGCACTCGAGACGCGACCTGCGTGGCTAACAACGAATGGCCGCCCAGCTCGAAGAAGCTGTCACGCACGCCGACGGGCTCGACCTGAAGTACCTCCGAAAAAATGCCGCAGAGCACTTCCTCCACCGCCGTCCGCGGCGCAACGTAGGTTTGGGCCAGTTCGGGCCTCGCCTGCTCGGGCTCGGGCAGCGCATTGCGGTCAACTTTCCCAGTCGCCGTGAGCGGCAACACCTCGAGCACAACGAAAGAGGCAGGCACCATGTACTCCGGCACTGTCCTTTTTAAATAGTCACGCATTTCACTTGTCGTCGGCGGCGCTTCACTCGCCACCACGTAAGCGATCAGCCGTTTCCCACCAGAATCATCCTCGCGCGCAACGACGACAGCCTCTCGCACACCAGGATGCCGGCCCAAAACAGTCTCGATCTCGCCGAGTTCTATCCGGAATCCGCGCACTTTCACCTGTTGGTCCGCTCGCCCGGCGAACTCAATCTCTCCGTTTACGTTGAAGCGCGCCAAGTCGCCGGTCTTGTAGAGACGCGCGCCGGGCATCCGGCTGAATGGGTCGGGTACAAATCGCTCTGCGGTCAACCTCGGCCGGTTCAAATAACCTCGCGCGAGACCGACGCCACCAACGTGAATCTCGCCGGTGATGCCGATTGGAACAGGCCGAAGGTGCTGGTCCAACAGATAGACCTGCATATTGGAGATGGGCCAACCGAGAGGCGGAACACGCGCCTCGCCTTCCGCGCACTGCGTTGCCGTCGCGTAGACAGTCGCTTCCGTCGGCGCGTATGCGTTGAAGAGTCGCCGCCCGCGTGACCAACGCGCTGCGGTTGCTGCGCTGGAAGCCTCACCGCCCACGATGAGTGTGTGCAACGCCGGATATTCCCCTTCGGGAATCGTGTCTAACAGAGAAGGCGTTATTGCTATAGTTGTGATGGCATCATCGCGCAGCAACTGGCCCAGTTCTGTTCCCGACGCCAACGTGTCGCGGCTAGCCAGGTAGAGTGTGGCTCCTCCGAGCAGGGCCATGAAGATCTCGAGGACGGAAGCGTCGAAACTGAGTGAGGCCGCTTGCAAGACTCGGCTGTTGCTATTGACATCAAACAACCTGAGGGAGGCTTCGATCATGTTCGTCACTCCGCGATGAGCAACGAGCACTCCCTTGGGTCGACCCGTCGAGCCTGACGTGTAGATGACGTAGGCCAGGTTGTCCGGGATCACCGCGGTCTGAAAGTTTTCACCACTCTCATGAGAGAATACGTCCGCATCCAGGCAAATCGTCCGCGCCGCAATGTTTGGAAGGTGGTGAAGCAGAGAATTTTGTGTAAGGACCACTTGCGCTCGCGAGTCTTCGACCATGAAAGCGACGCGCTCGGGCGGATATTCCGGATCGAGTGGCAGATACGCCCCGCCTGCCTTCAATACTGCAAGTAAGCCGACTATCATCTCCAGCGAACGATCCGCAAAGATTCCAACAAGTACTTCCGGCCTGACTCCCATCGTTCGCAGGTGTCGAGCGAGCTTATTCGCTCGCAGATTCAGTTCGCGATAGCTCAACTCCTTCGCACCGAAGCGCACGGCAACCGCGTCTGGCGCGCGCGCCACTTGTTCCTCAAACAACTCGTGCACGCACTTGTCTTCCGAGAATGCCGCAGCGGTTTTATTCAGTTCCACCAAAAGACGACGCTGTTCCTCACCCGAAAGCAGGCACACCGCTTCGTGACGCGCCGTAGGCTCCGCGCTCATTGCCGCAAGCACACGGCTGTAGTAACTGGCTATCTCTGTCGCCTGTTCTTCGCCAAGTTCTATGGTCCGATAATCCAGAGCCAGCTCGATCCGCGACGAAAGATGGTCCATGTTGAACTGCACCGTGAGCGGATAGTAGGTCTGCTCCGTTCCATCGACGTCGAGGAGTTCCAAGCCCTCAATTCCGCGAAGGCGATCGGCGACATGAAAATGTGTGTAGTTGAAGACTGTGTCGAATAACTGCTCCGCGCCGTGGATTCTTTGTAACTCTTGAATAGGGTATCGCCTGAAAGGCAGGAGTTCGTTTTCGGCTGCGTAAGCGCGCTCAGCAAGATCGGCCCACGTAGCGTCGCTCAACTCCAGGCGCAGCGGCACCGTATTGAGAAAAGCACCCAGGATTCGTTCACCGTCCGCCTTCTCCGGTCGTCCGTTAATAAGCAATCCGGTAAGCACGTCTGACTGTCCCGTAAGCAGGCTCAAGACCTTCATGTGCGAGGCGAGGAGAACGCTCTTTAGCGGGACCTCGATCGATTGGGCCAACCACTTCAGGCCGTCAGAAACTTCCGCCGAGACCTGAACCTCGACGCGCATGACGTCGCGAGCGTCGACATCCGATTGAGTGAATGATCGACGAGCGAGACGGCTGGCCTTAGCGCCGGCGAGAGTCCTGGTCCAATAGCTCCGGCACTTCTCAGACTCTAACGCCTCGCGTTCGAGCGACACGAAGTCTTTGTAAGAGGCCGACAGAAGTGGCTCGGTGGGAACGGGTTTTCTCTTCAGCAAAGCGAAGTAGCGCTCGAAGAATTCGGTGAAGAACGAGGCCACACTCCAGCCGTCGAAAAAAGGCTCGCTCATCGTAAACTGGACCGAGTCATCCGCGAGCAAGTGCAGATGAAAACGGAGCAGTGGGGCCTTGGTCCAATCAAACATCCTGCGCATTTCATCCGTGATCCATTCAGCTATCCGGCTTCTCTGCTCAGTTGGCGAGAGGTGGCGCAGATCTTCAATGATCAGGCCAATGTGAGTTGTTTTGTGAACGAGCTGCAAGGGTTCGCTGAAGCCGGTGAGCGCGAACGAAGTGCGCAGCATCTCGTGACGCTTCGCCATCTGGTCAAGCGTGGCCTGCAACTTCTCGACATCGAGTGGGAGGCGCAATTGCAGGCTGCTGATGTAGACAAGATAGTCGGAACTATATTCGCTGTGAAAAACCATGCCGGCCTGTAACCGCGACACCGGATACGCATCCTCTATCGCTGGTGGCAGTTTGCGACGGTCTTCCTCCGAGATCAGACTGAACGGCTGCTGCTGGGATTCTTTGAGCAAATGCTTTTCGACGACGCTGACGTGTTCGGCAAGTCCGCGAATCGTCGGGTGCCCGAAGAGTTGCTCGAGGGAAAAGTCGAACCCTCGCTTCAACATGCCGGCTCGCACCCGAATGCTGAGAATCGAGTCTCCGCCCAATGCGAAGTAGTTATCATCAATGCCGACACGCCGGACGCCGAGCGTTTCTGCCCAAACCTCCGCGAGCGCTTGCTCGACATTTGTGCGCGGCGCGACGAAAGCTGCTCCCGGTTCGCGCTCGATCAAATCGAATGAAGGCAGAAGTTTGCGATCGATCTTGGCATTTGGAGTTAGAGGAAAGGCGTCAAGAAAGACGAAGGCGGACGGGATCGTGTGACTCGGCAGCTTATCTTTTAAGAACTCGCGCAGGTCGCCACTGTTAGGACGCGCCAGTCCGTTACAGACGCAATAAGCTACCAACCGCTTTTCTCCACGTGCGTCTTCTCTCGCCAGGACTACACTCTCTTGGATCGCAGGATGCCGCGCGAGCGCCGCGTTGACTTCTCCTGGCTCAATGCGGAATCCACGCACCTTCACCTGCTCGTCGGCACGACCCTGATATTCCAGATCGTCGCCGTGCACACGCGCCAAGTCGCCAGTTCGATAGAGACGTCCGCCAGGCTCGACGCCCAGAGGGTCGGGAACGAAGCGTTCTGCCGTCAGGTCGGGACGGTTCAAGTAACCACGCGCAACTCCAGACCCGCCGACGTAAATCTCGCCTTCCGCATCATCAGGGAGCGAACGCAAGTCATCGTCGAGCACGTAGAGTTGCAAGTCTGGGAGCGCTTTGCCGATCACACTTCCTCGTCCGGCATTTAAGTCGTCGCGTGTAATTGGTCGATAGGTGACGTGGACGGTCGTCTCTGTGATGCCATACATGTTGACGAGTTGCGGACGATCGTCTCCGTGCCGCTCCAACCAGGACTTGAGTTTTTGCAGTTCGAGCGCCTCACCACCAAAGATGATTAGTCGCAGAGCGAGTTCTTTTCGTGCGGCACGTTCCGCCTGACTCAGTTGCCAAAAAGCCGACGGTGTTTGATTAAGCACTGTCACTCGTTCCTGCCGCAGCAGCTCATAGAAAGCCACAGGATCACGACTTACTGAAAAAGGAACCACGACCACGCGTCCGCCGTAGAGGAGCGCGCCCCACAGTTCCCAAACCGAGAAATCGAAGGCGCAGGAATGAAAGAGCGTCCAAACGTCGCGCTCGTCAAACCGGAACCATTCGTGAGTGGTGTCGAAGAGCCGTGCGACGTTGGCATGCGTGACGGCGACACCCTTTGGCTGGCCCGTCGAACCTGAGGTGTAGATGACGTAGGCCAGGTTCTCGGCAGAAGCGACGCGCGGCAGATTCTCGGTGCTCTTAACTGCGATCTCTTCGAAGTCGCGATTAAGGCTGACGACCAGCACATGACGCTCAAATATCTCCGCGGCTGATGCCTCACTGGTCAGCAACATCGCTGCACGCGCGTCCTCGAGCATGAAAGAGAGACGCTCCATCGGGTACGCAGGATCTAAAGGCAGATAACAACCGCCGGCCTTAATGACACCGAGTATCGACACAACCATTTCAAGCGAGCGTTCGACGAGAATCCCGACACAGGTCTCTGGTCCAACTCCGAGACTTTGGAGATGATGGGCCAATCGGTTCGCTCCCGCGTTAAGCTCACGGTAAGTCAGTCGCTCGCCTTCAAGGCTAAGAGCGATCGCGTCAGGCGTCGCCGCGGCCTGCTGCTCGAATCGTTCGTGAATAGTTTGACGGTCACCAAGAGGCACAAAAAATCTCAGCAATTCATTTTGTATATCTTGTGCTTCTTTGTGGGTAAAAGATCCTTGACCCAAAGCGCCTCCGAAATCTGTTCAAGCAAAGCTTGGTAGTCTTGCAAGAGTTGACTGATCAACTCATCATGAAAGCGTCCCTTGTCGTATCCAATCCTTAGCACTAACTCTCGACCCGGTATCGCCCATACGGTGAGCGGGTAATTCGATCTCTCGACAGAGCGAATACTTCCCACACGAAGATCACCATAAACGGCTGCCGCATTCCCGACGGGATAGTTCTCGAAAACGAAGATGCTCTCGAAGAGCGGTTTTCCCGGTTCAACCTCGCTCCACGCCTGCACGCGCGTCAGCGGGCTATATTCGTATTGGCTGATCTCCGCCTGCTGCGCCTGCAATTGTTTGAGCCAAACAGTCAGCTCCGCGTCGGTTGTGATCGTCGCGCGCGCCGGCAGGGTGTTAATGAATAGCCCGACCATTGATTCGATTTCTGCCACCTGCGCCGAGCGCCCCGACACCACGACACCAAAGACGACATCTTCCGTTCGGCTCAGCGAACTCAACAACAACGCCCACGCACCCTGGGCCACCGTGTTCTGCGTTAACTGGTGTCGTTGTGCGAACCGCTGCAACCTTGCGGTTGCAGACTCCGGCAGTTGAATGTGCTGTTCTGCGTACAGCGAATCGCCAGTGGATGGAATCCCGCGATTGGGCAGTGGAGTCGGCGACTTGAATCCTTTAAGCAATTGCCGCCAGAAGCTTTCTGCTTCTCGCAAGTCCTGTTTCTTGATCCAGGTGATGTAGTCTCGATAACCGCGTTCGGGCTTCACTGATGCCTGCTCTCCGCGGCGTAGTCTGTCGTAGGCCGTGAGCACGTCCCTCAAGACAATGGGCAGCGACCATCCGTCCAGCAACAAGTGATGGCTGGTCCAAATAAACAAGCTCTTGTCGTCAGCCGTTCTAACAACAGCCAGACGCATCAGCGGCGACTGCTTCAGATCGAACTCTTGCTCACGCTCTTGCCGCAGGTACTTCTCGAAATTTTCTTCCTGCTCTAGGCGGCCGAGACTCTTCCAATCCTCGCGCTTGAGACGCACTTTCACCGATCGCCTGACCACCTGCACCGGTTCTTCCACGGCTTCCCATTCAAAGCTGGTTCTGAGCACCGCGTGTGCGTCTACCGCTGCTTGCCACGCCCTTCCGAATATCTCTTCGTGAAGGCGTCCCTTCAGCTCGCAAACTAATTGGGTCGTGTAGATTCCGTTATCTGATCCATAGAGACTGTGGAAGAGCATGCCTTCCTGCATTGGTGACAGCGGATAAAGATCTTCTATCGGTCCGGCCGTTCTTTGAATCTGCGCTAGCTGCCGCTCGTTCAAGTGAGCCAACGGAAAATCGGAGGGCGTATACTCGCGCACTTCGCGTAACACGCAATGCTCGATCAGTTTCCGTAGCTTTCTGATGAAGCTTTCGGCCACCGCTTCGATAGTGTGTTGTGCGTGGAGTTCTTCGCTGTAGACCCACTCCATCTGAAGCCGGCCGTCTCTCACCGCTCCATCTATTTCGATCAGATACTTGCGTCTGCCGAGCTTGCCGCGAGATTGACCGACCGGATCGTTTGTCAGGGCGAAGTGCGCTTGATTTCGGCGCGTCCTTGGAGTGCGGCGGCCTGGCGCCGCTTTGTTATCGATCACGCCCGATCGAGACCAAAGCGGCGCCAGGCCGCCGCACTCCAAGGAGTTAGACTCGTCGCGGAAGACCTGATCGAGTTGGCCCAGGTAGTTAAAGCTCACCTGCGCCTGCGGAAATTTTTCCAACTGAGTGCAGATCGCTTCGTCGCCGCGTAGGTATCTGAGCAGACCGTAGCCAATGCCTCTATTCGGCACGCGCCGCAGTTGTTCCTTTACAGACTTCAACGTCTCTCCCGGCGCGGAAGAATTGCTCACCTCGAGCAGCACAGGAAAGATTGTGGTGAACCATCCGACGGTCCGCGAAAGATCGCAGCTTTCGACGATCTCTTCTCGCCCGTGTCCTTCAACGTCAACGAGCACTCTTTTCTCGCTGGTCCACTCGGTGAGTGCCTGGGCCAATGCTGCGAGCAGCACGTCGTTGATCTGGGTTTGATAGGCGCGCGGTACTTCTTGCAGCAGGAGACGTGTCTCTTCAGCCGTTAAGAAGACCGAGAGACTGCGCGCCGAATCCACTGTGTTGTCTCCCGCTAGATCAACCGGTAACTTTCCGACGTTGTGGCGAGATTCCGTGGTCCAATACTCCAACTCACGCCGCACTGCGTCGGATTGCGCGTGCGCATTTATCAATTCAGACCAACGTTTGAAGGAAAGCGTCTTCAGTGGGAGTGCTACATCCTCACCGCGCTGCAACTGCTCGTAAGCACGTTGCATGTCGTCGAGCAGTATCCGCCACGACACGCCGTCAACCGCCAGGTGATGAATCACGATTAACAGCCGGTGCAGCCGTGTGGCTCCGAGATCGAAATAGACGCCGCGGGTGATTGGACCGTCGCTTAAGTCGAGGCTCGACTGCGTGTGATCTGCGATCGTCTTGATCTCAGTCGTTTGCGCTTCGGGCGTGAAAGATGAGAGATCTACGCGCGCGAAGACTTGCTGAGTCTCGCACGCGGCGATCGTCTGTTGCCAACCTCGAGCATCATGCTCAAACCGCAGCCGCAGCGCATCGTGATGCTCGATCAATTGTTCGAAAGTTTTCTTCAGCAGGTCAGCACTGGCAGGTTGCTTCAACTCCAGCATCACGGCCTGGTTGTAGTGATGAGGATCCGGCAACTCTTGCTCGAAGAACCAGTGTTGAATCGGCGTCAAAGGTATAGTGCCTTCGCCAAGTTCCTCTTCGGCGGCCAGCGCGCGCGAGATTTTTGTTATAGCAGCGAGCTCTGAAATGGATGCGTGTTGAAGGACCTGTTTCGGCGTGATTGACAGACCTGCGTCTCTGGCGCGGGCCACAATCTGTATGCTGACGATTGAATCTCCGCCCAGTTCGAAGAAGTTATCAGTGATTCCAACTTGTTCAACTCCGAGCACCTCTTGCCAAATCCGCGCGAATTCCTTTTCAACTGACGTGCGCGGTGCCACATAGTTTTCTTCAGTCTTGATCTCCTCTGGCGCCGGAAGTGCTCGCACATCCACTTTTCCACTCGGCATAAGTGGGAGACGGTCCAGGAACACTACCGCGGCGGGTAACATGTGCTCTGGCAGTTTGTCCTTTAAATATCTGCGCAGCTCGGCCGGTGTGACCGCCGGCTCACAACCAGCGATAATATAAGCCACTAACCGCTTGTGCTCGTTCTCGTCCTCCCGCGTGATGACTACAGCATCTCTGACGGCTTCGTGCTCTCGTAGTTTCGCCTCGATCTCTCCAAGCTCTATGCGGAAGCCTCTCACCTTCACCTGCGTGTCCACTCGTCCGACGTACTCTATGTTTCCGTTCGCCGAGTACTTGCCCAAATCTCCGCTCTTATAAAGACGCGCGCCCAGTTCCGTGGAGAACGGATCGGGAATGAACTTCTCTGCCGTGAGCTGCGGACGATTCAAGTAGCCCCACGCCAATCCACTCCCGCCGATGTAAATCTCTCCCGCGATGTCCGGTGGCAAAGGCTCTAGATTTTCGTCGAGGATATAGACTTGCGTATTAGCAACAGACCTGCCTATCGGAACGGTTCGCTCATCTGTCTCCGGGCTGCATCTGTAATACGTAGCCGTGATCGACGCCTCCGTCGGCCCGTACAAATTCGCAAGCTCTATTTGCGGCAACAGCCGGTATAAGCTGTTTTTCAATGCGGCTGAAAACACTTCGCCGCTACTAATCGCACGGCGCAGGCTTCGACATTCCCTAATCCGCTCATCTCCTATGAGTGCTTTGAACAGAGTCGGCACAACATCCAGCACCGTCACTTGTTCTTCACGGATCAATTGGACCAGATAGTCGATGTCGTATTGCCGATCGGGAGGGACGATGACGAGACCTGCTCCCGTAATAAGTGGCTGAAATATCTGGTCCACCGCCGCATCGAAGCTGATCGAGTGGTTCAATAAGAGTCGATCTGATTCAACGAGCGGAAACTCGCGGGCGAACCATTGCATGTGATTAGAGATCGAGCTGTGGGAGATCATCACGCCCTTCGGTTGACCGGTTGAGCCTGACGTGTAGATGACGTAAGCGAGATCATCGCCAGAGGTCTCCACAGATTGCACAGATGGCGCCGACGTAATATGTGTAGTCTGTGGATAAACGACGAGTGATGGCTGTGCGTCAGCGAGCATGTAGGCAAGCCGCTCTTTTGGATAGTCAGGATCGAGTATCACGTATGCTGCGCCTGCTTTTAGAATTCCCAGCAAACTGACGATCATCTCCGGGCTTCGTTGCAAACAGACTCCGACCAGCGCTCCGCGCGTCACACCTGAACTCTGAAGATATTGGGCCAACTTCTTGGCGCGCTGATTCAACTCTCGATAACTCAGCCGCTCGCCTTCAAAGATTAGAGCGACCGCATCGGGCGTCGCTTCAGCTTGCCGTTCGAATAGTTCGTGCAGAGTGAGATTCGGAAAGTCCGTGTGAGTTTCGTTCCACTCGCTTAGAGCCACGTCTCTTTCGGCTGCACTCAAGATTGGCAGCTCCGAGACCCGCTGTTGCGGACGGGCAATCATTCCTTCGAGCAATGTTTCGAGATGGCGAAGCATTCGGCAGATAGCAGCGGAGTCGAAGCGATCTGTTTTGTAGCCGGCGTGCAACGACAACTCCGCACCCGGCACCGCGGCGATCGTCAACGGATAGTTCGTCTGTTCGATTGATCGAACGTTGGTGATCTCAGGACGCTCACGTCTAGCCGCAAGTGACGAGTCCACGGGATAGTTCTCGAAGACAAAGATGTTTTCAAAGAGTGCGCGGCCGCGCGGCGCGTCGCTCCATTCCTGCACCTGCACGAGCGAGCTATATTCGTACTGGCGCAACTCGACCAATCGCTCTTGCAACTCCTTTAACCACGGGATGAGCAACTGCCCTGACGGCACGCTAACTCGCAGAGGCAACGTGTTGATAAAGAGGCCGACCATCGTCTCCGAGCCGCTTAAGTCAGGCGGGCGACCTGAAGACGTGACGCCGAAGACGACGTCGCGCTCTCCACTGTAACGGCTGAGCAGTATGGACCAGGCCCCGTACAGAAGAGTGCTCAAGGTGAGTTGGTTCTGGCGGGCAAAGGCTTGCAGCGACTCTGTCGCGGTTTCGGAGAGATGAAGCGACTGTTCACTGTAGCCTTGCTCCGCGTCGAGGTTCGGGTTGTCGATCCCAAGCGAAGTAGGTTCAGTAAACCCGTTGAGCGTCTCGCGCCAGAAATTCTCTGCTGCGGCTTGGTCCTGTTGGCCCAACCAGGTGATGTAATCTTTAAAGGAGCGCGGCTCTTTCAGACCCGGCGTGTGCCCGTCACGTCCGGCATCGTAAATGGCGAACACTTCCTGCAAAATGATCGAAAGCGACCAGCCGTCGATCAGCAGGTGATGGTGGCTGAAGATAAAAACGTATTCTTCGTCTGATCTGCTGAATAAAGCGAGGCGCAGGAGCGGCGCACGTTTGAAGTCAAACCCTCGCTCGCGATCGTACCGCAAGTATTCTTCTAAAAACTCTTCCTGTCGTTCGCGGCTGAACTGCGTCCAATCCTCCCGATTAAGTTTCATTTCAACTTCTCGTCTGACGATTTGAATCGGCTCCGCGGGAACATCCCACGCGAAGTCGGCGCGCAACGACTGATAACGCCGAACGACTGTTTGCCAGGCGGCCTGAAGCGCTTCTTCATCAAGACCACCTGTCAACTCGCAGATGAATTGCGTTGTGTAGACTCCGCTCTCAGGCTCTGAGAGACTGTGAAAGAGGATTCCTTGCTGTGTTGGCGTAAGCGGGTAGGTGTCTTCGATCTCGGCGCCGAGTTTCGTAAGCTTCTCCAACTGCCGCTGGTCCAACTTGACTGGCCCAAGCTCTTCAGACGTTGATTCTCTTGCTTCGGGCAACGTGCTGGTTAGCTGAGATAGTTTTGAAATGGTTTGGTGCTGAAACAATTGCTTGGGTGTTAGATATATGCCCGCTTCTTTGGCCCGCGCGACGATCTGAATGCTGAGGATCGAGTCGCCGCCCATCTCGAAGAAGTTGTCATTAACACCGACAGGTTTAATGCCAAGCACCTCAGACCAGATGTCAGCCAGCGTCTGCTCAGTCTCGGTGCGCGGCGCTTCAAAACTCTTCTTCGGTCTGACTGCGATGCCGTCTGGCGAAGGCAGTGCGCGGCGATCGATCTTGCCGTTCAACGTCAGCGGCAGCGCCTTCATCTCCACGAAGACAGCGGGCAACATGTAGTCTGGCAAACGCTCTCGTAAGTGGTCGCGTAACGTCTCTGCCGAAAACTGCTCACCATCTTTGGTGACGACATAAGCCACCAGGCGCTTATCACCCGTCGCTTCCTCACGCGCGACTACAACGCTTTCTCGCACGGCGGGATGCTCGTTAAGCGTCGCTTCAATCTCGCCGGGTTCGACACGAAACCCGCGTATCTTTACCTGTTGATCGATTCGTCCCAGATACTCGATCTCACCATCACTCAACTGCCGCGCGAGATCGCCTGATCGATACAACCTCGCTCCCGCGCTGCCGCCGAATGGATCAGCGATGAACCGCTGCGCCGTGAGTGCCGGCTGATGCAAATATCCGCGCGCCAATCCGTCGCCGGCGACGCACAACTCACCCGCCACACCCATCGGCACGGGTTGCTGATACTGGTCCAACACGTACACCTGCAAGTCGGGGATTGCGGCGCCGATTACGCTTCTTCGTCCCGACTCGAGATCAGCCATGCGGATCCGGCGGTAGGTGACGTGAACTGTCGTCTCGGTGATCCCATACATGTTGACCAGTTGCGGTCGCTCATCTCCGTGTCGTTCGAGCCACGGCCGCAGACTCTGGAGTTCGAGCGCCTCACCGCCGAAGATCACGAGACGTAGATCAAGGTCCGCCTCTTCACCAGCGCTCTCTTCAGTGAACATCAATTGATGGAATGCAGACGGAGTCTGATTGAGAACGGTGACGCCTTCTCTGCGGAGCAACTCGCGAAAAGCCTCCGGCGTGCGGCTCACGAAGTATGGGACGACGACCACGCGTCCGCCGTAAAGAAGCGCGCCCCACAATTCCCACACGGAAAAGTCGAACGCGTATGAGTGAAAAAGCGTCCACACGTCGCGGTGCGAAAAGTCAAACCAACTCCTTGTCGCCACGAACAGCCGTAACACGTTGTGATGAGAAACGACAACGCCCTTGGGCCAACCCGTCGAACCGGAGGTATAGATGACGTAAGCGGCGTTATCCGGTGTCGTAACACTGTCTAGGTTGTCGTCGCTCTCCCGTTCAATCTCCTTCCAATCTCTGTCGATACAGATCACCTTGGCGTTGTGGTCCGAAATCTTTTCTAACAGATCAGCCTGCGTGACGAGCACGCCTACTCGCGCGTCATCGAGCAGGAACGCTATTCGCTCTTGAGGATAGGAGGTGTCCAGCGGAACGTACGCGCCGCCCGCTTTGAGAATTCCCAATAAGCCCACGAGCATCTCGGCGCTGCGTTCCACGCAGATTGCGACGAGTGCCTCGGGGCCAACGCCGAGTCGTCGAAGATGTCGCGCCAACTTATTTGCGCGCGCGTTGAGTTCTCGATAAGAAAGACGCTGCTCGCCAAACACGACCGCGATGGCTTCGGGCGTCGTCGCAGTCTGCTGCTCAAACAACTGATCAATTGTCTTTTCTGAATTAAGGCGCCCCCTTGGAGTGCGCCGACTTGTCGGCGCTTTGGCCAAAGCGGTGCCAAGGCGCCGCACTCCAAGCAGAGGCAGGCGCGAGATTTTTTCAGCCGGGTTTGCGACAACTGCTTCGAGCAAGGTCCGGAAGCTTTGCGCCATCTGTTCGATAGTCGCAGCGTCGAAGAGGTCGGTGTTGTATTCGAAGCTCGCATACAGTTCTTCGCCCGCCTCAGCCATCATGAGAGTAAGGTCAAACTGTGCAACACGCCGCTTGAGTGGTACTGATATCAATTCAAGCCCACCGAGATTCATTCGTGCGCCGGCTTCACCCAGCGCGAATAACGACAGTCCTTCATCACCCGGCAGGTGCGTCTTGTGCATCGAGAACATGACCTGGAAGAGCGGCGAGCGTGAGGGATCGCGCGCAACTTGAAGGCGCTCCACCAAAGTCGAGAACGGATAATCCTGGTGCTCGAAAGCGTCGAGCACAGTTTGCCGCACCTGCGCGAGCAAGAATTCAAACGTCTCATCACGAGAGACCGTCGATCGCAACACCAGCGGGTTAACGAAGTAACCGATGAGCGAGGCAAACTCCGCCCTCGCTCGACCTGCGGTAACAGAGCCAACCAGTAACTCCTCTTGCCCGGTATAGCGGTAGAGCAATGCTTGAAAGGCGGCCAGCAACGTCATGTAGAGCGTGGCGCCATGTTCACAGCTCAGCGCTTTCATTCCGCGCACAATCGCGGCGCTCAGCCGCAAAGGAATGGAAGCACCGCGGAAGCTTTGGACTGGTGGACGCGGGCGCGTCGTGGGCAAGTTCAAGACCGGCAGCTCGCCTGATAGTTGATTACGCCAGTATGTCCAGTGCGTCTCGCCCTCGTCACTGGACAGCAACTCCCTTTGCCAGCGAACGAAAGCAGAGTAACTGGAAGAAACTGTAGGGAGTGCAGCGCGCACGCCGGACTGTTCCGCCTCATATAACGGGCCCAGCTCCCGCATCAGAAGTGCTAGCGACCAGAAGTCGACGATGATGTGGTGGGCGGCGAGCAGAAGGATGTGTTCGTCGCTGGAACGAGTGAAGAGATGAATACGCAGCAGCGGCCCGTGTTCGAGATCGAAAGGACGCTCACTCTCCTCGCTCAAACGCTCGTCGAGTTGGTCGTCGCTCAAGTGCGGCGCGTCCTCTTGCTGGAACTCAGGCTCAACCTGATCGGTGACTCGCTGAATGGGACGACCTTGCGAAGTGGCAAAGGTCGTTCGCAACGCTGCATGGCGATCGAGGAGAGCAGAAATGGCGCGCTGTAAAGCAGCAACATCAAGCAGAGCGCGAATTTTCACTGCACGCGCGATGTTGTAAGCCGTGCTCTCCGGCGCAAGGTTGTGTAAGAACCATAAGCCGCGCTGGCCATACGAGAGCGGATACTCGTTCTCGCTTTCGCTCGACGCAGTTGGAAGAGCTTGTAGGCCAGAGTGTTCATTCAACCGCGAGAGAACGTGCGCGCTGAGTTGGGCGATGCTTGTTCCCTGCAGGAAACTGACCATCGGCAACATGACGCCCAGACTCGTCTCGATCGAGTGTGCAAGCTCGATAGCGATCAGCGAGTCGAGGCCGTATCGAGCGAGTGGTTGGTCCATGCGCACGTCGAATGGAGCGATGCCGAGCTTCGCGGCCACCTGCGATGCCAACCACGAGTTGATCGCTTCCGCACTCAACGGCCAAGCCATCAATTCTGGTGCATCGCTCTCTTCCGAAACAGTTGCATGCCACTTGGCGACAGCGTCGAGCGCGGCGTCGAGGAATTTCCGGCGAGTCGCACGTCGCTGAATTTTCCCACTCGACGTCTTGGAAACTTGCCCCGGTTTTATGAGTGCAACAGCATGGACTTGAAGGTCGTGCTCTAAGGCGACCGCTTCACGGATTGTATCGATCACCTGGTCCAAATCTGCTTTCTCACGCGTGTCGATCTCTTGAACGACAACTAATCGTTCCTCACCGCCGGCTTCGATAGTGAAAGCGGCGCCGCAGCCCGGTCTGAGTGCCGTGTGACAACGCTCTACAGTCCACTCGATGTCCTGCGGATAGTGGTTCAGGCCGCGGATGATGATGAGGTCCTTGATGCGGCCGGTGACGTAGAGTTCACCGTCTTCGATGAAGCCTAAGTCTTCCGTGCGCAGGAATGGGCCCTCGCCAGTGCCTGATAAATACGCGTTGAAGATCTGGTGCGTTTCCTCTGAACGATTCCAGTAGCCTTTAGCCACACTTGGACCAGAGACCCAGATTTCTCCGACCTGACCAGCTTTGAGTTCTGTTAATGACGCGGGGTCGACGATGACGATACGCTCTTCCGGCAACTCACTGCCGCACCCGACCATCAACTTCGACGTCGTTTCCACTCTCTTGATGATGGGCAGACTCTTTTTGTGCCCACCGGTCACGATCAGCGTCGCTTCGGCAAGTCCGTAACAGGGATAGAACGCTGCACGTCGAAAGCCGCATCGCTCGAAGCGCGATGTAAATCTGTCAAGAGTTTCGGCGCGCACTGGCTCTGCACCGTTAAAAGCCACGCTCCAAGTGCTCAAATCGAGGGCCGCCGCGTCCTTGTCTGTGATCTTGCGCGCGCACAAGTCGTAAGCGAAGTTTGGTCCGCCACTTGTCGTCGCTCTGTAGCGAGCGATAGCTTCCAGCCAACGAGCAGGACGCTGCAAGAAAGCCGCGGGCGACATCACGACAGCTCTGATCCCGGCGTAGAGGGGCTGGAGGACACCGACCATAAAACCCATGTCGTGGAACATCGGCAACCAGGAAACGTAGCTGTCCGTCTCCGTGTGTTCAAACACGTGAAAGATGAGGCTCGCGTTGTGCAGCAGGTTCGCGTGCGTGAGCATTACGCCGCGAGGATGGCCGGTCGAGCCCGACGTGTACTGTAGGAAAGCAAGATCGTTAGCTGTCGCATGCTCAGGTTCCCAATCTCCTGCTGTGATCGTGTCGGTGGCGAGCCATTGCAGAGCTTTCAGATCCGGAGCTTCAGTGAAGATCGGCTTCGCTCTCTCGAGAACCGGCGAAGTGGTTAACACGAAACGCGCCTGAGCATCGGCGATGATGGCCCGCAACCTGGGCAGATTGCGATTGAGCTTCGCGAAATGCGGTGGATAAGCAGGAACTGCTACGATTCCCGCATACAAGCAACCGAAAAAACCTTCGATGAAGTCCAGCCCGGGCGGATAAAGGAGGAGTGCTCGCTCACCTTTCGCGCTTGCGCGCCGCAGCGCCGCGGCGATCGAACAAGCGCGTCGCTTCAATTCCGCGTAGCTCAAATGAAGTTCGCTTGTTTCTCCGTCGAGCAGAAAGGTATAGGCCAGTTGGTCTGGATGCTCGGCTGCCCTCTGGTCCAACAGCTCCGTCAGTGTCGCGGGCAAAGTTGTGGGACCGCTGGTTGCTTCAACAACAGACTCGAGTTCCGGGCTGATCTGGTACTGCATTCGCCCCCTCTGAACTGCAATCAAGAGGTCACACTGCCACCATGAAAGCGCGCTCGCATTGCAAGCGCATTAGCGAGGTGAATGACTGGGCTTTTGCGGCACTTCAGTCGGCCGACTGCGATCGGTCGAATGACGAGAAACCGTCTGATGATAATTTGAAAAGGGGAGGCAGCCTCTGACGTTGAAGGTCAGAGCTTTTCCGTCGGGCAAGTTATTTTTGGACGACGAGATTATATTGCTGCATTAGTGGAACTGCAATACAAAAATTCGGATCAGTGGTACGGTTTGAGATTAAGAACACGTAGCCACAAAGAAGCACAAAAATTATTTTAGACTCTACGTAGCTTGTTATGTGGTTTTAGAAACAGGAACTCGTTTGATGCGGTCGTATTCTTTGCGTCGAGCGCGATGTGTATCCCATAGATCGACGTCTTGCTGTAGCCCTAGCCACACTTCCGGCGACGTTCCAAAAGCTCGTGCCAAACGGTGCGCCATGTCGGTTGTTACCGGCCTGCGCTCGTGAAGTATCTCGCTGATGGTTCGTCGCGAAACACCGAGTAGGCGCGCCAGCCTATCCTGTGTCAATCCCGCTCCAGGTAAGACATCCTCGCGCAAGATCTCGCCGGGATGCGTCGGTCGTCTCTTTCGATTGTTCAGCCAATTATCCGGCATCATTCCAAGTTTCTAGTGATAATCTTCTAGATCAACATCGGAAGCATCTTCGCCTTCGAATTTGAACGTTATCCGCCAGTTGCCGCTTACTGTGATGCTCCACGTACCAGTTCGATTGCCCTTCAGTTGATGCAAACGATAACCCGGCAGGTTCATGTCTCTTGTTGTGCGCGCACGATTGAGAACGTCTAGCTGTCTTCTTAAACGAGCAGCGAGTTCGGGTGTTACTCCTTGTCGTTGACCGGTTTCAAAGAGCCGCTTCAATCCTTTATGGCAAAAGCTCTTTATCACTGGCTTGATTGTAACGTCAGGAGTTACATTTCACAAGCATCGATCGTTTGCCTCGCCGACTTAGATCTGGTAAAGACGATGACATCATGCCTTACGTCAGATGCCCAACCAAGGGTTGCACCAACAAAATATTGAGTCCAGATCACTATGAAGGAACTCTTCAATGCGATTACTGTGCAGCAATTGTTAGAGTCTTGATTTGCAACGGAAGAGTGGTAGATGCTCGCCTGAGAAAGCTAGATTTTGAAATTCCATCTGAAATGCCTTCTGATTTGAGGAACTTATTGTGCCAAGCTGTAGCTTGTTTCGAAGCCGGAAGTCCGGCAGCTACTGTTGTATTGGCCGGATTATTTATTGAGGGTCTGCTAAGGACAAAAGGAATAACTGAAGATCGCTTAGTGGACATGATAGGAACTGCTCACGAACGAGAACTTATTTCGAGTGTGGGCTTTCACGTTGCGACAGCATCTCGTCTCATTCGCAATATGGGTGCGCACTATTCGACTGAACTTGCACAGTTAACCGACTCGGACGCGCGACTTGTTCTGGAAATGACGCGAAAGCTGTCGGACGACATCCTCAACTCGCCGCAAACGTGAATTCCGAGAAGCGAGTGCCAGTCTGGATTGGCACTCCTCAACAACCCGAGACCGTGCTTAATCGTGGCCTTGTATGTCGCCAAACGGCATTGGCCGACGCGTGCAAGTAGCCAATCAATAACTCTATACCAGTGACGCACACCGTCTATATGTGTTTTGCATAGGTCCAAAGCCACATCTCGCAGAGGGAGGGTTCGATGATACAGGGTTATCCTGACCAGCCGAGCGTGCGTGCTGGAGAGAAGGTCAGACTTCACGTCTCGACCGACAATCCGCATCAGCGGTTCCGTGTCGACTTCTACAGGCAAGGCGAGCGACTCGTTAAGATGGGAAGTCTCGATGCGCAAACTGGTCATGACTTCGCGCGGCTGCGTCATTACGAACCATGGGGATGGCCTGGTTATGATTTTCAGATTCCCGACGATTGGCCCAGCGGCGCCTACATCGCCAACCTCATCGAAACCGATAAACAAGGTGAACCAATCGACAGTAGCGAAGAAATTAAAGCTGATGGTCGAAATGCCAAAGCGCTGTTTGTAGTCAAGAGCAACTCGCCCGGACACAACGCGCAGATTCTTTACAAGCTGTCTCTCACAACATATCACGCTTACAACTACTCAGGCGGCGGTAATCTGTACGTAGGTGAATGGTTCACAGACCCCGTCACAAAAAAGAAAGTTAATAAGGTGAGCACTCACCGGCCGGGCGGCGGAACGGGTGGCGCAATTCCACGCTTCAACGCAAGCAACAGTCTCTCGAACAGTTTTGATCCTTACGATGAAGGATCGCCGCGCCAGACTTTCGCACATTGGGACGTTCCATTCATCGCCTGGCTCGAAAAAAACGGTTATCGCGTGGATTACTGCACCGACCTCGACCTGCACGAAGAACGTGACCTCCTAACGTCCTATCGTCTCTTACTCAGCGTTGGTCATGACGAGTACTGGAGCGATCAAATGCGCGCACACGTCGAAGCATTCATTCGACAGGGCGGCAACGTGGCGTTTTTCAGCGGCAACACGTGCTGGTGGCACATCGAGTTTTGTGATTTCACCAAGTGTGCTGATGGCGAGCTTCACCCCACAGCGTTCGCCCGCGATTTCCAGACATGGAAAACAAACCCCGAAAATTCTCTGACCGGAGTTAGTTATCGTAACGCCGGAGGTTGGTGGACAGGCGAGCGCGAACCTGTGGGCTACACAGTACAGAACGCCGATCATTGGGTGTATGAAGGAACTGGCCTTCGCAATGAAGACGTCTTTGGTGCTGACGAGCATCTGGTCGGTTACGAATGCGACGGCGCGCTCTTCACGCGCGATAATCACGACTTTCCTGTCCCTACTGGTATGGACCACACGCCGTCTGACTTCGTCATTTTGGGCATTGGCGAATTAGCGGATCGCGGATGGCAATTCGAAACGAGAGAGAATCACAATCAAGATCCGCATGCCGCCACGATGGGACTCTACACCCGCGGCGGAATCGTCTTTACTGCCGCAACCACCGATTGGACACGCGTCCTCACGATCAACAAACATGTGGATCGAATCACCCGAAACGTTCTCAATCGATTGAAGTCACATGCAGTCCGTATTGTTGGACCACTCTCCAGTGGCGACGGCATTCCTGTAGTCCAAGCTGACATCAAGTTTCAAGTTGACGCAACCAACCTGCCTAATCAGGAAAATCTAAAGTACAAATGGACCATTTCTGGCAGCGCCGCCATAGCGAAGTCGCCGCTCGATCAGCCGGTGTTCGAGACTGTGATGCCTTCTGCGCCGACGCCAGTAACTGTGACAGTGGAAATCGAGAATGGCGCAGGCTACGAAGCTTTCGGGACGTCGACGTTTACTCCACTCTCTCAGCAGGACTACTTACAGTTCCTACTTTGGAATCACCTTCGCGAACTGGCGACCTTGGTCCAGAGCGCGTTTAATAAAGACACTTCTCGTTTGGTGTTCCCGCTGTGGGATCCTTCGATCGGTCGAGCACTCACTCCATCCGTGCAAGATCTGCAAGATGTTGTTCTCGGCTCGCAGCAATTGACGAGGCTGGCCGAGCAGTTGAAAGAACTCGCCGAAAAGTTGATTGAGTACCAACGATAGCCACAAAGAAACTCAAAGTATATTCTCGATGATCGCGACCGCGGGAGACTGCTGCTCGAGGTTGAGAAGTGTCTCAGACATGCGTTCCGACCGCGCTGAGTAGGATGGATCTCCAAGCACTCTGTCGATCAAACGTCCTAACTCAAACGCAGAAAGTTCGTTGAGTCGCAAACGAGCACCCAGCCCGTGATAGACGATGCGCGCGGCATTGCCAAATTCGTCATAAGAGACAGGGATGAGCAGCATCGGCACTCCTACAAACGCGCTCTCTTTAACGCCAGTAACTCCTCCATGAGAGATCATTAACGAGGCTCTCTTCAGCACTTCTACTTGCGGTGCCCAGGATGCGATCAATACGTTTTCGGGGCAATTAAATTCGTCAGCCTTCAAGTAGTTGCCAATCGTGACGACTCCTTGCAAAGCCGGCCTCTGGGCCATCGCATCCATAAACATCTGAAAGAACTGTGCAGCTCGCGCAGGAAACTTAAAGGGCAACACACTTCCAAGCGTACAGTAGACGAGCGGTTTATTAGCATCGATCCGATCCCAAGAGAAGTCACCATCTCTTCTCTCGACGTCAACAGACGCTTCAATGAAAAACGCTCCTTCCGGTTTTCGCGGTCGAGGAAAGTCCAACTCTTTCGGGAAGAACACCAATTCCGGCAGCAGCAGCCGAGGCCAGGTCTCAACGCGAAAGTCAATTTTGCTCACCGGATAACCGAAATGACGCGCGAGCGACTTCAGGTCTTCGGAGATGTCCCAGCGTCTGGAAAGACGACGATATAAAAACAATTTTCTCCACTCGAACCATGTCCGAAGCCGCGAGCGCAGGGTATGTTTAGGAATCGAGTTTGTGTTGAACGGAGGAACTGCCGAGTCTTCGACAGAGATCAAGGTGCTGGAAAAAGAGATGACCGGAATGCCAGTCTGGCAGGCAGCGATTCCGACCCACGGCGTGCCGCTCGAAGTCAGTAACAGGTCGGGTTGGATATGATGTGTGGCGCGATCTAACTCGCCTTCGCGCAAAAGCTCGCACGTCCCTCGAAAACGATCTCTGAATTCGGTTAAGCCGTAACTCTTACCCTGCGCTTCACTCTCAGACTGTTTTTCCAGCGTGCCTTCAGGAAAGGCGCGACTAAAAATAGGACTGAAGTCGAAGCCTTGAGAACGAATGCGCGGCTCCGTGTCGGGAATGCACAGGTAGTGCACACGATGACCACGATTGCGCAGCTTCCTGGCGAGAGCGAAAGTCGGATTCAAATCCGAGGCCCAGTGAAACGGCATGAAAACTATCGTCGCCATTGTCGTTGTTAGCCACAAAGAGGCACAAAAATACAGACGGACTAAGCAGAGGCATTTGTGCCTTCTGTGCCCTCCTGCTGAACCGCTTGAAACACGCGCAACTCGACCTTGCCACCGTGTCGCGTATCACTGCCCGGGAGGAGGAGGCGGCGGAGGACAGTCACACCAGCCGTGCGTGAAACAGACTCCACAGTCCGTGCATACGCACACGCCGCAGACCAGCGTTCCGTCGCAAGCTCTCGCGCAACACGTTGCGGCAGGCGTGGCAAGGAAATCAGCAGGCAATTTTTTATTGACGTCAACAACCTGCACGCTCAACGGCAGACTGCCGCGGTTGAGTTTCGTCAAGCTGTTGTCAACCAGCAGTGTGTCTACCGCCTCCATAGTTTCTCCACCGTTACGCTGAACCGCTTGAAAGACTCGCAACTCGACCTTGCCGCTGCTCTGGTCAGTTATGTACGGAGTAATAGCCAGCTTCTTCCCGTCTCTCTCGACCTTGATCGTGCCGCCCTCGACTGCGGTCACGTTGGCCCAGTGACCACTTCCGAAGGTGAGCCGCAGTTTCACGGCCCTCAACGAATCCTTTCCGCTTCGCGTCTGTGGAGGGGCGGATCTTTCGTGAGCCCAGACAATCATCATCAATCCGAACACAGCCAGCAGAGTTGCAGTTGTGCCTTTAATAAATGAACGAATCGTAAACATTGAAGTGCTCCTTTTTTGGTTGTTCATAAGCCACGGATGAACACGGATCCATCCGTGAATCCATAGCATCTCTAATGGGGGAGAGCGAAGGCGATCACGTAATCGCCGAGAGTTGTACCGAGCCTGCCGTGACCTCCAGCCGCGATCACGACATATTGCTTTCCGTCACTGCTCCGATACGTCATCGGCGTGGCTTGTCCACCTGCGGGCAGCGCGCCTTTCCACAATTCCTCGCCGGTTTCTACGTCGAAAGCGCGAAGGTATTGGTCCATCGCAGCGGCAATGAAGACCAATCCGCCCGCGGTGACGATCGAGCCGCCGAGACTTGGCGAACCCCACGCGGACGAACCCGGCAGTTGAGATAATTTCGGGACAGTGCCAAGTGGCACTTGCCAGCGCACTCGTGCATTCGACAGATTAATTGCGCTGAGCGTACCCCACGGTGGAGCATTGCATAGAACTCCGCTACGCGTTCGCAAGACATCTCGACGCATCGCGTAAGGCGTTCCGGTCTGAGGCGCGATGTCAGCGTTCGGATGCGCCTTCATCTCTGCCTCATAACGCTCACGCGGGATGAGCGTGATGACGAATGGAAACCGATTGGTGTTTGCGATGACGATCGAATGCTGCGGATCGACGGAGACACCGCCCCACGCCACGCCGCCGATACTTCCAGGATAAATAACCGAGCCTTGCAGACTGGGCGGCGTGAAAATTCCTTCCGAGCGCAGAGACTCGATACGTTCGCGGCACCAACGGCGGTCCTCTTCCGTGACGCCCCAAGCATCTTTCGGCGTGAGCGTCTGCGGATGGAGCGGGACTGGAAGCACGGGAAAAGGTTGCGTAGGTGAAAGCTCCTCGCCCGGAGGCGCGCCCTGAGGCACGCGCCGCTCCTCAACTGGAAATAGAGGCTTGCCCGTCTCACGATTAAGCACAAAGATGTGGCCCATCTTCGTCGCCACGACCACCGCAGGAATCTCATGACCACTACGCCGAACATTCACTAATACCGGCTGCGCCGGCACGTCGTAATCCCAGACGTCATGATGTACCACCTGAAAGTACCAAACCAGTTTCCCGGTCGAGGCGCGTAGAGCAACCACGGAACTGGAGTACAGGTTATCTCCACGCCGTTCGCCGCCATAAAAATCCGGACTCGGACAACTGGTCGGTAGAAAAATCAGATCGCGCTCGGCGTCAACAGACATGATGGACCACACGTTGGCGGCGCCGGTGTGCGTGGCGCTCCCGGCTTTCCACGTTTTCCACGCTGGGTCTGTTTGATCGTGTGGGATCGGATTCCAACTCCAGCGCAGTGTTCCGCTGCGAGCGTCGAAGGCGCGCACGACACCGCTCGGCGCGTCAGCGCGAACGCCGTCTTCTACCGCGGAACCAACGACGACGAGATCGCCCGCGATTGCTGGAGGTGACGTGAAGTGGTATTCACCAGGCCGGAATGGACCAACGCCTCGTGTCAGTTCAATCTGACCGTCTTTTCCGAAATCAGCGCACGTCTTGCCGGTTGCGCCATCGAGTGCGATAAGACGGCCGTCGTTTGTCGCGACAAAAATCCGGCGACGGCACGGTTCGCGAGTGGCACGCGTTCGATCAAGCCAGGCCGATACGCCGCGCGAGGTCAGTCCGTCCCCGTAAGGCACTGAAAGGTCGAGCTTCGGATCGAAAGTCCAGCGCTCGGTTCCCGTCGCGGGGTCGAGAGCGATGACACGATTGAACGGAGTGCTCAAGTAAAGCATGCCGTCAACCATGATCGGTGTCGCCTCGAACTGGCTCGTTTCCGCCGTTCGACTGCCGTCCGCGACGTCTCCCGTGCGGTACGTCCAGACAACCTTCAGCTTTTTCACATTGTCGCGATTGATCTGGTTAAGTGGCGAGTAACGCGATCCACCGGCATCGCGACCATAGGCGGGCCAATCCGATCCTTCACTGTCGCGATGTGGTGGTGCTGCATCTTTTTTAGCCCCAAAGAGGCACAAAAAGGATACAAAAATTAAGCTAAGCACCATGTCAGCACTGCCATCGCACTTGTCAGCTTGTGTCGTGCCTGCCGAAACGCGACGCTCTGAGATCCGTCGAGAACTTCGTCTACTACGTCATCGCCACGCACCGCCGGCAAATCATGCATGAAAACTGTCCTCTCATTTTTCGAGAAGCGTTGCATAAGCTCTTGTGTCACGCCGTAGGGCTTAAACTTTTCCTTCCAGTTGTTGTCGGTCTTGGCCTCACCCATGGTTTGCCAGCGCGTTGTGTAGATAACGTCGAACTTGCGTTGCAGCCTGGCGATGTCGTGATGTTGTTCGACGACCGAACCGTTTTGCAAGCCACGTGCTGTTTCGAGAAGACTGGATTGAAGTCCATAACCTTCCGGCGTGAGTAGCGTGAGCCGCATACCTGGTGTCAGCGCGACGGCAAACGCGAGTGCCGAGGCTGTGTTATTTCCTTCACCTACGTATAACACGTCGACGTCGTGCAAGCGTCCAAACACTTCCTTGATCGTTACGAGATCTGCGATGGCCTGAGTCGGATGTTCGGTGTCGCTCATAGCGTTAATAATCGCCATGTCGTTTTGCGAAGCGAACGCGCGCATTTCGTCGATCGCTTCGTTTGTGCGGATAACCAAAGCATCAAGATAACCTGCCAACACCCGCGCCGTGTCTTCAATTGTTTCGCCAGTACAGATCTGAAGATCACTGGGACCGTAAGCGATCGGTGTCGCACCCAGTTTAATTGCCCCAACCGTGAAAGCAGTCCGCGTGCGAGTCGACGTTCGTTTGAAGTAGATGCCAATCACTTTTCCGGCCAGTTGCGGCATGGCTACTCCATGAGTCGCAAACTCCAGGGCGCGATGCACCAGCATCGACAGATCCTCTGGTCCAATCTCGGTGAGAGAAAGCAGATGTCTTGCGCTTCGTTCCTGCCAGGGAAAGTCTTTGACAGTTCGCTGCGCTGCCAGACCGGTTGTCATAGATTTGTTCCCACGCAAATGCTCATTGGCCAGAACACTAAGCGATCTTCTCTAACCAGTCTCTCTCGATGGTTAAGCGACCCTGGAACTTGATCGCCGTCAGCAAGAGCATTACGCGCTCGCTGGCCTTAACATCTCGCTCAACTACACCCTCGAGCGCTTTCCATGGACCTTCGCTGATCCTCACTTTGTCTCCCGCTTTGAGCGGCGACCTGAGATTGATGAAGCCATCGTCGCTGACGCGCGCCTTAAGAAACGCGATTACTTCGTCGTCGACTGGCGTAGGCTTACCGTCAAAACTTACCACTCGCTGAACACCTCGAGTGAAAGTCACTTTGTGCAGCAAGGTTCGTGCACTGAAACGTGAAAAGATGTAACGCGGAAATAACGGCCGTGAGACAAACGAAGCTATTCCGGTAAATTGATTTCGCCGGTATTCCTTCACCATGGGATTGAAAGATTCTAATCCCCAGGCCTGAAGGTTATGGAAAGCACGGACTTCTTGTTTCCCGTTGGTATAGATTGCAAACCATGATGGCGTATCGTGAAGCTCAGGATTGTTTACACGTGACGGATATATTTGCATAGACCACCTGCCTGATGAATATTGATGAAATTTTTCTGCGCAGCCGTTCGGCAACGGCACACACAACACCTGTCACACAAAATGCAATCTGTCAGTCACCTAACTAGAAATTATTTTGTGCGTCTTCTGGGTTTGCTTGCCGAAGCTATTGCGAGGTAGGAGATAGCTTGGGGGGAGCAGCCGGTTTTCTGGAACTTGATCTTTTTACGCGAAGTGAAGGTGGTTTGTCTGTCGAGACCTGACTCAGTCTGATTCTGACAAAGCTAGGGTCTTCGTTCCTTTAGAAATTGCCGAAGTTCATCGTGGACTATTCTATAACATTCACATGAATTGGCCTCGAGACCTGCTCGATCGAGAATGACAATATTGCCGCGACTGTAACGAATCAGTCCTGCACTCTGCAAGGCTCTCGCGGCCATCGTGACGCCCGTGCGCGGAACACCTAAGACACTTGCAATATTCTCCTGCGTGAGACTCAGAGTGTTCGTATTTACTCGATTTCCAGCCATGAGCAACCAGCGGCTGAGTGCTTTCTCGATCGTATGAAAGCGGTTACAGATCGATAACTGCGCAATCTGACCGATTAACGTGTGTGTGTAACCGAGCATGTATTCCTGGAGCCGCTCGCCTCGATTGAATTCTTGTTGTAAGAGTTCGGCTTTAATCCTAAATGCATCAACGGGGACTTGAACGGATACCTCATAAGAGATCATCCCCTTTTTTAAAACGGCTGGCAGACCTACTATCCCTTCATTGCCGACCATTGCGACCTCAACTGTCGAACCGGTTTCCGTCGCCGAGAGTAAAGAGAGTAATCCGTTGACGGGAAAGTAGACATACTGGATTAGATCACCTGTTATGTAGACTAGTTTGCCCTTTTCCAGGTGCACGGTTCCCAGTTGTGGCTGGATGCGCGCGAACTCATGAGAAGGTAGCGCTGAGAGAATTCGATTTCCGACACTAACTTGTCCCGGTACTGCAACCATAATCACCCCTTCCATAAATGCCGGGGAGTTCTATTTTCGTACTGGGCAGTAACTGGGCGTCTGGACTTCGACTGGTGATTAGCCAGTCGCAGTTGGAGGTTAGAGTAAGCGAGTGCGGGAGTATCGTACTTTTTTGCCCCACCTGTCAACTCTTCTTATGCGTCTGGTAGTGATGCAGTTTCAGTAACGCCGAGGGCGTTCACTAATTTCAGCCCACGGGTTGGAGCGGAGCGACAACCCTGGGATCGCGATTTGGAAGTTAGTCAAACGCTGAAAGGGTTCGGCAATTGGCGAACTCTTTCAGCGTTTCATCGCTCGGATCAGACTACCCAAGGTTCTCGCTCGCGCTCGAACCTCGGGCTGAAATTAGCCAACGCCTTCGGCGTTACTTCTATTTGACAAAGTTTCCTGCTTCGTCTGGCTGAAGACTTTTATTACTTCAGCCCCTTATTCGGCCCCATCAAGCAGGTACGACTCCAACCTTCCGCGGCGACGAACGTCAAGCGTGGCGCAATGGAACGATCCCCCGAAACTGTTAAAGTTTCGAAAGTTGCACAAGATAGGTTTGAAGCCCCACGCTCTTAACGACGTAATCATCGGCTCATCCTGACGCTCGACGATCACACGTTTTTCGTCGAGCATGAGAATGTTCATGTTGATCCACTTGCTGGTCATATAGAGGGTGTGCTCGCTCGGCAAAACCGGTTTGGGAGCGCGGAAGATATCCCAACCTCTGAATATCTTCGGCACTTCGAGGACGCGTTCGGGATTGATGAGCAACTTACCGGGCGCCAGAGGAACTAACGTCGCGTCGATATGCATGGCGTGTGGATCGTTAAACTCAAACACATGAATCCGGTAGGTGTCTCCTAAGTGACGGCGGAGCCAAGCGATACCAAATTTGTTCGTTACGTTACTCTCCTGTGCGAATATATCTCGACCGCAGCGCATGAAGTCAGCGGCGTCGAAGGTGGGCTCAAATTCTGTGATCACGAAGCGCGCCGGCTGGCCGTCCACAGGCTCGGTCCATTCGTAGTCGTATAACTCGTCCTTCAGTTCCGGTTTTGGAGCCGCACTCCACTTGGCTCCGTTCTTGAAGTACTCCTTGAGGAGCGGTTTGAAGGCAACAGTGCCGTGATGGCGTGAGCGCCAGGCCAGTGGACACTCGATGATCTCGTTGCCAATTACCAGCAACACGTCGCGCGGCATCGCATCGTACAATCCGGTGCTGGTCCATCCCGGCCCTCCGTACTGCTGAAGTTGATCCATCGGCGCAGGCCGCCGTACTTTTACACCTTCTCCTTCGAGTATGTGGACAAACTCATTCAATTCCTTTTTCGCCATCGCGATTTGTTCGGGTGGAAAGGGTTTGCCCGCATTTTCCCGAAAGACCGGAAGTTGATCGTGTGGCATGGTCGCTTCCAGCGTGACGTGATACGGAGGGAAGGTCGCACCGTCTACTACACCCACAATTACTTCTTCAAGTGGATCCCACTCGTTATGTGAGTTGACGGGACACTGAGTGTTCCCGTCTGAGGTTACAATGTTAGTTTCCATGATGAGGTGACCCGTTCTCGCCAGCGCGTATGCGATCGCTGAATACTTAGTTGGTAGTTAAAGGTGAGTCAGTATATTTCTCACGCAAAGGCGCAAAGACGCAAAGAAAACCGTCGGAACGCGGCAGCGCTTTGCGCCGTTGCGCCTTTGCGTGAGAAATACTTCTTTACGCCGCGCTAGATGTGATTTTCGTGCAAGGCCTCTAACTTATGAACTCTTTCAAATTCAGCTGCGAGAGTCTGCGCTGCGCGTCCGCCGCCACTTGTTCCGACAAATGTCGATAATTTTCGAGCATTCTCGTAATCGTAGCGGGTTCGAAAAGGTCGGTGTTGTATTCCATCGAGCAAACAATTCCGTACCCTGTCTCATGAATCCGCAGCGTCAAATCGAACGCAGCCCGACCCGCATCGACACCCGACATACTCATGCGCAGGTCGCCATCCGAATCCGCTTCTCGTCCCTGGTGATGTAGCGCAAAACTCACTTGGACCAACGGCGGATAAGATGGGTTTGGGAATGGGACCACGTCCTCCGCCAGTTTTTGAAACGGCATCTCCTGATGCGCGAATGCTCCGAGCGCCACCTCACGCACCCGGCGCAGCAACCCTGTAAAAGATGGATCACCCTCGAGATTGGTACGCATCACGAGAGTGTTGATGAAGCATCCGACCAGGCGCTCGGTCTCGACCCGATGACGTCCCGCCACGCCCGTCGCGACTCCAATGTCTTTACTTCCCGTCAAAAAGGAAAGCAGAACATTCAACACTGCGAGCATAGTCATAAACAGCGTCCCGCCCTCGCGCCGGCTGAGTGACTGCAACGCTTCTGAGAGTTCCTGTGACAGCACAATCGATTCATGTGCACCGCAAAATGTCTGTAGTGGTGGGCGCGGTTTGTCGGTAGGAAGTTGGAGAACCCCAGAGTAGTCTTGCAACCTCGGGCGCCAATATTCCAGTTCCTCGTTTAGTCGTGCTTGTTCCGAAGGTTGTTGCTGCCACCACGCATAGTCGCCGTACTGAATCGGTAGTTCCGGCAACGATGCTGCCTTCCCTTCAATCAGTGCGCGATAGATGGTTGAGATCTCCGAAATCATTACTTTGATTGACCAGTAATCCGCAACCAGGTGCAGCAGAGTAAACAGGAGTACATGCTCTTCCTCGGCGAAGCGGAGCAGTGTCGCGCGGAACAATGGCCCCTGAGCAAGATCAAAAGGGCGAACTTGTTCGGCTGACAGTTGTGCAAGATATTGCTCACGAGCGTCCGTCGCCAACCCTGACAAGTCTTTAAAAGGCAGGTTTGATTCCCGCGGCGGGTGAATGACTTGGACAGGTTGTCCATTCTCGACGACGAGAGTGGTGCGCATGATCTCGTGTCGATTCACGACCTCGTCAAAGGCACGGCAGAAAGCGAGCGCATCCAGGCTGCCCTTGAGTCGAACTATATTGTTATAGAAGGATGGCTGTCTCTCCTTCTCGAGCAACAACCATTGTCGGTGTTGTTGAATCGACAGAGGGGCTCGCTCAGTAAGTGGACGCCGCGGGATGTGACTTATCATCCCGAGGTCAGAAAAAGTGCGTCCCAAACGCTTTTCCAACAGCGCCCGTTTGGCTCCCGACAATTGATTGCTAGACATCAGGCCTCTTGTTGCAGCAGTCGTTCCGCTTCTTCGTCGCTCAATTTATCGATCTCTTTGACGAGCGTCGCTTCGATAACCATTGCTAAGTCCCTGATCGCGGGACTCTCGAAAAGTGCGCGTAGAGGTAGGTTGATCCGAAATGTCTCACGCAGCCGTCCGATGATCTGTGTGGCAAGCAGTGAATGTCCGCCCAACTCGAAGAAGTTGTCGTAAATACCCACGGTCTCGATGCCTAACAACTCCTGCCAAATATCGGCGATCGTTTGCTCGACGCGACTCGACGGCGCGACGTACATGTTCGTTAATTCAGGACGCGGATGACGTGCAGACTTCACCGGCTCTTTAACCGTCGTCTCGGGTTCGGGTGATACCCACTGTGCAATTCTCGCTTGCAGATCGCCGCTCGAAATGATGACTCGTGAAGGAGTCAAAGGCGAAAGCAGATGTGAGAACACTGACACGCCTTCTTGCGGCGTGATGCCTAACTCAGCAAAGGACTTGACGAATGGACGTCCCTGCTGGTCCAACTCTCCAAAACGCCAGAAATCCCAATCAACACTGATCCAGGGAACAGGGCCGATCTGGTTCATTCGCTGCGCGAACGCATCGAGTAAAGCATTGGTGGCCGTCACGGAGAAGAGACCCAGCCCTCCAAGCACCGAGGAGATAGTTGAAGTCAACAGACAAAAATCCAGCGGTCTGCCGCGCACAACTTTTTCCAGCACAAACAATCCGCGCGCCTTCGGATGAAAATAAATTTCAGCCTGTTCACGATCGAGATCGGGTATCAGGTGTGAAGCGCGACCAGTACCTTTGACGGCATGAATTACGCCATGAAGTGCGCCAAAGTGTTCGTATGCTTGAGCGACGGCTTGGCGCATTTGCGCCTCATCGGTCACATCGGCTTGAACGGTGAGTACTTCGCTGCCAAGACGCTCCAACTCTTGCAGAGTGTTGATCCGGCTCGCCACGTGATCTGCCGGTCTGCGATTAACAAGAACCAGCCGTGCGCCAATCTCGCGCGCCAGGTGTTGAGCGAACGCCGAGCCGACGCGTCCCAATCCCCCAGTGATCAAATACACGCCGCCTTTGCGCAACAACGTCTGCGGACCCGGCGCGTCACTCCTAATCTGTTCGAAACTTTGCACCCAGCGATGATTGTCGCGATAGGCGACTTCCGTGTCGGTGGCGTCGCTGCTCAGTTCCTGTAAAAGAAGTTCGAGCAGTTTTTCTTCACGCCACTTGTCTGCTTCCGGCAATGTCAAATCAATGCTCCGGCAAACGACGTTGGGATATTCCTGCCTGATGACTTTGCATGGACCAAACACCACCGCCTTCTCAGCGCATAACTCCTCGCCGCCAGTCACGTCCTGAGCCTCGCTTGTAAGCACTTCGATCCGCACGGGCGCGGCGGCATACTGTTCGACCAGCGCTTGCGTGAGATAGAGCAAACTGTAGAAGCCAGTGCTCAAACATTTGTTCAAGAACGCTGAATCCGGAGATCGAGCGTCGTCGCGCGTCACACTCCAGGCATGCACAATTCTTTCCGGCAGTCTGTCTTCAGTTCGCAATTCACTAAACAGTGCGTCGTAGTCACTACGTCGATCCGGGCAGAGCCGAAACACTCGCTCGTTAACAACCTCGAACCGCTCACTCGCGAGCACGGTGATTACCTCATGCCCCTCCCACTCGAGACCGCGCACGATCTTCTCTGCTAATCCTCCTTCATCGCCAAACACCAACCACCTGGACTTTCGACTTGTTGCGGGCGCGGCGGGCGAGATCGAGCGTTTCCAAACAGGAAGATAGAACCAGTCACGCAACTCCGTCTTCTTATAGGCAGCATCTTCGCGTTTCTCTGACTGTGGAGCGACATCGACTGCCGCCGCCGCATCGACCCAAAATCGCTGACGCTCGAAGGGATAAGTCGGCAAAGGAACGCGACGCGGTTGTTGATTAGCATGAAATGCTGACCAATCAATGTTCACGCCGGCAAGCCACAGTTTCCCCAACGCGTTGAGTAGCACTACTTCATCGGCTTCCTTGTCGCTCGGGTGCCGGATGCAATTGATGATCGCGCCGGCAGCACTTACGTCCGTGTGTTGCCTGACCAAAGTGCTTAGCGTTCGGCCAGGTCCAACCTCGAGAAGAACAGATCCTTTCTGCTTCAACAGTTCGTGCATCCCATCTGAAAAGCGAACCGGCTGGCGCAAGTGCTCCACCCAGTAACTCGGACTGGTCGCTTGCTCGTCGGTGATCCACGTTCCCGTGACGTTCGATACGTAAGGGATGTTGGGTGGTCTAAGTCTGATCTTCGACACTGCCTTGCCGAACGTCTCCATGATCGGAGTCATTAAATCGGAATGTGCCGCGATATTGACGTGCACGCGATTCGCATCCAACCCTCTTTCAGACACAACGCGGGCGAGAGCGTCGATCTCGTCAGTTGGACCAGAAATCACGCAGAGCTTCGGCGCATTGAGAGCGGCGAGAGAGCAATGTTGGCCCAGCAATGATTCCGCCTCGGTCGCGCTCATCGGGAGTGAGAGCATCCCACCTTCAGCTGTAGTCTGCATCAACTGTCCTCGCAAGGTGACCAACTGCAACGCTTCCTCAAACGACATGACACCGGCGATACACGCGGCGACGTATTCACCGAAGCTATGACCGATCATCGCCTGCGGGCGAATGCCCCACTCAATAAGCAATTTCGCAAGCGCATACTGAATAAGAAACATGGCGGGCGAAATGAAGCTGATGTCCTTAAATGCACTCGTCGCCTCTGCAAGCGTCTCATCAGATGGAAACAGCACCTGGCGCGGGTCGTATCCGAGCAGTGGCTCGAGAATTGTGAACCCGCGATCAACTTCTGCTCGGAACGTTGGTTCGTCGCAGTAGAGTTCATGGGCCATATTCGGATACTGCGGGCCCAGGCCGGGAAACATGAAGATCATTCTCCGCTCTTCGCCGGTCTCGGATGCCTTCGCCTGATAAATTCGCTGCGGATCTAATGCCTCGAATGCTGCGATCGCATCTTCAGTGTCACGGCAGACAAGGAAGCGACGATGTGCGAATGCTCTGCGTCCAACGTTAAGCGTGTAAGCGACGTCAGGCAGACTTAATTCCGGATGCTCTCGCAGGTGGTGAGTAAGATTGGAGGTACTCGCCTCTAATGCCGTCATCGTGCGCGCTGAGAAACACAACAGTTGCCAAGGCCGGCGGGCGACAGCCGGCACGTAGGCAGGTGCCTCTTCAACGATGACGTGAGCGTTAGTACCTCCAATTCCGAAAGAACTGACGCCGGCGCGACGCGGCGCGCCATTCGCTTGCCACGGTGCAAGATTCGCATTGACATAAAACGCGCTATTCGCAAAGTCGATCACTGGATTCGGCTGCACGAAGTGCAAACTCGGCGGAAGCATTCTGTTCTTGAGCGCGAGGATGGTTTTTATCAAGCCCGCGATGCCCGCCGCAGCGTCGAGATGGCCCATATTGGTCTTCACTGAGCCAACCGCACAAAAATTCCTCTTTTGCGTTGAGGCACTAAAGGCTTTCGTGAGCGCCGCGATCTCAATTGGATCTCCAAGCGGAGTGCCCGTGCCATGCGCCTCAACATAAGTGATTGTCTCGGCGTCTACCCCGGCAACGCCGAGCGCTTCCGATATTACTTGCGCCTGCCCCTCAACACTGGGTGCAGTGAATCCGACCTTCACCGATCCGTCGTTGTTTATCGCGGAGCCTCTGAGGATCGCGTGGATGTAGTCACCGTCGTCAATCGCATCGGCCAGGCGCTTGAGGACCACCAGGGCAACTCCGTTGCCGGCCGGGGTACCTTGTGCGAGTGCGTCGAACGCGCGGCAGTGACCATCTGGTGGATTAATACCTCCGTCCTGATACAGGTAGCCTAATTTGAGTGGGACTGTGACCTTCACTCCACCAGCCAACGCCATGTCGCATTCACCGTTAAGTAAGCTCTGGCAAGCCACGTGAACTGCAACCAACGACGTGGAACAGAACGTTTGCACATCAAGGCTTGGTCCATGCAGGTTGAGTTTGTAGGAGACATTGGTGGTCAGCGTGTCCTGCCAGTTTAGAAGTCCCGCCTGCCAGCCTAGACCATCCCGCACCAGGTCCGGATGCCCCATGACATTCAAGAGATAGAGATTGAGTCCGCCGCCTGCGAATACACCAACCGGCGCGCGATACGTTTCCGGATCGTAGCCGGCATTCTCGAGCGCCTCCCAGGCACATTCGAGTAGGACGCGGTGCTGCGGATTCATGATCTCGGCTTCGCGCGGCGTGAAACCAAAGAACGATGCATCGAACATGTCAGCGCCTTCAAACACGCCTCTGGCCTTGACGTAATTCGGGTGGGCCAACAGGTTCTTGCTTACACCTGCTTCGACTAACTCTTCGTCGCTGAAGAAACTGATCGTCTCGGCGCCGTCGCGCAGTCTCTCCCAGAATTCGTCAACACTGCGCGCGCCGGGAAAACGTCCCGCCATACCAATGACAGCAATGCTGGCATCGCCAGCCGGCTGGAGCTGATCATCTTTATTGCTCATATTTGTGCCTTCTGTGCCTTTTTGTGGCAGCTTAACCGCTCGTTGTAACTACTGAGGCTTCCGCAGAGGCCGCAAAGAAAATTTCAAAGCTGCCCGGCGGTTTGAATCATTTGGCGCAGGCATTCACGCTGCATGCTGGCTCGTTGGTGCGGCGCGACTGAAGCGATCTCCAGCCGCAACATCTGATGCGCTTGCGCCATCAGTTCCTTAAACGTCTCCAGCGATATGCCCCTGCCGAGCAAATAAGGAATGATCCAGAAATCGAATGACCATTGCGGCAGCCAGACCGACTCCGGGACTGACAGAAACAGCCGATCGATGTGGTCCATCGCTTCGAGACTATCCATCGTCGAGTGACTCCAAACGAATCCCTCGCCGTTGATCTGAAACTTGTCGCGCTGGTGCTCGATTGGCGTACCAGCCTCGCAGTACCACAACTGCGCCCGGTAATAGTCAGGTTTAGTGGCGCGAAGAAACTCGATCGTCTCGTTCACTGTGTCTTCCGTTTCACCAGGAAAGCCGAGGATGAAAGAGCCGAAAGTCATGATCCCATAGCGGCGCAGCATCTCAATCCCTGTCGCGTACTTCTCGACAGTGGCGGCCTTGTTCATATTGGTCAGAATCGACGGCGAGCCGGATTCGATACCGAGAAAAACTCCCCGGCAACCGCTCTCAGCCATTAAGCTGATGGCTTCCTCGTCTGAATTGCTGCAGCGAAAATATGAGAACCAATTGAACGGATACTTCTTCTTGATCATCAGCCGGCAGATCTCTTTGAAACGCGGAAAAGGAACGTTGAAAGTATCGTCGATAAAGACAACGTTCTTGACACTGCCAAGCGCCTGCATCGAGTCGAGCTCTTTTTCGATCACGGGAAGACTCGTCAGCGTTAATGGCCCCGCGCGCAAGGGATAATTGCAGAAGGCACATTTGAATGCGCAACTACGAGCCGTGCGCGTTTGCACTGTATGCCCGAGATCTTCGTCGGGAAAACCACGCCAGTCGATGTAGTTCTCATCAAGCGAGTTGTTTTCCGGTTGTATGCCTGTGCGGCGCAGGGAGCCGTCGTCGTAATAGAGAATGTTGGGCACCTTGCTCAGGTCACCACCCTCACCGAGACAGGTAATGATTCGCGACAGCGTCAACTCGCCTTGTCCGTCCAGCACGTAAATATCTGCGCCAATGTCGTCGAGCGCGGCTTTCAGAGCATCGCCGTGATAATTGCGCTGGTGATTTCCAATCAATGGCCCGCCTACCACGATCTTCACATCGGGGTTGTGCGCGCGAATAAATTGGACCATCTCGATGACCGGAAGATTGACCACGTAGAAGGTCGTGGTGATGGCAACGCAGAGAGGCTTTTCATCGAGATACGTGCGGAGTTTCTCTTTCTCATACTGAAATAGATTGACATACCTCGCCTCGTGACCACGTTTCCGCAAAAAATTGGTCAAGTAAGCCGCCGCGAGATTGGGTACGTCCCCCGATTTGAACGCTGTCCGTTCGTCAGCGTGTTCGCTGTGTCCGGCGGACGTAAACACGTGGTTCAAGAGTCCTACGTAATCGAGCTTCGCTCCGTCAACTTCAACGAAGCTGAACCTCAGATCGCGATAGGCTTCTGAATCAGTGCCGTACTTCCGCAGAAAACTCTCGTACTCGCCGAAAGGGAGTTCGTTGTAGCCGATGACAACACAGTCAAGTCGATTGCTGTTCTTCAAGTGCTTACCTCTTTGGTTTCATTCGAAGCCTCGGAATTGAGGCCCTCCTTGGAGTGCGGCGGCTTGACGCCGCTTTGCCCTCGATCGAGCTTTATCGATAACAAAGCGGCGTCAAGCCGCCGCACTCCAAGGAGGTGCTTAGTGCAACATGTCGCTTCTATTGCGATCCGTCTTAGCTAGCTTGCACTGTTAACGTTCGTGGCTGGCTAATACCTAGAACTGTCGTCAGGTCGAGGTGGCTGACCGGTGGCGAACCGTACTTGCCGGCGCGCACGGAATCCTCGCAGAAGGTCTGCACCGCATCGCGTTCGCTCCCATTCCAGAGCGCGAAAGGAACGGGTTGTTTCGAGTGAATATCCGCGCGCCTCTGCCCTGAGATGTGCTCGGGCAGATTGGTATAGTGATCGGGAACGATCATTACGCCGCCAAGCTGTTCCGGGTGAAAGCGGAAGTAATTGACAATCTGCCTCACTACGAACAAATCGATCATCTCGATTGATCTGATCTTGCCGGTCAGGTCGCCCATGTGGGCAGCCTCATCGGGTGCGTTGATGTGAACGACGACAAACTGATAGCCGTCGCGAAGCAACTCAGCCACCTTCGCGCCCTTGCCTCGGTAGTCGGTATCGAGTCGTCCATTGCCGACCTTGTAGGAGTCGATGCCCCCGGCTTTCGCGATGCCGTGAAGAAAATCCATGCAGCCGACAATCGCAGTTGGCCCATTAAAGCCACTCACTTCCGGAAACGGCGGTAGGTTCAAAACTTTTGACGCACTCCACGGAAACAGCATGTTTCCCACCTCGCCTGCCAGAACCACGGCAACGCGTTGCAGGTAGCTGTTGATCTGCTCGGCTACGTGACGACTCTTCGCATTGCGCCCACTCAGTAAGTGCGCAACATCGAATTCAACTCCATGACTCTCGTGTGGCTCCGGACAGATTAAGTCGCGCGGATCGATTCGAGCATCACGCACCACCAGCGTGTTGCGAAAGTCAGAGTTGTGATAAAGCTCGAACGCCGGGAACTCTTTCCGCAGGGCCTCGTTCACGCGGTTTACCAGGAGACGGGCTTCGGCGGAATAGATGTAATCGGCGTTATAGCTGGCAAGCACGTTGCCTTCCATCCGCACCAGGTTGGCCCTAAACGCAATGTCATTTTCATTGAGTTGCACTCCTTCGAGCGCGAGCAGTTCGCATGAGGCTCGACCGCCCGGGTAGTAGACGTATGGGTCCCAGCAAAGCATTCCCATCTGCGCAACGATGCTCTCCTTCGGCAGGTCGTCGTAGAGTGTCTGCATCAGCCCACACACGCCCTCGCGCGCGATCAAATCCATGTACGTCGTGTCGGCGAGTGCAAAGGGAGACCGCCCATTGTCACGATAACAGTCCGCCGCACCGTCCGGAATCACCAGAACGTATTGCTTCTTGCGAGATCCCATTTTTGTGTTTTTTGTGCTTCTTTGTGGCTTAATTCAAATCCGGAGGTGGAGCAGCTTCTCCATGTTCTTCCAGCCTGTGTCGCCTGACACGATCACCACGTCGCCTTCGATCTTGAATTTGTTAATCGCGGTAATCGCTGCGTGCAGTACGCCGCCGGTTTGCAGACCACAAAAAATTCCCTGCTCTCTCAACTGCGCGGTGCGGTGCGTGGCGTCCTCTTCCGTGATCTTCACAACATAGTCGAAGACACCTTCGTCTCGCGCACGCTGGATGAAAGGCGTGACGTAGTCGCCGTCCTCGAAGGCTCCCGTACCCGGGAGTTTGGTGCCTCGCGCAGCTTCAACGGCCACGATCTTGATGTCCTGCTTTTTCTCTTTCAGGAACCGTCCCGTACCGTTCATCGTGCCGCCCGAGCCAAGTGAGCCGACGACCATCGCGACATCCGGAAAATCTGCGAGGATCTCTGGTCCAATAGATTCGTAGTACGCCTGCGGATTACTCCAGTTGTGCAACTGATCGAGGAAGAGATATTTACCGGGCTCGCGTTGTAGCAGGACCTCGCGACAGTACCTGTTGCCTTCGATCGTGAAGTCGCCTACTTGCATCACTTCAGCGCCGAAGTACTGGAGGAAATTTCTCTTGTCTGCGGTTATCTTTGAGTTCACGACGACAGTGGCTGAAAAGCCAAACAGCTTTGCGAACAAGGCAACCGAGCAAGCCATGTTGCCGCTCGAGGCTTCGAGAAGCGTCAGCGGCTGACGCATCTTCCCCTCGCGCTCCAATGTCCGCATCATGTTTAAGCAAGCGCGGTCTTTGACACTCCCTGTTGGGTTATAGCCTTCGAGCTTGACATGGATTTTGGCGCCTCGCGTCTCCGTAGAGCGCAATCGCAAGTGCGGTGTTTGCCCGACGAGGCTGGTAATGTCCGTGTATTTCATCCCATGTTTCTTAGTTCATTCCATTCGCATGCTTCATACGTGACCCGCTGCGATTTCCCGTGCGATGATCGTGAGTGGATCGAGACAGATGTCGCTCCCGCTTACGTGGGCATAACGCTTTGCCAGCAGATGAATCTCCGAACAGCCTGCGACGAAATAGTTCACGCGATATTTCTCCAGCATCAATTCCAACAGTGGAAACAGTGTGCTGACGTCCGGGTTGAGTTTGATGGGATAGATCAGTTTCCGGTGAATGAGTTCCTGGTCTTCAGCAGACGGCAGCACGAGTCGATCTTTGAAGAGTCGCCATTGAGGATGGTCTTCGAATAACCGCAGCCGCCGCGTCCCACTGGAACAGATGAGCAAGTACTCACGATCATCGGCGGCCAGGCGGTCGGCGATCACGTCAAGCAGCGACCAAATCTTTCGCCGCGCGTCTGAAGTAAGCCGCGGCAGTAAGTAGTGAATCGTCATGCAACACAGCACGATCCTCACCGCGTTCATTTCAGACAACTGTCTGAGAGCTCTGTTAAGTTGGGCCAACAACACTTCGTCAGCGCCTTTGAGAAAGGCGTCGGTGCGATCCGGAAAACTCGGATTGGAGTAAAGAATTACAGTTGGCGAGTCCTGTTCGCGCCCACGAAGGCTGAACTCGTAGATCGTCTTTAAAAACTCCGCTGACGCGAGCGGTCCCATCCCACCGACAACCCCATAAACGCTGGAGCAACGCGCGTCTGACTCTCTGGACATTTGTTGTTTGCTGTAGTAATGCAGTTTGCGCGGAAGGACCAGTAACGCCGAAGGCGTTTGCTAATTGCAGCTCAGGGTTCGAGCGCGAGCGAGAACCCTGGGTAGCCTAAGTCGAGCGATGAACTCTGAAAGAGTTCGCCAATTGCCGAACGCTTTCACCATACATTTATTGTGCTTCTTGTGCCTTTTCGTGGCAAAAGATTTTAACCATTAGTCATGAGTGCCAGCGCTTCGAGTGGCGCGGGCGCGAGATGCGCGTCGAGCGGCCAGTGTTGATATTCACCGCGCACGATAGACATTACGTCGCGCTCCACCAGCAAGTAATTCTCTTTTTCGAGTAGTCCCTCAGCACGTCGCCGCTCAGCCATCCTCGAGGCATGAAACTCACGCAGTTCGCGACCGAACGGCAGATTCCCACACGACAGATAGCGCACTGCTCCATCGACGTCGCGCGCCGTCAACACTTCGCTGCGATTGTGAAGACTGGGTGAGAAAGGAACATCGAGAACGCCGTGGCTGAAGGCATTGACGACGCCCTCGGCAATGCAACCGCCGCCTCCCATAATGACAGCATCCATAATAGCCTCCACTTCGCGGCGAATGATCGCGCACTCTTCTGCGACGCGTACTTCATCAACGCAATAGCTTTCGGCATCGTGAATCCCGCGCATAACGAGACCAATGCTGTGCACGTTGTCGCTTAGTGTTGGGATCTTGACGGCCTCGACCGGAGTTTTCACCACGACGCGAGTTGCGCCTGAGAGAGTTGCCGTGATCGCCGAGTTGTAAATGAGTTCTTCGGCACGCGCAGGCCCAGAAGGAAACGCGGCCATGTACTGCTGAAAAACCGTGTTCACTTGAATGTTGCGATGGCCCATTCGTCGCAGCAGTTCGTGGCCCATAACCTTCAACGTGCGGATCGCGGCGATATCCTGGATGCGATTCCCTTGCTCGGCATACCCTAAGCTGACGCACTTCACTCCTTGCTGCACCGCCAGAATCGTTTCGATCAAATTGACGACAATGCCGAGCGAAGGTGGGATCAGAGTGGCGGTGAGCGTGCCGAAGAATTCCCGATCGAGCACTATTCCAAACCGCTCGTAGTAGAGACCTGTGAGTCGATCGACGTATTGCCACGTCTTGAGCGACTGCCGAAGTGGGTAGTCCTTATAATAAGGAATGTTGTAACAGATCGCGCCGCCCTCAAAGCCCGTGACACCGCCCGCATAAGAGATCTCAGCAAGCAACCGCGGATCGCGCGTGCTGTGACGCGTTTGCAAAGGGACTTTAACTTCCGTGACGATGCGTCGCAGGTTACTAACGCCATGATTGATGACTGGGAAACCGTTAAGTGTCATCAGCCCCGTCGCGCGACTCTCGTTAATAGCTTCCTCGGCGCCGGCGTAATTGTTGTTGCGTGTCAGCGAATCGACTTGATAAGAGAGCACCTTGGCTCCTGCGCTTTTGAAAGCCTGGAAGAGCAAGATCTGCTCGTCCACCAAAGCGACTCCCGAGCGTGGTTGGATCAGCGGTGGTCCACCTGCACCAATGTGCTGCTGGAGCGCGGGCAGTGATGGTTGTCGGACAAGAAACGCCGCATTCTCCATGAGGTCGCGCGCGTCCAGACCGGTTTCCCAGCTCTCCAAAACTTCACGGCGGTTTGATTTAAAGTACTCAT
Source organism: Pyrinomonadaceae bacterium (assembly GCA_035248565.1). Lineage (GTDB taxonomy): Bacteria > Acidobacteriota > Blastocatellia > Pyrinomonadales > Pyrinomonadaceae > PSRF01. Next base: position 4,393 of record DATFHH010000162.1, on the reverse strand, counting down.
CCTCGATCAATTCATCCGAAAGAGCGTACGCGGGTTGTAGCGTTCGCGCCTGCGACCGCTCCCACAAGTTGGACCAGTCGGCCGTCAGGTCAGTTTCCGCGAGATCTTTGGCGAGCAGTTGCAGAACAGTGCTCACGTCAACGAAGTTCACGAACACACGATCGAATCCCATTTCACGAAACAATGCTTCATAACCAACTGCATCTCCGATGTGTAAGTTACCGCCGAGATACCAGCGCGTATTCTGAACCTTAAACTGGCGCTGCAACTCGGGAAAATTGTGCAGGTAATAACGCGTGTGACCATCCATGCTGGAGATCATGACGACATTGCAGAACGCTGCGAGCCGGAAGAATTCGTCGAGCCGATTCTGCGTACCGAGGTAACGCACGCGATATCCGTGCGTAGTGAGCGCCTGACGCAGGATCGTGAGTCCCACGGAATGTGAATCGCCTCCGATGCCGCCGAGTAGAATCGTATGGCCGTTACTGTTCGACATACCGTTTGCAGCTAATAACTTTCTTCGAATGGAGCATTGAAACTGCCTGTCAACTGCGCGGTCTCGGCGAGGGTACTCATTGAGAGCGAATCGATGCGCGCCTCGGGATCGGCAGCGATTGCTCGCAGTAAGTTCTGGAAACGATCGAGAAGTCGCCTGACCGTCGCGGCGGTAAAGAGGTCTGTGTTGTAATCCAACTGGCCAGTGAGTTGGCGTCCTGCCTCGGTCATGAAAAGCACGAGATCGAAGTTGCTCGTTTCGCTACTTGAATCCAAGAGCGAGAGCTTTAACCCTTCGACTTCCACGGTCGGGAACGGCGCGTTCTGAAGCACCAACATCACTTGAAAGAGCGGCGACACGTGATTCTTACGTTCGGGGCGAATGTCTTCGAGCAACATCTCAAACGGCACGTCCTGGTGTGCGTAAGCGCCGAGCGTCACGTCGCGTGCGCGCGCAAGCAACTGGCGGAAGGTGGGATTGCCGGAGAGGTTAGTGCGCAAGACGATGTTGTTGACAAAGAAACCGATCAGCTTCTCGATCGAGCCACGGTTTCGATTGGCGATATTCGTTCCAATCAGAATGTTGTCCTGCCCGCTGTACTGATGTAAGAGCAGTTGAAATGTGGCGAGCAGCGTCATGAAAAGCGTCGCACCCTCACGTTGGCCCAACACCTTCAATTGCGCACTCAACTTCTCGCTCAGTGAAATAAATTCTCGCTCACCGCGGAAACTCTGCACCGGTTGGCGCGGAAAGTCAGTCGGCAAGTCCAACTCGCCCGGCAAATCAGTAAACTGGCGGCGCCAGTAATCGAGCTGCTTTTGCAGGACCTCGCCTTGCAACCATTGGCGCTGCCATACAGCGAAGTCTGCATATTGGATGGGTAAGTCTGTGAGCGGCGAAGGCGCACCCGCAGCAAAAGCTGCGTAGAGGACTGTGATCTCACGGACCAGGATGCCGATGGACCAACCATCGGCGATGATATGGTGCAGTGAGAGCAACAACGCATGTTCATCAACATTCTGACAAATCAACGATGTTCGGAACGTTGGTCCAACTTGAAGATTGAACGGTCGCGCCGCTTCCGCTGATACCAGGCGGCGCAGTTCGGGGGCGCGTTCTGATTGCGGCAGGTGGCGGAGATCCGTTACCGGCAGCGGCCAGTATGATGGTGGCGGGTGAACTGACTGGAACGACCGGCCATCGGCGGTAACGTCGAAGGTGGTGCGCAACACCTCATGCCGACGCACGACTGTCGCGAGCGCACGCTTGAGTACTGCAACGTCCAGCTTTCCTTCCAATTTCACCGCCAGAGAGATGTTAAATGCTGAGCTCGAAGGATCGAGTTGATAGAGCACCCACATGCGTTCCTGCGCGTAAGTCAGGGGTACGCGTGGCGAGCGGATCTGTCTGCGCGGAATCACCTCGACTGGAAAATTCTGCACGGCTTTTGGTTCGAGTCGCTTCATCAGCAGCTCGAGTTTTTCCGGAGACAGTGCGCTAATGCGTTTGGACACTTCACTCATGGAGAGTTGTTTTTGCGCCTCTTTGTGGCTTAGTCAGGGATCGGTAGGAAGTTTTCGAGCAACGTACCGCGGTTCTGTTCGGACGCGAGTTCAACTACGAGTTGTGCGACGGCAAGATCGAGCACGCCCAACCCAAACGGACTGAAAACCGTCACTGCCTGCTCATCTCTCTTCGAGATGGCCGTGCCTTCGAGAATTTCCGGCAGCGCGCAACGAATGAAATCTCTGCTGCCTATCAGCTGCTCCGCCAGATGCACCGATGTCTGGGCGCGACACACATGACCCACGTCGTCAACCACGTTGTCACACGAGAGAATCACTTCCGGCGAAAGATCTCGCAGCGAGAGGTGGAGAATGGTGCTGCCGGGAGCGCACTCCGAAAGCGCGAAGATGTGAGGAGTAGTCGCCGACGTCGCAAGGGAAATGAGTTGTGACTTGCGCAGCACGGTAGATAACTCAGTGGTTACTTCAATCTCAACATCCTCATTCAACCGTCTGCACTTCTGTCCGAACTGCTCCGCCCGTTCGGCATTCACGTCAAAGACACAGAAGCTCTTCAGTTCAGGCCAGACAGTTAGGAGGAACCGAGTCACCTCGAAATTGATCGGGCCACAACCAATCATGCCGACGGATCGAGGCGGCTCGCGTTGCGCAGTCAAATGCATTGCCGCCAGCGCCGCGCCGGCCGCGGTGCGTTTCGCACTCACGAGCGAGCCTTCCATAATGACTTGCGGCTGTCCGGTCTGCGCAGAATTCAAAATGATCACGCCCGTGGCGCGATTCAAACCCTTTTCGAGGTTGGCTGGAAACGAGGAGATCCACTTCACGCCGGCGATACCGAATCCATCGCCGAGATACGCGGGCAACGCGATGATCCTGTTTCGTTCATCCGCGGGAAAGCGCAGGAAGAGCGAATGAGGCAAAGAGCTTTCGCCTCTGCCATGGGCCTTGTATGCCGCCGCGATCGCGGCCAACAATTCATGCTCGCGACCCTCCAGCAAAAACCGCACGTCGCCGCCATTGAGAGTCAGTACGTCGCGGCTACCCATTTGGGGTCCTCTGTAGGCTCTTCCCAGAGATAAGACACATTGCCGAAGTGTTCACTCACCCACGCGTCCGAATAGATCGTGTCGAGATACCTTTCACCGCGATCGGCAAAGATCGCTACGCAACTCGAATCAGGCGGAATGCATTGCTTCATGCGATCTATCGCCATGAACACTGCCCCGGAAGAACCGCCTACCAGAATCGCTTCAGACCGCACGAGCCGGCGGCAGCCCACAACGCAATCGAGGTCGGTCATCAATAAGTGTTCATCGGCGAGATCGGACTGATAGAGGCGAGGCCGCACTGCGGCGCCATGCCCGGGGATTAAGCGCTTGGCTTTCTGGTCTCCAAAGATGACGCTACCTTTTGCATCAACAGCAATGATGCGTGTTGACAAACCATGTTCGCGTAAATATTCGACGCAACCGCGGAGCGTGCCGCACGTGCTGGTAGCGCAGAAGAGATAATCGATCTGATCGTCGAGGGCCGAGGCAATTTCGCGCATCGTTTGATGGTGCGCGATGGAGTTGTATTCGTTCGCGTACTGGTTGGGCCAAAAACTGTTCTCTGTTTTCTTGAGGAGCGTGTTCACCCGGTTGATCCGTGCTTGCAAGAACTCACCGGTCTCTGGGTCAGGGTGCATCACCATGTCAACTTCAGCGCCGTAGGAATTCAGCAGGTGTATGTTCTGCATAGTGGTCTTCGGATCCACGACACAGATCAGACGCAACTTGAAATATGCGCATGCCTGGGCCAGACCGATGCCCATGTTTCCCGAACTCGATTCAATGATGGTCGTGTCAGGCTTAATGAGGCCGGTTTCCAATCCACGCTTGATGATGCAGTAGGCGGGCCTGTCTTTCGTACTGCCACCCGGATTGAGCGATTCCAGCTTGGCGTAAAGCCTGAACGGCACATCGCTCAATGCTTTCGTGAGTCTGATGAGAGGCGTATTGCCAATGACTGACAAGATGCCTTGCTGCATGTTTATTTTTACGTTCCCTTCCTGGGACCAAGGAACTTAGGTCCGCAGATCGTTAGGACTCTTTTGTACTTGTGTTTTTTGTGGTCTAACTCTGCTGCGCGCTGGCAACTCAGGGCTTCGCCTCAAAGTCGAATCATGGGTAGAGGCACCCCTACAAAAAGGCCAAAAAACTCAGCAAAATCATTTGTGTCTTGTGCTTTTGAGGCATCTATGAAGCAAGCGCCGTTGTCAAGCGTAAAGTGAACAGAGTACTACTGTGACGCCTATGCGCCTCTCCAATGGTTTGGTTAAGTTGTTGCTCTTTGACATGAGACTGTTAGTTTGGTTCTACCGCAGTTA
>DATFHH010000161.1:0-12675 GCA_035248565.1 Pyrinomonadaceae bacterium | reverse complement strand
AGCAGATAAGACCCGAGCCGGCGATGACTGGGAAAGCTGGCGCTGGGACTATGCCACTGCAGCGGCGTGCAGTCATCGGAAAAAGGATGACCTTCAGACTGTGAATAAGATTATCGATGACACGCCACAGAAGCTGCGAGGCTTTGTTCGCATCACACTCGCTTCGAATTGCGAAGCAACTACCCCGGCCGAGACATTGGACCTGCTGGCATCAGCCAGGAAAGATCTGGAAAAAGTAGACCCTTCGCAACAGGCACACTGGTATCTCGCTCTCATGCGTGTATACGCAAAAGTCTCTCCTGAGGCCGCGCTGGAAGTACTGTCACAGACAATCGCTGCGATCAATGACACTTCGAAAGAGCGACAAATTGACTGTAAGACTACTGCGAGTAATCCTCCGGTTCTGAGCACTTGGCAGTTACAGAGAGACTACGAAATTCCCACAACCTTACTCGAAACAGATGAAGGCGGCGTGCTCAACGCAATCAAGTCAGTTCAACCTGCCGACATTCGTGCCGCGTTGCGGCTTCAATTACTAACCATGATATTGGATCAACAACAAAAGACTGACAAAGGGCTACATTGATAAATAATCAATTTTTACGGCTGAGCTATTGACCGCGCGGCGGTTTTGACTACAATCCCGATCAACGGTGAATGTGGTTGCCGGGGTGAGGACGGTGACCAATAGAGGCTGAATGCCTCCGCCAACCTTGAGAGGCCGGTCCTAAACCGGCCTTTCGGTTTTTGGCCGCAAAAAGGCACAAAAGATGATTTCGGTTGCGGAAGCGATACAGATCGTCAGACAGCAAACGCACGCGCTCGGCGGTGAGCGAGTGCGGATCGAGCAGGCGTTGGGGCGTGTGCTTGCCGAGGATGTTATTGCCGACAGCGATCTGCCGCCTTTCGATCGCTCTCAGATGGATGGATACGCCGTGCGCGCTGAGGATGCGAAAGAGGCGCCAGTGCGTTTGCGCATTGTCGGAGAGTCCGCGGCCGGAAGAGGTTGGCATCAGCAGTTACAAGAAGGACAAGCAGTCCGAATCATGACCGGCGCGCCAGTGCCTGATGGCGCTGACAGCGTGCAACAGGTCGAGCTGACTCATGAATTGAAAGACAGCACTGTTGTCGAACTGCTCGAGAGTGTTGAAACAGGAAAATCGATCGTCAAACGCGGAAGCGAAGTTCAATCAGGTCAAACTGTCCTGACCGCCGGCACGACCATCAATGCGGCAATGATGGCCGTGCTCGCTGCGTTTGGCTATGCGACGGTGGAGGTGCTTCGAAAACCGCGTGTCGCAGTGCTCGCCACTGGGACTGAACTCGTCGCCATCGATCAAAAACCTGGACAGGATCAGATCCGCGATTCGAACAACTACTCGATCGGCGCCTACGCCGAGCTCGCAGGCGCAGTCATCAGACGGCTACCACTGACCGGCGACGAGACGTCGCTGCTCAAACGCCAGATAGCGGAGGCTGCTGAGAGTTGCGATCTGATTGTGACCTCGGGCGGTGTTTCGATGGGTGTTTACGATCTGACAAAGGCGGCGCTGAGGGAATTGGATGCAGAGATCTTCTTCGAACGTGTCTCACTGCGTCCGGGTAAGCCGACTGTTTTTGCGCGACTGCCGAACGGAGCGCTGGTGTTTGGTCTGCCAGGCAATCCGGTATCGGTATCGGTGACGTTCAACTTGTTCGCGCGCACGGCGCTGTTGGTGATGCAGAGCGCAGCCGAACCTGTTTTGAAGCGTGAGACGGCGATGTTGGCGCGCAGTGTAAAAGGAACGGTCGATCGTGAAAGCTACCTGCCGTCGCAGTTAACTGTTAACGACGATGCGCAACTGATCGCGTTTCCGTTGAAGTGGGGTGGCTCGTCAGACTTCGTTGCGTTTGCGATGACAACGGCACTCGTGATCGTGCCTGCGGGTGTGAGATCGATCGAAGCCGGATCGCTGGTCAACATTTTGAGATTGCCAGGATAGATTTTCACGCAAAGGCGCAAAGACGCAAAGAAGGCGCAAAGTAGGTTATTCTTTGCGTTCTACTTTGCGGCTTTGCGCCTTTGCGTGAAAATCTACACCTGCACTATTGGTGCGACTCTTTCCGTAAGCCCCTTAAAGCCAAGAAAGCCCGGTAAGCGCGCGATACGGTTTCCTATCTTCTGCTCAAATAATTCCAGTCCTTCTTTGCCCGGAAACAACGTCGCAATCACATAGTTCGCCTCATCTTCCGGCTTCGCGCCCTGGCCCACCGGCGTCCAGAATTTTCCGACGATAAATCGCGCGAGGTTTCTGGAAAACTTCGCCTCAGCAAGCTTCACCCGCGCCACATTCCAGTAGAAGCTCGAGTGAATCGATTCTTCCTGTACGATACCCATCAGTAGCTGCTTCAGCACCGGGTGACCTGCAAGCTCAGCAAGCCGCCGGTAACCGTTCATCGCAGTGATCTCGTTAATCGCGCCCCAAACCATGTGCGCGCCGTGAAAATATTTTCCAAATGGCCGCGTCGCGTGATCAATTAAGTAACTTCCGAGAAGATACAAGCGCGGTATCTTGCGTGTTACTTCAACCTGCCAGTTCTTCCCGCTCGCAAATCCTGCTTCTTCGAGAAAACGATTGAGCAAATTCGCGTGGTGCAACTCCTCGACACTCCAGCGGTCCATAAATTTTCTGATCACCGGATCTCGACCAGTTGGCGTGCGGCGCAACTCCTGATAGTACATGTCGGTGAAGTATTCGATGTCGCGCATGTAGACGAGCACAGGAATAAACGCGGGATTGAGCGAGTGATTTCTAATCTCATTCCAACGAATGCTATTGACGTACTCTTTTGATAAAGCGCGTGGCTGTCGCTCATACCAGTCAAGCACTTCTTTGTCGGTCTCAAACACGTGGAACCTCCGAAAGGGGACCAGCAAATACTCGATTATTTACGAACCCGATACCAAATTGGATTTTTACTGCTTCAGAACTACCCGGGGAGATTGGGATGAAGCGTGAGACCAACTCCAATGAGGTCTTCGTCCCCACTGCATGCAGGATAGACTTAATCATGGGAGATGTCGAGATCTACTTGCTTGTGGCGACGCTTTTGTTATCTACTTCGGCGATGACTCAACTCTCGCACGTCGACGATCGGGGTCGCGTTCGCATGGTCGACACTGGAAACAAAGAGATAACTGCGCGACGCGCGGTAGCTTCAGCGCGAGTGTTGATGAAAACTGAAACTGTCGCTGCACTGCGAGAACATCGGACACCGAAAGGCGACCCACTCGAAGCGGCGCGTCTCGCGGGTATCATGGCGGCGAAGAAAACTTCGGATCTGATCCCGCTGTGTCATCCGCTGCCTTTAACGCACATCGACGTGCAAGCTACGCTCGACGACGACGGCGTTTCACTTGAGGCAGAGGTTTCGACTAACGCGCAGACGGGTGTCGAGATGGAAGCCTTGACGGCGGTTTCAGTGGCCGCGCTTACGATCTATGATATGTGCAAGGCGCTGGAGAAAGGGATGACGATTACGGATATTCGTCTGGAGAGCAAGACTGGGGGCAAGTCAGGGGATTATAAGCGGACTTGAGCCGCGGATGACGCGGATGACGCTGATTGGAACTTGGCGCGTGCATTGTGCGTTAATCACCGCAGTACTAAAATAAGCCCACAAAATTCCGCCGCAGTACCGGAGACTTACAATGAGATTCAGGCTTTCACAGGACGCGCGACCGCAGGCAATGACGCTGCTTGTCGCCGCCACGATTTCGATCGTGCTCTCGTTCATTCCCTACGCCGCAGTGCTTACCTATCCCTTCCGAATTTTCGTGACGTTCATACACGAAGGTGGACACGCGCTCGCGGCCCTGCTGACCGGCAACTCAGTAGCCAGTCTCAGCATATTCATGAATGGCGAGGGTATAACCTACACAACTAACGGCGGACTCTTTTCACAGATCTTCATCTCGAGTGCGGGTTATCTCGGCGCCATGACTTTCGGTGCGTTGTTGCTGGCACTCATTCGCAAAGCTATTGCTGCGCGTCTCGTGCTTGTCGGCTGCGGAATTCTCGTGTTTGGCTTGACGATGATCTATGGGCTGTTTAAGCCAGTCATTTCAATGAGTGGGTGGGCGGGAATACCTTTTACACTGCTGGCGGGAATCATCATCGCAGCGGGTTTGATTTTGATCGCGAGGTTCGCGAGCGCGCGCGTCGCAACTTTCTTCGTCAGCTTTTTAGCCGTGCAGTGCGTACTGAATGCTTTGTTCGATCTGAAGGATCTGTTCTGGCTATCGTCACCTTTCGAGTTGGCGCGGCAGACGGATGCATCGAACATGGCCCAGGCGACCCACATTCCCGCAATCTTCTGGAGTGTTATTTGGATTGCTCTGGCGCTCGGAATTTTGTGGTTCGCGATGCGATTGTATGTCGCCGGCCGCGACAAGGGCTATCAACCCGATCTCCCCTTCGAAGAAACGCCTCCTATCTAAGTCCGGCTAAAAAACAAACTGCGCTTGCACCTGAAACATCCGTGGCGGATCGATATTCGCAAACGCCGGTATCGCACTCGTACTCGTCCCCACACCACCAACAAACTGTCCAAACGTAGGCACCGCAACCGGACCATTACCAAAGACCGTCACGCCGCGTCCGAGGAAGTTTCCGTGATTGAAAAGATTGAAGCCTTCCAGGCGCAAAAGGATCGCCTTACTCTCTGAAAACCTGAAACGTTTTTCCACGAAGACCGCAACATCCGAGGTGGGCGTGCCGCGAAACGCCGACTTGCTGAGGAGCAAGCCATTGATCCTGGGACGATCGTTGTTGATGCCGTCACCATTGTTGTCCACGCCAGTTGTCGCATTGAACGGACGCGCAGACGCAAACGTCGAAACAGTGCCGCCTGTTATATCGAACGGGAAGCGATAGTAGAACGTGATCACTGCGCGATGCCGCTGGTCGAGCACGCTTGGACCACGCTCGAGTTCGCCGAGTTGCGAGATGTGACTCTCATTGGGCCCGATGCCGTTGCCATCCGGCTCGAAAGTGTTCGTCGCTTTCGACAACGTGTAACTCACAGATGCGTACATGCGTTGATTGCCGCGGTAGCTGAACTGAGTTTGCAAGCCATCGTAATCAGCCACACCGAGATTCATGATCAGGTTCACCTGGCGCACACCGCCATTGACGGGCAAGATCGGTCGCGTTTTGTTGGCATCAGCAACGGACCGAACCGGCCCTGCGACACGATCGTAGGTCGTTGGCGCATTCAAGTCGACGGTGCGATCGAGATTGGTCCAATGCTGGTGGACGTAGTCACCGCCGATAAACATTCCTTTGAAAAACTCTCGTTCTACACCGAAAGTAAAAACCTGACTGCGCGGATTCACGAGTTTGTCGGGATAGTTTGGCAGGAGATTGAAGTTCAACCCGAATCGTGCAAACTGCTCGCGATAGAAGTCGCGCAAGCCAGCTCTAATCGTGATGTCGCGAGCCGGCAGTTGTGATGCAGGAATGGTTCTCGGATCGACTGCGACGGGCAGGCACGAGCCAACCAGACATGTCGGAAAGCCGGTCTGGCCGGGAGTGGCGGTGTAAGTTGTTAAGCCATCGAGCCCGTTCACCAGATAGCTTGCGACCGCATTTGAGCGGATCTGCGTGTAGTACATCGCATAATCGCCGCGAATCGACAGACGCGAATTACTGCCGGGATGCCAGCCAAATCCAATACGCGGCGCGAAGTTCTTCCTGGCGTCGGTCAGGGTTTGGCGGTCATAACGCAAGCCAACGTCTAACGTGAAATCGCTGCGCAGGTGAATGCTGTCCTGAATAAAAAGTGTATTGAGCCACTGCGGTAATTCGTAACTGCTGATTCCGAAGTCGATCGGCTGCGTATAGTTCTGCACGTCTGCCAGTGTCAATTGGCCAAACGGCGCGGTCGTGGTGTTTTTGAACGTGAATGTTCCGAGAACGGCTGTACCGGGCTCGCTGCCGGTACCGCCTGAAGTGTGATGAATAATGCTGCCGCCGAAACGGAGATAATGTTTGCCGGTCGACCATGACATTGTGTCAGAGAACTGCAGTTGATGCCCCCAAAGATCGGAGAGCCGAGATTGTCCAATCGTGAAAGGCACTGCTCCAGCACGAGTGTACGTGGTCGAAAGATTCTGAGCTTCCCAACGCGTCACCGGATCGCCATGAAGATATGCAAAACGTGCTTCGTTCAGGAATTTCGCGCTGAAAACCGTAGTGTGATTGACCTGCGTGGTCCATGAGCGACGCGAGTAACGTCGCGCAACGCTCGGCGCGTTCGTGCCGCCGACTGCGTCTTGCGGGTTGTCGTCGAAGAATCGATCGACGTTCACGCGAACCGCCAGATTCTGATTCGACGTTAATTTGTGGTCCACTCGGCCATTGAAGAGAAACTGACGATAGTGACCGGTGTATGCGAGATTCCCATCAGGCGGTAAGACAAATGCCGGCAGATTAGGCGAAAGAAATGTCGTGCGGTTCTGCCGCGTGTAATCGGCCGTCGCGAAGAAGAAGGTGCGGTCCTGAACGATTGGACCACCGATCGTGCCGGAGTACTGTTGCAGCGCATCCGGAATGTCTACCGGATTAATCGCCTGGAGGGTTGACGGTGTGACGCAGGTTGAGACTGACGGCGGACAAAATCCTTTTGTCGAAAACGTCTCTGCCTGCCAGTCGCCTGGACGAATCAGGAAAAGTCCTTCACCGTGCACATCGTTTGTTCCCGATTTAGTGACGATGTTCAAAGCTGGTCCCGCAGTCCAACCAAACTCCGCTGAAAACGCATTCGAGATGACTGTCATTTCCTGAATCGCGCCCATCGGAATGGTAGCGATGGCCGTCTGGCGGCCCCACGCTTCGTCGTTGTTCGCGCCATCGAGCGTGACGGTGGTGGTACGGCGCGAACCAGCACCGGTGACGAAGTAGGTTTGATTGACGAAGAGATCGCCAGTGCCCTTCCCTTGTCGAAACGAAGAGTTGAGCAGCGGCAGACTCGTCACTTTACGACCGAGTATTGGCGTCTCATTGATCTGTTCAGTTCGCAGTGGCAGACCGATTTGCGGATCCGCGCGCACGCCTTCAGCGGTGCCGTAGATGGTGACCTCTGCGGTTTGCGAGCCGGCGAGAAGTGTCATTTTCACGGTCGCGGTCTCACCTGAGCGTAGCGTGAGGTTGTCGCGTTCTTCGGTGCCGAAGCCTTCTCTTGAGACTGTGACCTTGTACGTTCCGGTCAACGACAACGCTGCAAAGGTCGCGCTGCCGTCGCTGCCTGAGACAGCTTCGCGTCCATCGCCGGTGGCAGTGTTTAGCACTGAGACCTTCGCGTCTTTCACTAGCGCGCCCGTTTGATCGACGACCACAACGATCATGGTGGCGGTGTTTGGAGACTGCGCGACGACGGGCACAGCCATGAAGGCGATGAGAGCAATCAGAAATAATTTCATTTAGTCCGCCTTGAGGTGCAGGATTGCAGGGACAATTGTGAGGGCAGAACGGAATTACTACCACCGCTCGTAGGCACGGAGAAATCCGTGGCATCCGCGGCTAATTAACTTAACAATGCGACGACTTGTTCGATGAGGCTGTGGACTGCGGCAAGCACTTGCGGACGACTCTCGATTGTTACTCCCACTACGACGACCAAACTCAACACAAACCACGGTATGAAACGAATGAGCGAGGCGTTGCTGACCAGCAAGTTCGGATCAGTCGCGGCAAGCTCCACCAACCGTCTGACGCGCACCTTGACTCCCGGAAAATCTTCGCCGCCAATCAGAAATGTCGACACCGCCGCCGGCATCACCTGACGCTGTCCTTTTGGAATCATTCGTGCGATGCGAACCAGAGCAGACGCCAAGTTCAGAGCAATGAGCGAACTCTGCTGCGCTGCATGTTCATCCGCGGCCGATTCCGAAGCTTCGCTCCACGCGCGATCCAATGATCGTCCACACGGAATGATCAAAAGCGCTGCACGACTCACACGCATGACCGATCGTTTGAAATTATCGCGAGCGGCGAGATGCCCATACTCATGCGCAATCGCGGCGATGAGCTCTTCTTCGCTGAGCGACTCGAGAACATGACTCGCAATAAACAAACGCGGACGGACCGCGCCAACCACCGCGATGATCGGAAATGAATGTTGTACGACGTAAGCCGGAAGATCGAGACCGTTGAGTTCGATAGGCGTCGCGGATGTCAACCAGTCTTTCAGTAACGAACGTGTCGCAAACCACGAACGGAATCCGCGCCAGATCGCCAGGCCAACGCCGATCGCGGAGAGCGTGGCTAGCGCGCCGAGTTTCCAACTGACGAATTCGCCCGTCGTGTGCGGCTCGTAAACGAGATAGGACGGAATCATGAATGCCGCAATCGTGATGATGGCGATAACCGGTGGTCCAATGCGCATCACAAAAAAGATCTCAGCACGTGTGCGTGCGGAGCATCGGCGCAGCATTGGTTTATACAGACGTGCAACACTTGCCGCGAGCATCGTCGCCGTTGCGTTGATCGTCAGCAACAAAGCGAGACCGAGAGTGATGCCGAGAAACGCGTACATTAGCTCTTCCGCCGTAACTCTTTTTTCTTTTCCTGGACCAGGCGATCGAGTTCGTCGAGCAGTTCGCGATCTCTTTCGCTGAGGGTGTCGACTATGCAGGCGAGAACAGGTTCAACTCCGTCGGCTCCGTGACCGAGTAAGCCGTCAACCACGTCCTCTTTGATTCCTCGATCGAGATCTTCGCCAGAGACCACGGCGGCGTACACGAATGCGCGTCCGTCCTTGCGCCGTTCGAGTAGTTTCTTCTTGAAGAGACGATCGAGTGTCGTCATTAAGGTTGTGTAGGCGATCCGTTCGTCGAAAGCACAATAAACGTCGCGCACACTGACCTCGCCGAGACGCCAGGTCTCTTCCATCACCTGGCGTTCGAGCTTGCCAAGAGCGAAACAGGCGATTTCTCGCGGCCGGCGAAACCCGCGGAGGAGAAACTGAGGTGTTTTCATGGCGGAGAATTTTGCCACAAAAAGGCACACAAGTCATTTCGGCCTTTTGTGCTTTCTTGTGGCTGTTAGTATCATTACCGGTTTCGACCCAGCCCGGATTCGTGTCTGTATGTCTGAAGAAGCTATCCAAGTCAGAGGCGCCCGCGTTAATAACCTCAAAAACATCTCGTTCTCGATTCCGATCAACCAGATGACTGTGGTTACCGGCGTGAGCGGCTCGGGCAAATCCTCGCTTGCCTTCGATACGATCTACGCCGAGGGACAGCGACGCTACGTCGAGTCGCTTTCCGCATACGCGCGACAATTTCTCGAGCGCATGGATAAGCCAGATGTCGACGAAATCAGCGGCATTGCCCCGGCAATCGCCATTCGGCAGAAGAACTCAACGCGCAATCCCCGTTCGACCGTCGGCACGCAGACGGAAATCTACGATTACCTGCGTCTGCTCTTCGCGCGTGTCGGCGAGACGTATTGCCGAGTATGTGGCCGCTTGGTCACGCGCGACTCGCCTGAGTCGATCGCCGACGAAGTCTTCAACGCACTGCCTGAAGGGACCCGGTTTTACGTGCTCTTTCCGGCGGCAGCAGGCTTGACTGAGCCGGATCGCCAGAAGTCGAGATTCATGCGTCGTCGCTCCAGCGCTTCGCGACAGTGGCTGACTGCACATTTAATGAGTCTGATGCAGAGAGGCTTTACGCGTCTCTTTTTCAACGGACAAACGATCGACTTGCAGTCGCCTGACGATTACCCGCTCGACAATTTCACAGACGTATTCGTGCTCGTGGATCGTCTCGTTGCGCGTCCTGACGTCCGACAGCGTTTAGTCGATTCGTTGGAGATCTGTTTTCTGGAAGGGCACGGAACCGCGCTGATCCAAACTGCCGATGCGGAGCCGAAACAACTGTGGTTCTCCGAACGTTTCGAATGCAAATATGACCACACTGTTTACGCGACGCCGGAACCGCGACTCTTCAGTTTCAATAATCCTTACGGCGCCTGCCCAACCTGCCAGGGTTTTGGGAACACGATCGGCCTTGATCTCGATCTCGTGATTCCAAACCCAGCTTTATCGTTGAAAGATGGAGCGATCGAACCATGGACCAAGCCGCAACACGAGTGGGCCATGGCGGAGCTCAAGCAATTTTGTCGCGCCGAAAAGATCTCGATGACTGTGCCTTTTAATCAGCTCTCGCGCTCAGAGCAACGCGCGATCGTCGAAGGGCGTGGCGACTTCGGAGGCGTGCGCGGGTTTTTTGATTGGCTGGAAACGAAGAAGTACAAACTTCACGTTCGCGTCTTTCTCTCGAAATACCGCGGCTACACTTTGTGCCCGGACTGCAACGGCGGCCGGCTGCGGCAGGAAGCACGTGACGTTAAAGTCGGCGGCCGCACTTTGCCGGAAACCTGCTCGCTCTCGATCAAAGATGCCGCAGAGTTTTTTGAAACACTTGAACTCTCGCCGGAACAGGCGGCCATCGCCGAAAGAATACTTTTCGAAGTGCGACGGCGGTTCCGCTTTCTGGTTGAAGTCGGTCTCGATTATCTAACCTTGGATCGTCTGGCGTCGACACTTTCCGGCGGAGAAGCACAACGAATTCAGCTAGCGACCAACCTCGGCTCGTCTCTAGTTGGTGCGCTGTACGTTTTAGACGAGCCTTCGATCGGTCTGCATCCGCGCGACAACGATCGTCTGATTCGTCTGCTGAAAAATCTGCGTGACATCGGCAACACAGTGCTCGTTGTCGAACACGATGCCGAGATGATGCGTTCAGCGGACCACATTCTCGACATTGGACCAGCAGCAGGAGAACTCGGTGGCCGCGTCATCTACGAAGGCGATTTCAACGGCTTGCTCGAAGACGAGACTTCGCTGACTGCGCGGTATCTGCGCGGCGATGCCGAGATCAAAGAACCGCGCCAACGCCGTGCGATGCAAAAACGTCGACTGCTGATTCAGGGCGCGGCCGAACACAATCTCAAGTCGATCGACGTCGAGATCCCGCTCGACATGCTAGTTTGCATCACCGGCGTCAGTGGATCAGGTAAATCGACGTTGATTCACGACTGTATTTACGCAGGATTGAAGAAACAACGCGGCGAGTGGCAGGGTCACGTCGGCGCTTTTAAGAAACTGGAAGGCGGGCAGTTTATTGACGACGTGATTCTCGTCGACCAGTCGCCGATCGGACGTACGCCGCGTTCGAATCCGGTGACATATATCAAGGTTTACGACGCGATACGCGAAGTGTTCGCTTCCACGCGCGAAGCACAGGCGCGCGGCTTCGATCCGTCACACTTCTCCTTCAATCTTCCGGGCGGGCGTTGTGAAGTTTGCCAGGGCGACGGCACGGTGACCGTCGAGATGCAGTTTCTTGCAGACGTCGAGTTGGTTTGTGAAGAGTGCAAGGGAACACGGTTCAAGCAGCAGATTCTCGATATTCGTTACCGCGGTAAGAATGTTCACGAAGTGCTGAACATGACGGTGCGCGAGGCGATCACGTTCTTTCGCGAAGTGCCGAAGATCACGAATCGTTTGCGCGTGCTGGACGATGTTGGGCTAGGCTACTTGCGCTTGGGCCAATCGGCGACCACTCTGTCCGGCGGAGAAGCACAACGTATAAAACTCGCGGCCCACTTGTTGAAGCGCACTGGCGCCAAAACGCTTTACATCTTCGACGAGCCAACCACCGGTTTACACTTCGACGACATCAACAAGCTGCTCGCCGCTTTCCGTGCGTTGATCGATGCCGGCGGCTCGTTACTGGTAATCGAACACAACCTGGACGTGGTCAAGACAGCCGATCACATCATCGATCTCGGAGCTGAAGGTGGCGAGGCCGGCGGCTACGTTGTCGGCGTCGGAACGCCGGAAGAGATCATGAACATACGCGAGTCGTACACAGGTCGATTTCTGCGCGAGTACCTTGCAAAATCAAACGGGCACGGTGAGCTTAAGAAACCAGGAGGAGCTGAGGCATGAGTCTTAGTAAGCAGATCGTCGCGGATCTCACGGCTTCAATGAAGGCGCAGGATGCGAGTCGCACGTCGACGCTGCGAATGGTCAAAGCGGCGATGATGAATCGGCAGATCGAAAAAGGTTCTGAGCTCAGTGATGACGACGTGCAGAAGCTGCTGCGTTCACTCGTTAAACAACGACGCGACTCGATCGAGCAATACGAGAAGGCTGGTCGCCAGGAACTCGTCGATAAAGAGAAGGCTGAGATTAAAGTAATCGAAGCATATCTGCCGCAAGCAGCCTCGGCGGAAGAGATCGAACAAGCCGTGATGGCTGCGATTGCAGAAACCGGCGCGAGCTCGATGAAAGATATGGGCCAAGTGATGAAGGCTGCGCAGGCCGCACTCGCCGGCAAAAACGCCGACGGCCGCACCGTAAGCGAGGTTGTAAAGTCGAAGTTGACTTCTTAGCCACAAAAGGCACAAGAAGCACAAGATCTTCTTTTCTGATTTTGTGCTTTTTGTGCTTCTTTGTGGCCTTCTCCTACGGTTGCTTGATTGTGGCCCTTTCCGTATAATTCACAGCTTGCTCGAAGGCACGGGGTCTCGTCCGGTGGGTTTCGCGCCCACTTTTTTCTTTGCGCGACACAACCTTCGAAAAATGTGAACCATGGGAAACAGTTCGATTGCAGAGCGGGTT
>DATFHH010000160.1:0-66807 GCA_035248565.1 Pyrinomonadaceae bacterium | reverse complement strand
TTACTTAGCTCGCATTGGAAAACGTCGCAACGACGGAGAGCATTGATTGAGTAGTAGTTGGTCGTAGAGTGTTGGACCACCCGAGGGAGGAGGCTGATTAAGGTTCCTTTACACTGGTGAGTGTCAAGGTTTCCTACCTTTACACATAATGCTCGAAAACAGCGCGTAACACGCGATATTTAGGCTTTTCCCCTTAGCGACAATCACAGTCGGCTGGGTGCCCGTCGCACACCCGCAGGGCCGTAACGAAGTGAAGGACTCGGAGCGCAGCGGAGAGTTGTGCGGGCGGGCTGCCGACTGAGAATGGCAGCTAAGGGGAACCAAGCCGGTGAAAAACGAGCAGGGTAATTTACCCTACTCCATTAGGTGGTGGGTGGAGCGTGGCGCGACAGTAACAATACTCAGGGTGTAGTCCAGCGCGACAGTAACCATACTCAGGTTATAGCGCAGTTAATCGAATCTCGAAATTTTCCGTTCGCGGTAAGCGCACTCACAGCGACCTTCGCGCCTATGCTTTTTTCGCTCGCGCCTGGGGCTTGGTCCAACTGATCGCCTCAGTTGGTCCAACTGATTGCCTCAGTGAGTTGCGCTAATAGCAAGCTGCATGAGTGCGGGAGCGCGGACCACAACCGTGCATAAGAGCTTAAAGCACGCGGAAGAAACTGCGACCGACGCTGAGTCTCTAATGGCAGTAGTTTGTAAACGTGTAAACCATTGACAGCAAGGTAGAAACGCAAATTGTTGACGGATTTAGAGGCTGAAGCGGCAAAGTTGTAAACGCGCAAACTATTGGAACGGAAGGTAGTTGCCGGAGTTGTTAACCAAAAATACAAAAAAGTTACGAGGTAAATGACTGAGCCGCAAAGAGATACAACGCCGAAAACTACCGCGCAAAAAACTTGTAAACCTGTAACGTATATTAAGGACACAAGTTAGCGGCTAAAAACGAGCGTTGTAAACGCGTCAGTTTTTGCGTAACCGCGACAGCCCCAAAGCGGGGGTGTCGTGTCTAATTTCTTCAGGTGCGCAGCACCTTTTCTTTTTTCTCTCGATTGAAGTCGTTGGAATTGTGGCGAACGTGGACCAGGACGGTCTATGTGAGCCGTGCGGCGTCTGAGCGTTGTGGATGAAACGCTTGATCTAAGTCAGTGATGTGAGGCGCTGCGCGGTGGTGACAATTACTTGACGGAGAAGTACGGTAAGATTACGAACGGAGACTCGTGGATGGATCAGAATAATGCCTTGCATAAACCGATAAAGCGCGTATCGAAGCAACGCGCCGACGGTCAAAAGTCGGGACTGGCAGGAGAGTTTTTTGTTGCGGCTGAACTGCTCAAACGAGGCTTGCAAACATCGCTGACTTTGGGAAATGCGAAATCAATAGATCTGTTCGCCATTAACGACCAAGGTACGAGGTTCACGATCCAAGTAAAAGCGCTCCGAAGTCCGAACTATTTTCTCATCGATTTGGAGCGCGTCCAGGATGCCTTGTTATTACGTCTTTGTGGTGCTAAACAAGCCGGACGTTCCGCCTGATTATTACATCGTGCCGGGGTGCGATCTTCGCTCCGATCCGTCGAAGTTTGGAAAGTGGTTTGCTGACTATAAAAAGATGCCCGGCATTCATCCGAAAGACCTCGCAGAGTATCGCAACACTGGAAAGTTTTTGAGTTGTAATTGGGAATCAGAACAGAGCCAATAGCATCGTCAAACATGCCTAACGTGTGAGTCAATGTGAGTGAGAGTTTCGCGAAAAAGGGGTGCGGTTGGAGTAACTGTTAGCCCGAAATTTCGATGCAACTGCGCCACTAGGCGCGGTTGCTTCCCGGCCAAAAAAAAGCGCCAGCCGAGTGCGTTGCCCTCGGCTGGCGCGGTCCATTTTCAGGAGGTTGGATTACGCAGTGACGGGATCAATTTCGGCTCGTCCGGCACGGATGATTTGGTCGGCAGCGCGGAAGATTTTTTGGGCGCTCTTTTCGGGTATAGCTTCCGCATTAGAACCACTCCCCCGGCTTACCCAATTTTGAATATAACCTCTGCAAAACTCTGCGCCCTCAAGCGCCAAAGATTCGCAACACAGGAGCGCTACGGATTCCGCTTCGACCTCTCGGAGACTGCGCGGCGTCGTCTCAGCATCGGCGAAATCTGCCTCGGTGGTATGGCCTAAGAGTACGTGACCGAGTTCGTGAAAAAGTGTCTTGTATGGGAGTTGCGCAAGCGGGTTAATTGCGACCTGACGCTTGCGCGCAAAGCCTTGCTCATTTCCATCCGTGTGATCGAACGGAATGCGCTCGATACCTAGCGCGGAAATGGCTCGCTCGGCGTCCCACTGCGGCGCTGTGATCAGTTCAAGTTCCTGTCCGTCAGTTTGGGACAAAACAAACCAGCGCGCTTTATAAACGAAGCTCGTAAAGGTGTGGTCCTCGTCTGAATCTCCGTCGCGACGCTTGCAAGTTATCGGCATACACAAACTGAGCGCCCGTTCACCGCGTTTCACAAAACGTCCTAAGTCTTTCCACTTCGGAAAAGTGTTAATTGGACCGGGTTGTAATCCGCGCATCTGACATTGCACAAGCGCGAGAATTTGATTCCCAACGGAATATTGATGAAAGGCTCTATACGCTTTCATGATCAGACCTGGATTAGTAACAGCTTCGATAAGTAAGGCGGACCACTTAGGGATTGCGGGTGATTGACTTTCCATTGTACGTGCTCCTTTTCGGGTGACTTGTTCGAGCGAAGTTCACCCTTGCAGTCACTCCCTAAAACCAGCGAGCGGAACGCAGTGAAGCACTCAGCGCGTGAAGTTGTGCTGATGGCTATCCTTTACAATTGAGGCGGATGGGAACTGATGAGGTGTGCTCGGCTGGAATGGAAGTTTGCGGCTCGGGATCGTCCTGGACTTATTTCTGAATGTTATCACTCTGAATTGGTTCCACCGACTCAAAAAACGTTAGACCACAGTGTGAACATTGAACCAATACGCGACCATCCATAGGCATCATATACGTGAACTTGGTCCAATCGCTGTTACCGCAACGTCCGCAAATAATCCGACCCTTGAACTGTTGCATTTCATTCGGTGGTGCAATGAGGTTGTGACCTTTTTCAGTGCTCATTGTGGGGGAGGCGAGGGAAAGGATGCGTTAGTTGAGTCGTGCTGCTGCACGTTTCTTTCGCCTGTACCTTCTTCGGTCCAATCTTTTCCAATCCGGCCTTTTTTCGAGTGGATAGTAGTTGGGAATCTTTTCCTCGAATCGGAAGCCGTTGCAAGTCTCATGTACCACGCGACGCATAAGCTCCGATAGAGATATGCCCAGTTTGTCGGCCCACTCTTTAACGAACGCTTCATACTCGGGTTCGAGATCGAGATTTATTCTGATCGACATTTTCGTTACGCCGCAGATCAGATTGGGGCATGGACTGCTGAGATTCCAATCCATGCCCCACAAAAGGCGCTTGCGAATACTGGGCGATCCCTGGGCCTCGCAAGCGCCTTGCCTTACGTTTATCCAGCGGTCCCACCAAGCCGCCGAAGAAGCGTAAGGGCTTCCCGATGAATGGACCTGTAACGGGTATGTACCTGAACCGTACCGCCCTCCAGTACGGCAGGCACCGCAGATCGCTTTTCATCGGTGGAGAAAAGATGCGGGCATGGACTGAAGTCAACACAGCGAGTGAAGAGTTTCAATCCATGCCCCAAAGGACTCGCTCACTATTCGAGTCCCTTTGCCGCAAGGTGGTTTCCGCTGCTGCTGGCCCTGTGCCCCCTCGCTGATTCACGTCGATCAGCGCCAACGCAACGGTTGCGCTGGAGTGGAGACGTGGTGAATACAGCAGCACAGAGCCAGCAAGCTCGTCCCCCCAAGCGAGGTACGCGAATTTTTATTCAGTGAGTTTTAGATCGCAAGAAGCAACGTATGAGGGCTTGTTCTGATTTTATGCAAGTAAATTTAAATTGAATAGATACATAGACACACTTAACCTTTCCCGCGCAGTGCGCGAGGCTCGTTAAGACGAAGCCTAGTCCGCTAGTGGTCTATCTCAGACCAAGCACGGTGAGTATCACCGTAACAAGCACCGTGCTCGACGTGCTGGCCGTGCTCGACGTTGTAGTTGGCGCTGGCGCTGGCGCTCCATTGGTTGGTATTTCGCCCGCCAGAGCAGTCACAGACATCAGCCCTAAGAGAGCGATAGCCAAGACAAAGCGTTTCATTTTTTGAGGCTCCTTTGATTAATGATGCAAATGTACTTGTATCAGATATGACAAAGGCCGAACATTGTTGCAAGAGATCTTGCCGAGTTAAGCCGGTGAGGTTTAATATCCGGCCCGTAAAGTCTTTCCTCCCACTAAAACCCTAAAAGGAAGGTCTATCTCTTGAGGTCAGCCTCACCAAAGCTAGACGCGTCGCATCTGTCTCGTGATGAGGAAGCACTTTCCAGATGCGAGCTCGCACTAGAACAAAGAGACAATGAAAACCCGCAGGGTGCTCTTGAGATCATGCATCCGTTGTGGCGTGGAGTCGGGACACGTCCCGATACACAAAATCTTAAACCCGAAACGGCTGCTGATGTTGTTCTTTGCGCTGGCATTCTCACCGGCTGGATTGGCGTTCGCAATCAAATCAAAGACGCACAAGAGAGTGCGAGAAATTTGATCACTAAGAGCATCACTTATTACGAGTCAAACAATCTCACAAGGAAAGCTGCCGAAGCATGGTCAGAGATTGCATATTGCTACTGGCGAGAAGGCCGAGTAAACGAAGCACGTATTATGCTTCAACAGGCATTGGAACACTTACCTACAGGACTCGAGAGAGCGCGGGCGCTTCTCAAACTGGCAGATGTCGAACACTCGGCGTCGAGACACTACGACGTACTAAGAATTCTCACTGACAATCGTGCTGTGTTTGCAAGCATCAGGTATCTGCCGGTCAAAGGTTCATATCACAATGAGCTTGCCATAACGTTCAGGACCATCGGAACTGCGGAAAACCGACGTGATTATTTTCAACGGGCGCTTACTGAATACAGGGCCGCAGAGCATCACTTCAGATTGGCAAAGAATTACATCTATTGTGCGAGCGTCAAAAACAATGAAGCAGTGGTGCTTTCGAAGCTAGGTAGGTTCAAAGAAGCCCACAAACATCTTGACCAGGCGCGACTCATAACTGTTCGCCTCAAGGATCGAACTCGAACGGCACAGATTGATAGCACTCGCGCAGAGCTACTGATCGCAGAGGGAAACTTTGATGCCGCCGAAGCTGCGACTCGCAGAGCGGCGACAGCATTAGAAAAGGTCGGGCATAGATGTTGGCTTGCAGATGTGCTTATCCTAAAAGCTATTGCTCAAGCCCGCTCAGGAAAACCGGCGCGTGCGCAAACCACCTTACAGCGAGCGATCGAAGTAGCTCACGAAGCAGATGCCCTAAACAAAGCCGGACTAGCGGCTCTTACGATGATCGAGGAAGTAAATCCCCTTTCACCGGATACGTTACAGGCGGCATATCAGCAAGCGCGTGAGTGGCTGGCAGATTCGCAGGACGTGCTATCCCGATTGAGTGCGGCGAGCGGAAAACTTGCAGACAGTCTGTGTAGAGAGATGTCCAGAGACGAAGCGGTTGACGTGCTCCTAACTAAGCCCCTTGATTTAGACCAACGGCTATTGAAGTGTGAACACGAAACGATCAAACAGGCTTTAGCGCAAACCGAAGGCTCAGTAGTTCACGCTGCCCCTCTGATAGGTAGAAGCTATCAGGGTTTATCCCACATGATCGAAAACAGACATCCTGATTTGCTCGACGAGCGCACGCCGATCCACCGCAGACGGGGCCGGAAGAAAGCGAGTCGATCAAAATGATCATCAGCTATCTAGTAAAGCAGCGAATTCCGCATCCTGAAACTCTTACTTCAAAGGAGGGTCTATCTCTTGAAGTTGGCCTCACCAAAGCTAGACACGTCGCATCTGTCTCGTGATGAGGAAGCACTTTCCAGATGCGAGCTCGCACTAGAACAAAGAGACAATGAAAACCCGCAGGGCGCTCTTGAGATCATGCATCCGTTGTGGCATGAAGTCGGGACACGTCCCGATACACAAGGGCTGCAAGCTGAAACGGCTGCTAATGTTGTTCTTTGCGCTGGCATTCTCACCGGCTGGATTGGCGCTCGCAATCAAATCAAAGACGCACAAGAGAGCGCGAGGAATTTGATCACTGAGAGCATCACTTATTACGAGTCGAACAACCTCACAAGGAATGCCGCCGAAGCATGGTCGGAGATTGCATATTGCTACTGGCGGGAAGGCCGAGTAAACGAAGCACGAATCATGCTTCATGAGGCATTGGAACGATTGCCGCCCAAAGGACTCAAGAGAGCGCGGGCACTTCTCAAACTGGCAGATGTCGAACACTCGGCAGCAAGATACTACGACGCACTGAAACTTCTCACTGACAATAGTGCGGTGTTTGCAAGCATCAGGTATCTCCCCGTCAAAGGCTCATATCACAATGAGCTTGCCATAACGTTCAGGACCATCGGAACTGCCGAAAACCGACGTGATTATTTTCAACGTGCGCTTACTCAATACAAAGCCGCAGAACATCACTTCAAATTAGCAAAGAATTATATCTATTGTGCGAGCGTCAAAAACAATGAAGCTGTGGTGCTTTCAAAGCTAGGTAGGTTCAAAGAAGCCCACAAACATCTTAACCAGGCGCGACTCATAACTGTTCGCCTCAAGGATCGAACTCGAACGGCACAGATTGATAGCACTCGTGCGGAGCTACTGATCGCAGAAGGAAAATTCCAAGCCGCCGAAGCTGCGGCCCGCAGAGCGGCAACAGCATTAGAAAAGGTCGGGCACGGATGTTGGCTCACAGACGTACTTATCCTAAAAGCTATTGCTCAAGCCCGCTTAGGAAAACCGGCGCGTGCGCAAATCACCTTACAACGAGCGATAGAAGTAGCTCACGAAGCAGATGCCCTAAACAAAGCCGGACTAGCGGCTCTTACGATGATCGAGGAAGTAGATCGCCTTTCACCGGATACCTTGCAGGCGGCATATCAGCAAGCGCGTGAGTGGTTGGCAGATTCGCAGAGTCGGGAAGTTTTATCACGATTGAGTGCAGCGGGAGGAAAGCTCGCAGACAGTTTGTGTAGAGAGATGTCCAGAGACGAAGCCGTTGACGTGCTCTTACCAAAGCCGCTTGATTTAGACCAAAGATTGTTGGAATGTGAACACGAAACGATCAAACAGGCTTTAGCGCAAACGGATGGCTCAATAGTTCACGCTGCCCCTCTGATAGGCAGAACTTATCAGGGTTTGTCCCACATGATCGAAACTAAACATCCCGATCTACTCAAGACGCGGACGCCAATTCGACGAAGACGGCCCCGGAAGAAAGCCAGTCGGGCAAAATGAACACTCCGGTGTGTGGTATGTAGCACGGCTAAATCGAGCATCTGGCACAACCACACGAGGTCTGCGCTGTGTACGCCGCCGCGATATCCTTAATTGTCGGGTGATGGAGAAGAGGATGGCCGTGGTTTGTTAGCATTAACATCCTTCTCATCTGTCGATTGCTCAACTTTGTCGTTCGATGACTCGGAGGGCGGTAGAGGAGTAGCCTCGCTTGATGATACCCTCGCAGCATTCTTCTCCGGCTGTTTTGAAACATAAGGCAAGTAACGTTGCAACGAAGGAGCCGAACACAAAACAAGCGCCGCCAATAGAATAGTGGCAAATAGGACCAAAAGAATCCGAACGGCTATTAGCAACAATCGGACACGAGCATACTGCCCGCGAGTATCCGCCAACAGATTTCCTAATCGCGCCGAAGCCTCCGTAACCTTCTTCTTTTGTTCATCCTCAAAGGTATCAATAGCAGTCTTGACACCTAACAGCGTTTTGCCTTGGTTTGCCGCGAGAAGGAATACAAGTCCAACGAAAATGAGTCCGCCAACCGCAAGTACTAGATTTTTTCCGGTGAGTCCAGACGCTGGCTCAAACTTTTCTGCGACCAAAAAGAACCCGATCGGAACGGCGATCAATGATGTTTGAATCGATGCAAGAACCTGATTTAGATCACCCACAAACTTGAGACGTTTTTCATCAAAGTTCTTTAGAAGATCTTCGAACGAAAACCGTTCCAGGTATAAAGAGTAATCCTCTTGAGTCCGATCAAAGACGTTCTTTAACTGCTCAAATAAGAATCCCAACCGCTTCTCTGAAGAAACATCACGCAACGTTCTGCCGGAGGCTTTTCGAAAAAATGCCCAGCGTGTATCAGAGTCTAAGTGCTGCGAATCTAAGAAACGAACAACAGCAGGTACGATTTCGGGCAGGCTTACCGTCTGAGTCGCCTCATATATCAAAAAGATCTCGATTGCTTGCTGGTCAACAAGAAAGAATCGCTGCCGAGTATTATCCCAAACTTCAGCCTTCATTTTTAAGACTGTGAGAAGTTCAACGGCGGCTTTGTATCCAGCCTCAACTTCGGGGTTCGATTGCCAAACACGATACTCATCGGGTTCGGCGTCTGGAAATCGTTCGATGAGTGCCTGGTAGGTTTCAAAATATCCAGGCAAGTGCCCCAAGTCGATTTTTAAGGTTAACGGCCCGGATTCTCCAAAATTGGGGGCATATACTCGGACGTCTCCCCGCCGAAACTCTGCAATAACAGCCTCCTGTTGCAGCTGGTTTAAAAGCTCGATTAAGGCTGTGTCGTTTGGTTGAAACTCGAGTGTGGCAGTAACCCACCCATCCTCGCCTTCCTTTACATCCAGAAGACGCTGACGAATTTGAAGAAAAGTGTCGACCACCTGAAACATGATAGGTCTAGCGCAGATCCTCTTCTGATAGCTCGATGTTCTTTATTAAGAGCGTCTTTTCTGCTGCACTGTATCTAACTCGTTTATGTAGAAGCCTTTTTGGAAAGTTTAGCTTGATGTCCTCGTCTGAAT
Source organism: Pyrinomonadaceae bacterium (assembly GCA_035248565.1). GTDB lineage: Bacteria > Acidobacteriota > Blastocatellia > Pyrinomonadales > Pyrinomonadaceae > PSRF01. The sequence continues at coordinate 57,846 of DATFHH010000160.1, read as the reverse complement.
ATACAATTTGAACCCACGGCTTAAGCGAACGTCGATCGATATGGAATTCTGCGCCAAGTCCCGAGTCGTTAGCCAACGTAAAGAACTCCTGGTGCCGTTCGGCATCAACGAAGGACGCAACAACATCTAGCTCGATCGGCTCATCGCCTCGTCGCTTAGCGTAGTCAAGGACGCGCTCTCTTACTCTTTCTCTCTCGGCTCGTGGAAAACTACGATCCTCCATCCACCGTTCTGTGAAGTCTCTTAATTTTTGCGTTCCTTCGGTGTTTGTGCGCGGTTCATGCAGTCCAATAAATGTCTTAAAATATTCAGAAACTTCCTTTCGACCGCGAATCAGACTGACAGGTTCAGGTCGGCTATCTTGCCAACCACTTAGGCTTATCCGCGCAGCTAAATCTAATTGGTCCATCTGGAGGTTGCGTGACCGACGCAGGCTCAAAGTCTCCTCATCAACAGCGTGGCTTTGCCGTTGGCTTAGCATGAACAAAAGGAGCAGATCTTCGTCATCCTCTAAAAATCGGCATGCAAAAAAGTATCCGCCTGTGGCTGCGGGTATCACTCGCATCTTCGAAATTAGCAGCGTGGCAGCTTGTATAGAAAAGTTATAGAAGTCACCTGTTGTGACGCATTCTTGAAGCAAGCCGGAGAATGGGTACGCAATCGAGTCCGGTTCGAACGTTCCGTATATTCGACCTGACTGATGTCTCTTAAATAAGCGGGTGACTTCATTCACAAATGATGATTCTTCTTCTGTGGGAGTAATGAGAGCCTCGCGGAACCGTTCGCGCACCGGGCCGTTGGTATCCTTGAGGAGCTCGTGGATGACAAAGTTCAAGCGATGGCACCCCCTTTAAAGTGGCTAAGGTGAGTTAGGAATTCAGAAGTGCTTTCCTTCAAACTTGCTTAGTTTCAAAAATCCGGCATTCCCATTAGCGGTCATGGTTACGGTAACACACAAATTTTTGCGTGGGTAGAGTCCGCGTTGACCGAACGGTCTGTTAAGTTTGAAGCCGAAAAACGTTGACTTCAGACGGTTTTTGACTTAAAGAAACAGTTCAGTTCTTCACTGCCTCTGCATCGACTGCACTCGAAGATGAAGAGATTACTCATACTGTCATGCTCGCGGAGCAAGCGCACATCAACCGAATACCTACCAGCCTTTGAAAGATATGATGGTCCGTCCTTCCGGTTACTTCGACGATATCTAAAAAATTCGACGGACATTCCTGATATTCGAATCTTGTCGGCCGAATATGGCCTGGTTCGGCACGATTATCAGATACCGTTTTATGAACGTGAAATGACTCCTCAAAGAACACGAGAGTTGCGACCTCAAATCGCAAAGGCACTGAATCGTCTGGTCAAAGCTGGTGAAGGCAAAACCGCACAGAGTATCTTCGTACATTTGAGTAAGGTGTACTTGGGAGCGCTGGAAGGAAGCAGCATTTTATCGAGTCGTTCAGTGACGATCGCCTCTGGGACTCCAGGGAAGAAGTTATTAGCCTTGTACGTGTGGCTCTATGGAGAGCCGCCGGAGCGAAATAGACGTATTAAACGAAGAGGAATGCTTGCGAAACCGCAGGTGCGAGGTAGGCAAATTGATCTTGAGAAACGAGACGTTCTAAATGCGGTTCGCCATGCAATTGAAGATGGTCTTGAAGTTCCAGTTTCGAAGCACTCTTGGTATGTGATGGTAGACGGTCGTCGCGTGTCAGCTAAGTGGATTATCAGCTTAATAACGGGCTTTCCGCTCAGCACCTTCCACACAGACGCCGCTAAACAGGCATTAAGTGATTTGGGAATCCGGGTTCACGCCATATAACCCACAACCTCTTGCTAGGAGACTTACATGACCTCCCACTCTTCAATCGGCACCGTGGTTTCAGATCAAGATACTCCTACATTTGAAACCGTCAGAATAAAACTGAAGGCGGGGTTCGAGGTAAAGCCAGGAACACTAATCAGAGTTCCGCTTACTAGACGAGAACAGAGCGTGCTTATCGGGCGAGTGCGTAGCGCTTATGAAAGAAATCCTAATGAAAGCCCAGAGGATATCAATGTACGGGAAACTCTCGGTTTGGCTCCTAATTATCCAGGCGAGAAGGATAGCACCACCATCTATCGGTTAATTGAAGCTGAACTAATAGAAGAGATCATTGGGTCCGATATTCGCTCGCCGCAAACCCTTCCAAACTCTGGAGCAGAAGTATTTATAGCTGAACAACACGAAATACTAAAAACGCTCGGCCTAGTAAAAGATAGGGATACTGGATTACACGTTGGCGAAACAACAAGCGGCACAGAAATGGACATTGTGCTAAAGCGAGAAGCGATTCAAAGGCATATGTTCATCTGCGGAACGACTGGCAGCGGAAAGAGTTATGCCATGGGGGTTGTTGCTGAGGAGCTCGTGAAACACAAACTACCAGTCGTCTTTATAGACACACAGGATGAATATTCAGTTCTAGTACAAAAGTTGGGTGGGCAGGTGATTGAACCAGGCAAGGATGTGAAACTACGGATCTCGTCCCTGACGGAATCTGAGTTTTTGGATTTGCTTCCAGATGCCATGAAGAAAGGTTCTTCACTGCAATGTGACATTGCAACAAAGGCTTTTGGGGAATTACAAGCCGACATTAAGGGCGGAGAGTTAGCCAAGTTCAATCTCAGTGATGTTATTGAGAGAATAAAGGAGGTAGCACCCAAATTATGTTCTAAAGAGGGAGATGTTCCACGCGTAACTGACGCCACGATACGTCGGACCGAAATTATCAACAGGCATAGAATTTTCGGAAGTGGAAGTGAGGAAGACAACAAAAAGTTAGTTGCGGATTGGCGTAAACTGCTTTTTCCATGCCTTGCGATTAATTGTAAACGGCTCACCTCAACCCAGCTACAGAGCGTAGCAACGGCTGTTCTTAGAGAACTACAAGACCTACGGTTACGAGGTCATATACCACCTTACGCAGCTGTTATTGATGAAGCACACCTCTTCGTTCCCGAAGGCGAAGGTTCGGCATGTAAGCAAATTATTCGCGAGGGTGTACGCATAGGGCGACATCATGGGATTGCCATAATACTAATGACCCAGAGTCCTGTGGATATTGACAAGCGCGCTATACGACAATGCAACACGAGACTCGTATTTGCTTTAGAGCCGGACCAACTCGATTCGATAAGAGGAGTCAAAGCGGACGCATCAGAAGAACTCCTAAGAGCATTGCCCAAGATGCCTCAGGGTGTGTGCTTGCTTTCAGGGACATATGAAAGTGTCAAGCATACGATTCCGATCAAAATAAGAATCCGACATACCGATGACTCAGAAGGCGGTAAAACTCCTCCGATCTTCCGCGAGATGACGGAAAAGTGGATTCCAGAAATCAGCAGACTCAAGCGGGAGACGAAATAGTGCCTCGTAAAACAAAACGGGCTTTACAAGGTGCTGAATCAGGCGCATTGGACTTCGACGCAGTAATACAAACTGCCGAGGTTCTAAGTCGTGAAGAAGTCGCGGCTCAGACTCTGAAAGATACTGGGCTTCAGGATCACGATCCTGTCGGACAGACCACGGCTTACATGCAGCGCGCGGTGCACTTCGAGGAGGCGTGGGAAACAACTATTCAGCAAGCGAGAGAAATGCTGTTGGAAATCGATCCACGACAGCTATATCTCGATTTCTTTCTCGATCTTAAGCGCCAGATAGAGCTGAATACTAGTAAGTCACAGCGATTAGCGAATCTTTTAGAGAGCGTTGCGATTCGTGGTTTCGGAATGGAGAGGCATCACGTCGTTATCGAAAAGCCAATTAAGGGCGGAGTGAAATGGGCGATTCGCTTAAACACCAATGCAATCATTGAACACCTTCGCCGCCACATTGAAGGAGAGAACTTCATAAACGTCATAAACGTTGACGAAGGAATTTGGAGTAACCGTTCTCCACTCATTGGGGCTTCCGACGTGAGCCAACATCGCAGTGCTGTACCGGTGCCGGCTAGGTTCTTTAAGCGAAGTGTGCCGTTCATTCTGAACAATGCGGCGGGCACTTTGTTCACACAACAGGATGGTGAGGCGAGATACGATAACGTTTTTAATCCCAAGCCTGACGATGCTTTGCTTCGGTGGATGCTTATCGATCCTTCGTATCAAGACGAATTAGAACCAGAAGACTATCACCGGACAATCGCTTCCGCGATGGATGTCGGGCAATACAAGTTTGACTTGGAATACTTACTGAAAGCGGACAAGCGACCTCCAGATATAATTTTCCGGGATGGAAGTTTGTTTCCACAGGATGCCTATCTGGATAATTTCATCATTGAGAGCCGACGAGGCGAATTTGTACGCGAAGCGATCCGTGAGCTATTGAACTGTCTGACCTACGCCAAAGAGGTAGGAGTAATCTATTGTGGTGTTTCCAAGAATGTACAATTGAAAGTTTATAGTGCGGTTCTTGATTGGTTCATTGCTCGGCACATTGATGAGAATTGGGAAGTTGGGACGTACACGTTAAACGATGGTCAAGCGATGAGTTTGTTGTTATCGTCTCCCGACTTCATCGCGGACAGCTTACAGCAGGCACTAGCTACCTGCTTAATACGCCGTTCATTTACTACGCGCGCTAATCTAAATACTAAAACACATTTAGCCGACTTAACCTCATATTTTGATTCCTACCAGAACCGGAATGAGGGAATAAACATAACTTCATATCGACGACTATGTGATCTGGCCCATGTTTATATGTTCTTTATCGGGCACTCTAGAAGCCCACAACAACAACTGCCACGATATGAATTCTTTCACTCAGATGCGCACGGATCACCTGAAAGGGTTACGCAAAAAACACTAATGGCATTGCGGCATTGCGGCTTAACGAGTGATCACGATCATTCGTTAATGGCTGACAAACCCGTTACATATATGCTGCCCGCAGTTACTCAGCAAGCACACCTCTTGTCGAAGGATGTCGGGAAATATATCGACAGAGCGACAGGGCAATGGATTATGGCTCGCTATCAGAGTTTGCTTACCAGAAAGACATAGCGCATACCCAAAATGCAAATAGTTGCCGGTATTACTCTCAAAAGTCTAGAGCCTCGTGTATGGGAGCCTGACTCTCCTTATCATCTGCCCAAGTTACAGGCCGTGATGGTCTCCTATGCTGATTTCTATCAAATGCCTGCGGTTAAACGTCGGGCAATGCATGATGGCCTACATAAATCTCTAGGAATTCCGAAGCATGTGAGGGTCTATCTAGATAATGGCGCCTTTTACTTTTCTTCGCGTGGCGTAGTCATTGAACCCAAAGAGTATGAGGAGTTTGTGAACCTCGCTAAACCAGATTGGAAGCCCATTCCTCAGGATTTCATCCCTACTCCGAAAATGGGAATTGCAGCACAGCGACACTGTCTCAGCCAGACAATGCGTGTGAACAATGCGTATGAACATGATGGTTTTGTGCCGGTGATACATATCAGCAAGGTGCTTAGCGAATACATCACGGCTATCAACGCAAATACGCGCTTAGCAGGGAAAACCAACATTGCTCTAGGCGCTATTGTTCCTCAACTGCTACGAATGCCGAAGGCCCAACCATACGAACGCATACTGAATAACATTCGAGAGGTGCGCCAATCATTTAGACAAAAGAAACTACATCTGTTTGGCGTTGGAGGAATAGCAACCCTACATCTAGCCGCTTTGTTACGAATGGACTCGGTGGATTCAAGCGGATATAGAAATCGAGCTGCTCGCGGGATCATACAATTACCTGGCAGCGGGGAGCGAACCGCTATAGAGTTAGGATCATGGAGAGGGAGACCCGTGAGCCCCAAGGAGTGGAAGAAACTGCGTTCATGTTCTTGCCCGGCATGCCTTGATGGTGGCAAAAAAGGACTGAGTGCCTTAGGTGTACAGGGCTTTCGTCACCGCGCGACACATAATCTATGGACTTTGTTGGAGGAAGCTGATTGGATTGAGAAGCGGCTTCAAAACAATACTTATAAAGCAGAGTATGTGAACCATCTTGATAACACAATTTACCGGCGGCTCATCGACTACGTCGTGAAGAATCCGATTCCCCCGCTGTCGTGAGACAACTATTTCTTCTCACGATCTGCACCACATATTGACTTGCTCTGCTGCCCAATACGACAAAGCCACCTATCACCGCTCCGACTATGGCGATTAGAGGGCGGTAGGCTAACATTGGTCGGCATGACCTTGTCTAGTTAAGGGGCTTCTCGCAACTGTTGCAAGAAACTGAGCATTTCTGCCGGTGGTGACAGGAAAAAGTTGCGAAGATTGTCCCGTATGCTCCGCCATTTCTCTTGAACAACTTACCGGTCTTTTTGAACCTTGAACCATTAATCTGCGGCTCCGGCAACTTAATGGTTCCAATAGCGCCCGGCAATTAATTGGTTCCAATTTCGGAAAAGTACAAAGAGGTCATGAACTACTGCTTGCGGAGATCATTAACCGCTCTTTATTAATGTTTTCGTCTCACAGATGAGTCTGAGTCTTTAAAGTGCATCACGACAATCGCAGTCGTTACGGCTACCCAGATGTTTCGATTTAATTCCTGCCCGTATTTAAATGCCTCAAAGTCACTGCCGCAATAAAATAACCGTATATTCAAACCAGAACCCTAATGGCGGAAGAATTCATTGCTGTCTTGTCCTTGTAGTCCCACTAATGAAAAGAATGGCGGGCCATGACTCCTAAAAATCGCGTATAGGGCATAGCATAGGCTAGGCTCTTCGGCGCTTGCAGGTATTCTATTTCTTCAAAGCGCACGGCGGCCCTTTTACCGTGACCGTCACGGCAGAAGTGACCACGCAGCCGTTGGCGTCAGTTATGGTGACCGTGTAAGTAGTCGTCTGCCCAGGTGTCGCCGTTGGGTTCGCGATCGTCGCATTGTTCAGCCCAATCACTGGCGACCATGAGTAAGTGTAAGCACCGGTGCCTCCGCTTGCAGTCGGCGCACCACCGATTATAACTTGGCCACCCGGACAGGTCGTCACATTCTTTCCTGCATCAGCCACAAGCTTTTGAGGACAGACATCGACAGTGTGAGTCGCAATCGGCGACGTGCAGCCGATGGCGTCGGTCACTGTCACGGTGTAGGTTGTGTTAGTGGTGGGACAGACGCTAATCGTGCTGAGGTTTTGGCCAGTTTGGCCTGTGGACCAGATGTAAGTGTAGGGCAGCACACCACCGCCGGGTACCGCGCTCAAGCTCACACAATTCGGCGGACACACGCCGCATGCTCCCAATATCGCTGCTACAGGTTTACTCGCCTTTACCTTAATGATGTTGGATTTGGTCATTCCGCAATTATTCGTGCTATCCGTGCACACCACATAATAGTTTCCTGAAGCAGACGCCGAATAGGTCATTCCAGTGACATTAGTTGGCAAGCCATTGTGATACCACACACAAGTGCCGCCATTTGGATTCATTGCGGTGAGCAGCACGCTGCTCGGCGCGCAGAATGTGACTGGGCCTCCCGCGGATATCGTTGGGTTCGGTTTATGATTGACCGTGACATGGAAGACGTTTGAATACGCGAAGCCACACGGACCGTTCTTGACCTTGACCCGGTACCAGGTGTCATGAGGAGGAACCTGGTTAATCCACCACGTGTAGGCGCCGCCAGATCCGTTTATGACGTTGAAGCTTCCGGCTATTCCAGTGGGTGATGACTCCCACTGCACGACGTCACCGCACGAGCCAGCGAGCGTCAGAACATCGCCCGCCCCTTCGCAGATCGGCGGCCCGGTAATCGTCCCTCCCTGCGCCGGGCTGTAAACCTTAAATGAGATTTCCGAATAAGTGTCCGCGCATGGCGGACAGGAATAGACGACCCGGAACTTAGCCGGCATGAACGGGCAAGTGGACGAAGTGAGAGTCTGGGTAAGCGTTGGTCCGGTCGCACCTAAAATAAGCTGCCAAACCGAACCATTCCACTGATACCACTTACGACTACAATTCGGCCCAGGAGTATTTGGGTCGGTAAGATTAACTACAGAGCCGGAGCAGAGCTCCTTGTTGGCGGGACAGAGTTTCCCTACAGAACCGACAGTGCACGCGATGGCGCCTGGACTGGACGGACTAACAACGGTCACCATCATCGGATTGGAAACTCCGATCCCGGTCGGACAGCCAGCCATGTTAGTCACGACTGCCTGATAACAAACGGTCTGAGCAGGCGCGACTGTGATCGACGAGGTTGTGCCGCCAATAACCGGTGACCAGCCGGATGGTATGACGCCGGAAGTAGGAATAGGAGTGGCACAAGGCGATGATGAGTACCACATGATGGTCCCCGAGGTGGTCGACGGAAGATTGATTTGCGTAGAACCGCCTTTGCATATTGTCTGGTTTGAGGCAGTCGCCTGAACGTTACAGGAACATTTCGGCAGAGACACCACGACGGGCAGAGTGCAATTCGTGCCAGGCAGCGAGAGTGTCAGTGAAACCGAAGCCGTTCCGCAGGGTACCGAGAGCGTTCCGGTGACGATGTTACCACCGCCCGCGTGGAAGTTAGGGCTCGTGTAATTGAGTAAGCCCGCCCCTGAAAGAGTCGCCTGGCCAGTAAAACCCGTATTATTTGTCACGTCGAGTGAAAAAGAATATATGCAAGTGGTTCCGTCAGTGCTTATGCAGGAAACTGGCTGTAGTTTGACTCCGCATGACTGCAACGTGTTGTGTGCGAACATTTCAACGCCAGCGACCAGCAATACGAGGACGATCAAGCCGATCATTGAATTTCGGAAATAGTGTGGTCGTCTCATTGCTTACTGGTCACGGGCACACAGTCGCGGTAAATGAATCCATAGCTTGGCAACCGTTGGCATCAGTAACGGTGACACTGTAGGTCGTCGTATTAACTGGGATCACGAGTGTGCATTGAGTGACCCCGCCTCCGGCGTTTGCGGTCCATTGATAATTGTATGGCGGTGTCCCGTTCACCGGTTGTGCGCACAACTTAATCTTCTGGCCCTTGCAGGGACAGCATGGTCCCGTGATCGTTACCGCCAGCAGGTCTTGCTGGATCGTTATCATGTTCGATGGGACTGTCGCGCATCCGTCAAAGCATTCAACCAAATAGTTCCCCGGATCTGTGACGGTCATCGACGAAGAATTCGGCCCGCAGGGCGCACCATCGCAAAACCATTGGAAGCTTGTGCAGCCGGCACTCCCACTAGTCACAGTCAGCGTCGCGCTAGCGCCAACACAGATAATGGGTGGCCCCGAGATTGTCACTGGACCGTGAGGCGGCTTCACAAATACAGGGACTGTCGTATAAGCGGGCGGACACGCCCCGTTGACTGAAGAAACCTGCACGCCAAAGTAAGTGGTTGCGGATAGAGGGTTGGTATATTGAGTGGTATTGTTCGACGCACCTGCAATCGGGTTATTGAAAACGCTGGTCTGATTGAGTGAAGAGTACCACTGGATCAAACCGGGAGAGGATTGTCCGTTGAGCGTCAATATTGCATCTTGTCCGGGACAGAGCGGGAGTTGTGTCGCGGGTGGATCGGGCGTGACGGTAATAGTTCCCGCCACGGGTGGCACGTCAACCACGACTGTAAAATTCGCCGTCTGAGTGCAATTTCCCCGGGTAACAGTCAAAGTTAATGTATAAGTGCCCGGCGTCTGGGGAAGACTCCCGGCTGGGATGGTGATCGTCGACGAGAATGATTGACCTGTGCCTGTCGTAGCGCCTGTCAGAGTCCATGAATAAGGGCCGGTGCCGGTCATAAGTGCAGTTCCGACTGCCAGTCCTTTCATTTGACCGATACAATAATCGAGATTCGCGGTGGATAAGATAAGAGAGCAGAAAGTCCACGTTGGCCACTTATTAACACCAAAGAAAGATGCACCGCTGTGGCCGACTTCCTTTCCGTTCGGATCAAAAGCTGTGACCCGCCAAGCGTAAACTCTTTCGGCAACGAGTTGCGTACCTCTTTCAGGAAATTGAAACGAGTTCCCGGCAAGATCGCGTCTATCAATCACAGACGGGTTTGTCGTCAGAGCTTCGTCGAGAGTCTGGGCCTGCCGAAGCTCGACTATCTTCAATTCATAGAGAACTCTCTGCACGCCTCGACGAGGGTTAGATAACGTCCAACGAAACATCGGCCGCGCTTCGGTGATCAGCGAGCCCGTTGCCGGAGACAACAATATGATCTCGGCGGAATTAACGATACCTCGCTCATCTTTCTGACTTCGACTGGTGAGCTCCATTACATGTTCGGCGCGATGAGAGTTTTTGAAGGCTCTCATGGAAAAGCCTGCGAGGAGGACAAGGATAAACAAAGGCAAATAGAGAATAGATCTCGGCCTGCCGCGGGCGGCAATAGTTAGGGGTGAGGTAGTTATCATGACACGTGAGCCTGCTGAAAAACTACGTTCTTGTTTTCGCTTAGGAACTACTAACTATGCACAATGTCGAAAAGTTCGACTCAGAGATTGCAATAAGGTAAGTCGAGTCTCGACGTGATGAGTTCTGCCTGAAACATAGTCCCGCGGGGTGATAAAGTCAAGATTTTGTCTTCCTCTCCATTCTACTCTGCTAGGTGATGCGGGTATCCGTGTGGTGGTCAGCTCCGCACAACGCAGGTGCCAACGGTTAGATGTCGGTTTGTTTCCCGCTCTGCACTTTCGGCAAGCCTAAGCTTCCAATTTGCACTTTCGGCAATGGACGGTTCCAAAATTCGAAAACTAGCGGAAAATTGAAGTCAGAAATTGGCCAATTATTATGAACTTGCGGCAAGTAATTGCTTCCACTCGCGGCAATTAATTCCTTCAAGTTACATTCTCTTGTGACTTGAACCATTAATCTGCCGCTCCGGCAACTTAATGGTTCCAATAGCGCCCGGCAATTAATTGGTTCCAATTGCTCAAAAGAAGTACAACTAGCCTAGCCTAAATTCCTTCGCAAATTGTTACACGCTTTCTTTAGGAGTAGTTCTTGGCAATTTATTGGTTCCAAAAACACCCGGCAACTTATTGGTTCCAATTTTGGAAAGTACAAGTATCTTGAATTCCTTCGTAATTGTTGCCGGTATCGTTTTAGACTAGCAGTGCCGTTGCGAGTACTACGCGCCGCGCCCGATTATGCTCGGTACGTCCTCGCCGAATAGTTCATGCTTTGGTCGCGCACGCGCGAGCAGCTAACCGCCTCATCCGATGCTAACGTGGGACGGCTCGTTTCTACCGTCGAGGATTGTACTTGAAATCTGTGGCTTGAACTCCAGCTCACTAGAGGCTGGTACAGAGTTCCTTGGCGGTATGGGAAGAATCGACGAGAATACTTAACGATTAGTCACTAACGAACTCAAGTGGTGACGAGTCGAGGCGATGGCTCTTCGACTGCTGATTCATCGTCATCTGTGTCTTACTTAAAATATAGAAGGGCCGCGGCTATTCAACGGGGTTTGGGATTGCACTTGATGCACCAGACATTCGGTGATTGGCTGCTCGCTTCGACTTAGGGGAGCTCGCAATACTCGGGGACTAGACGGGCGACAAAGATCGATCGTTTGGTTGCGCTACGTTTACGAATAAGAAAGAGAGGAGCTTTGATCTTGGTTCCTTGAGCTCTGTTTAGAACAAGTGCCAAGCACAAAGATCAAAGTACAAAAGAATATGCTTAGCGAAACTTACCAGGATTTGAAGTATTCGTTGCGCATGTTGCGCAAAAACCCAGGCTTTGCGTGTGTTGTTGTAATCACGTTAGCTTTAGGTATCGGCGCCAACACTGCGATCTTCAGCTTCGTCAACGCAGTCATTCTGAATCCGCTGCCATTTCCGGACGCCGATCGACTCGTAGTGATCAATGAGATCAGCAAAGAGGGCATGGAAATTGGCGCTTCGCTGCCTAACTTTCAAGACTGGCAAGTGCGCGCAAAATCGTTCGAGGAAATTGGGGGTTATCGATTCGATACATTCAACCTATCTGGCATGGGTAGTCCACAACGTTTGGTAGGACAAGAAGTCACGCTGAATTACTTCCGCATTCTCGGGGTTCAACCACAGTTGGGTCGAACTTTCACGGAGGAGGAAGAGAAGTACACACCTGTGGGAACGGCCGTACTCATCAGTGATTCCCTCTGGCGGACTACGTTCGGCTCGGATCCAAATATTTTGGGACGGACCCTAAATCTCGGGGGCTACGACTATTGGGTAATCGGTGTAATGCCGCCTCGTTTTGAATTCGTTAGAAAGACTGATGTTTGGGCGCCACTGGGCGGTTGGTTAGTACCCAACTCCGCATGGTTTCATCGCGAAAACTATCTGGGACTCGAAGCAATTGCCAAACTGAAATCGGGAATTTCGGTAAGCCAGGGCGACGTTGAGATGCGTCAGCTCGCGGCTCAGCTGTCGAAAGAGCATTCGGATACAAATAGCGGGGCCAGTGCATACGCGCGTTCACTTCAATCGATGATCGTTCACGAAGTGCGCTCGACGTTACTGGTCCTGATGGGTGCTGTTGGATTTGTCTTGCTCATCGCCTGTGTCAACGTCGCCAATCTGTCGATTGCACGTGCGCTCGTTCGGGAACAGGAGATGGGAATCAGAATGGCGCTGGGAGCTGGACGTCGTCGCCTGATTCGCCAGATGTTGAATGAAAGTCTTCTGCTGTCACTGCTGGGAGGTTTGGCCGGAATCCTTTGTGCGCGCTGGCTATTGTCTGCATTGATTAAGCTGGCCCCACCGAATCTTGCGCGCATCGACGATGTGCAATTGAGTGGACGAGTGTTGCTGTTCACAGCAGGAATCACTTTGTTGACTGGTTTGATGTTTGGACTTCTGCCTGCATGGTCTGCGACGGGCACTAAACCCGCCATGGTGTTCAGTCAACGATCGTCGACCTCCGGGCCTTTGCGTCGCCGTCTGTTTGACGGCTTGTTAGTGGCGGAGATTGCTCTTGCCTTAATGGTGGTAACAGGCGCCGGCCTGATGACCCGCACCATGTACAAGATTGCCCACGTCGATCCTGGGTTCCAATCGGATCACTTGCTCACCATGCGGCTCGATGTTCAGGATCCGAAATATAACGCTACCAAACTAGAATCTTTCCGGCGCGACGTACTAACTAACGTCAAGGCTATTCCGGGTGTCGAATCCGCAGCCTTGACGCTCTCTTTGCCGATCGAGGGATCGCAATGGGGGTCGATATTTATTGTTGGAGATCAACCTGTACCTTCGCGCGCGCAAATTCCGCTCGCCCAATTCAATCCCATCAGCCCTGAATACATCAAAACAATGCGAATTCCATTGTTGCAGGGCCGGGTTTTTACTGAAGCAGACACAGAGAAGTCACCACAGGTGGTTTTAATCAATGAAACGATGGCACGACGGTTCTGGCCTAACGAGAATCCAATTGGCAAACGAGTGAAGCAGGGTTGGCCGGAACAGACGACACCGTGGCGTGAAGTAGTCGGGGTTGTTGGGGACGTCAAACTGCAAGGTGTCGTTGAACAGACTCCGCTTCATATTTACTTGCCAATCGCACAAAATTCTATTTCGAGTATGTATTTAGCTGTGCGATCGCAAGTTGATCCTCAAAGCCTAACCGCACCAATTCAAGCCGCCGTGCATGCCGTGGATAGCCAGATTCCCTTGTATGAAGTTCGCACTATGGAAGATCGGATGCAGCGCGCCGTGGTCTCGCAGCGAGCGGCGATGATCTTACTCAGCGCGTTCGCCCTCATTGCAATGTTACTGGCGATCGTTGGTATCTACGGCGTGATTTCGTGGGGAGTGGTTCAACGCACACGCGAGATGGGTTTGCGTATGGCATTGGGTGCTTTGCGACGGGACGTCATGTGGTTGATCCTGCGCCGATGCAGCTTACTTGTTTTGAGTGGTGTATCGCTTGGTCTGTTCGGCGCGTTTGCACTGACCCGTTTGCTCGGAGCTTCACTATCAGACGTTGGCCCTGGCAAGACGCCGTTGCTATTTGGAGTAAAGGCACTTGATCCGATCACATTTATTGTTGCCCCGATTTTGTTGGCAGTAGTTGCCATCCTTGCGTGTTGTTTGCCGGCTCGACGGGCGACAAAGATCGATCCATTAGTGGCGCTGAGATACGAATAAAGTTGTGGCAGCGTTTTTGTTCCGTTCGAGCCTGAAACCGGCGGACTTGCATATGATCCGGCGCATGACATCATGTATGCGACCGGTATTGTAAACTCACTGGATCAATCTGCTCTGTTTGTTATCAGTAAAAAATCACTCGACGACCTTTATCGGATTCCAAACACTTGATGCTTTCCTGGCGTTTGGTGGATGGCGCTCGATCCGTCCACGGGCCTTCTGTACGCAACGGATACGATCTTACGAATCGGGGCACTGATCCGCGCCGGTCGTTCCTTTATGTGGTCGATCCTGCAACCGGCAACGCCACGAAAGTCGGACCAACAGGGCAGATTCGTATCGAATTCGGTAAGCTCACCTTTGTGCCGGCCGGAAAATCAGATAAATAGCCACCAAAGGTACATAAGACAGAAAGAATCGAAAGGGGTGACGAGATTGAAAAGACCGTTGAGTGCGGTGTTGCCACGGCTGGAGTTTCCGGCTCCACTTGGCTCAGCTCGGAGGATGTAGTCCTTTCGGCATTCACCCCAAAGAACAAATGGCGACAAAATCGGTTAGAGTTCACACATCGGATTCGATGTGGGCAGGATTCGAAACCTGCTTGGACCATGTACTCCAAACCAGCATTCGCCATTACATCCAAGAGCCGACAAGAAATCGTCGAGACATGTTCATTTCCAGTGAATGTAGTCACGACAGCATTCGGCTCAAGTAGTTCCGTGTTCTCATCACAACACTACCGACTCGATCACTCCGATCCAGTGGTCAGCGTTTAGTTCACCGCGCGCGAATTCCGCAATCACGTCAAACACCTGATCCGAGAATCCGCCGATGTTGAGAATGTCAGGACGTTCCTTGGCCTGCACGGTCGCATAAGGCTGAACGTCGATACAGACCATCCTTGCCTCAGGACTGCGCTGGCGGAAGTTAGCCCACTCCTTCACAGTCTCAGTCGCGCTTCCGCCAAAGCGACCGTAATGCGGCGCGTCGATCCACGATTCATAGTCCGAAACGTAGACGACCACATCGCCCTTGGCGCGACGCTCGTTCAGGAAACGCAGCGGTGCGCTGCAATTAGTTCCGCCGCAAGGCAGCTTCGAAAGCTTCTCGGCGTTAGTCATCACGCTATCGCGCGCGTTCAGGCGAACCTGGACCACGTTCGATTCAAACGGAATGATTTCCGCGCCAGGATTCTTACGAAGCACCGTAGCCGCCACCAGCGCGGCCACGTCGATGCAGCGCACAGCAGTTGTAGCACCGCGACGATAACCAGTCACTGCCGAATGCATCGATCCCGAAATGTCCGGGAAAACGTAAACCTTTCCCTTGAACTCAGGAACATTTGCAATCGCAATCTCCATAGCATCCTGGAGCGCATCGCAAACTTCCTTCGGGATATCGGCATTCGCATTGGCCATCGAGTAAGCGACCATTAGCTGGTACGGAAACACACGGGCCTTCGCAATTGCCTTCGGGTCGCGGAGACGATCAGCGATCATCTGGGTCATGCCGGGCTGACCGAACACGCCATGACGCGCAAAGGTGTTTAGGTTCATGCCAGGTGCCCATCGGCAGTTGCGTAGAAGGTTGTATTCAGACAACCAGTCGCGGCGTACTGTGCCAGTTGATGCTTTGGCGAAAGAGCGTACGCCGGAGCGCGCTCTTCGTTAACTGCATCAGTTGCCGGCACGAGTTTGCCGATTAGCGACTTGAATAGAGTCTTGTTTGCCATGATTCGTACCTCCTCAGAATCCGTCTGATATTCGCTAATCGAAGTACCTTCTGCGTTTTGAAATTGTTGGCTGCGGAGAAGGAGTCGAACCTTCATCTCGAGCTCCGGGTCAATAGGTTTGGCTGTGGCGGAAGGATTCGAACCTTCGATAGCCGGATTAACAATCCGGTGCCTTACCAACTTGGCGACGCCACAAGAACTGGCTGCGACGACGAGAGTCGAACTCGTATCATCTCGTTTACAAGACGAGCGCTCTGCTATCCAATTGAGCTACGCCGCAATTTGGTGGACCGGGAGGGATTCAAACCCTCACAAAAAGTTTGCAGGACTTCTATGCTCTCAGTTACATCACCAGCCCAAAAAGTTTGGTGGCTGTGGGTGGAGTTGAACCACCAACCTCGCGCTTATGAGACGCTTGCTCTTTTCCACTTGAGCTACACAGCCGCGAAATGATGTTGAGCTACTCGGGCAAGAAACTGGCGGTCGGAGTTGGAATCGAACCAACCTCTCGGGCTTTTCAGGCTCGCGCTAATCCGTCTCAGCTATCCGACCATCACGGAGGGCCAAAAACTCAAGCCCTCCGTCTCTGCTCGTTGTGTACCTTTTCCATGACGTCACGATCATCGTGCATGTCCATGAAGAGATACTTGCGCCATTCGGCTCTGGCCTCTGCATAGTGACAAAGCACCACGCGCTCGAGCTTCACGCGTAGCGCTGTCTGCGAAGTCAGCAAAGGCATACGTGCTTCATCCGGCGTGCGGTTGCTCTTCCGGTTGTTGCACTTAATACAAGCCGTAACGACGTTCACCGGCGAGTTATCCCCGCCCCGCGAGCGCGGCAGGATGTGATCGAGCGTCAGCTCGGCCACGCCCTTCTTCTCACCGCAATACTGACAGCGGAACTTGTCGCGCATGTAAATTCTCAAACGCTTCATGCCCGACTGCTCGCGTCCGCGGCGAACGTTGATGTAAGTGCGACGGCGAATTACCGACGGCACGGGAAAAACATCATGAGCCGAACGCAGCACGCGATCGCCGTCGAACTCTTCTACGGAGACCGTGTTCTTGAACGTCATGATGATTGCGCGCGCGACACTGACGGTGCCGAGCGGCTCGTAAGTTTGGTTGAGCAGCAAAACTCTGCCATTGAGTGCCATTGCCCGGCACCTCCTTTCTTTAAAGTTAAGAATTGGAGCGCGCGGTGAGACTCGAACTCACGAATACCGGATTTGCAATCCGGCGCCTTAGCCGCTTGGCGACGCGCGCAAATTGGAACGGAAGTTTTTCATCCACAGATTACGCAGATTTTATTAAAGCAATCTGCGTAATCTGTGGATAACGGTTTTATGGAGATGAGTTGCTGAAGGGCCAAACAGCGAGGTTTCAGCCCTTCACGCAGACGACTTGCTTGATCTCGGCGACGACTTCAACCAGGTCTTCCTGGTTCTTCATCACCGCTTCGATTGATTTGTAAGCGCCGGGAATTTCATCCAGCACGCCTACGTCTTTGCGACATTCAACACCCGCAGTTTGACGCTCGAGATCATTCTTCGAAAAAGCGCGCTTGGCAGCGCCGCGGGACATCTTGCGTCCCGCGCCGTGAGAACAGGAATTGAAGCTCTCCGCCAGGCCGCGTCCTCTGACGATGAACGATTTCGCGCCCATCGATCCGGGAATGATGCCGTAGACGTCTTGGCCGGCGTTGATTGCGCCCTTGCGCGTGACGAAAACCTTCTCGCCGTAGTGCTCTTCGAGCGCAACGTAGTTGTGATGACAGTTGACCTGAAGCTCAGGCTTGAACGGTTCGCGATGGTTGAACATCTTGTTGAAGACCTTCAACAGACGCGCCATCATGATCTCACGGTTCTTCATCGCATAGGTTTGCGCCCATTTCAAGTCGTTCCAGTAAGCAGCAAATTCAGATGTTCCCTGGATGAAGTAAGCCAAATCGGGAGCAGGAAGTTCCGACAATGTCCACAACGACTTCGCGGTCGAGATGTGACGTTCGGCGAGTTCCTTACCGATATTGCGTGAGCCAGAGTGGAGCATCAACCACACGAAGTTTTCTGTGTCGAGACAAACTTCAATGAAATGGTTGCCGCCGCCCAGCGTGCCCAGTTGCTTCATCGCTTTCGCTTTGCGATCGTGAACGCCCTTGTGCAGAACGCCGAAGTCTTTCCAACCGTTCCATACATCGGATTCATCAACCGGATCACGATAGTCATGAAAGCCGACGGGGATTGCTTCTTCGATTGCGAGCCGCAAGTCTTTCAACTTCCCATCCAGGATGCCGCTCTTGAATGGTGTCTTCACGGCCATCATGCCGCAACCGATATCGACGCCGACGGTTGCCGGAATCACCGCTTCTTTTGTAGCGATAACCGAGCCGACCATGCTTCCTTTGCCCAGATGCGCGTCGGGCATCAGCGCGACGTGCTTGAACAAACATGGCAAGCGGGAGACGTTTCGCAACATGGATTGCTCTTCAATGCTAAAACCATGATTGGCCCACGAAAGAATTTCGCTTTGTGCGCCACCGATTGGTAGCTTTTCGTAAGGCATGTCTTACCTCCTTTCTAAGTGTAGATGAAATTGGTGCGCCAGGTGAGACTCGAACTCACAATCCCCTGCTTAAGAGGCAGGTGCCTTGATCCGATTTGGCTACTGACGCATGGCGGAACTGAACGGACTCGAACCGTCATCGACCTGATCGACAATCAGGCGCCTAACCTCTCGGCCACAGTTCCGATTCTGGCAATGATTTGGGTGGGTCGAAGGGAATTGAACCCTCACGGGCCGCAGTCACAGTGCGGTGCTCTGCCAATTGAGCTACGACCCACAAAGAATGACAAGCCACAAAAAGGCACACAAGGCACAAATGGTTTGGTACCGGCGGAGGGATTCGAACCCACAGGCGGAAGGGACAGGAGTTGAACCTGCAAGCGACAAATGCGCGGTAGTTTTCGGGACTACTGCCTTACCAGTTAGGCTACCCTTCCGAAAACATTTTGAACGAGTTTCAGATTTCAAATCTCGAATGCAAGATTTCAAATCTGAGATTCATCTGTGCTAAAAAATAGATGAAGGCAGAGAGAACACTGCCGCGAATACACTTCGAGGCACACTTCTCCTGAGGATGGCGATCTCACGGACTCTCGCAAAGGACCGAGATCGTCATCCACTGAAGGCTCCCTGCCTTCATCTCTCGCAAATAGGTACTTCGATTGTCAAAAAACTAAAGGAGCGGGCTTTAAGCCTCCCAGGGAAGCTGCCCGCTCCTTCAAGTCTCTTGAATTTGCTTTTGAGATTTGGGAGCGGGAGTCCGCTCCCGCTGAACTAATGCTTGTACTGGCGACTATCTATGGACGCTTCTTGTCCGAGTCTGCCGCCAAACGTATTGATTGCTGACACGGTCAGGCTTAACGTGACGACACACCGATTCATGGCGGCGCACGGCTGCCATTTCATCGAATGCTCTTTGTATGTCCTGGTCTTCAGCATTGAAATTTTTTCCTCACAGTGCGCGAAGAATGATCGCGCGAACTGACTTGTATAAAGTATCAATAGCGCTCGTGTCAAGATCTTTCTATGAAACAATCGCTGTAATCTGTGGATCGAAAGTCGAAAATAGGAGACCACCTGATGTACATCACAAGTATATTGACCTGCGCAGTACTCATATCCCTGAGCATCCAGGCTTCATCCCAAACACGCCGGATTGTAATTGCTGCCAGCACGATCCTCGATGGTCGTGGCCACGTACTCAAAAACACTCGCATCGTGGTCCAAGGTGACAAGATCGTTGCGATCGATCCGAAAGCATCGCCCGTCGACTATGACCTCCGAGGGCTGACCGTTTTGCCAGGCTGGATCGACGCCCATGCACACATCACGTGGAGCTTCGGAAAAGACGGCAAGAATGCGGGCGCCGGCGAAACTACGCAGGACGCCGCATATCGAGCAGCTGCAAATGCCTGGGCCACGTTGATGGCGGGATTCACTACCATTCAGAGTGTTGGCTCTCCAACAGACATACCGCTGCGCGAGGCAATCGCTAGAGGAGAAATTCCTGGTCCGCGCATACTCACCGCAGTCGAGCCGCTCTTCGGCCGCGGCGAACAAACAGGCACACCCGATCAAATCCGCGCGTTCATTAGAAAACAGAAAGAGAATGGCGCTGACCTCATTAAGATCTTTGCTTCACAGAGCATTCGACAGGGCGGAGGTATGACACTCTCGCAGGAACAGTTAAATGCCGCCTGCGATGAAGCCAAGAAGCAGGGACTGCGAACACTCGTACACGCATACAAAGATGCGGTTCGGGCCGCGACGCTGGCCGGTTGCACACAGATCGAGCACGGCACGCTTGCAACGGACGGCGATCTAAAGTTGATGGCTGAGCGAGGAACGTATCTGGATCCGCAGGCCGGACTTGTTATTGAAAACTACCTGCGAAATAAACAAAGGTATCTCGGTACGCCCGGCTACACTGAAGAGGGTTTTGCCGCAATGGAAAAAATTCTTTCGGTGAATCACCAGTTGGTCCAGCGAGCCAGCAAAGTTCCCGGATTGAAGATCGTCTTCGGCACCGACGCAGTTGCAGGAGCGCACGGTCACAACGCGGAAGAGTTTATCGATCGTGTGCGCGATGGAGGAGTCGAGCCACTAATGGCCATGATTTCTGCCAACTCGCTCGGCGCGGAAGCAATGGGACTCGGAGATCAGATCGGCACGATCGCAAAAGGATATCAAGCAGACATCATCGCGCTCGACGGCAATCCGCTAACCGATATCACTGCTGTTCGCCGCGTCCTGTTTGTGATGAAGAGCGGAGTTGTCTACAAGAACGTCAAGTAGATAGAATCGCGGATTGATCAGGAAATATCCGCGTTATCCGTGGCTCACTTTACATTCAACTGGCACCGAGAAACCTGCAATGGCTCGTCGGTTTTGTTTGATGCGATTTCGTTGGTCTCATGTGATATGACCGTCCGAAGTTAGTCCAGCTCTTTTTGCAAGCTTCGGCCCAAAGATCCGGTGGTTCAGGCCGTACAGCGCCAAAGGCGCGAAATATGAGAGCCAGGGGTAAGCGCTGAGCGGAGCGAACGCGTGTCGCCCCTGGTTAGCAGGAATGATTTTGAATTAAGCACTGAAAGTGCGAAATATCAAACGTAGTTATTCCGCTCTTTCAGAGCTTGCAGTCATTAGGTTTGTTACCAGGGGCGACGCGCCTCGCTCCGCTCAGCGCTTACCCCTGGTTCTCATATTTCGCGCCTTTGGCGCTGTACTGCCTGCGCAAACCCTTAACGATAGATCAATCTTCGTAGTAAACTCTCGAACGTTTTGCCCAGAAACAATAGCACCAAGGAGGCTCCCGCCTTGAAAAACAAACTCCGCTTTGTAATCGCTTTGATGATAGCCCTCTTTTTCTGCGCTGTGTGTCTGACGTCAAGCAGTACCGCAACTCAGGACCAGCCGACGATTGCAAAAGATTCGATCCAGATCACTGCCTTCACGTTCAATGTGTACAAAGGCAATTACGACAATTGGAGTTGGGTGCCGCGAATGCAGTATCGCGTCAATGGACCAATCCCGAGCGGCAGCCAGCTTTACGTCGAATTCGCACTGCCCACCGGTCCATGGGTGAAGTTTGATTGCACGACTGACAATGTCGAAAAGGGTTACTGGTGGAAAACTGAGTGCGGCGGCAGAGACATTCCTGAAGACAAAGGCAGCACTTACACCGGTCCGGTCAACTTCACGATCAAGATGCGTAACGAGCTTCAGGGCAGCGACATGACGCTCTTCAGCGGCAAGATGAAAGTTGGAAAAGCGCATTCCAACGAAGTTGGACCAAAGGCCGCAAACAAGTGGGTGTACTTTGTCGATCACGATTGGAACCTGCCGATCGGCTACGTCTATCTCACTGCGGATGACGTGCACGGCTGGAAGATGCCGGCATTTCACGTCTCGTTTTGGGTGCGGGGCGAGGCAGTTCGATTTGATCCACACCTGTTTTATCAGGGCAAGGAAGTCGGCAAGAAATTTTACGACGGCACTGAAGTCGGCAAAGCGGGTTGCGAGGCGGTGGTAGAGAATAACACCACCCATTACGTAGAAGATTCTGTGCCGCAAAAGGCCAAATGGGCGCGCGTCGAATGCGACTTTCCGAACATCAAAGGCAGCAACACGACCGGTGAAGGTCCAAGCATGTTTGGCGAGATATTTACGCTTGCGGCAAATCCCGGCGAGTATGAGTTCAAATTGCTCTGGAATAACAAGCTGGCGAGGTCGATCAAGTTTACTGTCGCGCCTGGCGGAAAGTTCGACAACGGCATCGCAACGAACAATCAACTCGGCAGCGATCGTGTGATCGTGCCGGTGCAGATCATTGGCGATCAGGACGGCATGTGGAACAAGACCGCGTGGCAGACCGAAGCGTTTTACGGAAATCCGCTCAAGGGTTTTACGGCACTGCCGTGAAGTGGAATTTTTATCCACAGATTCCACAGATTATTTTGTAGAATGCGAGAGCATGGAGAATCTTTCGATTGAGCGCCGGCCACACTCGTTCAGCGAAGAGATCGCCAATAGCGTCAGTCATGGATTGGGACTGGTCCTGGCGATTGCCGGCTTGCCGGTGCTCTTGATCTCTGCGATGCGCGCGGGCAGTGCGCGAGTCGTTGTCGGCGCGAGCGTGTTTGGCGCAACGATGGTCATGCTCTATCTTGCCTCAACGCTCTATCACTCGCTGACCCACGAAACTGCCAAGCGAATATTTCACCTCTTCGATCACTGCGCGATCTTCGTGCTCATCGCGGGCACGTACACGCCCTTTGCTCTCGGCGTGTTACGTGGTCCATGGGGCTGGACGCTCCTGATCCTCGTCTGGTTGCTGGCGATTACCGGCATCACGATGAAAGCAGTCAAGGGCACGCATCATTCGTGGTTTACGATCGGGCTTTACGTGGTGATGGGCTGGCTCGCAGTCATAGCAACCAAGCCGATACTGATGCTCGTGCCCGTTCCCGGAATTCTCCTGATACTTGCCGGTGGCATCGCATACACTGGCGGCCTCGCGTTCTTCGCTGCGCGACGGCTACGCTACGGCCACTTCATCTGGCACCTCTTCGTGATCGCCGGAACGACTTGCCACTTCTTCGCCGTGCTTTGGTACGCTGCTTGACGGCCACAAAAAGGCACAAAATAGACAAGGAGGCACATTATCGGGATTTGTATTGAAATGAAATCCTGGTTTCCTCATCCAATACCAACGGCCGCACAAACCGATATGACCTGCCGCTGCGCGGTACTTCGATTCGCACCGGCAGAATTCCCGCTACCTTGCGCTGCAGGTTATAGACGTTCGCCGACGGCGTGCTCAACTGCAACAACTGGTTCTTGCGGATCGACTGCTCGATTCGTGCGGCCTCTGTGTTTAGAGTTGCACCATCATTCGCAGTAACCGTTACAGATTCAGTAATCGCACCGAGTTGAAGAGTCGTGCCTAGACTCACCGGCCGAGATGCTTGCAGTTCGAATTCTTGTCCTGCGTTCGCAAATCCAGGTGCGGAGATGATGACTTTTATTGCACCAGCTTGCATACCCGAGATGGTCCAACGGCCGGTTGAATCGGAGCGCGTCGTAAGACTCGTTCCAGTTTGCGTGTTGGTTGCTGTCACTTGAGCGTTTGGAATTACCGCGCCCTGCGGGTCTACGACGATGCCACCAATTTCTCCCGGCTCCAGCGAGGCGAGATCGCTTCGCGACCAGTTGTTCGCCTCGTAGTCAGTTTCATCAGTTCCATCAAGCAGCATATTCTGCGCTACAGAAGGAGGAATCACCTCCGCAGCAAGCGCGTTGCCGCCGAACTGCTTCACCACCAATCGCTCCGGCAACGACACTTCCCACGTCAACAAGTTGACTGGTACATCCAATCGCGGCAAGCCCATGTCGTAAGTTCCACTCTTCGTGAACCGCGAGCCGGAACTGAGATAGACAAACGAAACTGTGTAGGGTTTCGACGAATCCAAACCGGTGCGCAGCAATGGCACACGACTGCCGTCGTTTCCCTCAACTGGTTTCACTCTTTCTCCATCAACCTCAGCCGAAAGCAGTTGTGCGCCAGGCGGCAATTCAACCTTCATGAACGGCTGTGCGTGATTGCGCACGCGCAGTGTTATCTCTGTGAGCGATCGTCCTTCGATATTCGCCAGCGTTGTAACTGTCGCACGCTCCGCCACTGCCGAAAGCACATCCGCATCGAGGAACTGCGTCCACTCGAGCTGCAACTTGGGCGCGTCAGTCGCACGACGGTTGTAGCGAAACGCCGCTTGCAACGGATAGTGTGAAAGCGATCTCGTTATTGCTCCGGCCTCGCGCACGTCCATGCGCCGCAGTCCGCCGGATTCAGTCGCTTTCATCTCCATCGCGCCGCTTCCTTCGACCAGGAGTTCGCCAGTCTCTCGTTGCGCACCGTCAAATGTAAGCATCGGCGCTTCAACTTTGGTTTCGCGATTGCTGCGCTCGATCGCGATAAGAAACTGATGATTACGACGCGCCGGATCCTGAACTCGTAAAGTCAACACACCGCCCGCCACGTCGGTGGATTCGAGACTGCTGCCCGATGCTGTTGTCAATTCAAACCCCGGCGGCAGAGCCACCTTGAATTCGGCAGCTTCGCCCTGAATCACGGTGAGATCGCAAAGCGCGGTGAGCCGCAATTGCGAGTCGCCGACAGATACAACCGACTTGATGTCGGACAGAAAACGCACTTCACGCTGCGCGACTGGCGCGGCAATTTCTCTCGTGGTCCACCAGATGCGCGCCGGTTTCCCGGGCTCGAGAGCTGCTTCGATCACGGTGCGTCCGTTGTCAGTCGTGCGACTCGTCACCAAACCAGGTTCGACGTGAACGTTCGCGTGATTTCCCGGCAACTCCAAACTCAGAGTCGTACTGCTCGCAAGCGGAACAGCCAGCGTGAATGAAGCACGGCCGGCTTCGATCGTTAGTGCAGAGGCGACTCCGAGTGAAACTGCGAATGGACCTGGACCATTCAGAATCGCTGCGTGATGTGGTCCTTCCTGCAATAACGGGAGTGGACTGTTCGACTGCTTCGCCTCGAGAACTGTGAGCCCGGTAGTGAGTGGAGTCTTCACTGAGCCTTTCTCGAGCAAAGATCCGTCGATATCAACCGTACCAACGAGCGTTTGGTCTTCAACGCGCAGCTTGAAAACAGTGTGTGACAAGACGAAGGGAAGAGGCACTGCATCCGGTTGCTTATCCTTGCGCGATGCGAGCTCAACCAACCGGTCAAAGTCACTGCGCGAGAGCGTCACGGTTCCCGCGGTGCTAGGAGCCGGTAACGGCACGTCGAGCGTTGTATTTCTGTGTTGGCCCACGGCCACAATCGTCATCAATAGGATCAAAATCGTCGCTTTCATTGGTTGCCTCCCTTTCTGTCACGTTGAAAATCAATCTCGACTGCCGGTGTTTGGTTCTCGCCGGTCAACTCTGAAACGAGAAAGATCGATGGACCAAAGTGTGGAAACACAACACGCAATGGAAGGTTGCGCATGGGTTTGCCGCTGCGTGTCGTGTCACGAAGTTTCGCAACGAGTTGTTTGGTTTCCGATTGCTCGGGCGGAATCTCCCCTTCGGCCCGTTGCTGTTCAGTTGAAGAAGGAGACGGCTCACCACGTAGTGCTGGAGACTCCGGCGGCGTGTAAGTAGCTATCCGGAAATTTCCCGACAATCCGGCGGCAGGGGTCACGCGAAATAGCGGCGGATGGTGCAGCAACAAGTGCGACTTTGAGATCGGCAGGTCAACTGCGACCAGCGACACTCGCGCATGTCCTCTGTCGGTCCAGGAAGTTGTGCGATCGAGGTATGCGACTTCGACGACGAAAGCCGGCGCCTCTTCGCCTGTGCGTGTTTTTTCGAGTGGGAGTAAGAGTGAGCCATCTGGCGCGCGTCCCGGTCTGATGGGACGACCGCCGACCGATGCGCTCCAAAGCACAGCGGTCGGCGGCAGGGTGAGTTTCAAAAAGTTCCGTTGGTTGTTACGAACCGCAAACCGCGATTGGACCAACATCTTTCCGTCAGACGTGATCAGCGTGTTGTACTCTGCTTCTTCGATATTTGCGGTGAGCACTGCTTGCGGTGTGTAACGAGCAACATTGAGTGAAAGAGTTCTTGTAGACTTTCCGTCTGCAGGCTGCAGCCTGAACGCAATCAACGAAGGTGATTGACGACTGGCGATGAGTTGGCCCAACTCGCCCGCTTCTGCGTCTTCGAGGCCATTCTGCTGCCGCTCCTTGATTTCACCGGCGCCCAACACTTCGACACCAACGCCTCCAGTTTCACGTTCGGCAGCGGGAAGCCTGAGCAGCGGAATATCCAACTTGCCTTCGCGCGGCATTCGTAATTCGCCGGTTAATGTGAAGCGTGTTGTATCCTGCACGGGTTCAATGAATGAAACTTTGAGCTCGTTGTTGGTCACGTCCCAGTCAGCGACCATCGCACCCGATACTTGATTGACGGTTATCTCTTTCGGCAGTTGTACGCTCACTTCGTTGGCCAGACCTTGAATGACGTTGACCTGTATCTCGGCATTGACCTGCGTTGCATCCTCGCCAAGCCCAACCAACTGCGTGATCGAGCCGCGCAGTCGCAGCGGTTGACTCGCGCGCGCGTCGTCGACTTTGCGTCGCCAGCCGAAGGTGAGTGGTTCACCGCCGCGTCCGTTCGCAACCCAGCGACTTCCATTCGCCGACTCTGAATGCTCGAGCAAAAGTCCACCGGTGATGTGCACGTCGACACCTTGTCGAGCCAGTTCGACAACCGCATGTGATACTGCCGAATTGCTTACCGGAAGATGCAGGATGTCTGTTCCAGCAACCGTGGTAACTGGTGCGACGATCTTCAAAGTCAACACAGATCGTCCCGTTTTCGACAACAGGAGATCTGCGCGACCAGGACCTTTATCGGTAGGATTCATCACGAGGTTGACAGGACGACCGTCGAGTTGTGCATCACGGACCATCAACCCTTCCGGCATCGCCACGCGCACCCAACCGTTCTTGATCACGTCGACTGTAAGTCGTGCTTCACCAATGGCAAGGTCGGCATCGACTTTTAGATCGTAGTCAATGCGACTCAATGTCGCTTCGACGGGCGGCTCAGCAGGTTCAGGTTCAGCCGGAGAAGCAGCGCGCTTCAGCGCCGTGTACTCGCTTATTGGAAGCACCACCCAACCGTCGGCTGAAGGCGTTGCAGTTTGAGCTGAAGTTGAAGCTGCGCAGAGAAACAGCAGCAGAATCAGAGACGAGAAACGCAGTCGATTCATGGGAATTCTCCTTCTTGTACTTATATGCGCTAACCGCGAGCACACTGGGAGCAAGCGCGGCCAGGCAGCCGCGAAAAATCAACCCGCACTTTGGTTCGAAACGAGATCGAGATGATCTCTTTTGTAAAGCTGCTCAGATTGCGGGGGAGACCGCGCGAGAAAATCCGAGTGACGCTGCCTATGATGCAGTGAGGTTGTTCAAAGTAGCCTCGGCCACAGATCTACACGGATTTAATCCGGATTCATCCGTGAAATCCGTGGCCTATAATAAAGGCATGAAACCAACGGCGAAACCAAGGGTAAAGATTTGCTGCATCGCCAGCGTCGAAGAGGCCTGGATGGCGATTGAGGCCGGTGCCTCTGCGATCGGGTTGGTGTCAGAGATGCCGAGCGGTCCTGGTCCGATTCCGGAGAGTTTGATTGCGGAAATCGCCGCGGTTGTTCCACCTGGAGTGAGTTCGTTTCTGCTGACGTGCAAGCAAGATGCAGCGGACATCATCGATCAGCAACGACGACTTTGTGTGAACACCATTCAGATCTGCGATCGACTGCCACCGGGCAGCCATGAAGAACTGCGCGAAGCACTGCCGGGCGTGTCACTGGTTCAGGTCGTTCACGTGACTGGTCCTGAATCGGTTGATGAAGCGATAGAAGTGTCGGCGCACGTCGATGCGGTGCTGTTGGATTCCGGTAATCAATCACTCGCGATCAAAGAGTTGGGAGGCACTGGCAGAACGCACGACTGGAAACTCAGTCGTCGAATAAGAGAAGCGATTGATGTTCCGCTGTCTTTGGCCGGCGGACTGAACCCCGCGAATGTTGCCGCCGCCATTCGCGAAGTTCAGCCGTTTGGGATCGATGTGTGTAGCGGGTTGCGCACCAACGGCGCGCTGAATCCTGAAAAGCTATCCGCGTTTATCCGTGAAATCCGCGGCTAAAAAGTAAACTTCACCGCCAACTGCACTTGCCTCGGATCCCCAACACCCTGGCGCAAAAATCCATCGAAGTTAAATAGGCCCGGCGAAGTCAGTGGATTGACGTTGTTGGCGTTATTGAAGGTATTGAACATCTCGATAATAGGAATGATCGAGAAGCGTTCGCTCAATCTGATCGGCCGTTGAATGCGCCAATCAAATGAGAAATACTGGTTATCTTTGCGCGCCGTGTTGCGGTTAGTCGCAGTTCGCAGTCCCGGCGTGATCGGCTGAGCCGTGCGTCCTTGTACGCGGAAGTTTCCGTCGAATCCCCAGCCCATTTGAATGTAGGTGAAGAAGTTGAACTTGTGACGGATGTCGCGATCCGAGAGCGCATAGTCCAAACTGAGGTCCAACGGATTGAACGAACGATCCGTAAACGGATCGCGCTCGTTGGAATCGTCGTCCTTGTCTTTCGACAGCGTGTAGTTCCACTCGAGTTGATACCGTTTAGTGAACCTCTTTCTCATGCCAACGGTAAAGCCGTTGTAGTTAGACTTACCGACAGCGCTCGTGACAAACACATCGCCGAACCCTGGAAACAGACCCACGCGATTCAGATTGATAAAGCGCGTGAGATGGACTCCCTTCGAGTGGGTAAAGTCCATATATAACGACCAGTCCTCCGCGATCTGCTGCTCGAATTGAACGTTCGCAGTATAGATCCTCGGGTTGGCGTAGTCCTTGCTAAACACTCGAATGGATGAGAAAGGAACAAAACCACCGGCGGGCGGAACGTTGACGATATTGGGCCATACCGGCAGCGGGAAACCACTACAGTCAAAGGCCGATCCGCAGGCAATACCAAATTGCTGCACGCCGTTATCGGTGATCGAGCCAACCTGAGACAGCATATTTTGCCGGCCGTAATAGATGCCCGAGAATGCTCTCAACACGGATTTCCCCTCGCCGGATAGATCCCACGCGAAGCCGAGGCGTGGTTGAAACTCTTTCTTGGGACTGTGCAGTGTTCCATCCGACGGGAAATTCGGGTTCGATAAAAGTGGCCCATAAACGGTTTGACTCGGAGGAACCACCGGCTCGGGGAAGATCTGAGCTTCCCATCGCAGTCCATAGTTCAAGGTGAAATTCGGTTTTATCTGCCAACGATCCTGCGCGAACAACGCCAGGTCTTCGTTCTTGATTGTAGACTTGCCTGGCACAGGCACACCGCTGATGCCGGTTGGGATGCCATTCTGTAAGTAGAGAAGCAATGGACCACCAACACTGCTTCCTGTGGGGCATGCCTCATTAAATGGAGCGCCTTGCGTGATCCACCCTGCAAAACTGAAATCTGGCCGCGTGCATTCGCCAACGTTGGGTCCAAAGCCACCCGCCGCCGCCGGCGATGCATAGCGCAAGAATCCTGTCGGGCTGTCGAAGATGTAACGGCCAGTAAAGAAGCCACGGAAGATTTGATCGTTGAGTGTGTGCAGCCATTCGCCGCCCACCTTGATATTGTGATCTCCGCTCACTATCGAGAAATTGTCCTTCGCCTGGGTGCGCCAAAGGAGTTCATCGACATTTGGCTCGAGGAAGAATGGGAATCCGAACCGGAACGTAGTTACGAAACCCATTGCGGTGTCAGCCGGCACGTTCGAATCGACGGCGGCTCGGGGTCGTAATTCTCGGCTGTACGAGAAGTGAGCCTCATTGAGCTTTGTCGGCGAAACAGTCGTAAACAGATTAAAGCGCACGACGTTGATCTTTGACGGTCCTTCGATGCCGTTGGCTGAATTACCGTAAGTCGAGACATCAAACGTCTGGTTCGTGTTCTTTGAGTAGTCGAAGTTGTACGAGATGGCGAGCTGATTTGAGTTATTGATGGCGATGTCAGTCTTGCCAATGAATGCCTGGTTGTTGATCCTGTGCTCGACCGGCAGCCCTTCTTCCTGATTGCGCGTCGTTCTGATGAAGTTGATCAGTGCGAGTCGCGCGCAGTCGTCGTTGCTGCCGATTAAGGATTCATTCGCCCCGATGGTTGGAGTAGTAACGGGGCACGGCGTGTCGCCGAGCTGTTCGCTTAGGTTGGCACGCTCGAGTTTTTCGCGAATGCCCTCAAATGCGAAGAAGTAAAACACCTTGTCTTTCTTAATTGGACCACCAAACGTGCCGCCGTATTGCTCGCGGTGAAAACCTTTGAGCGGCTTGCCGTCGGAGGTGTTTGCAGTCAGGGCTTCAAGACGTTGGAAATAGAAGGCGCTCCCGTGAACATCGTTTGTGCCTGACTTGGTGATGACGTTGATAACACCGCCGGCAGTGCGTCCAAACTCAGCGCTCGCGCCCGTCCCGACTACCTGAAACTCTTTTACCGCTTCCATTGTGATGTCGATCGCCGCACGTTGTCCCCCCAGTTGCTCGCCGAAGAAGCCGTTGTTGTAGTCGCCTCCGTCAAGATTCACGTTGTTAAAGATTCCGCGTTGACCTGAGAAATTGATCTCGTCACCGTCAGGACCCTGGGTAATGCTCACGCCGGGTGTCAGCGTCAGCAGATCTTCAAACTTACGTCCGAGAACCGGCGTGGTGCTTACTGCGGTTTCGTTTATCGTGGTACTGACTTCGGTTTTTGCGGTATCGACTGTTGGCGTGGTGGTAACCGTAACGCGTTCTTCAACGTTTGAGATCTTCAGTGAGAACGGAATGATCAACGCCTGGCCCACGGTCAGTGGCGTCTTTTCGACAACCGTCGTGGCAAAGCCTTGTTTGGAAACTGTAACCGAATAATTGCCTGGCTGAAGTGCAAGAAACGCGAATCGGCCGCCTTCATCTGTCGTCGCAGTCTTTGAAATATTGGTGTCGAGATTCTTAACCTCGACGTTGGCGTCAGGAACCACTGCGCCATTCGCATCGACAACGGTGCCCTGAATGGTTCCAGTGGTGCTCTGAGTTTGTGCAACGATTAGCGGAGCGACTAACAGTATCAAAATGAAGCTGACGGCCAGAGATTGGAATCGGGGGAAATTAGCAAGCACGGGGGTCCGCATAATGTTTCTCCTGTTAAATGGATCTTTTGACGGGTTTCAGAACAAAGAATAGGGGTGTGAACGTTCTGCATGACGGGCCAATGGTCGCCCATCTTAGTTGTCTGTTCAAGGTCATGTCAATGAAACTTTCTTAGCCACGGATGACAGGGATGATGCGGATCGTTATGCTGTATTTGATGAGCAGCGAAATACTTTCGCGGATCTGGTTTTACCTGACGCAGCCGTTTACTTTCGGGCGAATCACTGTCTCAGTTTCGAGCTTCGTCGTCGGCGTGTTGGTAGTGATCTTCACGATCTTTCTGGCGCGTGCTTCCAGCAGTCTGATCGAGCGACGAATGGAGAAGCGAACTCACATAGATCCGGGTTTGCGTTACACCATCTGTCGGCTGGCAAAGTATGTCGTGACCATGGTCGGAATCCTTGTCGCACTTAAGCAAGCATTCGCTATCGACCTTACTTCGATTGCCGTGATCTTCACCGCGCTATCTGTCGGTATTGGTTTCGGGTTGCAATATATCGCCGCCGATATCGCTTCAGGTTTCATCCTCCTGTTCGAACGGCCAATCAGAATCGGCGATCGAATTACGATCGGCGACGATGAAGGTGACGTCGAGAGCATTAACTTGCGCACTACGGTCGTATCGACAAACGATCGGATCGCGATCATCGTTCCCAATTCGAAGCTGGTGAGCCAGCGCGTGATTAACTGGTCGTATGGCGATCCGCGCGCGCGGATCGCGATCCACCTTGGTGTCGCAGCCGATTCAGATATCGATCTTGTGACCAGGACACTGATCGAGGCAGCAAAGGACGTGGAATACGTTCTGGCAGATCCGCCACCGCGTGTTCAGTTTCTCGATTTTGGAGACTACGCGCTGAATTTCCGTTTGCTGGTATGGACCAGGCAACCGCGGCGTGCCGTTCAGATCCGCAGCGACATCAACTACCGAATCGCGCGACTGTTCCGCGACCGCAACATCGTGATTCCTTACCCGACTCAAGAGTTTGTTCTGAAGGGTGTCGACCTGCCCAAAGACATCGAGCAAAATCTCATGCGCGAGCGTGACGCTTCTTAGGTGGCTTGCCTCAAAATCGATCGTCGAAAGAGCCACAAAAATGCACAAAAGACACAAAAACTCAGGGAAATCATTTGTGCTTCTTGTGCTTCTTTGTGGCGAAACTATTCTTGAGGCAAAGCCCTGGCGATCTTGCGGAACAAAACTGAGTGAGGCATCATTCAGTAGATGCGTTTCGCTCGCTCAGTAAACCATGTACGCGCACCCGCTGGTGATAAGCGTGAAGCGATCTTGCGCGCTGCCACCAAAGTCTTCGCCAACAGCGGCTACTTCAATTCCAAAGTAGCTGATATCGCACGCGAAGCCGGTGTCGCTGACGGCACAGTCTATCTCTACTTCAAAAGCAAAGAAGACATACTCCATTCCATCTTCGATCGCAGCGTTGAAGAAGCGCTCGACGCAGCCAAAGAGCAGATCAAGCGAGTTGTTGATCCGAAGGAAAAACTTCGACGCATCGCGTTCCTGCATCTCGAACGGCTTGGAGCCGATCGAGATCTTGCCGTCGTTTTTCAGGTCGAACTGCGCGGCTCGACGAAGTTCATGGAAGAGTTTTCCGCCGCCGGTTTTGCCGAGTATCTCGCGCTGATTCGTTTGACATTTGAAGAAGGACAACGCTTAGGCGTCTTTCGTTCGGATCTGAACGCCAAAGTCGTCGCGAAGATCCTTTTCGGCGCTCTCGACGAGATGGCCACCAATTGGATCCTGTCGAAACGGCGTTACAAGCTCGCGCCGATGGCGGATCAAGTGCTCGACATTTTCCTCAACGGAGTCACCACGTCGTGAAGGGCGTGGCCGATCACCTCGACGTGCAATCAAGTGCGCCAGTCCGCCGGCCTGCCTCACCAGATGAGCCGGCTACGCTGATCGACGTCTTCATGCGAGTCGTTCGTAAGCACAATCGGCCTGACGCTTTGAACTACAAACGCGGAGGAAGTTGGATTTCGATCTCTGCTGAGGAGATGCTGGAACGCGTCCGTTTTATTGCGGCAGGACTACATGCGATCGGTGTCAAACGTGGCGATCGTGCTGCTCTGCTTTCCGAGAGTCGAGTCGAATGGACCTTGGCGGATGCGGGCGCGATATTCGCGGGCGTAATCGATGTTCCGATTTATGCAACGCTGACGCCGCCGCAGGTCCGCTACATTCTGAACGATTCCGGCGCTTCTGTTCTCTTTCTTGCAAATCACGAAAAGTATCTCGAGTTGAAAGACGTGTTGGGTGAGTGTGCGGCAGTCGAGCACGTCATTTTCTTTGAGCCTGAAGGAATCACGCCGGAAGAAGGTCTGACGCTGGCCCAACTCGAAGAAAAAGGACGTGAGCTTGAAAAGCGCGAGCCGGGCCATATCGCGCGTTCGATACAGCAAACTAAAGCGGACGATCTCGCAACGATCATCTACACCTCAGGCACAACGGGCGAGCCAAAAGGCGTGATGCTCACGCATTCAAACCTCGTCACGAATTTAGTCGATTCGTCAGGGCATCTCTCTTTTGGCGCGGGTGACAGGGCATTGTCGGTATTGCCGTTGTCACATGTTTTCGAGCGCCAGGCGATGTACATGTATCTGTACCAAGGCATCGCCGTTTATTTTGCCGAGTCGTTGCAAACCGTTGGATCGAATCTGCGTGAAGTCGAACCAACGATATTTGTAGGCGTGCCGCGCATATTTGAGAAGATCTACGAGCGCATTCGTGAACGTGCGATCGAAGCGGGAAAGGTCAGTGCAGCCTTGTTGGCATGGTCTGTTTCAGTCGCGCGTGAGTATGCAAAACGTCTGATCGCTCACCAGCCAATTCCCGCATGGTTGAAACTCAAACACGTCATCGCCTCAAAACTGGTCTTCTCGAAATGGCAACGAGCTTTTGGTGGGAGAATTCGACTGTTGTTATCAGGTGGTGCGGCGCTGCCGGAAGATCTGGCCTACGTCTATATCGGTGCGGGTCTTCCCATCATCCAGGGATATGGACTCACCGAGACGTCGCCAGTTATCGCTGCGTCGAGTTTGGAAGACAATCGCGTCGGCACGGTTGGCAAGGCCATACCGAATGTCGAGATTCGCATCGCGGAGGATGGCGAGATCGAGGTGCGTGGTCCAAATGTGATGCTCGGCTATTACAACAAGCCTGAAGAAACGCAGGCGGTTTTTACCGATGACAGGTGGTTCAAGACCGGCGACATCGGCACGCTCGACAAAGACGGATTCCTGCGGATCACCGATCGCAAGAAAGAGTTATTCAAGACTTCAGGTGGAAAATACATTGCGCCACAACCAATCGAACAGGCGATCAAGGGTTCTCGGTTTGTAAGCCAGGCGGTGTTGATTGGGTCCGAACGAAAGTTTCCGGCGGCGCTGATTGTCCCGGCGTGGGAGCAGATCGAGTCGTACTGCAAGTTGAAAGGAATTGAATTCACGAGTCATAGCGAGCTTTGCAAACATCCGCGGATCATCGATCTAATTCAGCGGCAGATTAATGCGTTGACTCCTAACCTGGCGAAGTACGAGCGCATCAAGAAGATTGCGCTGCTGGAAAACGAGTTTACGATCGAAGGTGGTGAACTGACGCCGACACTAAAAGTTAAGCGTCGCGTGATCGATGAGAAGTATAAAGACGTGATTGAACGGCTCTATGAAGACTGAGCCGCAGATGACGGGGATCTATTTCGGAACTTCGACGTTCAAGTGCAGCCTCTTAAGAATTCTGTCGGCGGCATCTTCACCTGCTTGTTTCAATAACTGCTCGCGATAGAGCCCTCCCACTGCTCCGCCGGAAGGTGGACCAACCACGATCGGGCCTTTGCGAGTGGCCTGTTGATAGCTCCTGCCTGTGGTGATGACTTTCGAAGTTACGGGTTCGAAAAGAACGAAGTCTAGTATGAGATCGTCATACGAGCGCGCCATCGAATCAAATGTTAAGGTTAGCAGCACGACGTAAGTCCTTGTTTCAGACTTTGCCTTCTTGATCGCGTCACCTCGACCGAAGTCACGATCGGTGGTGTCCACACTCACCGATGAGCCGGAGCGCAGTCGCTCCGCGCAGCCGCGCATTACCGCATCATAATAGGTAAACGGAAGGCTGTAAGAAGCCTCGTTGCGATTTACTCCCACAAAGAACGAAAGCTCGAGTTGTTTTTCTGGTTTCTTTGGAATGGGAGTGGCTTCGGGTGTCGGCGTGGGAACTGGCGCCGCGGGAGCCGGTTTCGTTTGTCGCCGGCCTGATTGTGCCTGAACGGATAGTGCGCAGAGTGCGATTAGCAAGGATGGGATAAGGAATCGGTATTTCATGGGCGGGAATTGTAACACTGGCGGTGAGAATAGGAAGATTGATTTGTTACACTGCTCGACTTGTCCCCCTACAGTGCGGGTATGCAAACGCTCACAATAACAGCCATTCGCGAACAAGCGCGAAACACACGCTCGTTTGTTCTGCGCGCCAGTGAAAAGATCGATTTCACGCCCGGGCAGGTCGCGATATTGCGAGTTTCGGGCGAAGAACCTGCTTATTTTGCCTTCGCGAGCGCGCCTGACGACCAGGATCTGGAAGTTCTCGTAAAGCAAAAAGCCGGCGCCAGCAGTGTAATTTACGAAAGGAATGTTGGTGACGAGATTGAATTGCTCGGTGTCGCCGGCCGCGGTTTCCAGCTCGACAAGATGAAGGAACGCGATCTCGTGTTTGTAGCGATGGGCACTGGCGTCGCGCCACTGCGCTCGGCGTTGCGTCACGTTTTGAAACGTAAGCATGAGTTTGGACAACTGGTCGTGCTTTATGGTGCGCGCACGCCCGACGATTTTTGTTATCGCGACGAGACTGACGCGTGGGAAGAGGCGGGGGTGGAGTTGCGGCAAGTAATCTCTCGTCCTGATGGTCATGATTGGTCTGGCCCAACGGGGTATGTTCAGTCTTTGCTGGATAATGTGTTGCCGAGTTTGTCGGCTCCAGTCGCATTGATCTGCGGCTCGCGCGAGATGATCGACCAAACCCGCGAACGCTTAGGCAAGATGGGCTTCAAACCCGAAGAGATTCTGACGAACTACTAAACTTTTTCAGCCACAAAGAGGCACAAAAAACACAAAAATTAAGCAATCACTTTTGTGCCTTCTGTGCATTTTTGTGGCACGGTTGTTGTTAAAAAATTTGTAAAGCGAAGAAAGGAAAAAGTAATGCAGAGTAAGCAGGCTGTTAGTAACAACATGTCACAAACCGACGAGCAGGCGATTCGCGAGATGGTCCATAAGTGGCTCGCGGCGAGTAAGAAACACGATCTCGCGACAATGCTGGATCTTTTAGCTGATGACGTGCTTTTCATTGTTCCGGGTAAAGAGCCTTTTGGTAAGCAGGAATTCGCGGCTAGTAACACGCAGCAGATGAAAGACACAGAGATGGAAGCCACAATCGACATCAAGGAGATCGAAGTGACCGGCCCATGGGCCTGGATGCGCAGCTTCCTTAACGTAACGTTCACGCGGCAAGGTGAGAACCCGTCGAAACTTTCAGGTCACATTCTCACAATCTTGCAAAAGAACGCTGACGGAGACTGGGTCATCAAGCGAGACGCAAATTTTGTGAAGCCGGAAACTGTCTCATAGCTGACAAGAGTTCTCCACGTTTGTGCAGACACCAATTGACGCGATCGTTGTCGGTGCCGGGCCAAATGGCCTGGCGGCGGGAATTGAATTGGCGCGAGCTGGAAAGCGAGTGCGGATTTATGAAGCAAGCGATCGCGTTGGTGGTGGCGCACGCTCTGCGAATCTAACACTGCCCGGCTTTACGCACGATATCTGTTCCGCAGTTCACCCGCTAGCGGTCAGTTCTCCATTCTTCAGTGAGTTGGATCTAGCGAAATACGGCTTGCGATTCATCGAGCCTCCTGCTGCACTCGCACATCCCTTCGACGACGGTACTGCGATTCTCCTGAAACGTTCAGTCGAGACGACCAGTCAACAACTCGGTCGCGATGCTGAACGCTATCGAAAGCTGATGCAGCCGTTCGTTAATAACTGGAACACGTTGTCGCACGAGATCCTGGGGCCGTTGCGAATTCCGCGTCATCCATTCGTTCTCGCCCGTTTTGGCTTGCACGCGATCAGGTCCGCTGAGGGATTTGTGAAGTCTAACTTTGAAGAGATGCTAACGCGCGCTCTTTTCGCCGGACTGGCTGCACACTCTTCACTCGCACTCGATCAACTCGGCACTGCCGCATTTGGTCTCGTTCTCGGCACGCTCGGTCACGCCGTCGGTTGGCCCATACCACGCGGCGGCGCAGAGGCGATTTCAAATGCCTTGTCAGCTTATTTCACCGATCTCGGCGGCGAGATCATCGCCGGCACCCACATAAAATCTATTAAAGAACTGCCTTCATCAAAGTGCGTTCTTTTCGATGTCACACCGCGCCAACTTATAAAAATTCTCGGCGAAACTGCGCCGCGATGGTTCAAAGCAAAACTACAGAAATATCGATACGGACCAGGCGCGTTCAAAATGGATTGGGCACTCGATGGTCCAGTGCCTTGGACCGCCGCTGAATGCAAACAATCCGCGACGATTCATCTCGGTGGCTCATTGGATGAAATTCTGAAATCAGAAAAAGCAGCCTGGGAGGGTTCGTCTAACAAAGAGCCATTCGTACTCGTGGCTCAGCCGAGTTTGTTCGATGCAACAAGAGCGCCTGCGGGCAAGCACACTCTCTGGGCCTACTGCCACGTGCCGAATGGTTCAACTCACGATATGTCTAATTCGATAGAAGATCAGATCGAGCGGTTCGCTCCCGGATTTCGTAAACTAATACTTGCGCGATGTGTTATGTCGCCGGCGCAACTCGAGAATCACAATCCGAACCTGGTTGGCGGCGATATCAATGGCGGGGCTCAAGTTCTGAGCCAGATGTTCACGCGTCCGACTGCGCGTACCTACTCCACACCAATCGAGGGCGTTTACATCTGCTCGTCGTCAACACCGCCGGGTGGTGGCGTTCATGGTCTCTGTGGATATCATGCCGCGCGTGTAGCCC
The DNA here is from genome assembly GCA_035248565.1 of Pyrinomonadaceae bacterium. Lineage (GTDB taxonomy): Bacteria > Acidobacteriota > Blastocatellia > Pyrinomonadales > Pyrinomonadaceae > PSRF01. The sequence goes on along the minus strand of DATFHH010000160.1, from coordinate 19,624 downwards.
TCCGCAAATCTTTTAGCCACAGATGAACACGGCTCAAAACGTAAATATCGCCGCAAACTCCGAACGAACATTGTGCGTGGTAAAACTCGGAATTCCTCGAAACAGCGGCAGCGCTCCGGAATGCAGATCGGCACGCGTGCGGTAATAACCTTGCTCGTAAGCAAACGTTATCCACTGATTCCATTTGTACTGAAGATTTCCCGAGAACAGATCGCTGCGGTCGCCGCGCCCGCCAAACCTTCGCGCATCACGCGCCGACACTTGATCGTCTCCGTAATAGAGATAAGCAGTCCAACCTGCGTTGCGGCCCTTCGGATCCGCGTCGAAAATTCGCGACAGCGGAAAACCTAACTGAACAAAACCACCTTGCGCACGCACAGGCCTTTGAGGCGCGACCACCGGTGCGCCGTTGAGCAATCCGAAAACGACTGTTGACGCACCATCAATCGACGTGGCTGTAGCAGTGCTGGTCAATCCGAAGGTGTCGTTGAAATTCGACAGCAGTTGACCGGCAAGAAAGAAACGCAGATCGGAGCCGCTGTAATACTTGCCAACCAAAGTCACGAAGTGCGTCGGAAGCTGAAGCTCGGCTGAGTAGCCATTACTGTTGCTGTTCACCTCCGCGCCACTCGGAAATGCAGCTTTAAAAGCCACCGGCACACCCGCCGCAGTGACAATCGCAGTTCGTTTGGCGTGCTCGAAGCTAACGATGAACTGAGCAGGCGAGACGCTAGGCGCTCGGTCGAGTTGCCACTGAAATACCGCACGACCCTGCACACCCGGTTGCTGCGAATCTGCTCCCTGCCGCTCGCCAAAGGCCAGCTGATTGCTCACATCGGTCGGCAGATTGCCGAAAGCCGGAAGCACAATTGCGAATTCAGGTTGGAATCTAAAATCGCGCGAGCCGCCCAACTTGTGATTGAGACCAAATCGTGCTTGAGGGATTCGCGTGTAGGGAGCGCCGTAGCCAATGCCACCGAAGTTTGTGTTCTCGATCATGTTTGGCATCGTCGATGAAACAAACGGCGACCAGTCCTGTCCGAACAATGCAAACGCGCTGGTGTTGTCGTTGAAGCGACGATCAATTCTCACCCACGCCAGCCGGAGCGAAGGTTGGCTTGAACGAATCGACGTGACGTTGCGATTGTTGACTCGGGTGAAGTCACCCTCGAAGTCGAATTCGATCTTTCCGGTAATGACTGTCTTTGGCGCCGGATCCACCCATTCGAAATTCGCGCCGAGTCGCAGTCCGCGTGCGCGCACGTGAAACTCAGGCGAGTTGTTTGGGCCAGTATCAGCAGCCAGCAACGGAAGTGGAAAGTCGTTTCCCTGCGGCGAAGATGAGTCGTGAATGATGCTTGTCTTGAAGATGCCGTAGGGCTTTATGCGAGCACCCGTGCCGAGTTTGATATCGGGAATCAATCCTTCTCTTTTTGGCGTATCGATTCCGAGGAGACGCACAGGCGCAACGGCAGCAATCACGCTCGGAGGACTTGGTTGAGGTTCGGCGGCCGGCTTATTTGATTCAGGTACTTTGTATTCAGCGGTGATCGTCTTGACCGCGGCTGATGCAGGTGTCGGTTGCAGCGTTTCGAATTCCGCTGACGAGATCACACCTTTATCACGCAAGAGCGCAGCCAACCGATCTCTCTGTTCTTTGGGTGACGCATTTTCTGTGATCGTTCGTGCTTCAGTCGCAGTCAATACGCCTTTCTCTTCCAACAAACGCACCAGCGGATCAGTCGAGCTATCAGTCTGCGCTGATACAAAGACCGCACTCACAAAACAAACCACGATGCTCAAAGCAATTTTGTACATTTTGTGCCTCTTTTGTGGCTTAGACCGGAGGATTCAAACTTTCGCGTTCTCGTTCGCGTTCTCGTTCGATTTGGCGCTGTCTGTCGCGTTCATACGCATCACGTGGATTGCGGCCCGTAACTGCGCGATACCAGGCGGGATGATGTGTCCACGCCCATCGTTCCGTCACCGTGCCATCGATCATCGATCCAAATGTGCCAGGTTGTTGTGCTGTGCTTTCGTAGAGGTGAATGATGAATCCAGCCAACATCAACAGCGCGGCGAGATCGTGAATCACGTAACTCACCGCGACGATCCAACGTCCGACGACGTTATCGAACCACATCAGCAGCCCTGTAATGAGGAACAACACAGCGCTCACAATAATTATCCAGAAATAGAGCTTTTGGCCGCCATTAAAGAAGCCGACGTCTTCGGGCTCTACTCGATGCGGCTGAGTGGCATACTCACGAATACGTCTGACCCAGCGCCGATCGGCGTCAGTCCACGTCATCGGCACAAGCCAGTTTAGAAACTGGAAAAAGAAAAACAGATCGAAGAGCAGGCCAAACCACGGATGAAGCGCACGCGTTCTTGGCCCACCGCCAAAGAGCGGTGCTATCCAGCGAAACAACCAGGGCGAATAGATCGCAAAACCGGTAAGTAGCGACAATACGAAGAAGATCGCCACCGACCAGTGCAACATCCGCGTGTAGACCGGATGTCGCAACAGTTCGCCGCGACGCACAGTTGTCTCACCCACACGATCTGCCGCCCGTCGTGCACGTTCGTCAAAACGTTCAACTGCGTCGCTCACGGCTGCTCCTTTCGCTTGGCTTCAACACTATCAGGTTGAGTTTCAATCGGTGGCGGGTATTCGGGTTGCGGCAATCTTGGACCAACGGTAACGCGATGAAAGAAGACACCGAGAATGCCGAGCAGTCCCAGCCATAAACCGATCGGCTTCGCCAGCCATTTCCAATACGTGTAGCTGGGTGGAATTACTGGATTCGCCGGCAGGCCATACCGCTGAGGTGCCTGAATGTCGTGAAGAACATAGATGACGTGCGTGCCTCCGATCGATGGCGGATCGTAGACACCGGCATTGGCAAAGCCTGATTCCTCTCGCAATTGTTTCGCGCGCAGGCCGGCGATCTGGACCATGTCAGACTTAGTGCCGAACTTAAGACAACCAGTCGGACAAGCTTTGATACAAGCGGGCTCCAGTCCCTGGCCCACCCGATCGGAACAGAGCGTGCACTTGTAAACCTTGTTCGTCTTTTCGTTGAACTTCGGAATGTCGAACGGACAACCGGAGATGCAATAGCCGCACCCGATACAGTTCTCCTGTTGAAAGTCGACGATGCCATTCTCATACTTGACGATCGCGCCATCTGCGGGACAGGCACGCAGACAACCCGGATCTTCACAGTGCATGCACTGATCTTTTCGCAGCAGCCACATCAAATGTCCATCGCGCTCGTCTTCTACAAACTTGATTAGGTTGTAGTAGTTCCACTGCGTGGTGGGCATCGTCTGGTAGGTGTTGTCGAAAGTCGTCTCACGAAACGGATGATCGTTCCACTCAACGCAAGCGACTTCGCACGCCTTGCAACCGATGCAGGTACTGACGTCGATGTATTTGCAGACTTGCTCTTCACGACGGGTGCCGGCCCCGGGTACTGGTCCAGGATGGGCCGAGATTTCCTGAATCTGAAATGTTCGTGGATTCGCCATCTCGTTACGCCCTTTCGACCTTCACCAGGAAGCCTTTGAACTCCGGTGTGTAAGCATTCGGATCAATCGCGGCGGGTGAGAGGTCATTCGCAGGTGTCAGAGCAGTTTTCCCTTCGTCCTCTTTAATGCCGCGATAGCCCCAGTGAATCGGAATGCCGATCTGATAGGTTTTCTTGCCGTCGATCATCATCGGCTTGATCCGTTTGGTAACCATTGCGCGCCCAATATATTGACCGCGGGCACTGGTGACTCTGAGTTTTTCACCGCCACTGAGTCCCATGTCATTCGCAAGCTCTGCTGGAACCTCAACGAACGGTTCAGGCACGAGCTGAACGTTCATTGGATTGTTCTTGGTCCAATAGTGGTAATGCTCGGTAAGTCGATAAGTTGTGCAGACAATGTTAAAGCCCTGATCTATCGTTCCGAGCTTGTCCATGTCAGAGGTGAATTTCTTTGCGACAGGATTATTTGACTGCTGCGGATGCAGCGGATTTGCGATTGGACTCTCTACTGGTTCGTAATGTTCCGGGAATGGTCCATCAGCGAACGCAGCGAGCGGCCCAAAGATACGACCGACACCTTCCGGATTCATGATAAAAGGTCCCATGTGATCCGAAGGCTTCGAATCCACTTTGAAATCGGGCACATCATTACCGACCCACTTCTGTTGCCCTTCATTCCACCAGATTTGTCGTCGTTCAGGATCCCACGGCTTGCCGGAGAGATCGCACGAGGCGCGGTTGTACATCACGCGACGATTTGCCGGCCACGACCACCCCCAGCCCTGATAAATGCCGAGACCTGAAGGATCGTCCGTGCCGCGCCGTTGCATTTGCGCGCCTGCTTCAGTCCACGAACCTGAATACAGCCAATTGCCGCATGCCGTTGTGCCGTCGTCGCGTAGCCACGCGAATCCCGGTACCTGCTGGCCCGCTTTGATCGTTACTCCGGGTTGCAATGGATCGGTGAGATCCGCGAGTGCTTTGCCGTTGATCTCTTTGGCTACTTCCGCGAGCGATGGATTCTCAGGCGTCGTATAAGTCCAGCTGAGATTGAGTATCGGATCGGGAAACTTGCCGCCTCGCGTCTGATACAGCTCACGCACCTTCAAAAAGATACGCGCGAGAATCTCCTGGTCCACTTTTGCTGCGCCCGGCGGTGGCACTGCGACATACTTCCACTGCAGCCACCGCGCGGAGTTGACGAAAGTGCCGTCCTTCTCTGCAAAACCGGCGCCCGGCAGACGATAGACAGTGGTATTGATGTTCTTCATCTCGTCTTTCGTGATGCCTGGGGCTTTCCAGAATTCGGCGGTTTCCTCAGGATAAAGCTCACAGACAACCAGGAAATCCGCTTTCTTCAACGCCTCGATGTTCTTCCGCGAATTTGGACCAATGGCGACGCCATTCATGCCAAAGGCAAAGAGACCTTTAACCTTCCCGGCATACATCTCGTCCCACATTTCGGTCCAGGAAAACTTGCGATCGATCTTCGGCAGGAACTGGTAGTTAAAGTCGTTCTCCTTCTTCGCCGAGTCGCCGTAAAGCGATTTGAGGAACGACACCATGAACTTGGGCGTGTTGGACCAGTAGTTATACGAGTCCCATTCACCCGGTTTCGACGCAGTTGGCGTAGTTCGTTTTAAGAAAGTTGCGAGATCCGTATCAGTCGGCTGCGGGATCTTCAGATAACCTGGGAAGATGTCGAACACGCCACCCATATCGGTCGCGCCTTGAATGTTTGAATGACCTCGCAGGGCATTTACACCGCCGCCGGCGCGTCCGACGTTGCCGAGAAGCAGTTGCAAAATAGCAGCCGTGCGGATTATCTGTGTTCCGAAGGTGTGTTGCGTCCAACCGACCGCATAGATGATCGTCGCAGCCTTTTTCATGTTGCCGTCTTTGCGAACTGACGTGAACAGATCGGCTGCTTTCAGGAACTGATCCTGCGGAATGCCGGTGATGCGCTCCACCATCTGGGGCGTGTAGCGCGAGTATTGTTGCTTCAGCAGTTGAAACACTGAACGCGGATGTTGCAACGAAAGATCGTAGGCCACGTTCGCCGGCAACATTGGCGGAGGCTTCGGTCCACCCTGACCTGAAGCGCCTGGTCCACCGGCGGCTTGATGCCCGCCGCCTTGAGCCGGCGAACTCTTCGGTGTCGATGTTTCAGGATTTGAACTCGAGGTCTTGCTGCCGCCTGTGGCAGGCGCTGGCGCTGGTGCCGCAGTAGTGCCTTCCCCTTTTGAACCTACGTTTCCGCCTTCCTCGTAATTCCACGTGTCCTTGCTGTAGGCCTTGCCGTCGAAGCCTGAGAACAACCCGTCGTCCGGAAGTTTGAATCCGTCTTTAACGATGAAAGCCGCGTTGGTGTAGTTGATGAGGTAGTCTTTCGCGAGTCGATTGTTCTGAATCGCGTAATTGATTAAGCCGCCGAGAAACGCGATATCAGTTCCCGCGCGAATTTGGAGAAAAAGATCGGCCTGTGTCGCCGTCCGTGTGAAGCGCGGATCGACAACGATCATCTTTGCGTTGCGATGGAGCTTCGCTTCGACTGGCCATTTGAAGCCACACGGGTGGTTCTCAGCCGGATTGCCACCCATGATCAACATCATGTCGGTGTTCTTGATGTCGATCCAGCCGTTCGTCATCGCGCCGCGTCCAAAGGTGGGCCCCAAACTGGAGACCGTTGGACCGTGTCAAACCCGGGCCTGCGTTTCGAAGTAGCAGACCCCGAGGCTGCGCATCACTTTTACGGCGAGAAAATTGAGTTCATTCGTGTCAGTGCAGCCGCCAATCCAACCAATCGTTTCCAGACGATTAACGGTGTAACCGCCTTTGTCTTTGTCGATGAAGGTCGCATCGCGCGTCTTCTTGGTCCATTCGGCGATTTCGTTCACGGCGGTATCCCAGGAGATATCGTCCCAGTGATCCGAGCCCGGACGTCGCACTTGCGGCTTCAGAAGACGCCGCTCGTTTACGATGTCCTGCTCCAGCGATGCGCCTTTTGGACACAATGTTCCGCGATTGATCGGATGATCCGGATCGCCTTCGACGTGTACGACTTGTGGAACGGCATTTTTGGCCTTGTCACCCAGCGTATGAATGATTACGCCGCAACTCACCGAACAATACGGACAAGTGCTCCGCGTCTCGGTTGTATGAGCAATCTTCAGTCCCTGTGTTTGCGCGTAAACAGGGGCCAGGTTAAAGCCAAACACACTAACACCCGCGCCTCCGATCAAGGTTGTCTTGATGAAGGTTCGTCTTGAGACTTCCATCTAAGCCTCCGATTTTGAAACTAGGACCAGGAGGGGGAACAATTTTCAGTTTTAGGGCTTGGACTAAGCTACCTTACCATGTAGGACGAAGGTGTGAAGGAATGGTCGCGCGAGTTTCACTTTTCTATGATGGTTTATAATTACAGCCCGATCAGGTTCAACTCGATCTTCGTGTAGTCATGTTCACGGGCCCATAGATCCAGCGGCGCGCCATAGATTTCATCGACTAAAGGCTGCGCGAAACCTATTCGTGTGAGGTCGACGCCCTTAATGTAGTGCTTGCACGACTCGCAGGCCTCGATGCGAATATGATCGAATTCGGGCGAATGAAAGTATCCGAGCCTGGTCGGTCGCTCCTCACCGCAATTCGCACAGAGCACCCGGCGAAATTCCCACGACGACAGACAAGTCGCGCAGATCAGGTCGCGATTGCCGCTTTCCGTGCCGCTCTCGCGTGTTTGTAGGAAGCTCACCTGTGGATTACCGCTACAAAATGGACACTTGCCTTCGTTGTGCACCAGTTCTCGATCAACAGGTGTGATGCCGCTTTCATTTAGCAAGCGGGCGTAAGGCTGGAGCATCGCCTTGGGGAAAAACTGAATGTCGGAAGGATTGACCCAATAACTGAGAAGCGTGTCGTGAAGAGCCTGGTCACCCGCCTCCGCCAGCTCTCGAGCTTCCGTGGCGAGAAGTTTTGGACCATAAGTGGAAACGGTTCGCAGTAGATAAGGGCCGATTTCAACGAACGCAGGCAGATCTGTTTTCAGATCGCCCGACAGGTTTTTGCCGCGTTGCAGGTATTGGTAAGTTTCCTTCTGAGCTCGGAGTAACTGGGCGTAAAAAAACAGTAACTCTGTCGAGCCGCTTGACTCTGCCGCCAACTGATCAGCCCGCTGAATTTGTTTGTCCCAGAAGCTAATCATCTCGGCATAGCTTAAATGACATCAGGAGGACTGTGGAAGTTTCTTCAGCGACTTTGTGATCATTTTGCTAAGCGACTTTGGGTCTTTGAGAGCTTTGGTAGCCGTCAACGGCTTGGTGAAAGCGAGGACCTCACCGCTGTGCGCGTCGACGATTCCTACCGTTATCTGTGCGAGGGGAAAATCCAGGCTGAAGATATTTATCAGCGAAAACGCGGTCTTGCCTTTAGTAAATACTCTTCCCGTGCCTCTGATGAAGACTAGTATGTCAGTGCTCTTGTCGACGTTTAGCAGCATGACTTCGTCGCCCAGAGTAAACCGCGCTTTCTTTACATCTTTCGATTTCTTCATCAACTGCGGCAAAAGAGCGTCGTAACGGCTTTGAATGTCGGCCAGCTGATATTTGCGGCTTTCGTCGAGATCAGCGGGCTGGAAAGAATCCTTGATCACGCCAATCTTCTTCTCTTCGAGTGTTTTCAACACAGCCGCTGAAACAGCTTTGCTGATCTCTTCTGACTGAGCAATCATCATCTCCGAGCCTTTGGCACTTTCTTTTACGATCTCAATCTTGGCAGGGAGAATGACTGCCTGGCGGATCGTTACTGTTTTCTTTTGGAGCTTGGGATGTAGATATTGCGCGTTTATTTCCGGAGCAATGCCAAAGGTGAAGATGAGGCAAAGAACAACGAGTAACACTCGTCGCGAGTTCGTCATGCAAGTCACTCCTTTAGCCACGAATTTTCCCTGATGAATGCGGATCATTTAATTGACTCTCTCAACAGCTTCAATCGTCTGCGAAAACGTTCACTGTCGACTGCGTTGGGTTGAAGCTCGAGATATTTGCTGTACTCGCTGGCAGCCTCCTCTTTCCGGCCAAGCTTTTCCAGCAGCATGCCGAGTCCGCGATGCGCAACTGCATTGAAACGATCGATCTCGAGCGCTTTCAGGTACAGCCGTTCCGCCTCTGACGCGTTGCTTTTCCAAGCCTGTTGCCCTTCGGGAGTCTTCATAAGTTCGATCTCCTGCTCCTCGAGGGTATGTTTGCTGCGAAACTTCGTGGCCTTCTTTTTAGCGCCTGACGTCGTCTCCTTGGGAGGCAGTTCCGCAGTGCGTGGGCCAAGCATTCGATATGCTTCCGCAAGCAGAAACGTGTTGGTCGATGATTCGGGATGGAGCTCGAGCAGCTTCTTGCCTATGAAAACCGCCGAACGAAATCGAGCTTCGTTGAGAGCCAACTCGAGATCGTGACGGTCTATCGTCTCCATAAACGCGAGATAGTCACTGCGCGCTGTTTTTGCTTCTTCTTCGGAAAGTTTTTTAGCTGTCGGACTGATCGCGCTACTCGTGTAATTCACTCGCTCCTCGAGTTTGGGATGATCGCTGTAAAAAGAGTTGACGATCTCTCCTTCGATGTCCTTCTGAAGTGCCTTAAACGAGTTGACCATCCCTTGCGGCGCATAGCCGGCGGCGGTCATTGTATTCAGCCCTTCTTTATCAGCTTCTCTTTCGAGATCGCGGCTGTAGCCAAAGACGCTGATTGCCAACATGAACGGCGAGACGTTTGCGATAATACTGACGGCCGCTCCAACCGGACCACCTATTGGGTTCCAGTTGCCGATAGTTGTCAGAATATTAATCGCCAGGATCTTTTTACGAAGACTGCGATTTTGCCGGTATGTGTGACGCTTCGAAACGTGGACCACTTCGTGGGCCAACACGGCGGCAAGTTCGCTCTCGTCGTCGAGTAGTGCGAGCAGTCCGCTATTGACGAATATCGAGCCGTTCGGAAGCGCAAAAGCATTCGGAGCAGAATCCCGCAAGACGTGAAACTTCCATTCCACGTTTTCGAGCTGCTTGTCGAGGACGACAGAGTTTCCCACGCGTTCGAGATATGTTTCGAGTGCCGGATCGTGATAGACGAGTCCTTCCTTTTCGAAACGCTCATCTAACAACTTTACCTCGCGCAAAAGATCGAGATCGACCTTCTCGAATTTAAACGTGTCGTCGCTCTGGACCACGAGCGACGGACTTTTGTATGTCGTAACAGGACTTCTTGCCTGCGCCGGAAGTGAAGTGACCAGAAGGGCAAGGCTGAGTAAACAGATAGCGATACGCTTCATGTTCAATGTTGATGCCTCAGATTCAGAACTATTCCAGTAGATTACTAGCGTGCTAGAGAGGACCACCCGGTGCTATCTGCATTTAACTCAGGATCAGCCCAATTGGCAAGCCATTTTGTAGATCGGCGTCTCTTTGGAGTGCCGCGGCCTGGCGCCGCTTTGTTATAGATCCCCTTCGATCGAGGCCAAAGCGGCGCCAGGCCGCCGCACTCCAAAGAGTCGCGCGGTAACGTTCGCTTAGGCGACATGCAACTGTACGCTTTCTTTGCTATTTCCGGCCATTTTGGTGAGATCCCCATTCCCCGGGTCAGTGTCTTCTGGAATAAGAATTGTGTGAGTTTTCCATTGAATAATCGAGGAATTTTGCGATTCGGTATGAAGGGGGGAAGTTCATGAATAACCGAATGAAACTGGGTATGCTTCTGGTAATTGCTTTACTGGTCACTGGGGCCTGTTCCAAAGAGCCGAAGCAAACTCAACCAGTGATAAGTAAGACAAACTCAGGAACATCAACCGCACCGCCAGCTAAAGAAGCTCAACAACGCGATCAAGCTTTGGTGCGTGTAATTAATGCAGCTCCCGGAGCAAACGCAATCGACGTTTTTGCTGACGATCAAAAGGTTTTTGAATCAGTGTCATTCAAGAGTGTGACACCTTACAAGGAGCTCTCAGATAATCGTCATACATTCCGTGTTCGTCAGGCGGGCAAGGACAGCGATCAACCAATCGCCGAGAATAGCGAAGGGCTCAGCGGAGGAAGACACTACACCATTCTTGTAATGCCAGGCACGAACGACAAGACCACTGTCTCCGTGCTCAGCGACAACATCACGGGCACATCGCCAGATAAAGCTGAGGTGCGTGTAATTCATGCTTCGCCTGATGCAGGTGAGGTTGATGTTGTTGACAAGTCGGGAAACAAGAAACTGTTCTCAGGCGTTAATTTCGAACGCGAGACCAATTACATGGCTCTCGATCCAACGAAGACGACTCTTGAAGTTCGTCCAGAAGGTCAGGACAAGGCAGTTTTGACAGTTCCAAACGCGAACTTCGAGAAAGGCAAGTACTACACGATCGTAGTGACTGGCACTCAGAAGGGAACGCCGAAGCTGCAAGCCTTGATGATCGAGGATCAACTAGGTGGAGCGCCTCCGACAGCTTCAAACGAGAAGCCGTCTCAAAATCCGAAGATGGTGAAGGCGAAGGCTACGAAGTACTAGTTTACCAATCAACTACAGCCACGGATGTACACGGATGACATCCGTGGAATCCGTGGCTAAAAAGTGTCTGTCATCATACAAAGGAGATCATGTATGTCAAATCGGTATCAGGATCGTGAAGACGATCGCGACTATGATCGCGAGAACTATCGCTATGGTCGACGTTCGGATTACGGTTCCGAACGTGGACGTTACGGGCGTGGTGGCGGTTACACCGGCTCGTACAGTGAAACTCCACCACGCTATACAGAAGGCGCTTATTCCGGCGCCGATTACGGCTCGGATTATGGACGCGGTTATGAAGGCGAGCGCGACTATGGCCTCGCCCGCGGATACGGAATTACTCAAGGTGCTCGCTACTCCGACTATGGCGAGACCTCCGGACGTTATTCTCAGCGATACAACTACCCATCAGGTTATCGCTCGGGCGAACGGTACGGTAGCGGCTACGGTCGCGGTTATTACGGCGGTCGCGAATCCGGTGAACGCGGTTGGTGGGATCGTGCCAGCGATGAGGTTGCCTCGTGGTTTGGCGACGAAGAAGCCGAACGACGCCGGCGCAGGGACGAATACCGCAGTGGTGAATATCGAGGCCACGGCCCGCGAGGTTACAAGCGTAGCGACGAGCGTATCAAGGAAGACGTCAACGATCGTTTGACTGACGATGCTTACCTGGATGCTTCTGACATTGAAGTTGAGGTTAACAACGGCGAGGTTACGCTTGCAGGAGCAGTCAGAAGTCGTAACGACAAACGCCGCGCGGAAGATCTTGTCGAATCCGTTTCGGGTGTTTCGAACGTGCAAAACAACATACGGGTTCGTCGCAATGAAGAGTCGACGAAAATCACGGATACAACGCGCAGCCGAACCGCTAATGCATAATTCTTAGCCGCAGATAAACGCGGATTAATGCTGCTTGGTGTTAATCCGCGTCATCCGTGGCTAATTTATTCGTACCGCAATGCGATCAAGGGGTCGACTTTGGTTGCACGCCTTGCCGGAATGTAGCAGGCGAGCAGCGCGATGAGGATGATACAGAGCGCCACTGCGGCAAATGTGATCGGATCAGTCGGAGAGACTTCGAACAGCAAAGTGGTCATTAGGCGCGTTAACGCTAACGCGCCTACAAGCCCAATTGTCAGACCGATGGTGGCGAGCGACATCCCGCTTCTAAGCATCAACTTCAGCACGTCAGACCACTGTGCGCCCAAGGCTATCCGCACACCAATCTCACGCGTGCGTTGACTCACGAAATAAGCCATCACTCCATAGATGCCGGCAGTTGCGAGAACCAATGCAATGCCCGAGAAGATGCCGAACAGTAAGCCCCAAACTCGTGATTGCCAAATCGTGTTCGCCGACAATCTGGTCACAGGCATAACGTTGAACACGCCCGTATCGGGAGCGAATCGCCATATTGCTCGCTGGATTTCTGGCGCGAGCATCATAGGATCGCCGTGTGTCCGTACTACGAAATGAGTTTGCTTGCTGTAACTCTGATAGCAGGCGTAGTAGAGGTCGTAACCGGCTTCGTCGACGAGACTGTTGTGCTTGACGTCACCGACAATGCCGACGATTTCGGCGCAGCCGGCGCCATGATCATCGCAGTTCAGTCGTTTGCCTAACGGATCGGCATTGGGCCACATCCGCTGCGCCAACCGCTGACTAATAATGGCGACATCGCGGTGACCATCAGGCCTCACTGTGTCGCGGTCGGTGAAGACGCGACCACGAAGTAGCGGAATCTGCATGACAAGAAAGTAATCCGGCGAGACGGCCTGATAATTAACCAGCGGATTTTCCTTTTGTTCGTCGGTGGATTGGCCCTCAATTGAAAACTCACCTCGATACCAGGGCTTTTGACCGACAAAAGGCAGATCACTGTTCGCCGCAACAGCAACTACGCCCGGCACCGCGGCGACCTGTTGAAGCAACTGTTGATACCGGCGCGACATAAACTCGACGCGGTAATCTTCCCGGCGCTGATAGGTCGGGTTAATTTCCAGATGGAGCACGCCCTCTGCCGTAAAACCAGGCGACGTATTTTGTAGGCGCGCAAAACTTCGCAGCATGAGTCCGGCGCCGGCGAGCAACACAACCGCCAACGAGATTTCAGCTACTACTAACAAACCTCGAATACGTTGCATACGTGAGCTTGTGCCGGATTTGCCACCTTCTTTGAGTGACTGGTCCAAATCCACTGATGCCGTTCGTAACGCCGGTATCAAACCGACCAAGACGGCGGTCAGAACTGAGATCAACAACGTGAATATCAGCGCACGAGCGTCAAGTTCGATCTTCACAAAGAAAGGCAGAAGTTCTTCCGGCAGCAGCGCAACCAGCATACGAAGACTCAACGCACCGAGCACGATGCCGCCAGCGCAACCGGTCGAAACCAGCAACAACGCTTCCGAGACAGATTGTCGAATCAGACGTCCCTGACTCGCTCCAAGCGCCGCGCGCAGGGCCAACTCACGCTCACGTACCGTAGCCTGCGTCATCAGCAAGTTCGCGACATTCGCGCAGGCAATCAACAACACAAATCCGCAGGCGCCTAGCAGCAGCCAGAATGAACGGCGCAGTTTGCCGAACCAGAAATCTCGCAATGGGATAACGGTTGCAGTGACTCCCGAATTAGTGTCGGGATAAGTTTGCGCCAGGCGAGCGGCGATCTCCCGCATTTCTGCGCCCGCTTGTTCTGTTGAGACTCCGGATTTTAGACGGCCAATCGTCTGATCGATCCGCAGGCCGCGATGCTGAGGATCGAAGTAACGATCACTTAACCACCATAAGTCACTCTGAAAAGGAAAGCGAAAGTCAGGTGGCATCACTCCGATTACCGTCAAGTTATGACCATCGATTCGAAGCTGACGGCCCACGATCGCCGGATCGCTACCGAATCTTCTTTGCCACAACCCATGACTCAAAAGCACCGTGTCAGAGTCTTCCGCCGTTGGACCATGCCCGAGCGACGGCGCTACCTTTAGAGTTGAAAACAAATTCGGGGTGCCGAAAGTCAGATTGAGTGTCTCCGTTTCGGCGCCAAGTTCGAGATTTGCGTTCCAGCGCAAATTGAAAAAGGCAAGGTCGTCAAAGACACTATTTTGGCGGCGCCAGTCTTCGTAGTCGGCGAACGACACGCCCATCGACTGACCGCGTTGCTGTGAATCGACCATCACCAGCCGGTCTGAATCGCCGTAAGGCAGCGGGCGGAGAAGAAAAGCATTAACAACGCTGAAGATCGCTGTGTTCGCGCCAATGCCCAACGCGAGCGTCACGATAGCTATAAGAGCGATGCCGGGATTCTTCGCGAGCAGTCGAGTGCCGTAACGTACGTCTTGCAGAAATTCTTCGATCAGCCGCACGCGGCGTGTATCACGACATTCTTCTTTCGCTGGTCCGCCTGGACCAAAGGATTTCAGCGCCGAATAGCGAGCGTCTTCTGGGTTCATTCCGTTTTGCCGGTTCTGTGCGGCTGAGTTTTTTTGCCTTTTGTGCATTTTTGTGGCTATGTCTTTACTCCTGATTCGACAGCGTTCACTGCTATGTGAATTGGCTGGTGCTACTCATATCGCAGTGCTATCAGCGGATCGAGTTTGGTGGCCCGACGCGCGGGAATGTAACAGGCGAGCAGCGCTACGGTGAGTAAGACCGCTGACGCGATTACAAACGTGAGCCAATCAGTGGGAGCTACCTCAAACAATAAGCTCCTCATCAGGCGAGTCATCGCCAGGGAAGCAATCAAGCCAATTGTGAGTCCGATGCTCGCCAGAGCCATACCTTTTATGACTACCAGCTTCAGCACGTCACGCTTTTGCGCGCCGAGCGCCATGCGAACGCCAATCTCCTGCGTTCGCTGGGTTACCAGATAAGCCATCACTCCGTAAATCCCCACCGCAGCCAGACCCAACGCCAGAATGGAGAAGATGCTCAGTAGCAACATCACAAAACGACTTGAGGCAACTGATTTGGCCAGCCGCTGCTCCATCGTCATGATGTCAGAGACCGGCTGGTCCTTATCTATACTTAATACCTGTTTGCGTATCGCTGGTACTAGACTCGCTGGATCCGAGGAAGTGTGCACGACGAGGCTCATGAAATTTTTCGGGAACTGTTGATAGGGAAAATAAACTTCCGGCATGGCCTCAGTCTCGAGCGCCTTATGCTTAACGTTGCCGACGACGCCGACGATCTCTCGCCAGACTTGCTTGCTCGGATCGTCTTCGAAGCCGAGTCGCTTTCCTACCACAGCTTGATTGGGCCAATAGCGGCTCGCCAGCGCTTCATTGACGATGATCACGCTCGGAGTGTTGCCTCGGTCCTCCTCCGTGAATGAGCGGCCTTTCAGGATGGGTATGCTCATTGTCTGAAAGTAACCCGGAGTAACGACCCGCTCGCCAACGTCTAGACGATCTGCGAGAGGCACGACGGGTGCTCCTTCGACCAGAAAAGTGGTGGTCACATTGTTGTTGCTTAGTGGAAGTGGATCAATGCCGCCGACAGATTTCACTCCCGGTAGCTTTGCAACGCGTTCAATGAGTTGATCGAAGAAAATATTCACCTGATGTTTGCGATACTTCTGGGTGGGCAAAGCGATTCTCATACTTAATAAATTCGTCGCCGCAAACCCCGGATTAACTTGCTGCAAGCGAAAGAAGCTCTTGGTCATTAAACCCGCTCCGACCAGCAGGAGCAGTGCGACCGCCACTTCCGAAACCACCAGCAGATTACGTAAGCCACTGCCCTGAAGGCTTCCAGGGTTTCGCCCGGAGCTTTCCTTAAGAGCGGTGTTCAGATCTGTGCTTGCAGCTTGAACTGCCGGAGCGAATCCGAACAGCAGGCCCGTCACTATTGAAATCCCCAGTGTCCAAAGAAACACTGGAACATGCAAACCAATCTCATGAAGTCGTGGCACTTCTGACGGCGTGAGAGACACCAGCAGTTTAATTCCCCCGTATGCGAAAAGCAGGCCCAATGAGCCGCTCAAAACAGAGAGCATGAGGCTCTCGGTTAGTAACTGACGCACGAGGCGCCAGCGGCTTGCTCCCAGCGCAATGCGGATTGCAACTTCTCTATAGCGCGCAGTGACTCGCGCCAGGAGCAAGCCGGCGACATTAGCGCACGCAATCAGTAAGACAAAGCCGACGGCAGCGAACAGCATATATAGATACGACTCAATATTTCCTACGAGCTGTTTGTGCAAAGGAACGACCCTGACGCCTCTGTCTGCATTCGTCTCTGGATATTGTTGTTGAAGCTGACTGGCGATGAGGTTCATCGCGGTTTGTGCCTGTTCTCGCGAGACGTCTTGCTTGAGTCGGCCCAGCGCGTAGAGAAAGTTATTGCTGCGGTCGAGAGCGGTTGGGTCAATGACCATCGGAACCCACATATCCACGTGCATACTGGTTGGGAATTGCAGCTCAAAACCGGGAGGCATTACGCCACTCACAGCAATCGGCTTCCCGTTGAGCGTAAGACTCTTGTTTATGAGATTCCGATCAGAACTGAACAGTCGCTGCCACAGATCGTAACTGAGAATTACCGAATGTGGGCGTCCCGGTATTTCTTCTTCGGGGAGAAAGGATCGCCCGAGCATCGGTTGTACCCCGAGTAGCTGAAAGAAATTGGTGGTGACGACACAGCTCTTAATTCTTTCTGGCTCGCCAACCCCAGTTAGATTCATATCAGTGTAGAAAAGGGATCCGAGTTGATCGAAGACTTGATTGCGCGAACGCCAGTCGAGAAAGTTACCGATTGCGACTTCGTTTCGATCCCACGTTTCAGGTCCCAACTTCCGATTCGTTTCCCACAGCACCATTAAACGGGCCGGATCCCTGTAGGGCAGTGGATTTAGCAAAACGCCGTCGATAGCGCTGAAGATTGTGGTGTTAGCTCCGATGCCCAAAGCCAACGTCAAAATCACGATGAGGGTGAAGCTTGGCCGCTTGAGCAGCATGCGAAATCCGTAACGAGTGTCTTGTAGAGTGTTCATGGTCGTCGATGGTTAATTGACAACTCTCTTGGTTAGCAATCGCGCCATGATGCGACTTCACCGCGCCGACAGTCAAAAGAAATCCGCACACCACCCGTCCTGTGGGTTCCGTCACAAAGTGAAATTGGCCCATTACTGGAATCAACAATACGTGGTTGCGTGAGATTTGTGTGTCATTGCTCAGTAAACATTGCGTGAGATTTGTTGACGCCACAGTAGTCCAATGATATAAGCAGGCCTTCCTCCCAATCTAAAGGACAAACAAGACAAAGGAGAGAGTCCATGAAGAGACTGTTGATGGCCATGGTCTATGCAAGGTGAGAGATCTGCGAGCAACAATCTCTTCGCTGAAATCGGAACAATCGTCAACTCCGGGCACGCGGTTACCGCCTCTGATCGCACAAGATATGTCGGGACAGACTGTTACTATTCGTTTCGACGACATCCAAGGTCCAACGTTGCTCTACGTGTTTAGTCCTTCGTGTGGCTGGTGCAAGAAGAATGAAGACAACATCAGCTCTTTGGCGAGTCAGACTGGCGACAGTCTCAGGATCATCGGCCTGTCACTGTCTCCGGAAGGATTGATCGACTACGTGGCGCATCGATTTCCGCCAGTTAAAGTTATCAAGCCTGACTCGCGAACGATAACGGCGTATAAACTTTCTGGAACTCCCGAGACAATTCTGGTTTCATCAGAGGGAGTTGTCTTGAAAGTCTGGAAAGGAGCATATGGTGATAGCACTCAGCGAGAGTTGGAGGAATACTTCCACGTCAAATTACCGGGATTGCGCCAAACCTCTTAGTGTCTCTTTTTGAAAGGTATGGCGAAGTCAGAGCGGCGAAAACTGTTCCTGATCCTGACCGCGATGGGCGCCGTGATCCTCAGCGCCGCACGCGTATGGTGGGCGCAGAGTTCCCGTGAAGATCGACCCTCACGAGCTCTAAGTTCATCCAGCTCTCCGACACCTTCAGTTGCGGCAAAAACCAGTTCTAAAACCAAACCGCGCCTGGAGAACTTGATCGTACTCTCCCGCTCTGCCTCTCCTGAAGTTCAAGCCGATCTCTTACTCTCTATTGCTTCGTCAAAACTAGTTTCCGATAAGAAGCGACGGATCGAACTTCTGAATGAGGCGTTTCAGCTTGCGTCTCGTGTCGCAGAGCCCGTGAGAAGGAAAGCTTGGGGGACACTCGTCGACACGCGTGCTGGTTTTGAACAGCGGGCGTTTGATTTGCAATTAGATCGGCTCTCAATCGAAAGTCGCGCCATATCAGCGCTGATTCCACTCGACCCATCGCATGCGAGGGAAATGTTTCAAAGTGTCGTGCTACCAAAAACCCAGCCGCTGGATTGCAAAGACTCTCTCGTCCCGGATTTCACGGCATACTACGCGACGATCGTGGCCATTGCACAAAACTGCTTCACGGCTGAGGAAATAAAGGCGCAAGTCCATGTGCAGTTCCTGTGTGATCAGATCGAGGCAATCAAATCTATTTCGCAAGCCACCGCCGCCCTCAAAGCTGTGGCCGATGCAAAATTATCAGACGAGGAGTTGTTGCGGGTCGTGCTTAGTTTGGCAAAAGCGTTCGGCCAGGCATCGGCAGACCCCCGATCATTCGCGTTCGCTGTCCAGCGCGACGGTCTGATTTCGGAGGCAGAAAAGTTTCTCTCAACAATGAAGAAACGAAATATTCCGGTCGATGATCTCAGCACCAAAATGCGTGATATTCTAGTGCAAAACATGACGAGTGAGGTTTGTGCGGATGCCAGTTGGCTGAAACAGAAAGCAGCTCTGCCTCCGGAAATTGACGTTATTAACGTGCACTTCAAGTCGCCGATTACTAGTGATGATCTACGCCGGTTGCGATTGGGTGGTAAATCCGTTGATGTCGAATTTTGGACAACTGCTAAGGCCAAGTCACTCCTTCAGGCTGCGAAAGGCCTTCGGTTTGCAGCCGACGGTCACCGGTTATCAATGGAGGAGCGCAATACGGAAGAGTGGCATGAAAAACTCATTGCTTTTCTTGACCAACTTGATCATTGGGACTCAGCGAGCGAAGAATCTGAAGACGACTATTTTCAGCAAAGGTGTAACATGTACCGCGTCTTGATTGATCTTTGCCCTGACGATCTTCAGAGAGATGCTGTCCTAAGAATGTATGGCGTATATCTCAAAGATTCAAACCGCCGATACAAAGGACGCATAGAGTGGATATCCCCGGTGAAAGATTACCTTAAGACACTCCACGCTAAGCAGAACATGTTCCAGCCCTCTTTAGAGCCATGGCTTTCCTCCAGTGACAACACGCTGCGAGTTTATGCAGAACTTTCGCTGCTTCTAAGGGATTTGTAAAAGTACCTTTTGTCGAGCAGATTTCTCAGGCAAAGACGCAAAGCTGCTCCCCGCGTTTCATCGGGTTTTCTTTGCGTGTTTGCGCATGCATGTCCGTTCACTGCGAATATTCAGTATTGACTTCTGCTGTATGCCGGACTATCGTTAGTGCCGCTAACCTGAAAGGATTGAGTTCTCTGAGCGACTGCTGTCCTCGCACCACTCGCC
>DATFHH010000159.1:0-72662 GCA_035248565.1 Pyrinomonadaceae bacterium | reverse complement strand
TCGAAAGTTAGACGCCTCAAACCCTTTACAAGTCGGAAAACTTGGGTTTTCTGGCTCTGTGCTTCTGTGGTTCAGGTTCTCGCGAAAACTACCACAGAGGCAAAGAGACACGGAGAAAGCAATTCCAGTGTTAAAACTCGTTGACACTCCTCACCAGCCTCGACAATAATAGCTGAGCGCCGGAGTTCCGGTGACACTGACCCTGCCTACGCACCTGCCCACTGCCCGAATGCTCGAAAAACTCGGACGAATCCGTCTCCTGTACATAGTTCTCGGAGTCCTCCTCCTCGTCGGCCTGCTGCCGCTGGCCTTTGCCGGCTTTCTGCTTTCCAGCCGCAGCGCCGACGAACTGCGCTCCATCGAAGGCCGCTATCAAGCCCAGCTCGTGCAGGACAAAGCCCGTCAAATCGAACTCTACGGCCAACGATACCGCGACGTTGTGACCGGCCTCGCCCGCGCTTTCGAGATTTCCGGCGGCATCAAGGCCCTCGACGATCAGGGATACGATCAACGTCTACAGAAAACACTTCAGGAAGATCCCAACCTCATCGCACTCGCGCTCTGGCCGGTCGACGGCACCCTTCATCGCGCTTTTCAGCCCGAGGTGATCAAGCTTGACGAAGTTGACGCGCGCGTCAGCGAGGTACTTGCACGAATGAGCGGCCGTGGTCTGGTTGTCAGCCGGCCACAAGTTATTCGCTCAGGACAGGAGATGGCGCTCACGATCGCCGAGCCGGTTCTCGGCGGCAGAAACAATCAGGAGGTCGTCGCCGCCGTGGTCGCGATAGTCTCGTTTCAGGAAGTGTTTGACGCAGTACAGCAACCGACATCGAAGAGTGAGCGCGAACTGCTGAACGCCGGTTTGCCGGTGGTGTTCGTGGTGGATCAGAACGGTCGTGCAGTCGCACATCCCGAAGCCAGCGTCGCCTTCTCGGAAAAACCGATGACGGATCTCAAGGTCGTGCAAGACTGGTTGGAATCAGGTGCGCAGGTGCAGTCAGCACTAGCTCCGTTCACGGCGACTCGTGACAATCGCACTGTCGAAATGCTCGGCTCATATGCCACCGCCGAACTCGACAAGAACTCAAGGCTCGGTGTGATCGCCATTCAGGACGAAGCGGCTGCGTTGGCTTCAGTTTCGGACATGCGTTGGCAGACGCTCTGGATCAGTTTCATCGCCGCGCTGTTAACGATCTTGATCGGAATCTTTTTCGCGCAGAAGTTGACGCATCCTGTTCAGGATCTCGCCAGCGGCGCGCATCGCATTGCTTCAGGTGACTTTTCAAAACGCATTGAAGTGACCAGCCGCACTGAACTCGGCGATCTCGGTAACTCTTTCAACATAATGACCGACCAGATCGAGCGGTTCATCGGCGACTTGCAAAGGTCGGCGCAGGAAAACCGCGAGCTGTTCATCGGTACAGTTAAAGGACTCGCTGCCGCGATTGACGGTAAGGATCCTTACACGCGTGGTCACTCAGAACGCGTCTCGCGTTTCTCGATGGCCATGGCGCAGCGTCTCGGTTTGCCTGACGACGAAATTGAGAAGATCAGGATCAGCGCGTTGCTGCACGACGTCGGTAAGATCGCGATTGACGATAACATTCTCAAAAAGCCCGCCGCGTTGACGGATGAAGAGTATGAGATCATGAAGAAGCATCCGCAGAAGGGCTACAAGATCATGTCGCAGATTCCGGCGATGAAAGAGTTTTTGCCAGGGATGTACATGCATCACGAGATGGTCAACGGCATGGGTTATCCGCAAGGGTTGAAGGGCGATGAGATACCGTTGATGGGCAAGATCGTCGCGGTTGCAGACACGTTCGACGCGATGACGACGGATCGTCCGTATCAGAAGGCAATGAAGTTTGACGACGCGTTGGCGCGGATCGAGAGTTTTGTCGGCACACGTTACGATCCGGCGGTCGTCGCCGCGCTTTCGGAGGCTTGCAAAGAAGGCCAGATCCGACCGGGACAAGTGAAGTTGAGAAAACCTTCTGCTCCGAAGCCAGAGCTCGTCGGCGTTGGTTAAGCCGCGGATTACGCAGATAACGCGGATTGTGCTTATAATCGCCCTCACACATGGGACTTTTTTGGAGAAGAAAAAAAGATGAGTTTGTCTCCCTGCGTCTGAACGAACCCGCCCCGGTCGAACCATCTGCGAAACCGGAGTCACCTCCTCCCTCAGTTGTTGAGCCTCCAGCAGAGACAGTCAAAGAAGAGCCAGTTCTCTCGAGATCTCCGTTCGCCACTTCTGTGCTCGGCTTGAACCTCTCGATGGAAGAGCTGCAAGCGCAGGAAGCTGCGCTCGAACAGGAGTTCTCTGCGCGTTTTCGACGCGCGGTAGCAGCAACGCGCGATTCGTTGTCGGAAAGACTCGACACGGTTTTTGCCGGACGCAAACAGATTGACGACGAGTTGTTGGACCAACTCGAAGAAGTCTTGATTGCTGCCGACATCGGAGTGCCGACGACGCTCGACATTCTCGAAAAAGTGCGTCGCGGGATTGCACGAAAGCAGATCAACGATCTCGACGCGTTGAAAACGGCTATCAAGGACGAGTTGCTCAATATTCTTCAGGCTTCTGAACGAGAGGGAGTGGCGTCGGAGACAACTGTGCCGGTGAGCGTTTCGCCGTACGTGATGATGATCGTCGGTGTAAACGGCGTCGGTAAAACGACGACGATCGGGAAGCTCGCGCAGCGTATTAAGGCGGAAGGTAACGACGTGTTGATCTGCGCGGCAGATACGTTTCGGGCGGCGGCGTCGGACCAGCTCGCGATTTGGGCCGAGCGCACAGGTGTGCCGCTGATTCAGCAAAAGCAGGGAACTGATCCGGCGGCCGTGCTGTTCGATTCACTCAAAGCGGCGAAGGCGCGCGGCTCGGATGTGTTGATTGTCGACACGGCCGGGCGGCTGCACACGAAGTCGAATTTGATGGCCGAGTTGGAAAAGATGAAGCGCGTCGCGAGTCGCGAAGTCGAAGGCGCACCGCACGAAACATTGCTGGTACTGGATGCGGTTACGGGGCAGAACGGACTCGAACAGGCACGACAATTTTTGAAAGTTGCGGGCGTGACGGGGATTGTTCTGACGAAGCTTGATGGAACGGCGAAAGGTGGTATTGCCGTCGCGATCGCGAAGGAGTTGAATTTGCCGATTCGATATGCGGGAATTGGTGAGAAGGTTGATGATCTGGTGGTCTTCGATCCGCAGCAGTATGTGAATAGTTTGTTTGGTAATTAACTCTGTGCCTCTGTGTCTCTGTGGTATCGACCACAGAGGCACAGAGACACAGAGATAAGACATAGTGCAAACGACAACAGTAACTGAGTCGCTTACCGTCTGGACCGACACGGATCGCCGGATGATGACGCGCGCGCTCGAGTTGGCGAAGAAGGGTGTGGGCCAGGTCAGTCCTGGACCACTCGTCGGTTGCGTCATCGTCAGCTCTAGTGGCGAGGTTGTTGGCGAAGGTTATTATCTTTTCGAAGCCATCAAGCATGCCGAGACGATCGCGCTCGATCTCGCGGGTGAAAAAGCGCGCGGCGGCACCGCTTACGTTTCACTCGAACCGCACGCGCATCACGGTCGCACACCTCCATGCACCGATGCATTGATTGCTGCCGGTATCAAGCGGGTTGTCGCCCCGATCGAGGATCTCAACCCACAGGTTTCCGGAAAAGGGTTCGCTCATCTGCGCGCCGCGGGTGTCGTTGTTCAGACCGGTCTACTTCGTGATGAAGCAGCGCAAGTCAACGAAGCCTACCTGCACTACATGTCAACCGGGCTGCCGTTCGTGCATCTTAAACTCGCGGTGTCGCTCGACGGAAAGATCGCAACGCGCACACGCGACTCACGTTGGATCACCGGTCCGGAATCGCGTGCTCGCGCCCATGAGCTGCGGCATGAATATGACGCGATTCTCGTTGGCGCAGGAACAGCGACAACTGATGATCCGTTATTACTCGATCGATCCGGCTTACCACGAAGGCGTCCGCTAGTTCGAGTCGTCCTCGATCAAGCGGTCACCATTTCTCCAAATTCACAACTAGCGACGACAACTGTCGACGGCCCAGTCATTCTTTTTGGCGACGAACGTGCAGAGCGCGCCGCCGAACTCCGTGCAAAGGGTGTTGAAATTGTGAACTCGCGTCGCGGCGATCTGCTCGAAGTGTTGAAAGAACTCGGCAGTCGTTCGTTACAGAGCCTGCTTGTTGAAGGCGGCGCCGCAATCGCAGGTGAATTTATCGACGCGCAGTTAGTAAACAAAGTGACGTTCTTCATCGCGCCGAAGATCATCGGCGGCGTCGACGCGCCAAGCGCCGTTGCTGGACGAGGCGCGGAACTGATGGCGGACGTGCTCCAGCTCGAAAGAACGACGGTATTCCAGCGCGGCGACGACATCGAAGTCACAGGATATCCGCAAACCGCTCAAGGACCTGCGGATGAAGGATGAGGCTGCAGAACCTTATCCCTCAAAGCGCCTGGGCCAACACTTCCTCAGAGACCAGCGCACCATTCAACGCATCATCGAAGCACTCGCGCCAAAACACGATGAAACAATCGTCGAGATTGGACCAGGGACCGGTGCGCTCACGGCTGCACTTGTCGAACGTGCCGGCCGGGTGATCGCAGTTGAGTTTGACAAGAAACTCGCGCCACTGCTGACCGAGCAGTTTTCCGCGTCCTCGAATTTCAAACTCATCATGGCCGATGCACTCGCGACCGACTTCTGTCGAGAGATCCAGCCGGCCCATTCGGCGAGAGTTGTCGCAAACCTTCCCTACAACATCTCTACCGCGATCCTGCAGCATCTGATCGCGCAGCGGGCGTGTTTGACTGAGATGATATTGATGCTTCAGAAAGAAGTGGTTGAGCGAGTGCTTGCGCCGGCGGGAACGAGCGATCGCGGGTTTATCTCGGTGCTCGTCGAAGCGTATTGCGAGTCTGAGAAACTTTTTGATGTCGCACCGGGTGCGTTTCGACCGCCACCGAAGGTTTGGAGCAGCGTAATGCGGCTCAGTGTTCGACCACGGATTAACGCGGAAATTACGGATGAAGTGTTGTTGTGGCAGACGGTGAGCGCCGGGTTCGCGCAGAAACGAAAGACGATACTGAACAATCTCCGCCATGCTCCGGAGGCCCTACAGGAGAGAGTGAAGCGCAACGGCGGCGCAAGCATTGTGCTCTGCAAGGCCAACGTTGAACTCAATCGGCGCGCTGAAACATTGACGCTCGAGGAATGGGGGCGGATCGTGACAGCTATGGAATGAATATTAGCCGCGGATTAACGCGGATGACGCGGACTGATTATGACTTTGATTCCGTTCTTCGGGCGCAGCGATAAAACCGGTAGCAATTCGACCTTGTGATCGGGATCGACCGTGAAACGGAAGCGCTGACCAATCGTCGCAAGCAGCAACACGATCTCCATCATCGCAAAATAATTTCCAATACACTGACGTGGACCACCGCCGAAAGGGAAGTAAGCATACTTCGGCAACTGCTCAGTGCTCTCCCAACGCTCTGGTTTAAATGCATCCGGTTCATTGAAAAAGCGCGGATCGCGATGCGTGACCCATTGAAACGCAAAAAGCTGAGTTCCTTTCGGCACGCGATAACCGCCGATCTCAGTCTCTTCAATCGCCTCGCGGCCAATCGCATAAGCTGGCGGATAAAGTCGCATTGCTTCTTTCGCGATCATCTCGGTGTACTTCAGCCTCGTCAGATCAGAAACCGTTGGAGCGCGGCCTCCAAGCACTTCATCGAGCTCCGCATGAAACTTCTGCTCCGCCTGCGGGTGCGTTGCCAGTAAGTACCAACTCCACGACGTCGCGAGCGCAGTTGTCTCGTGCCCCGCAAGAAACAACGTCATCACCTCGTCGCGCAATTGTGCGTCAGTCATCTGACTGCCATCGTCGTCTTGCGCCTGAAGGAGCATTGACAACAGATCGCCCTCGTCATAACCACTCGCGCGCCTCTCGGCGATTATGCGATACACGATCCGATCGATCTCACTGACGTTGCGGAAGTATCGACGATGACCTGGTGTTGGCAGACGATTGTCGAGAATCCATTTCAGCGTCGCTTGCGAGGCAAACGGTTTCACCAGCCGCGACAGGATCTCGCCCACATGATCCGCATCGTTCGAAACGTCGGAATTGAAAAGAGTCTTCACGACGATCTCGAGCGTGAGTCGGGTCATGTCGCGTGCGAGGTTGCGCCGCTCGCCTGCTTTCCACCCGTCCGTCGCACGTTGCGCATATTGGACCATCACGTCGCCATACGAGCTGATGCGCTGACGATGAAAAGCCGGTTGGGCCAGTCGTCGTTGCCGCCGCCAGAACTCACCTTCGCTCGTCACCAAGCCGTTTCCAACCAGCCGATGAAAGAACGGCGATCGCAAAGATTGTGCTTTGCGAAAACTCTTCGCGTTGGTAGTCAACAGCGCTTCGATGTCGCTCGGGTTGTAAAGAAAGTAGGCGTGAACGTACAGAAATCTCGTATGGACAACGTCGCCAAAGTCTCGACAACGTGTGACGAAACCGAGCGTGTCGCGATTGAACTCGCGCATCACTCCCATGATCAGCTTGCCTTTTGGTCCGGGCGGAATGGCAGCGCCGCGCGTCTGTTGTTGTCGCGTTGGTAGAACTGCGGTGTTCATTTCTTCAACATGTCAGTGTAAATGCCAGGCTCGCTATCGGGAATGATTATCGCGCCAACGGTTCTTTGGTAGAAACGGACCGGACCCGCTGCGCCGATGATCGCATAGACGTAACCCATCTCTCGCAACCCTTCCAACGAGGCAAGCAGCAGCGCTTTCCCGATGCCTCGACCCTGAGCCGACGGAATGACACCCGTTGGACCAAAGAAACCACGTCGCGTGCATTCATACGCGGCAAATCCGACAAGCTGTGGTTGAATCGTAGCCACGTAAACCGAGATCGGTTGTCGTGCGAAACCTACCGAGATCTCATCGGCCCAACCGACAGAGAAATTTGTCGCGACGAAATCTCTGACGCGGCTCAGCTCAAATGGTTGCGCGCGGCGCACAACAAAACCCTCCGCGGGCTCCAACGCAGGCAGTTTCAAGAGATTTACGAGCAAATCAGGCATTTGTTATTGAGTAGTGACGACCTAAATCGCGGTTCTTCATCCACAGATTACACAGATTCTATTTAATCATCTGCGTAATCTGTGGATGGTTTTGTATCGGTTTCATCGTGTAGGCGCTTTTCCCGGCAGCCATGCAGGCCGGAAGGTGGAATTGGCCAGCCACTCAATAGGCTTCACTAATGAGTTGAGCGAGCGCGTCATGAACGGAAAGTCAATCTTACTTACTTCATCGCTCGGCCGGTGATAATCGCTGTGCAGACCAAAACTCGAAATCGTGTGAGCAATAACACCGCGCAGCGCGAGTGGATAATTGTCAGAACGTTGAAAGAACGACTGCTCGGGATGCGGATCGGCAACCAGCGACGCGCCTTGTTTTGCCAGCTCTGGTCCAAGTGTCGATCTTTCAAAACCAGTCAGCCATAAAGTACCGGCAGGGACTTTCGCATCCGGCCGGCCCAACATCTCGAAAGTGATGTCTGCGACGATTTGCGTTAATGGTACAGGTGAGTGCTCGATAAAATATTGCGAACCCAAGCCGCCGCGCTCTTCGCTGCCGAAGCAGACAAAATAAATCGTGCGGCGCGGCCTTTTGCCTGACGCCAGTACCCGCGCCAACTCCATTACGGCCACGCAACCTGAAGCATCGTCGTCAGCGCCATTGAAGATCTTGTCACCGTTGAGAGCCTCCTTCACGCCGAGATGGTCCAGGTGCGCGCTGAGCATGATCGTCTCGCTTGAAGCCTGGGGATCGGAACCACGCAAAATGCCGACGGCGTTCCAGGTCGCATTTGCATCGTCGAGTGGCACACGCTGCACGTAGACCTTGTTGCCCGCGCTGTCAGTATCGCCGCCGGGTTCGAGTCCGAACTGACGAAACTGCGAGCCGATGTACTCAGCGGCGATGCGTTCGTAGATCGTGCCACTGCCACGACCCTGCATTGCATCGCTGGCGAGAAAACTGAGTTCTGCACGGATGTTCTGTTCCGTTATTGAAGGATTGACTTGAGCGACGACAGAGCAGTGAAGCGCGAAGAGCAGAAGTAGCGCGACGGGGGAACGGTGTAGTTTCATCGCGCGCTAGTTTAGCCACAACGAAGCACAAAAAGCACTAAAAGATTAGAACGGAGTCGCCGAACTCATGGGTCTTGTAGCCATGAGTATCCAGCTCTTCGGTTGCGCGACGTAGTGTTGAGTCCTCCAAGAACGCGCGCAACAGTTCGTAATGACTCGTGCCAGGTTCGTGAGTGCCTGAAAGAATCGCCTCGACAACACGCAAGCAAGTTGTTGGACCAATCCGTCCGGTCGCGACTCCTTCCCCGGCGCGCAAATGACCGTCTGCGATTGCAGCGGCTTCAAGCGCGCGCACTACAGTCGTTCCTACTGCGATGACACGACCGCCGGTCTCTCGTGCGACTTCAACCGCTCGCGCAGTCGTTGCTGGAATCCGATAGGGTTCATCAAACGGCAGCAAGCGATCGAGATCAGCGTCCCCAGTGGATGAGATTCCAGCCGCATGCGTAATCGTGGCGAAGTTGGCTCCATGCGCGCGAATGGCTGACAGCACGTGCCAGTCAAGGACGAAGCCGGCGGAAGGCGGCTCGAAAGCCACCGGTGGTCCGGCGATTCTGGTCCACACGTCCCAAAGCTCCAATGACATTTGCATGTGCGAATACTGAATCGGCTTACCATGACTCGCCAGTCCTGCCCAGACCGCGTCGGGAGTGCCCGCAAAGAGAAGTGAGACGAGTCGCGGATGTTCTAGCAAGCCTTCGACAGTCGCGCGCAGTGGTCCAAATAGCAAGGTGTCACCGCGGTGCAACACTGGAGGCAGTGGTCTATCTTCCGTGCGCGTGTGAAAGTCTCCCTCGCCGAAAACGACTGCGCTGAAGCGTTTGATGTCGAGCGGATCTAACGAAGGACGTCCAGCAAGCCGCACCTCAATCGGTTTTCCAGATTCCTGGTGCACGCCGCTGAGACTCGCGGGCAGGGTGGCAGCATCGTTCGCGATGACCAGATCGTTCGAACGCACGAAATCAACGAATGCCGAGCGCGGCACGTGAATAATGTGTCTGTCAGAGTCCACTACGAGTAGCTTAGCGTCCGGTGGACGCTGCACTGCTGACTGAGCGGCAATCATTTAAGGCCCCAATCCATATTGATCTGTGCAATCTGCGGCGGCAAGACTTCTTCGATCGCTTCCACCAACTCATGCGCTGATTGCTCCGGTCGCTTCAACGTCGCAGGATCTGTGTCGGGCATAGCAGCAGCGTGCATCGGCGTGTCCATGTCGCCAGGATCGAGCGAAAGAAAGTGCACACCTTCCGCTGAGTGCTCTTCGTTCCAGATGCGCGTCAT
This sequence comes from Pyrinomonadaceae bacterium, assembly GCA_035248565.1. Classification (GTDB taxonomy): domain Bacteria; phylum Acidobacteriota; class Blastocatellia; order Pyrinomonadales; family Pyrinomonadaceae; genus PSRF01. The sequence continues at coordinate 63,188 of DATFHH010000159.1, read as the reverse complement.
GTGATGAAGGGCGGCTTTGCTGGAACCGTAAGCTCCCCAGGTTGGATAAGGATTGATAGCTGCGTCACTCGAGATATTGAGCACGACCGCACCGCGACCTTCGCGCCCAGCAGCCGCCAACGCTCCCATCAGTGCCTTCGTGAGTCTGAACGGCCCAAACACATTGGTTGTAAAGACATGCTCGAGATCCTCACATTCGGTGTCAGAAAGCATGGCCAGCGGTGTTGGTCCAAGATCGGAAGCGTTATTGATTAGCACGTCAAGACCACCCAACTCACCGGTGATTTGCATTGCGATAGGATAGATGTCGTTTTTGGCAGAGACGTCGGCGACGATGCCGTGACTTCCTGGGTTCTCCTGCATGACCTGCTCGACGCGTTCGCGCGTGCGTGCAACGAAAGCCACGCGAGCGCCGCGACGCGAGAGTTCGCGAACCAGCGCCAGTCCGAGTCCGGAAGTGCCGCCGGTGATGGCGACCCGAAGATCTCGAAAAGGATCTTGCGAGGTGGTTTGTGGCGGGGAAGCAACTGATTGTTTGTGTGTGATGGCTGAAAGTGTCATGGCCGGTACCCTCCTGGTTTCTAAAGAAATCCCTTTACTTAGTCGCCAGCGTAGCACCGGCTATTGACTTTGTAAAGCGAATTCTTTAGAAAATAACCATGAGCGCTAAAACAGAGCCGGCGGGCGAGCGGAAGACGCGTCGGGCCATTGCCAAATTGCTCAAAACCGAAGGTCCGATCGACTCGGCACAGCTTTCCAAACGACTGGGACTGACCGCGATGGCTGTCAGGCAGCATCTCTACGCGTTGCAACGTGAGGGGCTCGTTACGGCTGAGGAAAGGCCGGTGCCGATTGGCCGTCCGGCGAAATACTGGCGGCTTACGCGTGACGCGGACCGCTTGTTTCCGGAAGCGTATGCGGAATTGAGTGTGGCGCTGATCGATTCGGTCAAAGATGCTTTCGGAGATGAAGGGCTGGACCGCGTGCTGACTTCACGTTGCGCTCGTCAAAAAACGGATTACATGAAGCGCATTCGGCCCGGAGATTCGCTGGCGAAAAAACTTCAGGAGCTGGCGAAGGTCCGGAGCGAAGAAGGCTACATGGCAGAGATCAGAAAAGCTGACGATGGTAGTTATCTGCTGGTCGAGAACCACTGTCCTATCTGTGCTGCGGCAAATGCTTGCCAGGGGTTTTGTGCGACTGAATTAGAGCTGTTTCGATCGGTGCTTGGACCAGGCGTCCAAGTCGAACGTGCCGAGCATATACTGAGTGGCGATCATCGTTGCGTGTATAAAGTTAAAGAACGTTTCACGCAAAGGCGCAAAGACGCAAAGAAACAGGCATCGTGAAAATCTTCGTGCCTTTCTTTGCGTCTTTGCGCCTTTGCGTGAAACTATTGCGTGTACTTCAAGTAGACCGTTCTTGACTCGGAATAGAAGTCCAACGCCTGTGGGCCTTGCTCGCGCATTCCGAAACTCGATTCTTTCGTGCCGCCGAACGGCAGTTGATACTCCACTCCGGCAGTCGGCAGATTCACGGTAATCAATCCCGCTTCGATCCTGTTGATGAATTTGTGCACGCGCGTCAGATCCTTCGAAACGATTGACGCGGAAAGACCAAACCGCACATCGTTCGCGATGCGCAATGCGTCGTCGAAATCCTCCGCAACCATCAACGCCAGTACAGGACCAAACACTTCGTCCTGCGCGATGCACATCTCTGATTTCACCCCGCTGAAGATCGTCGGCTCGATGAAATAACCTTTGTCGTAGTTGCCGCCGGTCAGTTGCCGCCCGCCACATAGCAGTTGCGCACCCTCTTTCTTCGCGATCTCGATGTACTCCAGATCGGTCTTCAATTGTTCGGCATCCACCGCAGGACCAATCTGCACTCCCGACTCGAGACCATTCCCGACTTTGAGTTTCCGGGTTTTTTCGACGAGCTTTTCCACCAGTGGTTCGTAGATCGCTCGTTCGATGATCGCGCGACTACAGGCCGTACACTTTTGCCCGGTCGAGAAGAATGCGCCATTAATAAGAACGTCGGCAGCGTAATCGACATCTGCATCACTGAGCACGACAGTCGGGTTCTTGCCGCCCATCTCGAGCTGCACACGAATTCTTCGTTCGGCAACTTTCTTGTACAGCGCGCCACCAACAGAAGTTGAACCGGTAAACGAGACCGCCTTGATCTCAGGGTTGCTGGTGAGCGCGTCGCCGACTAATCCACCGCTTCCAGTCACGTAGTTGATGACGCCCGGTGGTATTCCGGCTTCATGTAGTGCCTCGATCAGGCGATACGAGCTCAGCGGCGCAAGCGAAGCAGGTTTAATAACAACTGTATTGCCCGCGACGAGCGCCGGCGCGATCTTCCATGCCGGAATCGCACTCGGAAAATTCCAGGGCGTGATCAGCGCCACGACGCCGAGTGGTTTACGAATCGTGTAACAAAGCACGTTCTCACGCTCGGACGGCACCTGGTAAGTAAACTGTCGCGAGCCTTCACCGCCAAAGTAGCGAAAGATATTGATCGCACGTTTCACTTCGCCGATGGCTTCAGGCAAAGTCTTGCCTTCTTCTTTCGTCATCTCCTCACCCAATTGTTGAAGACGGCCTTCGAGAAGTTCGGCAGCTTTGAAAAGGTATTCGCCGCGTTTGGTGGCAGGGAGATCGGCCCATGCCAAACGGGCCGCCGCAGCGGCCTCGCAGGCATGATCGACGTCTGCTGCAGTTGAAGATTGAAAGAGACCTACGGTTTCGTCAGTGTTGGCGGGATTGATATTCGGGAATGTTTTTCCGGACTTACTTTCTATCCATTCACCGTTGATGTAATTCCTGAAGATGTTCATGGTATCCACAGATTACACAGATCTGCGTAATCTGTGGATAGTTTTATCTGCGCGCGACGCCGATCTTTCTCTGCACGAGACGTTCGACGTCGAGCGGCACGCCTTCCGCCTTTGCCTGACGAATAAACTCACCATCGATCTTGAAGATGCGTAATTTGACGACGTCTTCGACGCGAAGATCAGTTAAGCCTTCATTGCGGACCTCAGTCACAAATTCCGGCGTGACTTTGAAGATCTGCATTTTTACGAGGCTTTCAAACGGCTCCTTCTCGAAACCCATCTGAGCGACCTGGCGCACGAAATCCGGATCGATCTTGAAAATACGCGCCTTGACGAGTTCTTCCATGCCGAGATCGTTAAAGCCGCTGGCCTTCATCTCGCGCATGAAACTCGAATTGATCTTGAAGATCGCCGCTTTGAAGAGATCGTCGATATAGAGTTTACCGAAACCGGCGGAGGCGAGATCATCGGCGAGTGCGGTCGTTACATTGACCATTGCTGCACTGAACAAACGGTCCTCGTGGTTTTCCGAATCGTTTTTAAAATCGAAGCCGCGGCTCTGCATGGCTGAAACAAAGGCGGGGTTGGCGGCAAAGCGAAACGTGCCCGAGCCTTTTCCGTTTTGGAAACTGCCTTCAAAATCGACTCTTCCCGCTTCACGTACAAGACTAAAACTCACCTGACCGCCGTTGAGCGCCTGTTCGCGGCTCAATCCCTGAAGCTCTGAAAAATCATAGTTTTGACCGTGTTGGTTCCTGCCACCTCTCTCCGTGCGACGCTCGAGTTGGAGATAGATTTTGGAATTCTCTTTGGAAAGAGATGCTGTCCAATCGCCCGTCGCCGTCTCTTGCGCGGCTTTTGCGCCGGCGATCCAGACCAGCAGCACCAGGGTGGTGATCGCGGCCAGAGCAATAACGTAGCGGTTCCAAATGATCTTTGACATTGCAAGCCTCCGGGATATGAGTTTTCTGTCTTCAGTCTAAGAACACCCGCGAGCCCGAGTTTGTGACGAATTTTTAGCCACGGATCAGCGCGGATAAAGACCGATCTCATCCATGGCACAAGAGATGCCCGACTGAGGTTGCGCGGCACGGAAGTGCCGCCAACTGGTCTCAACTGGGGCGAGATACCGTGGCCCGCCACCTCTTCGCCCCAGCTTGCCCCATGACAAGCCTCTCAGATAGTGATCGCAATGCGAAGACGAACTAAGAATATTTGCACCGGTCTGGCTTTGGCCACACTGCTCCTGACGGCGCCTCGGATGATTCACGCACAGGAACCGCCGACGATGGTTCTGCGGACGCCGGAGACGATCGTCGCGTCGTTCATCAAAACCGAATCGGAACTGCGCGAAGCACTCAAGCAACACACCTTCAAGCGTGACGTGATACTGCAAACAATCGGTCCAAACGGCGAAGTCACTGGACAGTACATACGAAATTCACAGTTCCTCTTCGACGACAAAGGCAATCGCATCGAGCGCGTCACTTATCACCCACCGTCCACGATTCGCGAAATGCGAATCACTAAAGAAGACATTCAGGACCTCGCGGGCGCGCAACTTCTCGGCATCGATATTCTCGACTCAGCCAAATACCAACTGACTTATGAAGGAGAGGATTTCCTTGCCGGCAAGCGCGTGTACCGCTTGTTGGTCCAACCTGTAGTCAGGCCAAATCCGTATCGCATGAGCGAAAGGTTCTTGCGCGGTTCGATTTGGATCGACGCACTGACTTTTCAGATGGTGAAAGTCAGGGGCACGGTCGAGCCACAGGGTAAACAACGCTTTCCTACATTTGAAACGTGGCGCGAACCTGTCACGTCTACACTTTCTTTTCCTGCGCGCACCGAAGCCGACGACGTACTGCATTTTCCGCATCGCGACGTGAACTATCGCATTCGCGTCAGGTATTACGACTACAAGCTGTTCGCCAGCACTGTAAGAGTCACGGAAACCACTGCGCCAGATCGATCGGAGGAATGCATCACTAATCAGAATGCGCCGCCGGTCAACAGTTACTACTGGCCTCCTGATACGAACGTAAAAGTCTATTTCAGACGTGGCATGTTTACCGCCGAGCAACGCACGACACTCCTTGCCGCAATGTCAACCTGGTCTGATTCGGCGACAAACACAGGCGCGGGAATCACTTTCTCCTACGCGGGCGAGGCCGATGATCTCGCTACTTGCCGGGGCTGCCTGACCGTCACGCGACGCGAAGTCCACAAGAGCGATCGCAAGCACTACGCGTTTTTCAATCCCTTGAAACAGGCGAGTAATGGTCTATTGCTGTCGGCATGGATCGATTTCGACTTTGCCACTACGAATCCGCAAGCGTTGCAAGGTTTCATGGCCCACGAACTCGGACACGGAATGGGTTTGTGGGATTGCACGTCGTGCAAAAAGAACAAGACGATCATGAACGGCTTTCCAGGCGTCAATAACAACAACGGCCTCGTCGCTCCGTCAACCTGCGACCTGGAAGTGGTTCGCCAGGTCTATCAGCTACAGCGACGAGTCGATAAGAACATAGCGGTGGTGAACAAATGACAAAACGATTATTAACAACAGCGGTGATTATATGTGCGGCGATGGTTGTGCCCGCGCTGGCGCAATCGCCATGTAAGGTTGGCGTCGAAGCGCCTCCAGTCGGATTCTGGACCTGGACTCCGAAGAGTGAGATCAGCATCTATGTTCTGGCTGGTGATTTCAGCGACGGCGAAGTGCAGTACTTGCTGGCGCCGCTGGCGAGCTGGAACGCCGTGTCGGAAGCGACGGCCTCAAATGTTAGATTTGAGTACAAAGGAACAATCAATACTCCGCTTCATTGTGAGAATTGTTTGACGATCAAACGCGGACAGGTCTTCGACAAATCCAATCGCCATCTCACTGAGCTTCAAACCTACAGCGCTGAGCGCAATCAGATCATGACGTGGGCCAACATCGTCATCGATCCACGGCTCACAACTCCAAAGACTCTGACCAATGCGATGGCGCACGAGTTGGGCCACAGTTTCGGTCTGCTTGATTGTTATTCCTGCAAACAGGGCAGCACCGTGATGATCCAATTCAAAGGCGTAAATGTTTCAAATGAAATGAATGGTCCTTCGGGTTGTGATGTGGCCCAGGTCAAGCGCGTTTATGAACTGGTCGCCGCACAACTCAAGCGAGCGTCGCGCGCGAAAACGGTCGCGATGGATGAAGGTGAAAAACCAGTCGAGGACGACACGCCTGTAATTGTGCCAAAACCATAAAAGACGAATGGCAGCGACCTTTCCAACTGAAGTGCTCGACGATGCTCGTCCAGTGCCTGCAACGCCGGATCACTCAGCACAACGCATCCTGGTCGTCGACGACGAGGACCTCATTCGAAGGATGTTTACTGCCTTTCTGGGCGAGAAATATCTGTGCGAGACAGCGGCCTCCAGTGATGAAGCCCTGGTCCATCTCGCCGAAGACACCTACGCGCTCGTGATAACTGACATCCAGATGCCTGGCCGGAATGGCGTCGAGTTGTTGCGCGAGATCCGCAGTCGTTATCCGGATACAGCCGTGATCATGATCTCCGGTATCGATCGCCCACAGCGGATCAGAGACACGTTGCAACTCGGCGCGGTTGATTATCTGACGAAGCCTTGCGAGCTCGAGGTGCTTGGCTTTTCAGTCGAGCGTGCGCTTGAACGTCGCGAACTGATGTTGACCGCCAGAAGCTATCGCGCTGATCTCGAGCGCCAAAACATCGAACTGGCCGCGCGAAAAGCCCAACTCGAACGCCTACAAGCGCAAATCGTTCACAGCGAGAAGATGGCCGGACTGGGCCAGCTTGCCGCCGGCGTCGCTCACGAACTGAACAATCCTGCAGGCTTCATCATCGGCAACATGGCCTTGCTTCGAGGTTATCTCGGCCGTCTCGAACTGGTGCTTTCAATCTTCGAACGCGCCTCGCTTCCTCCTGATGAAGCAGCGGAGTTGCAACTGACGAAGAAGGAAATCGGCTACGATGCTCTGCTTCCGGACTTGCGCTCGATGATCGCCGACTGTATCGAAGGCGCCGAACGTATCCGCGACGTAGTAAAAAACCTGCGGCTTTTCTCGCGCATAGACGACGCGGAGTTCAAGCGAGTCGATCTGCACGAGAGTATCGATTCAACTATTCGGCTGCTCTCGCCTTATTACGGTTCAGGTCGCGTTCGTCTAAATCGAGAGTATGGGGCGTTACCACTGGTGTACTGTTATGCGGGCCAGTTGAATCAGGTATGGACCAACCTGTTGGTGAACGCTGCGCAAGCGATCAAGAGCCAGGGAGAAGTGAAGATCTCGTCCAGAGTCGTTGGGGAATCAGTGGTAATCACTATCAGCGACACAGGTTGTGGAATCGAGCCCGAGCAGCTTCACCGGATCTTCGATCCTTTCTTTACGACCAAGCCAGTTGGCGAAGGCACCGGACTGGGCCTGTCGATCACTTACGGAATCATCGAAAAGCATGGCGGGACGATTGATGTCGAGAGCATTCCCGGCGCGGGCACGAAGTTTCGCATTTCGATTCCTATCGATGGACCACCTCCGTCGCAGAATAAAGAGGAGCAACATGACTTATAAACTTTTGATTGTTGACGATGAAACGCCGAACATTCGCTTGTTAGAACGGCTGTTTCGCGACGATTACTACTGTTTGACGGCGTCCTCCGGCGAAGAGGCGATCAGCATTTTGGACCAGCACGAGGTGGCGGTGATCATTTCCGATCAACGTATGCCGCAGATGACCGGCATCGAGCTGCTGAAGCGAAGCGCCGCGCGCCGGCCACACATGGTCCGAATTCTCCTGACTGGCTATACCGATCTCGAAGCGCTGGTCGAAGCAGTGAACTGCGGTCTCGTTTACATGTATGTCAGCAAGCCGTGGAATAACGACGATCTGAAACTGCGCGTTAGTCGTGCAGTTGAGCATTACGAGAACAACAGGCGCCAGCATTTACTCGCCGCGACCAACGAACGACTCGAAGCTCGCCTGAAAGAGATGAGGTCGGGACTGGTGCGAGCCGTGGCCGCCGTCTTACACCTCAAGGATCCATACCTCGCGCTGCACGCTGTTCGTGTCAATAAGTACGCCGAACTTCTCGGTGCGCGTTTTAATTTGAGTGAAGACATTTTTGCTGACATGACCGCGGCATCGTTTCTTCACGATCTCGGTGCAGCCGGTGCGGACGAGGTTCTGTCGTGCGTGCACGAGTTAAGAGATACCGCCGACATGATTCGTTATCACTACGAAAACTTTGACGGAAGTGGGGGGCCGCTCGGCCTCATCGGCGATCAGATTCCGTTAGCTGTACGCCTGCTGCGAGTGGCGAAAGAGTTCGACTTGCTGATAAACCCGAGGGATGAAAATCAGGCGCTGACGGATGAGAGTGCAATCGAGAAACTACGACGTGGTTCTGGCAAGGAGTTTGATCCGGCCGTGGTCCAGGCGTTCTGTGATGTTGCTGGTGATCAGATGGGATCACAAAGAGGCACAAGAAGTATGCAAGCTGCATGAAAACCCTTGTGTGCCTCTTTGTGGCCTTGCTTCAATGCGTCGGTGACCAGTTCTCCTGGAAAAACTCAAAGCGAGTGCCCTGACGTTCGCGCCCGCCTTGCAGTGCCGGATGATTGCCAGCTTCTTCATGTAGTTCGAGACTGTCGATAACGTCGTTCACGCCCGCAACACTTTTTACACATGTCAGCAGCTCAGGTACTTCGGCGGTGAGAATCGGACCGGCGAGAGTCACGTTGCCGTTTTGTGCAGTCACTTGAATTGCGCCTGGATGCGAGACTATTCGACCCAGTTTCGAACGCACGCGATCTATAAGCACCGCGTCATCCACCGGCTCGGAAGAGAAGCGCGACTGGATCTCGGCGATGATTCCCCGACTGCGATTGCGTAAGTCATGCGCAGTGCACTCGAATGCCTCGCCCGTTTTTCGTGCGGCCGAAACACACTTGTCACGCAAAAGTGCGCGTCGTCGTTTACCTCGATCGGGATCGAGTAAATACATAAGCCCAGTTCCCAAGCCGAGTCCTGCGCCAAATACTAATGCCTTGTTCATAATTCAGTTGTCCCCCTTTTTGTGATTTCGCGCGCAAATCCAAGACCAGCCGAGCGATTGACGACCCTTCGGGAATACACCTTGCTAATTGGCGAATTGATCATCATCGCGCGCTAGCAAAACCCGGCTTGGTGTGTGCTAGTGGTACGCGCGCGTGTGAAATTGTTTCAATTTCATTCAAGACAGAAAGGCTAGGCTAATGCCAGAGAAGGAGACACTCGAACGAGCCAAGCGAGATAAACAAGAAGGAAAATCACCGAGCACGCAAGCCGGTGAGTTCGTGCATGAAGAGATAGATCACATTCGTGAAGGCAAGCACGGTGCACGATCAACTAAGCAGGCGATCGCGATCGGACTTTCGAAAGCGCGTCGCGCCGGTGTTGACTTGCCACCATCGCCAGGCTCTTCTGAAGAGGTGAAAGAGCAGGCTGCGCGTGACATGCGCAAAGCGAAGAGTGGAAAGAAATCCGCTAAATCGACGAAGCGCTCGCGTGCGACGTCGAAGGCTTTGAAGCGAGAAGGGCACAGCGCTGCCTCGCGGAAATCACTCTCGCGCCAGGCGCGCACGGCGGCAAAGAAACGTTCGGCCGCATCACGTTCGCGGGCAGCCAAGAAGGCCGCGGCGACGCGCAAAAAGTGATCCGCGTAATCTGTGGATTGCTTTCATTGACACTAGTCGCTGAAGCAAGCTAAGCTGTTGCCCCGTGAATCGCACGGTCGCAATCGTTCCAGCTCGCCTCGCGTCGACCCGTCTCCCAGGAAAAGCGTTAATCGAAATCGCCGGAAAACCGATGGTTTGCTGGGTCGCCGAACGTGCACGCGCGGCTCGCAACGTCGACCGCGTCATCGTTGCCACTGACAGTCAGGCAATCTTCGATGCAGTCCGGGCAAACGATATCGAGGCCGTGCTGACCTCTCCCAATCACACAAGTGGAACCGATCGCGTTGCTGAAGTAGCGGCCACAATTCCCGACGCCGAGATAATCGTTAACGTCCAAGGTGACGAACCGTTAATCTCGCCCGCCACGATCGAACGCGCGGTTGAGACAATGATGCTTGAGATCGCGCAAAACGGCGCGGGCATCGTCACCACCTGGGAACCGATTGAATCGCAAGCCGATCTGCTCAATCCGGATTTAGTGAAAGTCGTCGTGGACGACGACGAAAACGCAGTTTACTTTTCACGTTCGCCGATTCCTTATCCTCGCGATGCAGTGAAAAAGCACGGCTCAGCAGATGCTGCATTGCAAAACGAGCCGGAGCTGTTGAAACTCTTTCGCAAGCACACCGGCTTGTACGTTTATCGACGAGACGTGTTGTTGGAGTTTACGAAGTGGCCGCAGTCGCAGCTTGAAAAGATCGAAGCGCTCGAGCAGTTGCGAGCGTTGGCCCATGGCGTGAAGATCAAGGTCGTTGCCGCATGCACGGCTTCAATCGGCGTCGACACGGTTGACGACCTGGAAAAAATCAGAGCATTGTTTAACTCTTTTGTGCTTTCTGTGCCTCTTGGTGGCTAATTAAGGGAGAACCAGATGCCTAAATATATCTTCATTACCGGCGGTGTGGTTTCCAGTCTTGGTAAAGGCCTGGCGGCCTCGTCAATCGGTTGCTTACTCGAGAGCCGAGGTCTGCGTGTGGCGCTGATCAAACTCGATCCGTATATCAACGTCGATCCGGGAACAATGTCGCCCTTCCAGCACGGCGAAGTCTTTGTCACTGACGACGGCGCCGAAACTGATCTCGACCTGGGCCATTACGAGCGTTTCACTCACGCTCATCTATCACAAGCCAACAATTGGACCACCGGAAGAATCTATCTTTCAGTAATCGACAAGGAACGCCGTGGCGACTATCTCGGCAAAACGATTCAGGTCATTCCACACATTACCAACGAGATCAAGGACGCAGTGCGCAAAGTCGCCGAGAACGACAAACCCGACGTGATTATCGTCGAGATCGGCGGCACTGTAGGCGACATTGAATCGCTGCCGTTTCTCGAAGCTATTCGCCAGATGGGAAACGAGGAAGGCACAGGCAACGCGCTCTTTATTCACGTAACACTCGTTCCTTACATCGCCGCGGCCGGCGAACTAAAAACCAAACCGACGCAACACTCCGTGCGCGACCTGCGCGAGATCGGTATCGCGCCTGACATTCTCTTGTGTCGATCAGAAAAATCGCTGTCGCGCGAGTTGCGTTCGAAGATCGCCCTGTTCTGCAACGTGAAAGAGAGCGCGGTGATCAGCGCGCAGGACGTCGACACGATTTACGAAGTACCACTCGCGTTTCACGAACAGGGCCTCGACGACTTGATCGTGTCGCAATTGCATCTTGAGGCACAGACAGCGCAGGCAGATCTTTCCGAATGGCGCGAACTGGTGGCGACGATCCGCGAGCCCTCGGGCGGCGAAGCATCGATCGCGATTGTCGGTAAATACGTCGAGCTTGAAGACTCGTATAAGTCGTTGCGCGAAGCGCTGACGCACGGCGGTGTGGCAAACAATCTGCGCGTTGACGTGAAATGGATCGAATCGGAAGAGTTGATGGACGACGATTACGAAGATCGACTGCGAGACTTCGATGCGATTCTGGTTCCTGGCGGATTTGGGAAACGCGGCGTTGCCGGGATGATTCGCGCGATCTATTACGCACGAAAAACCCGCACGCCGTTTTTTGGCATTTGTCTGGGAATGCAGACTGCCTGCATTGAATATGCGCGTAACGTTTGCGAACTGAAAGATGCCGACTCGACTGAGTTTGACCTCGAAACACCGCATCCGGTGATCTTCAAGTTACGTGATCTGGTTGACGTCGAAGAGCTGGGAGGCACGATGCGTCTCGGAGCGTGGCCGTGCGGTCTGGCGCAGGGCTCGTTGGTCAAGGAGATTTACGGCGGTGCAGACGAGATCAGCGAACGTCATCGACATCGTTATGAGTTCAATCCGGAGTTTCGCCAGCGACTCGAAAAAGAGGGTTTGGTTTTCAGCGGTGTCTCACCGGATGGCAAATTTGTGGAAATGATCGAGCTGTCACGCGACGTGCATCCGTGGTTTGTCGGCTGCCAATTTCACCCTGAATACAAGTCGCAGCCGCTAAATGCTCACCCGCTGTTTGCGTCGTTTGTGCGGGCCGCTTACGAAAATCGTTTGCACTCTGAGACCTCAATGGAGAAGAATGGAGAAGTCGATCTGGTGGTTCACGAACGATTGACCGCCACCAGCGGCGATTAGCTTGCCCAGAATAACCTCACTTCACATTTGCGCCTTCTTGTGCCTTTTTGTGGCGAATAACAGATGATCGAGACCAAGGATCCTTTTGTAGGCCGAACGCTCGACGAGAAGTATTGTGTCGAAGAACGTCTTGGCGCAGGTGGCATGGGCGCAGTCTATCGTGCACGTCATCTTTTGATGGATCGGCCCGTCGCGATCAAAGTTTTGCATCAGCGCTTGGTGGCAGACGAAGCGGCACGAGTTCGTTTTCAAATGGAAGCCCGAGCTGCGGTGATGTTGCAGCATTCGAATGCAGTGTCAGTTACCGACTTCGGCCAAACTTCCGAAGGTTGCGTTTACATCGTGATGGAATTGCTCGAAGGTCGCACACTGCGCGAGATCCTCAGCAGGGAAGCGCCACTCGAAACCGCACGCGCCATCTCGATGATGCTGCAAGCTGCGGACGCAGTCGCCGCGGCGCATGAAGCCGGAATCATTCATCGCGATCTAAAGCCGTCGAATATTCTCGTCACGCAAAGCGCGAATCAACCAGCGGTCGTCAAAGTACTCGACTTTGGTATCGCCAAGCTCGCTGCGGATAAGCTCGACAACGACGACGAGACAACATTGGCCCAGCGAAGTTCAGTAATCGGCACGCCACGTTACATGGCGCCGGAACAATCAAACGGCGCCGACTTAACACCGGCTGCGGATGTTTACAGTCTGGGCGTAATTCTCTACGAGATGTTGACCGGCATGGCGCCATTTACGGGTTCGACACGTGAGGAGATTGCGCAAAAGCATGCGAACGATCAACCGCATTCGCCGCGCGAGATCGTCGCTGCGATTCCTGAAGACATCGAACGCGTCGTATTGCGTGCGCTCGAGAAACAACCGAGCGATCGACCGGCGAATGCGCGTGAGTTCAGGAGCGAACTATTGGAAACGGCTGAGCGCTTAGGCCTGGAGTATCACGCATTCAAGAGTGCGCCCGACATCGAGACATTGCGCGATGCTGGTGTTGAATCGCCGTCAGGACGATTGGTTGTTGACATTTCGCGTCTGCGTGAGAAGCGCGCGCTGAGTTCGGGGTCGAACGAGATCAAAGTATTGGGCGGCAAGCCTCAAAAGACTGCGACAGACGGACCAATCACGCGCAGTTCATTTCTAGACAAGGTCAAGCGTATACTCGGGTGTTGATTGAGCGCCTCTTTGGAGTGCGGCGGCTTGACGCCGCTTTGTTATCGATCAGGCTTCATCGAGGCCAAAGCGGCGTCAAGCCGCCGCACTCCAAGGAGGCGCTCGTTTAGAGAGGTTCAAAGGCAATCTTCTGCCACCCATGACCAAACCTTTTTCCGTCGGCAAAGCGACTTTCGGAGACGGGCGGCTAACGATCATCGCCGGCCCTTGCGTTATTGAAACTCCCGAACACGCGCTGATGATGGCCCGCGAGTGCCGCGACCGCGCCGCCACCGCAGGCCTCGATTACGTCTTCAAGTCTTCATTCGATAAAGCAAACAGATCGTCAATCAAGAGCTTCCGCGGTCTTGGAATGGAAGCCGGGTTGGAAGTGCTTCGACGCGTCAAAGAAGAGGTTGGTGTCCCAGTGCTCACTGACGTGCACGAGGTCCCGCAGGTCGAGCGAGTGGCGGAAGTCGTCGACGTCTTGCAAATCCCGGCCTTTCTCTCGCGGCAAACTGATCTGATCATCGCTGCGGCAAAATCCGGAAAGGCGGTCAACGTCAAGAAAGGACAATTCCTGGCGCCGTCCGACGCGCGCAACATCGTCGATAAAGCTCGTGAAGTTGGTTGTGAAAAGTTGATGTTGACGGAGCGCGGCGCGAGTTTTGGTTATCACAATCTAGTGGTCGATATGCGCTCGTTTCCGATCATGCGCGAGTTTGGCGTGCCCGTCGTGTTTGACGTGACGCATTCATTGCAACTGCCCGGCGGTCTCGGCCATGCAACGGGTGGACAATCGGAATACATCGAACCGCTGGCGCGCGCAGGTGTCGCTTGTGGAGTGGATGCGGTTTTCATGGAAGTGCATGATCGACCAGAGAAGGCGTTATCAGATGGCCCGAATGCGCTGCCGTTGAATCGTCTTGAGCCGCTCCTGTTAATGCTGCGCGACATTCATAATCTCGTTCGCGGCGCACAATGAATCTGATCCGTGTTATCAGTGTTCATTCGTGGCTGCTTTTCCTAACATGAAACTAATTCTTCTCTTATTGACTCTCATTTTGTGCCTTGCGTTCGAAGCAAGTGCGCAGACAACCGTCGTCTGGCAGGTTAATTCGTTTGACGTGAACGCTAACGTGCAGCAAGACCAGCGCGCGTTAAATGCGACGACGACCGTCAACGCCACGAATGTCGGTAATGGACCAGGTCGAACTCTTACTGTTCGTCTTAATTCCAAAGCAAGTGTGAAATCGGTAACTGTCGGCGGTGCGGCGGCAAACTTCAGACCAGGTCAGGAAACGCGCGGTGATCTTCAACGCATCGAGATTTCACTGCCCAATTCGGTCGCGCCTAACTCCAGCGTGACGGCCGCGGTAACGTATGCTCTCCCGGTTGAGAGCAACACCGGATTGATGGCGATCAGTCCAATCGGGACGGAATTTCTTCCGCTGGCGTTCTGGTATCCGATGCCGAACACGCCTTACTCCGTGCGAGGCGCAGACACCGCGCCGTTTCATTTGACTGTCAATGTTCCCAACGTGCTCTCTTCCGGTGGTGAGAAAGCTGGTCCAACTGGCTCCATCGGGTTTGAACAAACGCTGCACGGCCAGCCGTTTTTTGTTCAAGGCGACTGGGACAGAGTCGAAGGAGCAGCAGACGGAAAAGGCATCGCGGTCTTACTTGAAAAAGGTCTCGGGGCTGAAGAGCGCAAGCGGGCAGAGGCGCTGATTGCATTTGCAGCCGCGGCACGCGCGTTTTATGCGGCAGCTCTTGGTACAGCGCCTGATGTGCCGATCCGTTTGGTCGCAGTCAGACGTGGTGCTGGTTTCAGTGATAGCGGAACAGTGCTCTTCGATGCAGACACAGTGCGCTTGCCAAAAATCGATGCCGCGACAGCACTTTCGATCTCTGAAGCGATTGCGCATTTATGGATCGGAGGTCAAACGCAGATCAGCGGCGAGGGCGGCGGCGTTTTGCGCGACGGATTGGTTCGCTTTCTTGCTACGCAGTTTCTGGAGAAGCAGTTTGGACCAGATGCCGTCAAATCAGAGTTGTATCGACAGCGATTGGCTTACGTGACGGTCGCGCAACGTGATGGTCCGTTGGCGCACACGACTCCGTTGGATAGTACCTATTTTGCTTCGGTGCCGAATCGCGGCGCGATGTTCTGGCGCTTGATCGATCGAAAATTGGGACATGAGGGTTTGGTCGCGGTCTTGCGCGCGGCGCTTGCGGCCGGCAAGAGTGACCCGAACGGCCTGACGCTTTCAGCTTTGCGCGAAACACTCGCCGCGCGTGGAGGCGAGGGTCTGAAGACATTGATGGACCAGCAACTCGATCAGGTGGTTGACACGGATCTGATGATCGGTGTGCCACAACAACGCGGTGCTGAATGGGTTTCAGCGCTTCGTAACCTCGGTTCGATTGATGTAACGGTGAGCGTCGCCGGAACAACCGAGCGCGGTGAACAGGTGCTGGCGGAAGCGACGGTGCCTGCGAAAAATTTTGGCGAGGCTGTGTTTAAGACTCCGGCAAAGATTGTTCGCGCGGAAGTCGATCCTGAAAAGCTTTATCCGCAAGTCGATTACGGCAACGATATGGTGCCGCGCGGCAAGGATCTCTCGCAGGCGTTGAATGAAGCATCGTTGCAATTGGGTGCACAGGATTTCGTCAAAGCGGAAGCCACCGCGCGGGCGATGCTGACGACTGCGCCACGTTTTCAGGAAGCACAGATCATTCTTGCGCGCTCGTTGCTTGGTCAGAACAGGAACGATGAGGCTGAGAAACTTTTTCGTGCGGCGCTCGACGAGCCGCTTCCATTTGCGGCTACGCTCGCTTGGGCCAACATCGGGCTCGGCGAGATTGCGATGAAGCGCAATCAACCGGCGGAAGCCGCGAAGTTCTTTAACGCGGCGGTGTTGGCGAGTCGTGATTATCCTTCATCACTTGCTGCGCGCGCTGCGCGGATCCGCGCGGAAGCCGCGGCGAACAACGCGCCACCGGTTGATGAGGCTGCGCGTGCGTTCGTCACACAACTCTCGCAGGCGGTGGTGAGTAATAAGAAAGCGGAGTTGGAGTCGCGCATTGTTTCTGGTGAGTTGGTGAGGTTCATTAATGCGAGCATCGGCACCGACTTGTGGGAAACGAAGGTCGTCCGCACTGAACAACTCAATGCAAACCTGATCGCTGCCGATGTGCAAATTCGTGCGAGTAAGCTCGGCACCACCGGTTCGGGTACCGCTGTTTTAATACTTGCGCGCACGCCTGCTGGTTTGAAACTTTCCGGCATCGAGCTTTTTGAGGTACGTTAAGCCATCCGCGCTTATGAACGAACCTGACCTTCACGAACGCGCTGCCAGGATCAAGCTATTGTTGATGGATTGTGATGGTGTGTTGACCGATGGTCATATCTGGCTGCTCGAAAACGGAGAGGATCAGAAGGCCTTTCACACGCGTGATGGACT
Source organism: Pyrinomonadaceae bacterium (assembly GCA_035248565.1). Classification (GTDB taxonomy): domain Bacteria; phylum Acidobacteriota; class Blastocatellia; order Pyrinomonadales; family Pyrinomonadaceae; genus PSRF01. The sequence goes on along the minus strand of DATFHH010000159.1, from coordinate 46,401 downwards.
AGGAATCGAGTTGTTCCATCGTGCCGGATTGAAATCGGGCCTCATTTCGGGTCGCATCTCGAGCGCGGTCCAGAGACGTGCTGAGGGGCTCGGCATGTCGTTCGTCTGGCAGGGACGTGAAGATAAACTCCAGGCATTTGCAGAGACGTTGGACCAGGCTGGAGTCTCGAATGAGGAAGTTGCGTTTGTTGGCGACGATCTAAATGACATTCCACTGATGTTGCGATCGGGGTTGGCTATTGCGGTGGCTGATGCAGCAGCGGAGACTCGCGAACACGCGCACTATGTCACAACCGCGCGCGGCGGACGCGGCGCCGTTCGCGAGGTCGTGGAATTGATCTTGAAATCACAGGGTCGTTGGGACGATCTCGTGAAGAAGTATTTAGCCACGGATTTAACGGATTAACGCGGATTCGTGTTATCTTCTTGCTCACAAACGTGAGCGGGTGTGGCGTAACGGTAGCGCATCGGCTTCCCAAGCCGAGGGTTGCGGGTTCGAATCCCGTCGCCCGCTCCAAAATTTCCTAACACCAGCATTTTCCTCCCACCAATCTCTCCGGGTTGTATGCTGTTAGCACAACTTGCTAGAATCCTTGCAACACGCTCCCTCGAATCCTAAACTAAGTTGCTGCGCTCAGAAGCTCCTCCCATAAATGTCGGGACTTAACAATGACAAAGAGACCTAACCTCAGACTAGTGATCTTCTTTACTGTGCTGACTTCAGCACTGACCATGGTCGTGATTGCTACCTGGGAGAAAGTCTTGCGGCCACCGTTTTATGCCTGGGTCGAGCGGCGTTATACCGGCCCTGAAAACGCTGACTCGCGTTGGAAGATCGAGCAGAGGACCGAGCATTTCTTTATCTCGATGACCGTCGACGTGGTCGTCGTCAGTATTCTGCTGATGCTGGTCGACCGCCAGCAGCGGCGGCTCATCGGGAGCGAGCAACGCTATCGCGCCCTCTTCGAGCATGCTCACGACGGTATCGGCGTCGTCCACGGCGCGGACTTCAAGCTCATCGAGGTAAATAGCGAGTTTGCCAAGACTCTCGGATCTGAAGCACGCGAGCTTACAGGAAAGGATGTGCGCGAACTGCTGGCTCGACGCGTCGCTGAAGGCAGCAATGGCCAACCGCCCAACGATATTGGAGGACTGTTCGCGAGCCCTGACGTTAGCGAGGTAGAGCTGATGCTGGGAACTGGGACCGGCGATACTCGTTTCGTCAGTCTTTCCTTCAGCACTATCTCAGCCAACAATGAGCGCCTCATGATACTGCTGCTTAGGGACCTCTCTACACGCAAACGGCTGGAAGATGAGAAAGAAGAGATGCAACGGCAGCTTTATGAGTCCGCCAAACTGGCTTCGCTGGGCGAGCTTTCGGCCGGCATTGCCCATGAGATCAATAACCCTCTCAACGGCATCATCAACTTCGCACAACTCCTTAAAGATGAACCGGTCGCACGGACGGAATTTGAGCACCAAATGATCGACGGCATCATTGACGAAGGCGGACGCATTGCGGAGATCGTGCGCGGGCTGCTGACGTTTGCGCGTCATGATGAGAACGAGCAGCGACAAGTGAACCTCGCCGAGATGATTGACACATCAATAGCGCTTTTCGGCCGCCAACTCGAGAAGGACGGAGTCCGCGTCGAGATTGATACCGCGCCCGACCTGCCACCGGTGCGTGGTGACGTCTCGCGCTTGCGCCAGGTCATTGTCAATATGATAAGCAACGCCCACCACGCACTGAAGGCCAAGCGGACCGACGCGACTGAGGAAAAAATATTTCGTATCAAGGCTCACCCAGTGGAGAAGATCGGCAACGGGCACAGCCAGGGAGAGCTTGTGCGGCTCGAGTTTTACGATAACGGCACTGGAATAAGCCGCAAGGACATGCAAAGGGTTTTCGATCCTTTCTTCACGACGCGCCGCGACTCGGGCGGTACAGGTCTCGGCCTCTCGATTAGCTTTGGCATCGTCAGGGATCACGGCGGGACGATTACAGTCTCGAGCGAAGAAGGCCGTTATACGCGCTTCCAGATAGAGTTGCCAATCGTGGCCCAAGCGGAGCATCAGTATGTTTAGGGTCCTGCTGGTCGATGACGAACCCAGCCTTCGCCTGACTTTGACCGAGTTCCTGAAGCGCGCCGGCTACGAAGTCTTCGCGGCCGCCGATTTCCAGAGTGCGCTTCTGCATCTTAGTGCGAGCTTCGACGTGGCCGTTATAGATATCAATCTACCTGGCCGCAGCGGCATAGAGCTTCTCCAGGAGATCAACTCCCGCGAGTCGTACGTCCCCGTGATCATGATCACGGGTGAACCGAATCTTTCCGTCATTCCTGAAATCGTGCGCGCGGGAGCCTACGATTACCTCGCGAAACCGGTCGTTAAAGAAGTACTCCTAAAGGCGGTAGGGCGTGCGACTGAGAAGAAACTTCTGAGCTCTGAGAAGCGCCGTCTTGAACTGGAACTCAAACAGCGCGCGGCGGATTTGGAAGCGCGCGTGGCCGAGCGCACAGCCGAGTTAGTCGAAGCGCACGACCGCCTGGCCCACAGTGAGAAGGTCGCGGCCCTTGGCCGAGTGGCGGCGCAAGTAGCACACGAGGTTAGGAATCCACTCTACGGTTTGTTGCTTTATTCAACGCATCTCAAAGAACAGTTGGCAGGGAAACTGGCCGCTGACCAGGTTGAAGTTTTCGACAATATCATTAAAACGATCAACCAGTTGACGAGTACCACCGAGCAGATTCTTGACTTCGCTCGACCTGTGAAACTGGCGTTGAAACCGGTGGAGCTGAATAGCGTAGTTAGCGCTGTCCTCAAGCTCGTCGAATCACAAATATCCGCGAACGGGATTAAGGTTGAGTTTAATCGCTGTGACTCAAACCCAACAGCCATGCTTGATGAGGCTTGCATCCGCGCAGCCTTGCTGAACCTTCTTCTCAATGCGGTCGAGGCGATGCCTACAGGCGGGATCCTAAGCATCACCACCGCCACTGCTGGAGAAACGCTCTCGCTGGAAATAAAGGATACGGGATCGGGAATGACTGCAGAGCGAGTTAACAAGATCTTCGAACCGTTCAACTCTGATAAGACCGGCGGGCTGGGTCTCGGTATGCCGTACGCTAAAAAAATCATTGAAGAACACGCGGGCAAGATTTCGGTTGAGAGCAGATTTGGTGAAGGGACTCGGGTTTCGATCAACTTACCAGTTCAGAAACACGAAAGTGAAAGCACATTTGCCCAACACAATACTCGTCGTTGATGACGATAGGAGCATAACGGGAGCGCTGGCCACGATTCTCAGGACGGCAGGCTATGAGACGCTCACGACAAATAGTATTGTCGAGGCCAAGTCGGTTCTAAGCAGCCGTTCGTTCGACCTGGTCATCACCGATCTGCGCTTAGCCGACGGCACCGGCATTGATCTGATCACGCACATCAAAAAACAAACTCCGGATACTGAAGTCATACTGATGACCGGCTTTGGCTCGATTGAGATAGCGATTGAAGCCATCAAGCGAGGCGCCTATTACTATCTGGAAAAACCTCATCCGCCGGATCAGTTGCTGGCTCTGGTCGAGAGGGCTTTACAGTTCGCGGCCCTGAGGATCGAGAATCAAACACTTAAACGTTCGCTGGTAGGCGACAGCGAATTGTTCGGCTTGGTCGGCCGCGATCCAAGGATACGAAGAATCCACGAGACGATACGTACAGCAGCACCATCTGACGCGTCAGTGCTGATTGAAGGCGAGAGCGGCACAGGAAAAGAATTGATTGCGAAGGCGGTTCACACCGAAAGCCTTCGCGTCTCCGGACCATTCGTCAGCATCAATTGCGCCGCCATTCCGCATGAGCTCATTGAATCCGAATTATTCGGCTATAAGAAAGGCGCGTTTACGGGAGCGCAGCGCGATAAGCGAGGCCTGATCGAAGTGGCTGAAGGAGGCACACTCCTGCTGGATGAAATCGCGGAAATGCCTGCGCATCTGCAAACCAAACTTCTGCGAGTCTTGCAGGAACGTAAACTTCGCAGGCTGGGAGACGAGCGCGAGATCGAAGTCAATTTTCGTCTCGTGTCCGCCACTAACCGTGACACTTCCTTGCTATTGAAACAGGGAGTCCTGCGAAAAGATCTTTATTTCCGCATTAGCACGATCAAGATCAAGGTACCACCTTTGCGGCAACGTCGAGACGACATAATCCTGTTGGCAAAACGCTTACTCCAACGCTTTAACCAGCAGTATGAGAAAAGCATCGGAAACATATCGCAAGATACTGTTACGCGACTGACTCACTATGACTGGCCCGGGAATGTACGTGAACTGGAGAGCGTTATCGAGCGCGCCGTGCTGTTCTGTCAGGGAGATGAATTAACGGTTGCGGATCTCCCGGATGAACTACAGGACTTCCCGATTACACCTAATCGCGTTTTTGCTCCCCCATCTCTGTCGTTGGAAGAAATCGAGCGTGATGTAATCCTTCAGACGCTTGAACGAACCAGCGGCAACGTGAAAAAAAGCGCAGAGATTCTCCGCGTCCATCGACCCACTTTTTACCGTAAGTTGAAGAAATTCGGTATCAAGGTTGAAAGGGAATCAGGATCTTCCGGAAGCGGGTATTTGATTGTCAGTGAAACCTCACAGGAACGAAGCCGGTTCAAAGTAAAACAAATTGGCTCGTGATTGGTGACTCCGGATGAAACACATTTTCTTCGGTTCACTACAGAAAACTCAAATTTGGGGCGAATAACCACATTTTACCTTCGGGCATGAACGTTGCCCTTCCTACCTCTCGCAACGAGAAGCTTTCTAACGTTCTCAACCTAAATTGCTTGAACGGTTTTGCCGACCCGGTTTTCGTCAAGCGGATTAGCTCTCGGGCGTAATTAAACTCAGCAAGAATCCGGGACAAACGAAATCCTTTTTAGCGAGGAAGTAGCCGCACTATTCCGGCTCTAGCTGGAGGTCTGTCTCTGTCAGGATTAGATCCTCCACCTCAAGAACGATATCGGAATGCGACGGTTTCCCCTTCCTACTTTTGTAATAGCGATCACTCTGATGCGAGGCAATCATAAGTCTTAAAAGAAAAGAACGAAGGAGAATTCCCATGAAGGTGAGTCCCACCAACTTTAACGCTGGAACAGCACGAAAGCTGAGTTTCCTCGCGAAAACCAATCACTCCAGATGTTTTTATCGGAGCGTTCAATTGTTAAGCAGCGCCATGCTACTGGTGTTGTTCGCATTTCTGTCCTTGCCCGCCGGCACAGCACAAGCGCAAACCGCGTCGGCGGCCCCAATCACAGGTGAGATCGAACGTCTCACACTTAACAGCCAGAAGGATCCATGGTCCGGCGGCGTCGTCGTTGTCGGAGGACAGAACATCATCATCCCCCGCAACCTGCTGATGGATTTGCCGGCCAACCGTCTAACCCTGAACCAGATCTTCGCCCAGGCCCCTGCCGCGTGTTTGCAGCGGGCTGAGAGCGGCTTGGCGAAGGCAGATTTCTGTAACGCCAACAAGACAGGCGCCATTGCCACTATTCACGCCAACCGCACCAGTGCCGGAAACGTCATCGCCGGCGACGTCTTTATACAAAAAGGTGTTGACAAGGTGAAAGGTAACGTCACTTACATCAGTTACACCGATGGTTACTTTCGCCTGAACGGCAATGCGAATGACGCCAACACCGGCGTGATGGTCCGTCTCAACGATCCCAATAACCGGCACACGGTTCAACAGGGACTCGGCTGCCAGGCCGGTTCGGTTAACTGTAGTCCCGACCCGCGTTTCACACTTGATCGGGACAACTATACAAACACTTTCTCAACTGGCGTTCCCAGTTGTATCCCGAGCACAGTCGCGCGTACGTTCGTTGATACTCTTGATCTCGACGCCGACGGCAACACGACCGAGACGCTCACGACTCAGAGCTCCGCTACGGGCACCGGTGATCTGCTCTGTCCGTCCACCAATCGCACGCCTGATTTGATCGTTGCCGACTCGAGGCGCCTCGCTCCAATTCAGATCGGAGACAGCGTCGAAGCTGAAGGCAACTTCGAGACAATCAATGACGTGAGATTCCTATCCGCGCACACCACGATGATCAGTCGTGCGCTCGGCACGAGGGATGTCGCCGGCCAACCCGACTACCTGACTCTCGACGAGGTGGGCATTGACGCTCCGGGCTTTCAAAACCAACGCGCGCGAACCCTCTTCATCGGCTTCGCAAGTCTGAACACAGACGTCATGATCTGGTCGCTTCATTACGATCCCACCAACAACCATGCTCATGAGTTTCCACTCGCGACGGTGGTGGGTTGCGACAATGCCGGAGGCGCAGGTACGTGCGGGCAGAACGGTCTCGCCGCCGGCGTCGCTGGCAACATCTGGAAAATCCGTCACGACGTGGATTTCCTCGTCCCCGCGACTAAACCGAAGCTTGACCCCTGTGCTCATCTGCGCGCCGACCCCAGATTCGCCGCCTCGAACCCGTGTCCTGCAGGCGGCACCTTCGAGGAGCAGTTCGGCATCCTCAGCCCTGTTCCGCACGAGATCATGACGCGAACGGGCCGCAAGTTTGCTGACGCAACGGGTTCCCTCAAGACCATCGATATCCTCGGGAACGCGGCAACCAACGGCGAGTACTTATTCCCGTTGGGACTGGGTCTTGGTGGCATTGTCGCACCGGAGTTTACAGAGATCGATCTCAATGCGCTCGACACTCCATTCAGCTTCTCCGGAATTCCGTGGAACCTCGACCGGCGGCTCAGCCCCGGCGGCTGCATTGGCCCATGCGAGACGACGATGCAACCACTCAGTCCATTCCCGTTCGAAATCATCGATCCGCGTGCGCAGGCTCCTGTCCCGACTGGTCCATACAACGATCCGAACTTCACGGCGAGCCCGCTGTCGAACGCATCGAACCGGATTCTCTCTTACGTCGACGGCGCTATTGGCAATTTCAACGGCAACTCCACTGTGCTGCCATGGCCGCCGGCCAATCCACCGTTGCAGCCGATCACTGCGACTAACTTCTTCAAGCAGCCCACGGTGTGCGATCTAACGGCGCCATCGGCTCCAACCAATCTCGTCGCGGCCGCCCCGAATCCGACGACGATCAATCTTGCATGGTCGCCTTCGACCGATAATGTCGCTGTTACTAACTACCTGGTTTTCCGCGACACCTTGCCGTCGCCGATTGCGTCGGTAGTTGGAACAACTTTTTCTGACACTGGTCTTACGCCACTCTCGTCACACAGTTATCGAGTGATCGCGAGCGATGGTGCAGGAAATCTTTCGGGCTTCTCGAACACCGCGACCGCCAGCACGCCACCCGATACAACAGCTCCAAGTGCCCCAACCAACCTAACTGCAGTCGGAGCAAACTCCACCACGATTAATCTTTCGTGGACGGCGTCGACCGATGATGTTGATGTCGTTGGTTACAACGTATTCCGCGACGGCGGGGCAACTCCGATCGCCACTGTTTCGGCAACCAACTACTCCGATACCGGTCTTGGGATCGGCTCAACGCACAGCTACACAGTGAAGGCTTTTGACGGTGCGAATAATCTGTCGGTAGCGTCGAACACGGCAACGGCCTCGACGCAGGGCAGCGACACTACGCCGCCTACCGATCCGACAGGTCTTACGGCGACGGGCTCGAGCACAACCACTATCGACCTGAATTGGACCGCTTCGACCGATAACTTCGCTGTTACAGGTTATAAAGTCTTCCGCGACGGCGGATCGACAGAAATCGCCACGGTCACTACCACGTCATTCTCTGACACGGGCCTGGCGGTAAACTCTACGCACAGTTATCAGGTTTCGGCATTCGATGGAGCGGGTAACCAGTCCGCGAAGTCGAATACCGCCACCGCAACAACTCAACTCGCAGGCGCTCTGGTGTCACTTGCGTTGAACCCGACTACTGTGACGGCCCCCACGCCTTCAACGGGCACCGTCACTTTAAGTGGTCCAGCACCAGCGGGCGGCTTGACCGTCACACTAACCAGCAGTGACACACGAAAAGCGAGGGTACCGGCTACGGTAACCGTGCAGGCTGGACAGAGTACGGCGAACTTCACGGTCACAACCTTGACGGGACAATTGGGTGGAGGTCAGAACCCTGTCACCATCACGGCGACCCTGGCCGGAACGGGTAGGACTGCCGTACTCAATATTCTCAGACCATAGGTTGACGGATTCTATAAGAGCAGGCTGGGCCACATGGCCCACCTGCTCTTGTAGCACCGCACTTTTGCAAAGTTAATAAACCATAGGAGGCTAGATAAAGAACATGCATAGGGTTGTCGCAGCGATCATCGTCCTACTAACCACAGCACTGGTAAGTCAGGCACAGACTACGGCTAACAATCTCGATTCGACGTTCGGAACAAGTGGCATCGTTAGAACCGACTTCGCCGGAAACATCGATCAGGCCAATGCTGTTGCAATTCAGCCAAACGGCCAGATCGTTGCCGCCGGTTCCAGTTTCAGCAATTCGAAGACTGTCGAGGACTTTATAGTCGCGCGTTACAACGCGAACGGCTCGCTCGACAAACGCTTTGGTAAGAATGGCAAGATCACCACTGATTTTTTCCGCAACGTCGATTCAATCAGCGCGATCGCAATTCAACCCGACGGCAGGATCGTAGTTGCCGGTTTTGCTCAACTCGCCGGCAGCGGCGGCACACCACGCGTCTTTGCGTTGGCACGCTATCGCAGTGACGGCCAACCCGACACAAGTTTCGGCAATGGTGGCGCGCTCACCACCAGCTTCGGCGGCAACTTTGCCGCAGCCAGCGCGATCATGGTCCAACCCGACGGCAAGATCGTCGTCGCTGGAACAGTTGATTTCAATCCGGACGTTCCCGGCAGCGGCCTCGACTTCGCTCTGGCGCGTTACAACGCCAGCGGTACACTCGATGGGAGTTTTGGCAAGGGCGGCAAAGTAGTTTTTGATTTCTTCGGCAGCTTCGATCAAGCGAACGGCGCGGTTCTTCAACCCGACGGCAAGATCATCGTCGTCGGCAGCGCCTCCTACGACAGCTTCAACCAGGATATCGGATTCGCTTTAGCGCGCTTCAACACTGATGGCAGCACTGACTTTGGCTTTGGCAGCGGCGGCAAGCAGATCACTGATTTCTTCGGCGCCGGCGCAAACGCGAATGGCGTCGTGCTGCAACCCGACGGCAAGTTTGTCGTCGCGGGAACTGCTTCCGACACCGCGACGCGCCCGGTTGCGACGGACATCGCTGTGGCGCGTTACAACTCGGACGGCAGTTTTGACTCAAGTTTCGGCAGTGGTGGACAAACCGCCATTCCTTTTCCAGACAGCGCCACCGAACAAGGTAACGCTTTGGCGCTTTTACCGGACGGCAAGATCATTGTGGCCGGCGCGGCGTTCAAGACATTCGCCACACCACCTGATTTTGCTCTCGTGCGTTACAACTCTGATGGGACGATCGATACAGGTTTTGGCAGTGGCGGCACAATAACAACTGATGTCGCGCGCGACACGGACGTCGCCCAGGCTATAGCTATTCAATCAGACGGAAAGGTCGTGGCAGCGGGAAGGGCTTTCCGCAACGATTTTGATGTAACGCTGGCGCGTTACAAGAACGAAGTTGCGCCGACGACAACCGACACAACGCCACCGACAGCGCCAACCGGCCTTACAGCAACTTTCAATAGCACAACCAATGCGATTGATCTTTCATGGACGGCTGCGACTGATAACGTTGCTGTCACTGGCTACCGGATCTTCCGTGACGGTGGGCCACTTCCCATCACTACAGTTAACGGCACTACGTTCTCTGATGCAGGACCGTCGGGAACTCACAGCTATGGAGTGACGGCGATAGACGCGGCAGGCAATGAGTCGAGTCTCTCGAATATTGCCAGCGCCACGGCTGCAGGTGGTGACATGACGCCACCAACCGCGCCGACGGCTCTTACAGCAACCGCTAATCTGGCTACCAGTTCGATCGAACTCTCGTGGACCGCGTCGACCGATGACGTTGGTGTAACCGGCTACAGAGTCTTCCGTGACAATGGAGCAACACCGATCAGTACCGTCGCGGGAACGACGTTCAATGATCCTAATCAGTTGGGAACTCACGTCTACGCAGTGGCGGCTATTGATGCGGCGGGCAATCAATCGGCATTGTCGAACAGCGCTACTGCGACGGTAACAATCCCCGAGGGTTCGACTTTGGAGAACCTAACCGTGGATCCAACGACAGTGACGGCGCCTGCCAGCTCGACTGGTACCGTCACGTTGAACGGCGCGGCGCCTGCCGGTGGAGTCTCGATAACGCTCAGAAGTAGTGACACGGAAAAGGCCACGGTTCCACCAAGCGTCACCGTGCCGGAGGGGAAAAACTCAGTAACGTTTGCTATCACCACGCTTACGGGCAGATTGGGCGGAGGTAAAAACCCGGTAACTATCACTGCCACACTTGGCAACAGCAGTGTGAGCGCAACGCTCAATATTCTTAGACCGTAGTCGCTCAGGCCGGTTCAGATCTCAAGGAAGTATCAGCATGCACCCACCAACAGAAACTGCTCACGATCTTTCACGGTCTTGGTTTACAAGCCGGCTCGAACTGCTAACGGGAATGAGTCAGCAGGCAGTGCATCGCTTCAACTCAATGATGCGAACAACAAAACGCGGCCGTGGTGACTGGCTTTTTATGCTTGGCGACCCCGCCGACAGCATCTATGTTCTTCAAAAAGGCCGGATGAAGCTCACCGCCTTGGGCGAGGATGGCCAGGAAGTGTTGCATGAAATAATTGGCCCAGGCGAGATTTTCGGAGTTACAAGTACAATCCTCGGCATCCCGCGCACGACTTCAGCTCAGGCTCTCGAAACTTCGCTGCTATGTGAAATACGTCGAAAGGATTTCGAATCTCTCTTGACCGCGTATCCGGAGATGTCGTTGCAGTTGCTCAAGTCTGTGGGCCGAAGGTTGAAAAAGACCGAAGCTCAGTTGCTCAATGTCATTTGCAATGATGTCTCCACGCGAGTCAGAGAAGCTTTGATTGACCTCGTAGCGAGTGAGTCAGGGATATTGCCTGATCATCCTGTCAGGATTGGAATCACGCAGCAGGATCTGGCAAATCTAATCGGAGCATCGCGGCAGAAGACGTGGGCTGCTCTCAAGGAGTTGGAAGATTCGAGCGTGTTGAGACTGATGTATCGCAGTATCTTGGTGACCGCGCCAAATAGACTCCGCTGCGGACAGTTTCCAGAAAGACAGAACTGCCGACCCGCCAAGGTTGCGTAACAACCACCCTCGTCCCACAAAAGCGTGCAAATCGGGCAAGGGGTAGTGATGCAGTTTCAGTAACGCCGAAGGCGTTGGCTAATTTTAGCCCAAGGTTCGAGCGCGAGCGAGAACCTTGGGTAGCCTGATCCGAGCGATGAAAGTCTGAAATAGTTCGCCAATTGCCGAACGCTTTCAGCGTTTGACTAACTTCCAAATCGCGATCCCAGGGTTGTCGCTGCGCTCCAACCCGTGGGCTGAAATTAGTAAACGCCTTCGGCGTTACTGACTACATCACTACCCCTGAAGCTAGTCGTGATGCAGTTTGTGCCGAAGCAAATAACGCCGCAGGCGTTGGCTAATTTGAGCCCAAGGTTCGAGCGCGAGCGAGAACCTTGGGTAGCTTGGCCTGAGCGATGAAACTCTGAAAGAGTTCGCCAATTGCCGAACTGCTTCCCAGGGTTCTCGCTCGCGCTCCAACCCGCGGGCTGAAACTAGTAAACGCCTTCGGCGTTACTTGTCCTTCGGCGCAAACTGCATCACTACTCGGGCAAGGGTATGCAATGGCGAAAACCGTAGGAAAAATGCTAAAGTGACGGAAATGTGTAAATGGATTGCAGCGGCTTGTTTGGTAGTAGCGATGCTCAGCAGTGCTGTTGGTGTGAGCGCGCGCTACCGGGAAGGCTCCTGCCTCACATCGAACTTGCCTGATTGTTGCAAGAAGGCGCGGAGCAATGTGCCGGAGACTTCAATCGCGAAGCTATGCTGCAATCTGAATTGTTCGGAGCCAGGCACCGCAGGAAACAGCTCGTCATCGACTTTCTCGACGCAACAAAGCACGACGCCGAATGCCGCCCTCGCCGTGAATGCAGCACAGTTTCATTCAAAGATTGTTTTCGCTCGTCATCTTCAGCCATTTAACGTTCACGATTCCAATCCCAGGTACATCAAGCATCTCGCGCTCTTGATCTAGATCATCAGGCAGTAGTGTGTCTGTTTTCGGCGATGTCGGATCAGCTGTGCCGACGTGTGCAGGCGATCGATATTGCATGGTCTTATTGATCTGATCGGGAGAGAAACAATGAAGAAATCCGTTCTCGTTATCTTTGGTTTAGTCCTTATATTCGGAGGTGCAACTCGCTCCAACGCTCAGGTAAAACGAGTGCAAATGCATATTGCAGGTTATCTGTGCGGCAATTGAGTGTACAACATTCAGAAGGCCGTGAGCCGTCTTGATTACGCACCAAAATTGAAGGAGATCGAAGTCACCGATATAAAGAAAGGTCTCGGCGTATTCACGCCAAAGCCTGACAAACCTGTTTCATTCGCGGCTTTGAAAGCCACCTTAAAGAGCGCCGGCTATGTTTTAGATGCCGCGGATATAACTGTTGCCGGTACGCTGAACAGGGAAGGCGACGCTTGGATTGTCATCGTAAAGCCGAACGGGCAGAAGTTTGTTCTGGATGGTCCAAATGCGCAACAAGCGGTGACGGGACTAGAGGTTGGTTCGGAAATTGAAATCACCGGTGATTGGAAAACCAAGGGCGAGGGAAGTAACGCTCGAGAAGTCATTACGCCTGCGGAAAAGAAACAGGCATTCCACGATGGCCCACCCGGCGATCTTTACTTTGCGCACTTTATACCCGCGAAGTTGATCATCAGGGAAGACAACGGTGAGTCAACACATTTTGCGTCGGCAGAAGCGGCAAAACCTGCCGCTCCGATTCGTGTCACTTCACCAGGACTGACTGTGTACAAAGGAGGCGCGATTACGCCGCGCCTCTACCTCATTCGTCAGCATTTAGGGTCCCTCAAGGTTAATCGTCAAGTGATCAATTTGAGCCTCTCGTACACTCCCTCGCCACATGTCCAATTAGAAGCAGAGGTTCCGATTTCTCGAACATCGTTTTACGATCCGGTGAAGTCCGCATCGGGCGTCGGGTTAGGTAATATTGCGGTATGGTCCAAGTACCGATTCTTCCGTCGCGTGAAGACTTATGGCGACAGGCAAGCCGCCGTGAGATTTGGTTTGGAGTTGCCGACAGGTAAGAAAGATGCTCCCAGCCAAACTCAAATCAATGTACCGGCTTTTGTGAGGCAGCAACTCACGCCCATCAATGGCGGATTGTCACCTCACTTCGACCTGGCGTTCTCGCAAGCGGGTGGGCGACTCATTTTTGGCGGAAACGCCGAAGCTATCTGGCGCACGGAACGCGATGGTTTTCGTATGGGACATGAGCAGAGGTTAAATACGGATCTTGAATACGTCCTGCTGCCACGCGATTACACGAAGCCGGGCGGCGAGTTGTTTCTGATTCTCGAAACGACGTTCGTCCATCGAGGAATAGGTCGTCTCAATAGCGCGCCCGTAGCTGGCAGCAAAGCAACTGAATATTATCTCGCGCCAGGTCTTCAGTATGCAGCGCGTCCTCGATTCGTCGTCGAGGGCAGCGTGCAGTTTCCAGTTACACGCAGTACTGGTCCATTAGTACTGCGAACGGACGTCAATGTTTTACTCGGAGTGAAATATCTGTTTTGAAGGCTTTAATAAATATAGCTTTACTATTGGTGGTCCTTTCGCGCGTTATCGAGGTTTCAGCGCAACGCAAAGCGCCGAATTTAACTCTCAAGGACATTCACAAACGGACCATCAAGATATCTGATTTTAGAGGCAAGGTGGTCCTGCTGAACTTTTGGGCCACATGGTGCGTGCCTTGCCGTACGGAAATCCCGGACTTGGTGAAGAAGCAAAGCGCATATCGACGTCGTGGGCTGCGTATTATTGGGATTACCTTTCCTCCAGAGAAGGTGTCTGAAGTCCGTAAGTTCGCGCGTAAGGTGAAAATAAACTATCCCATTGTCATTGGTTCAAAAGAAACGAAACAGGCATTCACCACTTCCGAAACGCTGCCACTGACCGTTGTGATCGATCGGGACGGAAACGTTCAAGCAATCATTGAAGGGTTAATGTATCAAGACGAGTTTGAACAAAAAGTGACGCCGTGGCTACAAGGAAAACTGTAGCCACGAGCAGGCAAGCTATTAGACTTTGTTGCATTTTACGGCTTCACTTCCAGCGGATCGCCCGTCACATGTTCCTTGATCTGAAATCTCAGGAAATCGTGAATTGCTTGAAGAGCGTCGGCATTGCCGGTCGAGATTTGAATCAGAGCGCCGTGATCGGTCTCTTTGTATTTGTAGCTGATTTCCGCTCTAAGCTTCGTCATGACTTCGCTTCCCGGGGGTGTTTTTTCATGAATCAGCATCGGAACCTCAAAGTTACCCTCGCTAAACATCATCGCGATGTGCCGAAGGTGACTGCGAATTTGATCGCGGCTCTCAATATCCTTCGGATCGTTTGCTTCAACCCGTATCGCGCCACCATCATTTGCCAGGATAAAATGATGCGTAGTTTTCAAATGGTCGAAACCCATGTGTTTATCGCCACGCATGTTCATCTCATCCATCTGTTTTTGCGACGGCGGACTATTCTGCTTTTCCTGCTGAGCGTGTAATAGCAACATTGACGTCAGGCTGATCGCGAGGGCGCCGACCAGACAAAAGTTTTTTCGATTACTCATGCTTTCTGACCTTTCTTCCTTATCGAAGGTTTGCGTAAGAGGAGACCGGTTGACGAATGCAAGCCATTGCGAGTAGCGAGCGCCTTTAGCAGATTGGCCCGTTCACCAGAAGCTGTTTTAGCCAGACGTTTATCCCAGTCTTTCAAAGCCTCTTTCAATTCGTCTCTTAGAGCGATCACTTCCTTTAGGTGAGTCTCTATCTGGGAAAGCTTATTGGCAGCGAGATTCCGCACTTCGCGGCAGGGAACTCCGCCGCGATCGAAGACATTAAGGACTGCTCTTAGCTCATCCAACGTGAAACCAATAGCCAGCGCCTTTCTGATCATCTGCACCCGTTCGAGCATGCCTTCCGGATACTCGCGATAACCGTTTTTAGCCCGCAGCGAGTGCAACACTCCTTTTCGCTCATAATGACGCAGAGTGTCGGTGCTAACACCAGTAGCTCTAGCCAAGTCACCGATCCGCCAAGTGCCACCACTCGAAGCGCTTCGTTTCATCATCGACATGCTACACCTTCGAATTAGTTCCAATGTCAAGCAGAAAATTTTCGGGCGACATTCCCCAAACGTCCCTCAAGAATTGTATCTCCGCGACTGTCAATCTCCAGAAATGAATTCGCGATTTCATCGCACGAAACGAATTAGCGATGCGCTACATATAGATTAGGGATTTCCGTCTGACTCCCCGTGGAATTGTCAAAGCACGCTATCGTCTGCACAAACCACCGTTCGATGGGTCGAAAAGCCACTCAGGAGGCGAAACATGACCACCAAACTCGCTCAAGAAACTGACTTCACACGGGATGTCCTTGGCCGGTACATCTGCAATGGGATGGATGAAGCTCTTTCAAGTGCCAATCCCAACGGGCAGCGTCCGGATGGTAGCCCGCAGAACGATGCGAGACCCTTCGACATCATCGTTATTGGCGGCGGTAGTTTTGGTCCAATCTTCGCGCAGCACCTGTTTTTTGCTGATCAGACGCACAGTCACAGGATTCTGGTGCTGGATGCGGGACCACTCGTCCTGACAGAGCATGTTCAGAATCTTCCGGTACTTGGCCTCAACCCGCCCGGCCCGGTGGAGAAAGATCCGAAGGTTCCGCGCGCTGAGTTCTGGGGCCTGCCGTGGGTGTCAAATGTACGCGGCGGTTTTCCAGGTTTGGCTTATTGCCTGGGCGGCCGATCGGTATTCTTCGGTGGTTGGTCGCCCCGACTGCTTGATACTTCAAACGACACTGAAATGGCGCAGCCTCCCTGGCCGGCAGCCGTCGTTAACGATCTAAATAACCGTTATTTCAATGAGGCCGCGTCACAAATTGGCACAGACGAGAGCAATGATTTCATTAATGGCAAAATGCACGAGGCATTGCGTAAACAACTTTTTGATGGAGTTAAAGCGGGCAAAGTCTCCGACGCGATTCAGCCAGCCGACTTACCGCTTCATCTCAAGGTGCCGCCGGGAACTACAAATGCAGAGAAGTTGCAGATGCGCTTGGAAGCACCGCTTGCAGTGCAGAGTCAAACCGTTCCAGGCTTATTTCCTATCAACAAGTTCAGCGCGGTGCCTCTAATGATCAAGGCGGCGCGAACGGCGTCTTTCGATTCACAAATCGGCATGCCGTTTCCTGATGACGTTAAGAAGCGATTAATGCTGATTCCTCACTGTCGCGTGATCCGACTCGCAACAGATATTCAAGCAGGAACTGGACGTGTCACCGAAGTGCAAACGACGCTCGGGAACATCCCGGTTGGCGACAATACTAAAGTAGTAATCGCGTTGGGAACGATTGAAAGTGCGCGACTGGCATTGCTCTCGTTTCAGGGCATCACAAACTACAACCAGATTGGTCAAAACCTTATGGCGCACCTGCGGTCCAATCTGACCATTCGTATTCCACGCACCTCAATCAGCTCTTTGGATCCAGCGGTCAAAGATCTGCAAGCCTCCGCTCTGTTTGTTAAGGGCAAGCACATTCGGAACGGCAAACCATCTTACTTTCATTTGCAAATCACAGCAGCAGGACTGGATCGACCCAGCACTGATTCTGAAGCTGAACTCTTCAAAAAGGTCCCCGATGTCGACGGCTTTAATGTCCTGCGAAAGGCAAATGACGACACCATCGTCATCACCATGCGTGGGATTGGTGAAACGCAGTCACGTAATCCTGGAAACAACATTTCACTAGCCACTGGTGACCCAGTGGATGAGGTCGGAATGACGCGGGCATTTGTTACTTACGCGCTGAACGACACTGATTTCGAACTATGGGACGCGATGGATAAGGCTTCAGACGACGTGGCAAAAGTGTTCGCGAATGGCGTTCCTTTCGAGGTTCTGGCAGCAGACGACAAGACCTGGATACCGCTGCCGGCCAATGGTGATCCAAAGACTGCCATTCCTTACAAACCTAAAGCCGACGGTGGACGTCGAGATGGAATGGGTACTACACATCACGAAGCGGGTCCGCTGTCCATGGGAACAGATCCAAACAACGCTGTGGCTAATGCCGATTGTCGTTTCCACTTCGTAACAAATGCGTATGCTGCTGGTCCATCTCTTTTCCCGACAGTTGGCTCACCCAATCCGATGTTAACTGGCGTCGCATTAGCTCGCCGGTTGGCTGATAGCATGATCCTACCGCCGTTTACGCCAGATCCAGGCTTCACGATGCTCTTCGATGGAAGTGATACCAGCCGCTGGCGAATGTCGAAAATTACCAATCAACCTGGCCGCGATAATCCGGGCACTTTTCTGGTGGTTGATCGGTCGCTTGAATCCTTACCGGGCAACGATCTCGGGATGTTTTGGAACATTGATCCGACACCAACAAACTTCATTCTCAAACTGGAGTGGCTGCGTTGGCGAGACGACGACAACTCCGGCGTTTTCCTTCGTTTTCCCGATCCGAACAGTAAGGGCTACAACAACACTGCTTACGTGGCAATCAATTTTGGCTTCGAAGTGCAAATCGATCAGTTAGGCCAGGGTAATCCGCCGGGATTGGACATTCACAAAACGGCAGCAATCTATTCATTTGCTGCGCCGCAAAATCCAAATGTGAAACCTCCGGGACAGTGGAATGAATTTGAGATTCATGCTCAAGGACAAACCTATACTGTTTTTCTTAACGGCGCGAAGACAACAGACTACGTGAATCCCGATCCAGTACGCGGAAGCGCCGCGGCTCCTTGCTTTATTGGTCTACAGACTCATACAGGCCGAGTCGCATTTCGCAAGATTCAGATCAAAGCGTTGTAGCTCGCAGCGCAAACAACCTCCATCCGATGGAGCTTTGAGATTTTATTGATGCTCAACATGGGCACAACATACCAACTATGCATGCATGTGCAGTATGCGGGTCCTCCACTTGACGCCAGAATTTCCTCCAGTGATCTGGGGTGGCCTCGGCACGGCTGTAGGTGGACTGGCAAATGCATCGGCTCACGCGGGAATGTCTGTCGGCGTTTTGCTTGTGGGTGGTGCGCTCGTGCTTGGTGGAGGATCTTACGGACAATGGCATCCGATTTCATTTGCCGGCCGTACATCTTCTATTGATGAACCACTGGCGGTTAATTCTGACGGCGTTTCGTTCTTTCAAGTTTCGCCGGCAGAAGCTGAGGACGCAGCGATCCGGCTGGTTAAAAAATGGAAGCCGGATATTGTGCACTTACACACCGCCTGGTTCTGGTCTGTCGCGCGAGCGATCAAGGACGAGACCCGAACACCTCTTGTCTATACCGTGCATTCACTTGATCGCGCAGAGTACGAGATAGGTGATTTCGTTACACATTGGGATACGCAAGAAACTGTCATCTGCGCAGCCGATCGGGTGATCGCTCTGTCACGCGACGAGCAAGCCCTGATTACAAAATACTGTCCAACAGCAGGCGACCGGGTCAGAATCGTCGGTAACGGAATTGCTGATTCAGTCGAGGCGCGAGCTGCGGCCACACAAAAGAAAAGGGAAGGGCCTCCGGTAATTCTCTATTCAGGCCGTTTTGTCGATCGGAAAGGGATTCGAGAACTGTTCCAGGCTATTCCGCAAGTTCTCGATCAAGCACCGGAGGCTCGCTTTCTGTTGGCCGGTGGATATGGAACCGCAACAGAAATCGAGAACGCGTGGCTTAACAACGTTCTTAGGCCCTATCGATCGCAAATCGAGTGCACTGGTTGGCTTACACCAGACAGGGTGGCTGAATGTTATCGTCGTGCGGATATCCTCGTCATGCCAAGCTGGTACGAGCCTTTCGGAATGGTAATCCTTGAAGGAATGTTGCATGGCTTACCGATCGCCGCCACTTCTGTAGGCGGTCCAGCGGACATTCTAGAGCACGAAGAAACCGCTTTGCTTTTTTCTCCGAAGAATGTGCAAGAGCTCACGTCAACACTCTTGAGGTTCGTTAATGATCCGGCTCTTCGTTATAGGATCGGTAGCGCAGGCGCGCGATGTGTTCGACGCAATTGGTTGTGGTCAAACATCGTGGAGAAGATGAGACGCGTTTACCGGGAGATTGTGCATACTCCCTTGTCGAGCATGTGAAGGAATCGTTGCAGTTGGCCGAAACCTCTTAAACGAACCGAGTAGCGAATGTCTCTAAGCAAGCCTTCCACAATCAACTCCTAACTGGCGTAACGTTCCTCGACAGTCATGATGAACACAATGGTTCCAACCAGTCCGATCAATCCGGCACTGATGAACGGCAGTTGCGGTGCGACGTTCCAGAGCAATCCACCAATCGCCGCAGCCGGTGTGATTGAAAGACTACGAACGAGATAGTAGAGACCGACGGATCTCGCGCGAATGTTGTCCTGAGCGAGATCCACGATCATCGCTTTTCTTGAGGGCTCGCCAATCTCTCGCAGACCGCCGATCACATAAGCGACGATCAGCCACGCAAAATTTGAAGCGAAGATGATTGCGATGGGAAACAGCGCAAAACTCAAAAATGTCAGGACCACAAACGGCTTGCGCCCGATTTTGTCCGCGATCCTTCCTGCCGGAATGTAAACCAGGATCGACGTGATCATTTGAATAGCGATAAGAGTGCCGTAGGCAGCAACACTGACGCGGTGAATATTGGTCACATAGAGAATGGCCAGCACACCGGTCATACCCTCGCAGGTTCTGATGATAATGTCAGAAATCAGCAGCCGCTTCAGTATGCGATGAAATGACCGCCAAACACCCCGTATGTTGATCGAATGTGGCTGCTGTTTAGGAGCTCTGATTTTGAGTACGAGTACGAGAGTCACCGCTGCTAAGGCCAGTGTGATCAGGAGACCAACGTGGATACCATGGACCAGGCCCATCGCAGCGATCAAAGTCCCGCCAACGATTGGCGCGATCACTATGGGAACGCGTTTTAAAATTGACTGCAGAGTAAAACCCATGGCTCGACGTTCGCGAGGCAGGGAATCGCCAATCACGGCAAAGATTGCCGGCGAAGCCATGCTCTGCCATGCCATCACGAGAGCCAGACCGACAAACGTTAATGGCCACGATTTACTGAAGAGATAAACGAGGTAACCAAGCGAGGCGAGTGCAATGAAAAAGAGGAAGGCCCGTCGTCGTCCAAAGCGATCGGCAACAAAGCCGCCCGGATACTGGTAGCAAGCATCGAAAAAATCCTCGGCTGTGCCGAAGAGGCCGATGATTGGTGTAGTAGCACCAAGCGCTTCAAGATACTTTGGTAGAAACTTTTTCCATAACTCTTCACCGAAACCGATAAGGAACACTGCCGCTGATGCAATCGTGACGTTGTGTTCGAGTGCGAGGTAGTCAGTGACTCGCACGCGCCAACCGGAGTTTCGATCTGTGAGCACTACTTCCTTCATAGACTCGACCACCACCGCGAACGCTATTTCTTAGACCGGCGTCCAGTTCGTTTCGTCTTGCGTCTTGGCATCCTTGCTCAACAACGGGTGCAGCAACGTAGTCCCGAGTGTAACTACTGTTACATTGCAATGCAAGGCTTATACTGACATAATCTCCAGTCGTGAGACGAGAAGCTTGGGCAATGTGGTTTGTGCTTTCCGATCAGTCACGTTTGTTGGCCTTAGTGGTGGGTTGTGCGGTGCTGTTGATTGCCTGTGCCACGTCGCGCACGGAAGCACCAGTAAACGCGCAGTCAAACCAATATGCACCTAGTTTACTTTCCGCCACAGAACCTTAATGGAAAGCCAGTGCTGCGGATTGCGGTCCCGTCGGGTAAGTAATCTCTATGATATATTTGTGGCTTTTGTGCTTTTTGGTGGCTACTAACAAACCATGAAACACTTCCCACGCTCGCTTGCCGCGATACTCCTGCTCGCAATCAGTTGTATAGCTCAGAATTCTTTCGACGCAAAAGTCGATGAGTACATCCACAGCGAAATGCAGGCACAGCAGATTCCTGGCTTGTCGCTGGCGGTAATCAAGGATGGTCGAATTGTGCTGGCAAAGGGGTATGGCCTCGCCAATGTCGAACATCAAGTGCCCGTCAAACCTGAGACCATCTTCCAATCAGGATCGGTCGGCAAGCAGTTTACAGCTACAGCCGTGATGATGTTGATCGAGGAAGGGAAGCTGAGTCTCGACGACAAAATCACCAAATACTTTCCCGATGGTCCAACAGCATGGCGCGACATCACTGTGCGACACTTACTCACGCATACGAGCGGAATGACCGACTATCCGGCCGACTTCAACCTGCGACGCGACTACACCGAAGACGAACTCTACCAGCGAATCAAAACAATCCCACTTGCTTTTCAGCCAGGCGAGAAATGGAGCTACAGCAATCTCGCTTACGTGATGCTCGGCATTCTGATCCACAAGATCAGCGGCAAGTTTTATGGTGACTTCCTTCAGGAACGGATCTTTAAGCCACTGGACATGTCGACTGCGCGCATCATCAGCGAAGCTGACATTGTGCCGAACCGCGCCGCGGGTTATCGCCTCGTCAACGGTGAACTCAAAAATCAGGACTGGGTGTCGCCATCGCTGAATACGACTGCGGATGGCGCGTTGTATCTCACGGTCTATGACATGGCGAAGTGGGACGCTGCACTCTACACTGAGAAACTGTTGAAGAGATCGAGTCTCGAACAAATGTGGACGCCGGTAAAATTGAATAACGGCAAGACATTTCCTTACGGTTTTGGTTGGGGGCTCGGTGAGATTCATGGACACAGAATCATCGAACACGGCGGCTCCTGGCAGGGATTCAAGTCGCAGATTTCACGTTACCCGGACGACAAGCTGACCATCATTCTCTTTGCCAATCAGGCTCGCACGAACCAGGCAAAAATCGCGCATGGAGTGGCTGCTCTCGTCAACCCTGATCTTAATTGACAGATTGGGACACCTCCTTGGAGTGCGGTGCCTTGGCACCGCTTTGGCCAAAGCGCCGACAAGTCGGCGCACTCCAAAGAGGCGCATAATTTACACATTCTCAAATTCTTTCCGCTACGTTATTATTCCCGCTCGAAGAAAGGCGTACTCACTATGGTCTCCTCAGCCCGCCAGACAATCACCTGTATCCTCGTTATCCTCAACGCTGCGATCTGTATCCAAGCACAAACACAAACGACTACCGAAAAAATCGCAACCGCCAGCATCAGTGGCAAAGTAACAATCAAAGGCAAGGCCGCTGCCGGTGTCGTAGTTGTAGCGAACGAACCCAATGATGGGCGTAGTTGGATGAGAGGACGCCATCGCGCCAAGACCGATCAAACCGGGAGCTATCACATCGCAAATCTACCTGCCGGCACTTATGAGATTTCTGCGGTAACTCCATCATTGGTACCGCAAAACGAATTGAACTCCCTTGTGATTGGTGAAGGTGACAGTATTGAAGACGTCAATCTTTCTCTGGCGCCTGGCGGTGTAATCACTGGCAAGATCACCGACTCTGAAGGCCAGCCGATCATCGGATTATCCGTGAGCGTAATGCCGAGCGACAACCAACTCCCGATGAGGATGGGCCACATGATGATGGAACGACTGTACAGCCCCGCTCGCAGCACCGATGATCGAGGCATTTATCGAGCCTTCGGTTTACCTCCAGGCAAGTACAGAGTCTCCGTCGGGTCATCCGGATCAGGCGTGACAAACTCACGCGAGTACTACAAACAGACTTTTTATCCGTCGGTTACTGATCCTGCGAAGGCCACGGTGGTTGAAGTGACCGAAGGCAGTGAGACCAATAATGTCGACATCGTCTTAGGTCGGCCGGTTCGAACTTTCACAGTCATTGGTCGGGTTGTTGATGGCGAAACTGGAAAACCGTTAACGAACATCAAGTATGGTGTGGGACAATCGTTTGAAAAGTCGGTTGAGAATGGCACCTCCAGCGGCAGTTCCTCAAGCATTGGTGGCGAAGTTACTAATACCAATGGCGAGTTCAAGTTGGAGAACGTCACACCGGGAAGATACACCGTATTCACTGTGCCGCAGGAACAGAGTGATATACCTTCGGCTTCCGTCACGTTCGAGGTAGTCGATCACGATCTCACCAACTTGCTGATCACGATGTCAAAAGGCGCCAGCTTATCCGGCGTGGTGGTTTTCGAAGGCAACTACGAAAAAGACGCTGTTCGAATCACTAATTTGCAAGTTATCGCGTTGGTCCAGAGGGCAGAACACTCTTATGGCAACCCGCCGAAGAGCGCGGTTGGTCAGGATGGCGCATTCAAGGTTAATGGCGTGCCGGGTGGGCTGGCTCACTTTTGGATTAGCGCGGATCGCGCCGATCGTAAAGAGTTTGAAATAGTGCGTGTCGAGCATAACGGCGTGCCGCAGCCTGACACGATCAGCGTAAAGGAAGGCGAGCAGGTTAGCGGCATACGCCTGATAGTGAAATACACAAATCTTACCGGCACGATTCGCGGACAGATTAAAGTGGCAGATGATGAACTGCCTCCACCGTCGCAACTGTGGCTTTTGGTATGGCCGCTCGATGAAAATCTTGAGAGGAAACGAACCTCGTCAATAGAACAACCCCACGTCGATGACCGCGGCCGATTCGTTCTCGAGGGTTTGGCCGCTGGCACGTATGAAGTGACCGTTCGGCTGCTCGAACCGGGCTCGAATAAGCTGAGTGATGGCACAACGCAACGAGTCACTGTCACCGACGACACAGTGAGCGAGGTGACATTGATTTTGAAATCGAAACCAAATCCCGACTGAATCCATGCGAATCACCCTCGCAAAACCGCTTTGTTTGAGCTACCTCATCGCAACGCTGCTGATCAGTTCATTCACGGCAATTGCGCAAACTGCATCATCTTCGGCGCCGAATAATCCACCACGAGCAACAACCGGCGGCTCGATCAAAGGCATTGTTGTCAACGAAGGCGGGCGGCCGTTGTCCAACGTCCACATCTCTATGAGACGCGTGGGTTTTATGGATATCCAGAATGTCACTACCACTACAGATCGTGAAGGGAGGTTTGAGTTTAGCAGACTCGAACCAGTCAGCTATCAGCTATCTGCGGCGCGGAATTGGACCACGTTAAAGTCGGGCGATCGACTGCCTGGACTGACGATCACTCTTGCGCAAGGCGCGGCCTCACTGCACGGCGGGATTGCGTTGCGTGAAGGCGAAACACCGCCCGCCAACTTGTATGTGTACTTGGTCCCTTCGGAGAAGGAGAAGGCTGATGATCCGCTACGTTTTTATAGTGCGGCAGTTACGCCGGAAGGGAAGCTTGGCTTGAACCATGTGGCGCCAGGACGCTATTGGGTGATCGCGCAAGCCACTACTGAGAGTCTATCACCTTTGACTAAGTTGCGACTGCCGGATGAAATGGCGTATCGCGCAAAGGTGCGTCGTGATGCTGAGGCCATGAAGACGGAGATCGAATTAAAGCCGTGTCAAAGGATCATTGATTTTCAAGTGCCAGTGAAGGGCAATTAACATTCATTAAGTTGGACGCCTCCTTGGAGTGCGGCGGCTTGACGCCGCTTTGGCCCCGATCAAACGTGATCGATAACAAAGCGGCGTCAAGCCGCCGCACTCCAAGGAGGCGCTCAATTCAATTATTGAATAGTCGAGGTAACTGGCGCATACTGCGCTCGGCTCAAGCCTTCGTCGCGGAGGTATCAATGAAGACCTTTTTATTTCTATCACTTCTGCTGAGCTTCCTCGTTTCTTTTCAAGTCTCGACAAACGATAGTTCGCCGTTAACAGTGGCGAGTTTCAAATGGTCGCGCGCAAGACGCACTGTTGAAGTGCAAGAGGCTCAAGGCACGCCTCCGGCCCAGGCAATGATTCCGCAGAACCGGAACTTTGCGCGAAATGCGAGAGTCAACGATCCACAAGGCGTGAGGGATCCCAATGCCGACACACTCGATGGTCGCAGTGCTGCGTTGGAAAAGACCGTGGCTGAATCGCGCGCGCCGAAGACGCAGCCGATGGACGGATTTGCTTATCGAATCAAGGTCCAGAATACGTCAGAGAAGATAGTTGAGATCGTGTTTTGGGAGTATCAATTTCGCGATCTGGCGAATCCCGATCTGGTAGCGCGGCGACAGTTTCTTTGCGGAGTAAACATCGGCGCCGGTAAGGGAAAGGAGCTCGAAGGTTTTAGTCTCTCTGGCCCGAGCGACGTCGTCGACGTCAAGACGCTCGCGGACAATTCGAGCAAACCATTTAAAGAGAACGTTTTCATCAATCGCGTGGAATACGCGGATGGCTCGATCTGGGAAAGAAAAGGTTGGAACCTTGCGGAAGTAAAGGGAAGCTACGATCGCGTGCTACGCGAAAAGTGGTTACCGGGAATGTGCAAGGGATTATAAAGAGGTTTATCCACAGATTACACAGATTCTACAAAGCAATCTGTGTAATCTGTGGATGGCTCGCTCAGTGGTGATACTCGAAACGCGCGACGTCTGACTCACCGAGAATCACTGTGTCGCCTGCGTTCAACGAAGTCTCAGTCACACGCGCCGATCGCGGATCGTTAACGAAGGTGCCGTTGCGCGAATTCTGATCGGCAATAACGACGCGTCCGCCCTTCACGCCAATCCACAAATGTCGTTTCGAAATGCGCGGATCACCGATCACAATCTGTGACGACCCTCCGTCGCGTCCAATGAAGTCGCCGTCAGGCTTGATCTGAAACTGTTGTCCCGACAATGGTCCTGACACAAACCTGATCGATCCATAGTTTGGCTTGAAGGAGTCACCGTCTGCTGTGATCGCCATGGTTCGCGAAAGGTCCACGGTCATGCCTTGATCGCCGCCGACCGCGACTTGCGGAATCGGAGCGGGCGATGGCGAAGGTGGCGGTGGAGGTCGATGCGGCATTGGGGCCGGCGCCGGAATCGGACGTGGCTTTCCGCTGTCAGGTAGTGCTGGACCAGCTTGCTTCGCTTTACCGCGTCGCCGTGCGATCACGACAGCTACGATAATGATGATTAGGAGCAATCCGATCAGCAAAAGCACTACCACAACTCCGCCCACGAGCCACCAGGGAAAAGCCGATCTCTCTTTTCCTTCGGCCTTCGCTTGTTGACTGCTTTGAATCAGCCGGTCAACCTCTGAGTGTTGCGGAAATAGGCGCTTTACTTCTTCAAACTTGGGTATTGCTGACGAGTAGTACTGGTTCCAGTAATAATCCAAACCTTCGCGAAAGAGCGTGTCAGTTGGACCTTCAACGTTGGTAGCGCCCGCGCTCTTCACATATTCCATGACCGTGTTTGAAGGCACGATGAACGAGAAGCCCGACACTTCTTGTCCGTTCACCGTGTCGCCGCGAAACGTCAGTAGACCAATGACTTCATTCGTGTCACTCAAGACTGGTCCACCGGAGTTTCCGTGGGTTGCCGCAGTGTTTGTTTGCAGGATTGGGGCGCCACTAGAGGCCTGTTTTCTCGCGGAGATCTTGCCGTCGTTAATGGTGGCCTCAAGCACCGACTTGCTGCTGAGAAGGCCGGAATTGAAAGTGTCAGCTGCGCCCGGATAGCCGATGACCGTGACGTGGTCCTGAAGCTGGACCTTGTCTGAGTCGCCGAGTTTTAGCACGGGTGCATTCTTGACTTCGATCTTGATGATGGCGACGTCCTTGCCCTGATCGTTACTCTCACCGGTCGGGGCGCCGTATTGCTTGATCTCAAAAGGAAAGGAGCTGCCATCCGGAATGATCACGTGATGAAACAGTTGAAAGTTCTGCAACGAACTGTATTGATCGATGAAGTTTGCGTTCAAGCTTCGCGGATCCTTGCCTAGCTGCTGCGCAATCTGCTGGACCATGTTCCAGAAGAGGGCTTGCTTGGCTTTCTGTTCGCCCTCGTGGGTGGTCGAGACTACGTGCGCGTTCGTTGCGATATAACCGTTGGAGCTTATGAAGAAGCCGGAGCCGAGGCCGATTGACGAAACGTTATACGTTTGTCCCTGGTAACCGGGTGGTTGAAATAGGATCTGGCCGGCTGCACCGTCGATGATACGGACCACTGCCGGTTTGCTGTACATCGCAAGACGTTCGCCGTCCGACACAGCGTGCACGACGAAAGCGCGTTGCGTGGGAAGCAGTGTAGCGACGACGAAAAAGGCGCCGGTTGCAACAAAAAGCAGTCTGCGCATAGAGAAGGCTCCTTGGGGATGATGATTAGCAGTCGATTTCAATTATGAACGCCTTGAAGAAGATTCAAGCGGCGGCTTCTGATCAGAACAAAGATTGGGCGCAAGGCCTCCGCAGTGTTTGCAATAATGTGCTTCTAAAGGAATTCCGAACGAAAGTCAAGAAAAGCATTTTTTGGAGTGCGGCGGCCTGGCACCGCTTTGGCCTCGATGAACTGCGATCGATAACAAAGCGGCGCCAGGCCGCCGCACTCCAAAGAGGGGCCGTATGATTATTGAACGTTGGTGAAATTCATCTGTCTTATTTGCGCGCGAAACGATTTGGCACGTTGGTTGCTCAAATCGTTTTAGCTTTGCTCAATTAGGAGGATATGAGCGTGACCAAGAAGATTTGCCTGTTTACGGTATTTTTACTCGCAGTCGTGGGCGTCGGATGTTCGAGTGCCAATCAAGCGACCGCCAACGACAACGCAAACGCCGCTACGGCCAGCGAGAGTCCAACGACCACTACAGCTCCGGACAATTCAGAGGTAACCACCAGCGTGGCCGCCAATGGAACGCGGACAGAGACCAGGGTTTTTCATAACAATCGGCGCATTTCCAAAGTGGTTGTCACCACTGACCATGGTACCAGGACCGTGCGAGCGACTTCACCCAGTGGTGAAGAGCGCGTTGTGAACACCACAGAAGACGTTCTCCAGGCTACGGGCGATAAGGTCGCCGACGCCGCCGGATTCGTAGCGGACAAGTCCGAAGACGTCGCTGGTGAAGCGAAGGACAAGGCTGGGGATGTGAAGGACAAAACGGTATCGACCACCAAGAAAGTAGCAAACGAAACAGCCGACAAGGCTGAAGACGTAAAGGACAAGACGGTCTCGACCAGCAAGAACATCGGGGAAAAGACAGTCGAAGGCGCAAAGAAAGTTGGCAGCAAGGCGAAGAAGGTCGTTAAGAAAATAACTCCGTAAACTACCGGGTTAGCCAGAAAGAAGCATAAAAGCACAGAGATCCGTGGAGGTCTTTGTGCTTTTTGTGCTTTTTTGTGGATATACTAGTTCCTCGACGAGGAGGACCCCATGCCTGATACTTCGAGGTTTACGATCCTTTGTCCCTGCTGCGAAGCGACCTTGACAATCGACGCGCAAACAGGCGCGCTCCTTTCGCATGATGAGAAAGCGAAACCGCTGGCATCGTTTGACGAGATGGTCAAAGGCTTGGACAAACAAAAACAGATGCGCGAGCAGATCTTCGCGCAGGAACTCAGCTCGATGAAAGATCGCGACCGCATCCTCGAAGAGAAGTTTCAGGAAGCGAGGAAGCGGGCTGAGAAAGACAAAGACAAACCCTACCGAAATCCGTTGGACATCGACTAGTCAATACTGGAGAAACTTGATGGTTCGTCATTCAACTCGTTTAGCCCTCAGCCTCTTCCTGTTTGCGGCTCTTCAGTTAAGTGGCTTCGCGCAAACGCGAATGCCACAACTCAAATTCACCGACCGCACATTACCAAACGGCCTGCGCGTGTTGAGCGTGCCCGATCATTCGAGCCCGACTGTTGCCATACAAGTCTGGTATCACGTCGGTTCGAAAGACGATCCACCCAACCGCAGCGGCTTTGCTCATCTCTTCGAACACATCATGTTCAAGAGTACGAAGAACATGAAATCGGAGATGATGGACCGGCTGACTGAGGACGTGGGTGGATTCAACAACGCGTTCACTGCCGATGACGTTACGGTCTATTACGAAGTAGTGCCGTCAAACTATCTCGAGACTTTGATCTGGGCAGAGGCTGATCGACTTTCTGGTCTTAATGTCGATGATGCGAACTTCAAGTCAGAGCGAGATGTTGTAAAGGAAGAGTATCGACAGAGTGTGTTGGCGCCGCCGTACGGGCGTTTCGAGTATTTGCTGCAAGAGAAGTCGTTTGTCGAACATCCGTACAAGCGTCCGACCATCGGCAGTATCGAAGATCTCGACGCCGCTTCTCTCGAAGACGTGCAGAAGTTTCACTCAACGTACTACCGTCCGGACAATGCGACGCTCGTAGTCGTTGGCGATTTCGATCCGGCGCAACTTGATAAGTGGGTCGACAAGTATCTTGGTCCGATTGCAAAGCCAAACATTCCGCTTCCGCGCGTGCAGGTAAAAGAACCACCGCGAAAGAGTGAGATCCGTGTGACGGAACATGGTCACAACGATCTTCCGGCTGTTGGATTGACCTACTTAACGCCGCGAGAGGCGGATCCCGATTCCGACGCGTTGCGAGTGGCCGATGCGATCCTTTCCGCGGGTGAATCGTCGAGACTTTATAATGCGCTGGTTTACACACAGCAGTTGGCGGCTGAGGTTAATTCGGGTGCTGAGACGCGTGAGGATGCCAGTCTCTTCGTGTTGACTGCGGTCCTGTCAGAAGGGAAGAAGCCTGAAGACGCGGAAAAATCGCTGCTCGCTGAGATCAAGAAACTGCAGGATGCACCGGTTTCCGCGGCAGAGTTAGAGAAAGCCAAAAACCAGATGATTACTAATCAACTGCGTCAACGGGAGACGAGCAACGGCAAGGCGCTCGCACTCGGTGAAGCGGCGGTGTTGTTGGGAGATCCGGCGCGAGTCAATACTGATCTCGATCGTTTGCAAGCAGTCACTGCGGCAGACGTACAACGCGTGATGAAGAAGTATTTCACTGATACGAATCGGTTAGTGTTGTATTACCTGCCGGAAGCGTCGAAGAAGGAGGGGCAGTAAGATGATTGGGGAAAAATTTCTCGCGCAAAGGCGCAAAGACGCAAAGCTTTTTCCCGACTCTTCCTTTGCGCCTTTGCGCCTTTGCGTGAGAATCATGCTGTTTGTTTGTGTGCTGTCGGTAGGACTCGTGACCGCACAAACTCCGCAAGCAACACCGCCACCACCTGCGGCGCCGCATTCCGTAGCCTTTCCGAAACCTGTCGAGCAAACACTTCCGAACGGGCTACGAGTGATCGTCATCGAACGAAGAGACTATCCGCTCGTCTCAGCTCAACTCCTAATCAAAAACGGAGGTGAAGTTGATCCACCGGAGTTAGCAGGCCTCGCGGATCTGACTGCCAACCTGCTTACCAAAGGAACGCAGACCCGCGACGCCACGAAGATCGCGCAGGAGATTGAGAGTCTGGGTGGTTCACTCGATTCCGGTGCACGTTGGGATTCATCATTCGCCACGGTCGGCGTGATGTCGTCGAAGATCTCGCCGGCGATGGAGATCCTCGCCGACGTCGTGCGTCACCCGACGTTCAAGAGTGAAGAGGTCGAACGACTGCGGCAGCAGTATCTCGACAACATCACGCTCGCGCTTGGCGAACCTGGATCAATTGCACGTTTTGTCGCTGCGCGAGTAGTTTTTGGTGACAGTCCTTACGGCCATCCGATCAGCGGCACGACCGAATCCTTGACGCGAATCACCGCCGCCGACATCGCCAAAATGCATTCGCGGTACTATCGTCCTGACAACGCGATTCTCGTAATCGGTGGCGACATTAGTGCGAAAGAAGGTTTCGCGCTCGCGACTCGTTACTTTGGCGACTGGCAAAAACCGACAACTCCGCTGCCTACGATCAGCGCGGCGACGCAGAACACAACCAGCAAGGCTGGCCGAGTGGTGGTGATCGACAAACCTGACGCCGGCCAAGCTGCGGTCTATCTCGCTCGCACTGGTATTAATCGCACCGATCCGGATTACTTTCGCGGTATGGTGACCAACTCGGTGCTCAGTGGATATTCAGGACGACTCAACCAGGAGATTCGCATCAAGCGCGGTTTGAGTTACGGCGCCGGGAGCACTCTCGATACACGACGTGATGTTGGCCCATTCGTGGCATTGGCACAAACGAAGAACGAGTCGGGAGCTGCCGTTGCAGATCTATTGGTCGGAGAGATCGGTCGTTTGTCGTCGTCGCCTCCAACTGACGTCGAGTTGACGCCGCGCAAGGCAGTGTTGGTCGGAAACTTTTCGCGCAACCTGGAAACAGCGAATGGATTGGTGGCGCAGGTCGCGTCACTGGCGCTCTATGGCTTGAGTCTCGACGAGATCAATCGTTACATCAACAACGTGCAGGCTGTAACGACTGCTGACGTTCAGAAGTTTGCATCGACGCGATTGGATGCAAAGACGAGCAATATAATCATTGTAGGGAATGCGAAGGCGTTTCTGCCGGAGTTGCAGAAGAAGTATCCGAATGTGGAAGTGATTCCGGTGGGAGATCTCGATTTGAATACGGCGTCTTTAAGGAAAAAACAAGGCTAGCCGCGGATTTAACGGATTGAGGACGGATTATGAGTAAAGTGATCTTAATAGCTGTTGTGTTGTTCGGTGTTGCGGTCTCTTCGCAGGCACAGACGCAAGCGCCGATCGATGGTGTTGACGCACGCTCGAATCCGGCTGAGTTCGCGAAACAGCTCGCCAGTCCGGATGCGCACGTGCGACAACAAAGTGCGGAAGCACTTGCGCGACTGGCGGCCACGGACCAGCTCAAGCTCGTCGAAGGTTATCAGCTACAGGAGAAGAACAAAGAAGTGCGGCTCGCGCTCGATTGGGCGTTGTATCGCATGGGCCGCGCTGAAGCACTCTATCGCGTCGTCAACGAGCTCGACTCCGGCCGGCAGGAACAGGCAATCCGCTATCTCTCGGAGTTGGAGAGTCCTGATTTGCTGTATCCGTTTTTAAAACGAACTAACAACGCGCCACGCATTAATGCTGGTTTACTCAAAGCGCTCGCTCATGTTGGCGATGCGCAAACGCTCGAGATCGTCAAACCTTTTCGCGAATCGCATCAACCCTACGTCGCGGAGGCTGCTGAGATCGCTTACGACGAAATCGAGAAGCGGCTCGGTGACCCGGTGCCTACGACGCGCGCTCGCCCGCGGACGGTCGAGAAGGCCGCAGACAAGCCGTAACCGAATGCACGCGAGTCTCCGCACATTTCTCGACCGACTCACCAGAGAAAACGAAATCATCACCATTAAAGCCGAGGTTGATCCTTACCTCGAAGTGGCCGAGATCCATCGCCGGGTTATCAGCCAGGCCGGACCGGCGTTGTTATTCGAACGCGTGAAGGGCAGCCGCTATCCCGTAGTAACGAATTTATTTGGCACCGAACGTCGTATCGACCTCGCGTTTGGTCCAAAGCCGGAAGCGTTTGTTCGCGAACTGGTTCACATCGCCGAGTCGCTGCTGCCGCCGAATGTTGCTGAGTTGTGGAAACATCGGTCGGTTGGTTTGGATCTGCTAAGACTCGGAACGACGAACACTTCGCGATCTCCTGTGACGCAGGTACTTGATCGGCCGGCGCGCCTCGATCAGTTGCCGGTGCTTACGACGTGGCAGGAAGATGGTGGTCCATTCATCACACTTCCGCTGGTTTACACAGAGAATCCGATCACAAAGAAGCACAACCTCGGCATCTATCGCATGCAGGTTTACGACGCACACTCGACCGGACTGCATTGGCAGATCCAGAAAGGCGGCGGCTTTCACTATCACGAAGCCGAGCGGCTCGATCAGTCGCTGCCGGTGACGGTCTTTCTCGGTGGCCCACCGGCGCTCATCCTCGCCGCGATCGCGCCGCTGCCGGAAGACGTGCCGGAGTTAGTGCTTGCGTCGCTGCTTGCCGGAGAGAAACTCAAGCTGACGCGCAATCCGCTCGGCGCGCAAAGGCATCGCCTGGCGGCAGAAGCTGAGTTTGCTTTAGTTGGGCATGCGCCACCAGGCGAGCGACGGCCCGAAGGACCATTCGGGGATCATTACGGTTACTACTCTTTGCAGCACGACTATCCTGTTTTTCACGTCGACGCGATCTTTCACCGGCGCGATGCGATCTATCCCGCAACTGTCGTCGGCAAACCTCGGCAGGAAGACTTTTTCATTGGCGACTATTTGCAGAAGTTGTTGTCGCCGTTGTTTCCGCTGGTGATGCCGTCTGTCAGGGACCTCTGGACCTACGGTGAGACTGGATTTCATTCGTTGTGTGCGGCGGTCGTGCGCGAACGATATGGTCGCGAGGCACTCGTTTCAGGTTTTCGCATTCTCGGCGAAGGCCAGTTATCGTTGACAAAATTCTTGCTGCTGACTGACACGCCGCAGGATCTGAAAGACTTTCCTCGTTTGCTCGAACACATGCTCGAACGGTTCCGTCCTGAAACTGATCTCTTCATCTTTTCAAACGTGTCGATGGATACGTTGGACTACACGAGCGGGAAGGTGAACGAAGGCAGCAAAGCGATCATGTTGGGTTTGGGTGTTCCGGTGCGGAAACTGCCGCGCGAGTATAAGGGCAAGTTGCCGCGTTCGATTTCGCGTGCGGAAGTCTTTTGTGGTGGGTGTTTGGTATTGCAAGGTCGATCGTTCGCGGAGGATGAAGAGTTGGCATCGAGGGTTGCGAGCGATCCGGTTTTTCAGAACTGGCCGTTGATTGTTTTGCACGACGATGCGAGCGTTGCGCGATCGACGCCGGATTTTTTGTGGGCCACGTGGACGCGCTTCGAACCTGCGGCTGATATTTACGCCGCACGAACGACCGTGCAGCGACATCATCTCGTCTACACTGCGCCGATTGTGATCGATGCACGCACGAAAGCCGGCTTTCCCGATGAGTTGGTGGTGCGGGAGGATATTAGAGCCCTCGTCGATCGTCGTTGGAACGAATATTTCAGCCGCGGATTAACGCGGATTAAAGACGGATCGTAAACACAGCACCACCTTCCGGTGAGTTAGCTGCTGTTAACGTCCCTCCATGCTGCGTGATGATGCGGTGACTGAGCGCCAAACCAATACCATGCCCTTTTGCCTTTGTAGTAAAAAACGGAATGAAGATCTTTTGCAGGTCTGCGGGCGATATTCCGGCGCCAGTGTCCCGCACTTGTATTACAACATTCTCATTCTCACGTGCAGCGCTCACAAAGACACGCCCATCAGGGATCGCTTCCGCTCCATTGCGCATGAGATTGAGTAGCGCCAATCGAAGCATTCGTTCATCTGCGCGCACAGTCAGTGACTGCTCCCCACTAATCACAAGCTCAATACGCAATTCTTGAAACACCGGCTCCAGCTCTTTGGCACAATCACGGATCAGCTCCGACAGCGACACTTGGTCCAATTGCAACGGTTGCGGTCGGGCGAAATTCAGAAATGCAGTAACCATGCTGGAAAGATTTCGCACTTCGTTAAGTAACGAACCAGCAGCGATCTGAGCTTTGTCGTTGAGTTCGAGACTCTGTAGCAGTTGCGCGTAACCTTGAAGCGTCGCGATCGCGTTCTTGAACTCGTGGGCCAAACCCGCCGACATCTCGCCGAGACTTTCGAGGTTGTTCTTTAACGCAACCTGTTCGCGCAACTCTGTGACTTCTGTAATATCTGTTAACAGACAGAGAGCACCACGTGGTCCACGTTCGGGCGGCAGCTCGATCGGAGCGATCGTTGCGCCGAGCCGTCGTAATCGTCCGTCTCTACTGACGGTTTCAATTTCAGCCCGACGGTACAAAGTTCCGTTTTGCAGACAGTCGGCGATAAGCGAAGCCAATTCGCTGTGCGAACTCAAAAGCTGTTCGTATGATTCGCCCAACGCTCTGCCGTCAACCTCAAGCAGCGCGCGTCCCGGCGTGTTGATGGCCATCGAACGTCCGGCGGCATCAAACGCGATCAGTCCTGACGGCAAACTCGCAACGATACGTTCGCTGAACTTCTCTGCCGAATTGGCGCGTTCTCGCGCCTCGGCACTCAGTTGCTCGAGCTCTTTTCGTTGTTCCTGTAACTGCGCGACGACAGATTGAAACGTCTCGAGTACAAACTCCGCTTCGTCCTGTGATTTGAGTATCTGGTCTGCGACTGACGCGCGCTCCGCTTCGCCGAGCAGTTGGTGATAAGGTCGCAGTAACCAACGCAGCAAAAACAGAATACACAGCAAACCACCGATGAGAATAGCGATGAAGGAAGCGAGCAGAATTGGACCACGAGTCCGCGGAGTCTCAGGTGTGAGCGTGTAAAGCAGGATCGCAAACAACACCGCCAACAGGAAGAGTCCTGTTAGCATTGTCAGTCCGGATTGAAAGCGCTTTCTGTACCTCATTTCATTGCAATCCGCAGATTACGCAGATTGTTTTAATAAAATCTGTGTAATCTGTGGATGGATCATCGGAATTGCCCCGCATACCACTCGACGAGTGGTGCGCCGAAGAGAAGAGCGGCAACTGCGCCAAGTCCGAGAAAGACTCCGAACGGCAACAGCATCTGCATATTTCGTTGGCGTTGCCGCGCCATCAACAGGATGCCGATGATCGAACCGCTCAGAACGCCGACGAAGATCGTCAGAATCGTGAGTCGCCAACCAAGATAAGCGCCAACCATGAACATCATCTTCACGTCGCCGAGGCCCATCGCCTCGATGCCGCGAAGTTTTTCCCAGGTCCAACCCATCAGCCATAGCGAGCCTCCGCCGATCAACGCGCCGATGAGCCCGCCGGCGAGTGACGTTACCCAAAGCGGCATGTCAGTGAACGATCCATGTGCGAGCGACGGGAGATCGTCGAAATGCGGAGTGCCGCTCAGATAAGGAATGGCAACGCGCGCGATGAGTGCAAACACGATTCCGGGATATGTGATCGCGTTTGGAAGAATCATGTGCTGGGCGTCGATGAAAACAAGCGCGAGCAAAGCCGACGCGAAGATGAGATCGAAAGGCAGCGCGGCGCTGAGGCCGTCGTGCCATGCAATAGCCACGAACAACGCTGCGGTCAATAGCTCGACTGCGGGATAACGAAACGAGATGTGCTCTTTACAACTGCGACACTTCGCGCCGAGTATCACATAACTGAGGACAGGAATGTTGTCGTAGAAAGCGATTACCGCGCCGCATGAAGGACAGCGCGAGTTCGGAAAGACAACCGATTCTTCGAGTGGAACGCGATGAATTACAACGTTGAGGAAACTGCCGATAATCGCGCCAAACACTCCGGCGACGACGTATCCAACGATTGGGGGAATCAGACTCAGGTCCGGCATATTAATCCACAGATTACACAGATTACACAGAATCTGTGTAATCTGTGGATTGTTTTTTCTGTTTCTCCCACAGCATCAGATGTTTCAGGAACGCATGATGCGCCGCGAAGCTCGCGATCGTGAACCCTGCGAACCCATCTCGAAATCCACCCTTCAAAATCAGACTTCGTACAAACGCCGCAGGTCCGGCAGTCGCTACACCGAACGCTGACGTCCGCCGTCCTTCTTCAAACATCTGTCGTGCAGCCAGCGGAGCGTAACGCTCTCCGATCATCCGGTGGTGATGCGCTGCATCGTGCGAGGTGTAATGCAACAGATCGCCTTGCAACTGTCCCACGCGCGCTCCGGGATTCATCGTCACTGATTCATGAATATGGCGCTGTTTCCAATGGCCCATGCTCTTCTTGAAGAGCCGCAACTGTCTGTCAGGATACCATCCGCCGCCGCGGATCCAGCGTTGTTGATAATACGTGCGTCGCGCTATCAGGTAACCGTCCGCCAACTGCGATTCCGGAATGTTGCGCAGCGACTGAATCGAATTCTTGAGCTCGTCTGAAACCCGTTCGTCTGCGTCGAGACTGAGGATCCACTCGTACTTTGCTTGTTCGACTGCGAACTGTTTTTGCGCACCAAAGCCGGGCCAGGCGTTTGTTATGACGCGCACGCCGCAAGCCTGGGCAATCGACCGTGTGTCGTCGGTCGAGTTTGAGTCTACCACCACTACCTCGTCAGCCCATGCAACTGATTCACAGGCGGCTTTGATATTCGACTCTTCGTTGAAAGTTATGATGGTGGCGCTGATCTGCATCCGGTTTCGCTAGGGTAGGATAGGCAGTCTCACGCAAAGGCGCAAAGCCGCAAAGAAGGGCAAAATCTTCTTTGCGGCTCTGCGCCTTTGCGTGAACTTAATGATTGCTAAGGCGCGACTAAATTCTCCACCACTACGTTGTTAACTCGCAACGTCGTCGAAGTAGCGCGCTGCAAGTCAGCCAGCGCTTTGTTGTAATCAGTCTCTGCTCGCAACTCCGAAGCACGCGCGTTCGCCAGTGCATTTTCACGTTGGAACAGCAAGAACGTCGTCGAACGTCCTACCTGATACAGCCGCTGCTCGCCTTCGAGTTGCAACTCAGCATTCACTCGCGCTTCACGTGCTGAAAGAACTCGCTGGCGTGCCGACTCAACTGCCTGTGCGGAGTTGCGTACATCAACCTCGATGGTCTGCTCCTGCGATCGCATTGACGCGAGCAACTGCTCTTTCTGAACTCTCGCGCCCGCGAGGTTTGCTTCCGCGGTCTTGTTCTTGAACGGGAACGAGATCGCTACGCCGACGGTGATGTTACGGGTATCGCCACTGATCAGGTTACGCAAGTCGCGTCCGTAGCCGCCGATGAGGGTGGGATTCGGACCAGTACCTGCTGCTGTCACCAGCGGTGTAGTTACCACAGGAAGACCCAACGCAATCTGAGTCTGCCGAATCTGGTCGAGCAAAAACGCGTTTGCATTCGTCAGAGGATCGCCGGTGATGATGGGTACCTGGCTTCCCGGCACCACCACGGTTGAGACGTTATTACCAGCTAGGCCAGTCAATGCCACTGTTCCAACTAAATCGATCTGCGGCTTGGTTTGGTTCTTGAAAAACTGAATATCGATGTTGTTGATGTCGCCCTGCAAACGAAGACGCCGCAGTTCGGGACGATTGTCATGAGCCGCCTTCAACGCATCGTCGAGATTAACCGGTGTCGTGTCAAACTTCGGGGCTTCAGTCGGCGTAAGTTGGGCCGACCATTCAGGACTACCTGGGTCCTTGAAGATAAGCACCTTCAGATTGTTTTCGGCAATCGCGACTGCCTGAATCGCTGAATACAGTGCAGTCTCACGATTTGCCAGCTCGGTTTGCACTTCAGCTCTTTCGAGTGGCGCCTTCGCACCGGCAGAGATCTGCGCTTCAATGTTTCGCAAACTCTCACGCGAGAGATTCAAGTTAGCGAGTTGGTTCTGCTGATCGCGCAGCGCGAAGACGAGTTCCCAGTAAGCCTGTTGCACGCGCGTGATCACGTCGATGGTGCGCTGGCGAAAATCTGCGTCTGACTGGTCCAATCGCTTGCGCTGGATACGAATCTGGCGCCGGTTGTTGTCGATTGACCGATCGCGCAGCAGTGGTTGCGTAAACTGCAACGACAGGTTCGACGAATAAAACGGGTTCAGCAAGCTGAAACTGTTGCTCGTGTTTGTGTGTGTGTTTTGGAATTGAAGGAAGTAGTTTCCACCGCCGCGGCCAAACTGCTTTTGCACGGACGGGCTCCATGAATAAGTCGTCGTGCTGGTCACGGAACCGCCGCCCAACGAGCTCTGTTGTGGAGAAATACGCTTGTCGTATTGCGGTGTAATCGCAAAGATCGGATCGAAGATTCCCTCGAGCGCGCGCAACTGAGTCTCTGCAAAACGAACGTCGTCACGTGCGACTTCGATGTCGTTGTTGTTCTCGAGCGCTCGTTTGATCGCATCGTTCAAAGTCAACGGCAACGACTCACTGCCAACCCCCAAACGGTTAAGGCTTGGCACAGGCGGCAACGGCTTCGCTTGAAACGGCGGTATCACCGGTTCGCGCAAAGGCTCGCCCGGTTCACCTGGCATTGGCGTTGGCGTTTGTGTGGGAACTGTTCCCGGCGCTGTAGGCGTTGTTTGCGTTTGCCGAGGCACCGTCGGAGTTGTTTGCTGAGTTCCCGGTGGCGTCGACGGATTAGTTTGCTGTGTCGCCGGCGGCGCTGCGGGATTCTGTGTGGTCGTTGGCGTCGTTCCCGGAATCGGTTCCTGTCCTGGCGGTCTCGTAGGATCTCCAGGGGCGGGCGACGGGCGCGGCGTTGACTGCGGTGTTTGTGCCAATGCGGCGCTTGTCCCGGCGAACACCATGCACGACAGAACCACCGACCTTACGACAGTACGAGATATCAAATTGAACATCAGACGAAGAGCTCCTTAAACGTGTTTCTTCCAGTTTCAACTACTCGGTAAGGGAAGAGTTGGGGACATTCTGGCAAACGAAGGTCCACTGCATCAAGCCTTTACTACGTTGCGTATAGAAATGCAGTTTCAAAAAGTTCTTCGAAAACGCTGGCTTGACAGGCCGAAACGCGCCGCATAATCTTGCGTTTCTCTTTGTAGAGACACTGCGGCGCAGCACCAGGTTACAAGGGCGACTACGCCCGGGCGGAATTCTGTCCCAAATTTGCAACCGGTCGTGTCCCACAATCGAGACAAACTCAAACAAAAGCGGAGGATTTTCAACAATGGCGGTGAAGGTTGGCATCAATGGATTCGGTCGCATCGGCAGAAATATTTTTCGCTCCTCTCTCGGCGATTCCGAAATCGATTTCGTGGCCGTTAACGATCTGACCGACACCAAAACACTCGCGCACTTGTTGAAGTACGACTCCGTTCTTGGGAACCTCGATCATCAGATCACGTCGACGGAAAACGGAATCAGTGTTGATGGCGAGGAGTTTCGTGTGTTTTCGCAACGCGATCCGGCGGCGATTGATTGGGGATCTGTCGGCGCAGAGATCGTCGTCGAATCAACCGGACTGTTCACGAAAGCTGAAGACGCGAAGAAGCACCTGCGCGGCACGGTGAAGAAGGTGATCATCTCCGCGCCCGCAAAGAACGAAGACATTACGATCGTTCTTGGCGTCAACGAAGAGAACTACGATCCTGCTGCGCATCACGTGATTTCAAATGCATCGTGCACAACTAATTGTCTCGCGCCTGTAGCGAAGGTGGTCCATGAAAAGTTTGGCATCCGTTCGGCGCAGATGACGACGATCCATTCCTACACAAACGATCAGCAGCTACTTGATTTGCCGCACAAAGACCTGAGACGCGCGCGCGCGGCGGCGTTGTCGATGATTCCGACTTCGACTGGTGCGGCGAAGGCAGTCGCGTTGGTGTTGCCGGAGTTGAAAGGAAAGTTTGATGGGATCTCAGTGCGTGTGCCGACGCCGAACGTGTCGTTAGTTGACGTAGTGATCGACCTCGAGAAAGAGACGACTGCGGAAGAGGTGAATCGTGCGTTCAAGGATGCGGCGAACGAGGAGCTGCGCGGGATTCTCGACTTCTCGGAAGAGCCGCTCGTGTCAGTTGATTTCAAACGCAACTCGAATTCGTCGATTGTCGATGCTGAGTATACGAAAGTGATCGGTGGACGGATGTTGAAGGTGCTTTCGTGGTATGACAATGAATGGGGCTATTCGTGCCGCGTGCGAGACTTGATCAAGTACATCGCTTCCAAAGGTCTGTAATTCTTTTTTGTGCCTCTTCGTGGCTAAACTTTCTATCAAGGATTTAGAACTCTCTGGGCAGCGACTCTTCTTGCGGGTCGATTTCAACGTGCCGATTAAAGACGGTCGCGTTGACGACGACTCGCGTATCAGGGCGTCACTGCCGACGATCCAATACGCAATCGATCATGGCGCGCACGTGATTCTCGCCTCGCATCTCGGCCGTCCGAAAGGCGAACGCGTTGATAAGTACAGTCTTCGTCCTGTCGCTGAACATCTTTCTGAGTTGTTGAAGCGGCGAGTTGCATTCGCGGACGACTGCGTTGGCGAAGCAGTCGAGTCGAAAGTGCGAAGTCTTGGCGATGGTGACGTACTGTTGCTCGAGAACCTTCGTTTTCACGCAGAAGAGGAGAAGAACGACGGCAATTTCGCAAAGCAGTTAGCCAGTCTCTGCGATGTCTACGTCAACGACGCCTTCGGCGCCGTGCATCGAGCGCATGCATCGACTGTCGGCATAACTCGTCACGTGTCGAAAGCAGCGGCCGGATTGTTGATGGAAAAAGAGCTCGAGTATCTCGGCAGGGTTGTTAACAAACCTGAGCATCCGTTTGTCGCAATACTTGGCGGCGCAAAAGTCTCCGATAAAATACCGGTCATTAACGCGCTGATCGATCGCGGCGTCGACAAGATTCTGATCGGCGGCGCGATGGCTTACACGTTTCTTAAAGCCGAGGGCTTTACTGTTGGCAAGTCTCTGGTCGAAGACGCGATGATGCCGCAGGCTTTAGCGATTAAGAAACGAGCGGAAGAGAAGGGAATCGTGTTTCTGCTTCCGACCGATCATCAGGTCGTTGATAGTTACGAACCCGTTAAGGGCCAACAGATCGTGGCGAAGACGATACCGATCGAATTCACCAACATCGGATTGGTTGGGATGGACATCGGCGTCGAAACGGTGACGCACTTCGCCGCTGCGCTCGACGACGCGCGCATGATCATCTGGAATGGTCCAATGGGCGTGTTTGAAGAACCACCGTTTGATCAAGGCACGATTGGTGTAGCTCGCGCTGTTGCCGAAGCTGCGGAGCGCGGAGCGGTTGTGATCGTCGGCGGTGGCGATTCCGTCTCGGCCGTGACGCGTGCCGGCGTCGCAGATCAGATCACCCACA
This sequence comes from Pyrinomonadaceae bacterium, assembly GCA_035248565.1. Lineage (GTDB taxonomy): Bacteria > Acidobacteriota > Blastocatellia > Pyrinomonadales > Pyrinomonadaceae > PSRF01. Next base: position 4,507 of record DATFHH010000159.1, on the reverse strand, counting down.
TCTCCACGGGCGGCGGCGCCACACTCGAGTTTCTCGCCGGCGACGAACTGCCGGGCGTCGCTGCGTTGACTAATAAATAAATGCGTAAACCTGTAATCGCCGGAAACTGGAAGATGTACAAGATGCTTGGCGAGGCGGTTGATACCGCGCTCGCGTTGAAGCCTCTTGTCGCGAATGCAAATCATTGCGACGTCGTGATCGCGCCTGTGTTCACGGCGATCAAAACAGTCGCCGATCGACTTGAAGGTTCAAATGTTCGCGTCGCTGGACAGGATTGCTCAACCGAGACTGAAGAAGGCGCGCATACCGGCGAAGTGTTGGCTTCGATGTTGCGTGACGTGGGCGCGAGGTATGTGATTGTTGGTCATTCTGAGCGGCGACAGTATTACGCTGAGACTGACGTGCAGGTTAATCGCAAGACGCATGCAGGTGTGAAGAGTGGTTTGACTGTGATCATGTGCGTCGGCGAGACGCTGGATCAGCGCGAGCAGGGAAACGCGCAAACCGTTGTTTCGCAGCAGTTGACGGCGGGGCTCAGCGGTTTGACAGCATCTGACCTCGACCGTATCATCGTCGCTTACGAGCCCGTCTGGGCGATCGGCACGGGACGCACAGCGACGCCGGAGCAAGCGCAGGAAATGCACGCGTTTATCCGGCGCGTTTTCGCGGAAAGGCAGTCCGCCGGGGCGGGCGAAGCGTTGCGAATCCTCTACGGTGGTTCGGTAAAGCCTGACAACATCGCGGGCTTGATGAGTCAACCGGACATCGATGGCGCGTTGGTTGGCGGCGCGAGTTTGAAGGCGGAGAGTTTTGCGGAGATCGTGAATTACAAGCGTTAGGAGTTTGATTTGTTAACTTACATTCTTTACGGTCTGTTTATTCTCTCGTGTTTTGTCCTGATAGTGGTGATCCTGCTTCAGCCTGGCAAAGCCGATGCAGGCGCGCTCTTTTCGAATACGTTATCGAGCACCGCCTTTGGACCACGTGGCACGGCGAGTCTTTTGGCAAAGATCACGATCGGAGCGGCAGCCGCGTTCATGTTAATCGCACTCACGCTCGGTTTGCCGATCCTCAGCGGCTCACGATCCGTTTTGCAGTCGACTCCTGAGAGCGCACCGACGGCGACACCGACCCCGGTGCCGGCGCAACAACCTTCACCGGCCGCGCCAGCCGCTTCACCGGCGGCGAGCAAGTAGCTGGATGGCGCTTTTGTTGAAATGGATTCCGGCTATAATGGCCGCAGCCCTCTAAACTCACTTCATGCCGAAGTGGCGGAACTGGCAGACGCGCACGTTTGAGGGGCGTGTGAGGCAACTCGTGGGGGTTCGAGTCCCCCCTTCGGCACCAAGAATCTTAAAAAACCTAAGTAAAACGCAAAATTTCGAGGTTTAGGAACAACTAAGTTACAAAACACCTGTCGTTGGGAACCCTGCCACCCCAATTTTCACTAAAGGAAATGCGTGAACGAACCGTACGTCAATCCTCAAGGTCCAACGTCTTTCGAAGACTATTGAAAGCGCTGAAAAAATCGATAACCCAATGGAAGCTCGATCAAACAGTCTCATCGGGGATCGGTGTATGGACCGCTGACGTGAAGAATCGTGACTGTTCCTCCTCTAACCGTGAAGAGGACGCGATAACGTCCGACGATCAAATGCCGAATGGAGACACCCAATTGTTCGCTCTCCGGCGCGAGATGACAAGCCAATGGCAATGATGTGAGTTGTTTTCTAATAGCCCGCCGTAGTTTTCGCACCCACAGTTTCGCGTTTTCTTCTCCCCATGCTCGACAACCCCATTTGAAGGATGATTCGATGTCCGACTCGGCATCTGAATGGAGCACGACCTTGTACTTTTTCATCAATCTTCGACTGGAATGTTATTCTTGGAGAAGAACTCATCGAAAAAGTCTTCCGCTGGTCGTCGTTTCTTACGACTTCGTGACGCGAGGCGCTGACGCAGGATCTCGACCACCTCCGACCGCTCTTTAAGCTCAAGTAGTTTTTGATAACTTTCGGCGTCCTGGATTACCACTGCCGCTTTGCCATTGACAGTCAGAACAACCGGCTCTTTAGTTTTCTTCATTTGACGCATCACTTTGTTGCTATCGCGCTTGAAGGTCGACAGACTCATTATGTCTCGAGCAAGTTTCATGTATTAGGTCCTAAGTAGATAAATCTGCATGCAATTTTACTACCGTCAATCTATTGGGCGTTAATGAGCCTGTCAAGAAGATTCTCCGAACGCAGGAGCGTGGCTTCATACTCGACAAAGAGAGGCACTGAAATAGCTGGAACAAACGTTCTGTCCAGCAGCCGCAAGAGCAAAGCACTTGATGCCCCTAGTCGCGATCGAGCCGCGGCGACGAGTACACTGGTATCCAATACGACTCTCATTTCGATGCGTTTTCCACGGTCGCGATTTCGTCTGCGGTCAGACCCTAAGAGCCGATAAACGAGAAAATCCCTCGAGTTTCGATGTGCGATCGCGGCAAATGTTACTTGCTTACCGCTCTGTTCATCAACCATTTTCAGGGTGGAATGAACTCATATATATCCGAGCATCTCTGCCTAAAGATTGGATTAAAGTCCCGAACAACTAAGGTACAACCACGTGCAGAGAGTGTGGAGGTGCGGTGGGCGGAAGATAGAGTGCGATTTTCCTAAAAAGTGAAAGCCCAGCAAAACACGCAAAACAATTTATCACTAGAGTCCTCCGACAATCTCAAACAAACGTAGCATTTCGAAGTTTCTCCTGGCCCAGCAACCGGAACGGGTAAGTCTTCGACGACAATTACCTCTGGTCCGCCAAAGTTATGTATTCTCGCGGCTTTCATGCTGGCCCCGAACTTGATAAAAGGTTCTCCCACTACGAGGAGAAGGGTGATGAAAAGACTGACTCATGTGAGCGCATATCTAGCAATCTGGTTGCTGCTGCCAATCGCACTATTTTCAACTTCGCTTATTCGCGTCGGAGCGAATGCACCGCGAGAGCGTAAGTTCGAGTTTGAATATAAAGCACTGGTCAAAGAAATTCCGACCGGGGCAAAGAAGGTTGATCTTTGGATACCTGTACCACACGACAGCGCTTTCCAGAAGATCACGGACATGAAGATTGATTCTCCTCACCAATATAAAATTCATACGGCGCAGTATGGAAACAAAGTCATGCATATCAGCTTGAATAACCCTCAGGAATCAAGCTTCGCCGTCACTATGCGCTTTATTGTAATCCGAAAGGAACATCTCCAGGAGAGGCTACAGCAAGCGAGTCATGCTTCGGTAATAGAAGAGCGTGACCCGAACATGGACCGCTGGCTCCAGCCGGATCGATTAGTGCCGATCGACGGCAAGATCAAGCAGTGGGCGCAGGAAGTAGTAGATGCGGCCGGAGCTAAGACTGACGTGGAGAAAGCACGTGCCATCTATAACCATGTTGTCTCAACTGTAAAATACGACAAGAGCGGGCAGGGTTGGGGACGTGGTGACATCTACTACGCCTGTGATGCTCGACGCGGCAACTGCACGGACTTTCACGCCATCTTCATCGGCTATGCCCGGGCGGTGGGCATTCCGGCACGCTTTGCTATTGGTTTTCCATTGCCCACAGATAGAGGCGCAGGCGAGGTGAGCGGCTATCACTGTTGGGCGGAATTCTATGCTCAGGGAATCGGTTGGGTGCCAGTTGATGCTTCAGAAGCGGCTAAGGACCCGGCCAAACGCGAATACTTCTTCGGCGCGCATGATGAAAACCGCGTCGAGTTCACCATCGGTCGCGATTTGATTCTTCAACCGCAGCAGCGAGGAGAACCGCTCAACTATTTCGTCTATCCGTATGCTGAAGTGGATGGTAAAGCTTTTAGCTTCGTTGAGAGGAGCTTTGCTTATCATGATCTATCTAATGCTTCCACTGGCGGCGAAGACGAATAATCGGGGAGAAGTCTTCATTCATCAAGGCTCAGAAGCCTATTGGCAGAAGAGAAGTCCTTCTAGTAAGGAAGAAAATGAGCGATTGAACGGGAGTTCCGTAAGGCGATCAATCTCAGAACAGGATAAGCAGCACTAGATCCTGGCGTTTTCATGAGTCGCCGCAGCGTGGGCATGTTGTGTTCCTGTTGACGGTTGATGAAAAGACCGTTCGTCGCAGACTTCCACAACGTACTGTAGTGGTATCGTTAGCGTGAAGACACCATCCTCACGAAGCGTTTTGACTTTCTCGGGTGTGCCTGGATTTGGCGTTGAGATATCTAATATGATCCTTACACCCGGCCAATGAGGTTTCCATGATCTTCGTAGAACACAGATACAACTTGGGTTTTCACGATGGACTGGTCGAGAAGGCGAGCCAGGGTGCACCGTGATGAGCGAGTGGCCATCCCTTCCACAGGATCTGCAGACGGCGTGCGTGTTCCTCGGACCCTATCGCAACCTCACCACGCTGACGGCGGCGGTCCTGTCGCTGCATCCGTACTGCCAGGTGCTCAATCACGCCGGCGAGCGTGTCTTCG
>DATFHH010000158.1:0-7315 GCA_035248565.1 Pyrinomonadaceae bacterium | reverse complement strand
GCTGAAATTTGCCAACTCCGTTGGAGTTCAACCTCAAAACACTTCCCTGCCAGACTCAAACACGCCCTGTTAGATTTCATGCCCGGTTAGAGTTTTTGTGCAAAGCTGCCTCACTCTCGTAATCGCATCGACGTCCTGGTGCGTAAGATCGCCGACGACAACGCCGACACGTCCGCCTAAAAACGACTGCTTCATTTCGTTAGTCTTCAACGCGTGGTTCGGGTCGAACTTCGTCAAACATGTCCTGCCGGCGCAGCGCCTCGGCGACGCCTTTGGCAGTGTGTTCGGTCAGAGGGTGATCGGGGTCGGTGCTCGCAATCTCAAACACGCCGTCGTCCAACATAACAACGCCGAGAGAGCCGAGCGTTACACCGGAGGTGATCTGGATTTCGTCCATGTTGTGGAGGCGGAAACGGCCGGTCTGTTCGACCCAATCTTCGATAAAGGGGTCGCGCAGAGCATGCTCGGCCTCAGATTCGGAGAGGTATGCGCCTTCGACGATGAGACAATATTCGCGCATTCGCGCCCACTCGGGCGGGCGCTAATTTATCACAAAAAGAGGTCCTATAGGACATCTTTGACCTATAGGACCTTTGTGAAACTTCCCGCTTGAAATGTTTCTTACCGAGCCCGAGCGTATTGCCGGTTCAACGTTTCACGCAACCTCGAGAAATATGAGTTGAATGTGACGAACCCGCTCGTGCCCTGGAAGAACGCTCGTCCACCAGTTTCATTCGACAACCGGTTCAACGAACTTTGTCCGTAACTCGCCGCGGTGCGGCTGCGACTCGTCAAACCAACCGACGGCGCGTAGAAACTGAATACCGACACTCCCCGCTTGTTCGCTTCCTTGATCGCTCGTTCAATATCGACCGTATGACCCGCGGCGGTTGAATCAAAACCGCGCGATGTATCTAGTCCATCTGATATCAACAGAATCGCATTGGCATTCCCGCCATCGCGTTCAAACTTGCGCAAGGCTTCTACCACTTCAACGTACGGATTGAATGGCGCACTTGCAGTACTGCCAAGTGGAATACGCAACGATCGCGCTGCCTTATCAAGATCATCCGTGAACGGTTGTCGCACCTGCAACGAACCTGCGGTGATGTAACCAACCATCACTCGAGAACCCTGCGGTAACGAACGAATAAACTCCTTTGTTACGCCCAGCTCGTTGCCCACTTGCGGCACGAGGTCGTCCTGAATCAAAACTGCCAGATTCAACGGCTCAATTGCTTGTACTTCAGGCTGCTCGTTTTTATCGTTGGCTGTTGTTTTGGCAGAGGTCACCCAGACCGCAGCAAAAGTCATCATCAGGGCTACCGCCAAAGCCACTAACTTCCGGTAATACATGAGTTTCAACATCTCCTATTCCGCCGTCTGAGATGCCCAAAACCCTGCAAAGGATGGCTGCTTTTAGCTTGCGGTCAACTTGCTTTTAACCAACGCGGATAGGTATTCTTCGACACACACTCCACCTTGGAAAGGGACCACAATTATGAAAGTCTATCCGACTGAATCCATCAGGAACCTTGCTGTCATTGGACACGGCGACGCAGGGAAGACGCAGCTAGTCAGCTCGCTTCTCTACGTCGCCGGAGCAACACCGCGTTGGGGAAAGGTTGATGAAGGCACCACAGTCACCGATTATGAAGAAGATTCCATCGCTCGTAAGATCACACTCAATACCGCACTCGCACATCTCGATCATCGCGATACAAAACTTAATTTCATAGACACTCCCGGGTATGCAGCATTCATAGCACACGCGCGGCCTGCGTTACGCGTTGCAGACTGCGCCATAGTCGTCGTTGATGGTGTTAAAGGTGTCGAAGTGCAAACCGAAAAGACGTGGGCCTACGCCAACGAGTTCATGGTCCCGCGCGTGATGGTGATCAATAAATTAGACAAAGAACACGCCGACTTCGGAGCGGCGTTACAGTCTGCGCAAAACACATTCAGCCGCGCCATCATTCCGTTCACCTTGCCGATCGGAAAAGAGAAAGACTTTCGTGGCGTCGTGGACGTGGTCCACATGAAAGCGTACGAACTCGGACCTGATGGACAGGCGAAAGAGATCGATATTCCGAGTGAGGGCCGCGACATTGTCGACAAGACACGCGAGCGCCTGGTGGAACTGGTCGCTGAGTCGAATGACCAACTGATGGAGAAGTACTTCGAACAGGGCACGCTCGATGAAGAAGACATTCTGCCGAACATCAACAATGCGATAGCGCAGAGTAAGCTGTGCCCGGTCTTCGCGGTTTCCAGCATGACGCAGGTCGGCTTGCGCGCGCTGTTGAATGCTTTGGTCGACTACGCTCCCGATCCGGCACACCACGAAGTCGAGTGGGGCCGCCCGGTGGATGCGGCGCCAGACGCAGAACGTATCTCGCGGAAGTACAGCGATGGCGAACCATTCTCGGCCTACTGCTTCCGCACCATCGCCGATCCATTTGCTGGACGCATCAACGTTTTCAAAGTTATCAGCGGTCACTTGCAGACTGACGCCAACGCGTTGAACTCATCGCGCGGAGTCCCGGAACGTCTCGGCGCGCTGCACAACATGCAGGGCAAACAACTCGACAAAGTCGCAGAGGCTCACGCCGGCGACATCATTGCCTGCGTCAAGCTCAAAGAAACCCAAACGGGCGATACGCTCTGCGACAAGCAAACGCAAATCGTTTACGACGCGGTCGAATATCCGGAAGCAGCGATTGCTTTCGCGATCGAGCCGAAGTCGCGCCAGGACGAAGAGAAGATCAGCACGGCGCTGCATCGCATTCTCGAAGAAGATCCCGCGTTGCACTTCAGCCGCGATCCGCAGACGAAGGAGTTTCTGCTTTCCGGTTCCGGACAATTGCACGTCGAAACCGTGGTCGAGAAACTGAGGAAGCGCTACGGCGTTGAAGTGACGCTGCATCCGCCGAAGGTTCCTTACAAAGAGACGATCACGCAGCGCGCTGAAGTCCAGGGACGACACAAGAAACAGACTGGCGGCCGCGGACAGTTTGGTGATTGCAAGTGCGTGTTCGAACCGTTACCACGTGGCGGCGGTTTTGTTTTCGAAGACAAGATCTTTGGTGGCTCAGTGCCGCAACAGTTTCGGCCGGCAATTGAAAAAGGCATCGTCGAAGCGGCGCAGTCAGGCGCGATCGCCGGTTATCCGCTCGTCGATTTTAAGGTGCAGTTGATTGACGGTTCGTATCACCCGGTCGATTCGGACGAGCATTCGTTCCGCGCGGCGGGTCGCAAGGCGTTTCGTGCGGCGATGGAGAAAGTGAAACCGTCGTTGCTGGAGCCGATCATGGACGTCGAGATTTCCGCGCCTCAGGAATACGCGGGCGATCTCATGGGCGATCTGAATTCGCGGCGAGGACGCGTGCAGGGAATGGAATCGAGTGGCAAGCAACAGGTGATCAAAGCGCAGGTTCCACTTGCTGAGATGCTGAACTACCAGTCGATCCTGAACTCAATCACCGCGGCGCGCGGTGTGTTTCACATGCAGTTTTCGCACTACGATCCGGTTCCCGGCCAGATGGCCCAGAAGATCGTCGAGCAGTCGCGTGCGGAAGGACGTATTCGCGGCGGCGAAGAAGAAGACTAAACTCCACAAGCAAGCCACAGATTACCATCGGTGTAATCTGTGGCTTTGCTGTGTGCTATTTGTTTTTCAACTGCTCAACCTCACGCGTCAACTTCTCAACAGTTTTGCGCAGCTCTTCAAGCTCGGCAACCGGCGTGTCGGGCGAGAAGAAAGCATACCGATAAATGTTTCCGCTCCACGGGTCACTACAAACCTGTCGCCACATCGCCTCATCGATCGTCATCTCCATCTTCATCAGACGGAGCGCCGGTTCGCCAAACACATCTGCCAGCGCTTCGTTGAGATGAGCCAGGTTAACTTCACGATCGGGAAGAAAGTGACGAATGTAGCCGTGACTGGTGTAACCGTCAGACTTTTCCAAACCCGGAAGATCCTGACGCACATCGCTGCGCTTACGGAGTGTGGAAGCCTCCTGGCATGCAGGAATCGGATCGCCCGGTTTCATGTCATCAGTTTTCATCTGAACCCTCCTAGTGCGAAATCGGTGAGATCTGAACGAGAGGTGAGTTGACCGGCGAATTTACCGGCTGGCGAAGTTGCGCCGCTTTTTCAAGCAAACGCTTTTCTACGTGTTCGTACATGCGAAACAGGCTGGGACAGTAGTAGTCACGGCGGTGATGGTCCTGGAAAAACTTGTACGCACGCGCCTGACAACCACCGTGACACACGTGCTGCCACTTGCACTGCGAACACTGCTCGTCAACGCGACGGTTGCGATAATCGAGCGCCACGGGCGAAGCGAGAATGTCCGCGAGATCCTGCGAGCAGATGTTGCCGTACTTCGTGTCCGCGTGACCCGAAAGCGACGCGCACGGGTACACGTCTCCAATCGGATCGACGGAGAGGTTGGACGTCGAACATTGTGCGAGACCGATACAATCCGCCGGTTGGCCCATGAGAATCGCGCGTGTTTTGTAAGTAAAGTCGGAACAGTAGACGTAGTCCCCTTTTGCGTCGAACCAGCGATCGTAGAGCGGAATCCACGCGCCCGCATATTCCTCGGCATCCAGTCCGACGTCGATGTAATTCTCGCGCGCCGAACCGGAACGATTCAGTGGAATAACATTGAACGGAAGTTTTCGTGCGGCGAGAAAATCGTAGAGCTCGTCGATATGATCGACGTTGGCGCGCGAGATTACGACGCAGACGCCAAACGGAAGACCCGCGCCGCGCACCGCTTCAATTGCCGCGAGCACGCGATCGTACGATCCCCGTCCCGCGCGATCGATCCGAAACTGGTTATGCAGCGAGCTCGGACCATCGATGCTGATGCTGATGCCGAAGTTCGCGAGTTTGAAAAACTCCAGCCACTTCTTGTCGATCAACGTGCCGTTTGTTTGAATCAGGTTCTCGGTTTTGGCTCCCGTTGCGTACTCGGCTTGAAACGCGAGCGCCTGTTCGAAGAACGACTGCCCCGCGATCATCGGTTCGCCGCCATGCCAGACGAAGCTCACCAGCCGGTCGCCCTCAAAACGGCGGACGTATTCATACGTCTGCTCGATCGTGCGGCGCAGAGTCTCGATTTTCATGACCGGCTGGCGAACGTCGTCGTTGTAGCAATATTTGCACGCAAGATTACACAGATGGGTGGGCTTGATAACGTTGGTGAAGAACACAGAACGACTCTCTTTTCTGCGAGGGTGCCGCGCACGATATACCCGTGGTCAGGATTTGTCAAAAGAAAAAAGACCGCTGTAGTTAGCAAATGATATGTCCGGTCGAATTAGCAAATGAAGTGTCCGCTTTCGGCGGTGTAGGGTTGGTGCTTTTTGTGGAGGCACATGGAGCACTACTCGGGAGCCGCAGTGGAGCGGGCGATGAAAGTACACGAAGTGATCATGCGGGCAATGAGCAAGGAGATCACCTGGTTTCAGGCGGCGGAGATCATCGGCATTAGTTGTCGGCAGATGCGCCGCTGGAAGCATCGCTGGGAGAACCATGGCTATGAAGGCTTGCTGGACCGGCGTCGCGGACAGCCTTCACCGAAACGGATCGCGGTGCCAGTATTACAGGAGGTGCTGCGGCTTTATCGTGAGCAGTACTTTGATTTCAATGTGCGCCACTTTCACGAGAAGCTGGTGGAACAACACAACATCAAGCTGAGTTACACCTGGGTGAAAACCGCGCTGCAGATGGCCGGCTTGGTGAAGCGAGCGCGTAAGCATGGCAAACATCGGAAGCGACGTGAGCGCAGACCATTGCCGGGCATGATGTTACACATCGACGGCAGCCATCATAGTTGGTTCCAGGATGGCTGCTATTACGACCTGATCGCCATCATGGACGATGCCACCAATGAGATCTATTACGCGCAGTTAGTTGAAGCTGAATCGACTTTCACGGTGATGACTGCCTTGCGCGAAGTGGTCGAGACCAAGGGCGTATTCTGCTCCTTGTACAGCGATCGCGCTAGTCACTTCTTTCTCACACCAAAAGCTGGTGAACCCGTGGCTGACAAACATTTAACGCAGGTCGGCAGAGCGCTAACGGAGCTGCGTATCAAGCCTATTCCGGCGTACTCACCACAAGCCCGCGGCCGTAGCGAGCGGGCATTCCGCACTTGGCAGGGACGCCTGCCACAGGAGTTGCGGCTGCGTGGCCTGCAAACCATCGTGGCGGCCAATGAGTTCCTGCGTGCCAGCTACATTGCCGAGTTCAATCAAAGGTTCTCCGTGCCTGCCAAACAACCGGGTACTGCTTTTATTTCTTGTCAGCGTCAACTGGACCTGGTGTTTGCGCTGCAACATGAACGGAGTGTCGCGCGTGACAACACAGTCAGCTATGACAAGCGGGTATTACAAATTGAGAAAACTAAGTGGCGTCACTCGCTGGCTGGCTGCAAGGTAATAGTCTACGAGCATCTGGATGGCACCATCAGTCTCTGCTATGGACCACACATTGTGGGTCGTTATGCGGCCAGTGGTGCACCGCTTGAGAGTAAGTTGCGGCAGCGAGCGCTGTCAGCAACCGGCAAAAACCAAAAACGATTAGCTGTGGAAATGACGCCGCCACGGAAAGCGACAAAGAGCGTCGCTTCCCGCAGCGGCTTGGAAAAGTCCCGCTCAAAAGCAGCGTGACTTTCCTACATTCCCACAGCTACGACTGCTGGATAAATAGATGATTAAAGCAAAAAACAAAACCGGACATTTCACTTGCTACAAAAAGCGGACATTTTCACTTGCTACCAACAGTGCTAAGAAAACCGGACATTTTTCATTTGCTACCAACAAAGAAAAAAGACCGCTCGCGATGAAAGCGAGCGGCCTCTTCTTGTGTTTGCTCTAAGGTGTGGTTATTCCTCTGGATTCGCCGGCTTTCTGCGCGGGAGGGGAGCGACGTTTGGCGGACCAAACTGCATTTCTTTCACAGTAAAACCGGGCGGCACTTCAAACAGAGACTTCGCCGGTTCAATGCGACTGATGTTCGTCAGTTTGTAAGTCGTCTCGCCGGAGCGCGGATCGCTATGACGCGTCATCACCACCAACTGAAGCTCTGGTGAATACCAGCGTTCGCTCACGATCTCGATCGGACGATCGTTGCCGATTTCGCCCGCCGGAATCGTGCTGGTGGTGCGTGTGCCTTCGGCTTCGACGCCTTCGATCATCTGCTTGCCGAGCTTTTCTGTTACTTCGTTGGCATTTGTATTAGTCCCGGTTCTGAAAACGAAGCCCGAGGTGCCTTCGGTTCGCATTGTGAAATGGTCGA
>DATFHH010000157.1:0-50572 GCA_035248565.1 Pyrinomonadaceae bacterium | reverse complement strand
AACCCGTTTTAACATCCACAGATTACGCAGATTACATCGATTATGCAAACAATCTGTGTAATCTGCGGATGGTTTTCCGACTTGCATGGCCGTGAGTGCGTCTAAACCACTGAGCTTCGGGCTCGAGAATGGAACCTTTGAGTAGCGACGAGATCATCGTAGAGCGTGCTCTGACTGGGGATGCCGAGGCTTTTGGCGAGATCGTGCGGCGCTGGGAGCGACGCATCTTTGCGCTTACTTACGGCATCCTGGGCCGCGAAGAAGATGCTCGCGACGCCACTCAGGAGACCTTTCTCGCCGCTTTTCGGAACCTGCGCGGTTTCCGCGGCGAGGCTAAAGTCTCCTCCTGGCTCCATCGAATCGCCGTCAACCAGTGCATTTCGCGGCAGCGGCGGGCCAGGGTGAGAAGCGAGTCGGCGCTCGACGAGGAGCAGGAAAAGGACGCGAGTAACTTTGCCACGCCGCTTGATTACTCGCCCGCGCGCAGCGCTGAAGGCCGGCAGGAGACACTCGCGGTTCGTCGTGCGATAAACAGTTTGCCGATCGAGCTGCGGCAGGTGGTGGTGATGAAAGAGTTCGAGGAGCTTACATTTCGCGAAATCGCCGAGGCGCTTGATCTGCCGTTGAGCACTGTGAAAAGCCGGCTCTACACGGCCTTGAAGCAATTGCAGTTGCGATTGCAGAAGTTTGAAAGCAGGAATTGAGATGAAGGAAATCAATAACTCTCCCAGTTGTGACCGCGCATCGGATTTGATCGCGTTTCTCTACGACGAAGCGACCGAGAGCGAGGCGCGCGATTTCAAACTCCACTTGCAGGAGTGTCGTAGTTGCCACTACGAACTTGCTTCATTCGGGGTCGTGCGTGAGTCCGTTATCACGTGGCGCGATGAAGCGTTGTCAGGTTTTGTTTCCACACCATTGCCGGCAAAGGCGCGCAACAAGTCAGCTCTGGTTGCGTTGCGACAGTTCTTTGACTTGTCGCCGTTGTGGTTGAAAGCTGCGACTGGTTTTGCGGTCTTAACTTTCTGTGCTCTCGCGGTGTTGGCTTTTATCAGACTACAACCCAAACAGCAGCAGGTATTAACCGTCAACAATCCAAATGCGGTTTACAGTCAGGAAGATGTCGACCGAATTGTGAACGAAGCTTTAGCAAAACAAACATTGAAAGCTCCTGAAACTCTAGAACCGGAAACACCAATGGTCGTAAAGGCACCCAAGCCGAAGCGGGCTGCATCGTCGACTCAGATGGCGAAGAGCAAGCGGCCTCTGTCGCGCGCCGAACGTGACCAACTCGCAGCCGATTTGAGACTGCTTTCAAATCAGGACGAAGCACGTTTGAATTTGCTTGGCGATCGTATTAATCAGTAATCATGTTTTGAGGTGACGATGAAACTAACAGCAACGCTCTTTATAGTTTTGTTTCTGGCAATGGTGAGCCCAGGCCACGCTCAGGATGTAACGCAGCAGCAGCCGCCGGATCCGATTGAACAACTCGGTCTCACACCCGAGCAGCGTCAGCGAATTCGAATGATCGTCAACCAGACCAAGGAAGAGCGCCAAACGACCAATCTTAGAGTGCGTCAGGCGAACATCGCTTTGGACCAGGCGCTCGACGCAGAACCAATCGACGAAGCGTTAGTCGACCAACGAGTCGCGGAGCTGGCAGCAGCACAGTCCGCACAGTTGCGCATGAGAATTCAGATGGAGATGCGAATCCGCCGCGAGTTGAGTCCAGAGCAACTTGCAACGCTTAGGCGCCTGCGATTGCAGGTCCGCGACGTTATGGGAGCTCAACGCCCGCTTAATCAACGCAATGCGACGCCGCTGCCTCCCCGCCGCAATCTCCGTCGCCCCTAAGCACCGCCTTGGAGTGCGGCGGCTTGACGCCGCTTTGTCATCGATCTCGCTTGATCGAGGCCAAAGCGACGCCAGGCCGCCGCACTCCAAAGAGCACTGTTGATGCCTTTTGTGCTTTTTTGTGGCATGATAGGCCGCTCTTTTAAAAGCACAAGTCTGACACGCTCTTCATGAACTTTGCCACGCGCGCCTTGCTCGAGCTGCAAGAGTCCACGCTTTTGGCAGCTCGCGCTTTTCGCGGCGTCTTCAAAAGACCTCGTTACATTCCAGAGACCATCGCGCAGATGGACGCCATCGGCGTTGGCTCTCTAACCATCATTATCCTTACGGGTTTTTTCACCGGCGGCGTACTGACCGTACAAACATTTCCTACGCTTAAAAGCTATGGCGCACAGTCACAAACCGGATACCTGGTCGCCGTCTCACTCGTGCGCGAGCTTGGACCAGTTTTGTGCGCACTGATGGTTACCGGCCGCGTTGGTTCCGCTATTTCGGCTGAATTAGGCTCGATGGTCGTGTCGCAGCAGATTGACGCGATGCGCGCCCTCGGCACGGATCCGGTGCGAAAACTCGTCGCTCCGCGTCTGTTTGCGCTCCTGGTCAGTCTTCCTTTATTGACGGTGCTGGCTGACCTAATGGGCATTTTTGGCGGCTGGGTTACAGCGATCGCATTGTATTCCGTTTCGTCGACAGTCTTTATCTCTTCGGTGCGCGACGGAATTACCACCGACGACCTGATTGGCGGTATCGTAAAACCACTCGTTTTTTCATTGATTATAGGCACAATTGCGTGTCGTCAGGGTCTCAGCACGGAGGGCGGGACGGTCGGCGTCGGCCGCTCCACCACGCGGGCTGTGGTGATGGCCTCGATTATTGTAATTATTGCCGATTACTTTCTCGCCAAGGCGCTTCAGGTTATCCTAGGAACTCAATAAATTGTTTTTGATACTTAAGAATCCCGATGGCGACTGAGATACATACCAGTTCACCCACGATCAGCGAAAACGCAGCGGAGTCGACTTTTCATGAAGTCGACGACCGCGAGCGCGCTATTCCGGCAATCGAATTTCGCGACGTGCTGCTCGCGTTTGATGACCGGGTAATCCTCGATCACCTGAGTTTCAAAGTAATGAAAGGTGAGACGAAGATCATCCTTGGCGGCTCAGGCGGTGGAAAGTCGACGATCATCAAGCTCGTTCTGGGTTTGCTAAAGCCTGATGAGGGACGAGTGCTCGTCGAAGGTGAAGACATCACTGATTATTCCGAAGAGCAGATGATGGGCGTGCGCAAAAACATTGGCATGGTGTTTCAGGAGGGCGCGCTCTTTGATTCGTTGTCCGTTTACGATAACGTCGCTTTCCGCCTGCACGAACAGGGCGTGCCGGAAGAGGAAGTTGAGCCTGAAGTGCGGCGCATGTTGCGATTCGTGAATCTCGAAGACGCCATTGATAAGATGCCGATCGAGTTGTCAGGCGGCATGCGCCGTCGCGTCGGAATCGCACGCGCGCTCGTGGGCGATCCGAAGATCGTTCTCTTCGACGAACCAACCGCTGGTCTCGATCCACCGACCGCCCGGACGATTTGTGAGTTGGCGATGAAACTGCGCGATCTCGAAGACGTCTCGTCGATCTTCGTGACGCACGAGATGAACAATCTCGAGTACATCTGTTCGGAATATGCGGTGGTGGACGAAGAGGGCAAAGTTGTTTTCGAACGCGAGGGCGAGCGGCTTTGTCTGATTAATAGCAAAGTGATGATGATGCGCCAGGGCCACATCATTTTCAGTGGGACGGACGAATCGCTGCGCCGCGCGGAGGACCCATACATTCAGAGATTTCTGCGAGGACATTAAAGAAAGACTGAGGGAAACGCCATGCCTCGATCAACAACAAGTATAAGTCTGAGCCAGTTGCGAGTCGGTATCTTCGTACTCGTTGCGATCGTTGTTTTGATTTTTCTCATACTCAACGCTTCCGGCGACATCAACCCGTTCAGCCGGAAGTTGCACTTGAGAGCGCGCTTTGTGGATGCAAATGGCTTGCGCGATGGTTCTGAAGTGCGGCTGGCCGGAGTACGCGTAGGTAAAGTCGAGCGAATCGTTCTGCTTGAACCGTCGCCTGTTCCGAACGCACCGCGTGTTGAAGCACAGATGACAATCGATTCTGTGATTGATGGCCGTCCGGCCAACGAGCGCATTCGTTCAGACTCACAGGCGCAACAGGGCTCGCCGAGTTTGCTGGGCAACGAGATGCTGATCAACATCACCCCGGGAACGGCTGTGGGCCAACCCATCCAGGAGGGCGCCGTCCTGCCTTCGTCCTCGTCAAACACAGTCAATGACTTCGCTACTTCTGGAACCGATCTGGCTCAACGGTTAAGCAAGTTGTCAGACCAGATGAGCGAAATTGTGCTGGAAGTAAAACAAGGACAGGGCACAGTCGGTAAGCTCTTTTCCGACGAAGCTCTCTACAATAACCTGAACGCGACGATCCGCGAGACTCAGGATGTCATGACGCAAATCCGCTCCGGTAATGGATCAGCGGGAAGGTTAATCAACGATCCCGCGCTGTACAACAACGCGAACGAGATCACGCTCCAGCTTCGGGCCATCGCAGATGATCTCCGCGCCGGACGTGGCACCGCTGGGAAATTGTTAACCGACGATGAGCTCTACAATCGCATCAATCGCACTGCCGATCGACTCGACAAGTCGGTGGACCAGATCAATCTGGTGATCGCCGAGATCAACGCCGGCCACGGGACACTTGGCAAACTCATTCGCGACGAACAGGTCTACAACGACGCTCGTGCCGCGATTGCGCGCTTCAACACCACCGCCGAACGCATCGACAACCTCGTCGCCGCCGCGCAACGAGGCGAAGGCACCGTCGGCAAACTCCTTAACGACGAAACGCTCTACACAAATGTGAATCAGTTATCTTCTGAGGGTGTGAAAATGATCTACGACTTCCGCCAAAACCCGAAGAAGTACTTGACGATCAAATTCGAGCTGTTTTAGGCCACGAAAAGGCCAAAGAAAGATGTCTTGCATTGTAGGTAAGAGGCAAAGACAGTCTTCTACGATGAGCAGGCGCGTTTGATTGATGATCCCGATCACTCCGAGGAAGAAGATCGATTTATTCTCCTTGGCCTCAGCGATGCCCTTCGGCTGTTAATTGTCTGTCACTGTTATCGAAGTAAGGGTGAAGTTATTCGAATCATTTCAGCGAGAAAGGCGACGCACGCTGAAGCGAAGTTCTATAGATAAAGTGCCATTATGCGCAAGCAATACAACTTTTCTAAATCGCGAAAGAACCCATACGCGGCTAAACTGAAGAAACAGATCACACTCCGACTCGATGAAGATGCGATTGACTACTTTAAGTCTATTTCGCGGGAGATCGGAATTCCCTATCAAAGCTTAATTAACCTCTATCTCAGAGAGTGCGCGGCATCAAACAGGAGACTTAATCTTCAGTGGAAATAGGGGATAAGTATTGTTGTAGGTCTGCATGCTGTTTTAATGACTGTGTAGACTATCGTGCAAGGAGTTTACACATGGCTACAACCTGGCAATCAATCCGGCCCGCTAGATTGCGCTTTGGAGGTCAACGGCGAGAGAGCCAAGAGGGCCAAGGCACAAGAGTTCATTGCGCAACGACGTGTGCTTGACCTGATGGGCAAGCTCGAGTGAGATCAAGTTCGACTACAAGACGGAGCGCTTACGAGTGACGCTTCTCGTCGACACGAGGGTTTGGTCTCTTGCATTATTGCCAACGAGCCTGCATTGCTATCTAAAGCTCTGGTCGACTGAATCAGTAGCATGAGGTAAGTGACAGCTAATGCATCGTCTCAGGCAACGAGTGCGCAATTTAGTAGCAATCGCCGCGGGTATTATCTTAAACCGCTTCTCAGTTTTGCAGGGCAGTTTTCTTGAATACGCAGATATCCGCCCAACCTCGCTAGTGGGCCGATGAAATCACACAGAACATAACAGCTGCACTGTTTACGCAACGAGCAGGGTATTTGTCGTGCTCTTCAGCGGCAGTCGTCCAGCACAATGACGAGTGACGTCAACGCGATTAGCATTCTCAAATAGAGCGAGGTTAATCATCATGTCACAATCGCAAATGGAGTACTTATCTGAAGCCATCTCCAACTGTATCTCGCTTAACGACAAAAAGCGGCAGAAGAACAAGTTTCTAGCGTTCGGAATAAAAGCGACCAGCACTGGCTTCGCCGCCACAATTACAATTCTCTTGGGATTGACTGTTCGTGAAGAACGAAAGGCGCTATTCGCGAACATAGCTTTAGTACTGAGTGCCGTAATTACTTTACTGAATACGTGGGACGCGTTCTTCAATCACAGAGCACTGTGGTTGCGCTTCACCGTCGCCACGCAATCCTTGCGGACTGTTCAAGAAGAATTGGACTATCTGGGCGCGAAGACACATGGAGAACCAACCGCCGAGCAGCTTGATTACGTACACAGAAAATTCAAGCGAGTGATATTTGCTCTGAACCGGGATTGGGAGAATCTTCGCCGAGAAAGCGAAAAGACGACTGCCGAAGGTTGAAGAGCCAGCCGTTTTGAAAAACGGGGTAATGACTTGCACCAAATTGATGCTGATTTGAAGCAAGCGGCGGCTTGGATAAAATCATCACACCACGTGTTGGTGTTTACTGGCGCCGGTGTTTCTGCCGAAAGTGGTATACCTACATTTCGAGACGACCATGGATTTTGGCGAGAGTTTCCCCCAGAGTATTTTGCCACTTGGAGCGGACTTTTTAGCGTGGCCATTCTTAAACCGCGCCGCCTCGCAGCTTTTTTACAGGCAGTGATTAATCCGATAGCGACTGCCCGACCTAACGCTGCTCACCATGCGATCGCCGCGGCAGAACAGCACATGCCCGTGACCGTCGTTACACAGAATATCGATAGTCTCCATCAAGAAGCCGGCAGTACACGAGTCCACGAAATACATGGTTCGTTTCTCGAGATCATCGGGCGTCCGAGTGGAGCGAGGTTGCTCATAAGCCGCAGAGAACTGCAACGAATTGGTGAGTCCCTAAAAAAGCCGGGTGCCTACCCGTTTGTTCTGCCACATCTTTTGTGGATACTGCGGAAGATTATCGGTGTAGATATTCGCGGCATTCACTATCCCAATCTAGTTTTGTTTGGGGATGCATTAGCCGAGCCAGCATGGACCAATGCGTTACTCGTGGCTAAAAAGACCGACTGCGTAATTGAAATCGGCTGTTCCGGCCTTGTTTGGCCCGCTGCACTGTTGCCAGATCATGCTCGTGCTGCTGGTGCAAGAATAATTGCGATCAATACACAAAAGGCAGACGGAGATATCTGGCTCCAAGGTACGGCCGTAGCACTTGTGCCGAAGCTGTTTGCAGCGGCCTTTGGGATTCCCGCTGGTCTACTCTAGGCGGATTTCCGTAGCTCCCCTGTGCCAGTACAGAGCGACCGCGATCCGTAGATTCCAAAACGAACTGCGGGAAGAGCTGCTGAAGCACAGTATTCAGTATCTTCAAGATCATACCTGGACGCTCAGTTAAACTTGATAAAACGAAATTAGAGCGTAAGTTCAAGATTCATAAAAGATAGTCACTATCGGCGATCGTAGAATACTCGTTGGATCAGCAACATGCTTATCGCGGCGACGTAGACCGTGGAGTGCTGAGTTGTTTCAGCAGCTCACGGACGGCGGCGTCTAGCTGTGAGTCGTGGTCGGTGAGGGTTTCGCCGATGGGACGAGTGACCTCGATATCCACTGGGCGTGGGTTGCGTTCCATGTCCGTGCCGTCGTTGGCGGTGATCTTCATTCGCGGCAAGCGAAAGGTAGTGCCGTCGATTAGTGATTGATTCCACGTGTAGATAATCCAGCCCGCGGTGGGTTCACCAACCACCTGGCCCAAATGCAACGCGCGATAGCCTTCGGTGAAGTCTTCGGCGTCCGATAGAGAATGCTGGTTCGTCACCAGAATAGTTGGACGACTCAGAGCACGTTGGCCCAACACGGTGCGCGCGGGTGTGCCGTTCAAACCTCTCAGCGTCATCGTGAGATAACCACGACGAGCAAACACGTCGATCGCGTAGACATTCACGAAGCCACCGCTGTTGTTGCGAATGTCGATCACCACTCCATCCTTCCCGTAATTCTCCGTGTCGAGATCGATGTGTAACTGCGCGAGCGAGGCTGAGCCCATATCAAACATGTGCACATAGCCGAGTCGACCATTACTCACGCGCGCAACATATTCACGATTTCGCTCGACCCACTGCCGATAAAGCAGACCGCGTTCAGTCGCGCCATTCACTGGCCTAACCACGACTTCGCGCCGGCCGGTTCCATCTCCAGAAGACGCAATCGTCAAACTCACGCGCCGCCCAATCTTATAATTCAGCGTTTCATCAAGATTTGTATTTTGATCGATCGAACGACCGTCGACAGCCAACAAGTAGTCACCAACCTTGATCGTCCCGGCGACTGCCGCCGGACTGAGCGCAATCACCTCGGTGATTCGCAAACGACTGGTGGTCTCATACTCGCGGCGATCGAAGCGCAGACCAAGACGTCCGGTCGTCGGCTGATTTCCACCTGGAGGTGCGCCGGCGCCAAGATGAGATGCATTGAGTTCGCCAACCATCATTTGCAACAAGCGGCGCATCTCGTCAGGAGTGCGCGCGCCTTCAACGAGCGGCTCATATTCCGCGCGCACTGCTTCCCAATTCGCGCCGTGAAAGTTAGGGTCGTAAAAGTTGTCGCGCAGATAGGACCAACCCTGCCGAAACGCTTCCATCTTCTCACGCGAGAAATCGACGTCCATCTCAGCACTGACCGCGAGCGATCGAGCGCGGCCTTCGAGATTGACCGCACCGATGCGGCCATTTTCGAGGAAGAAGATCTCTTTGCTGTCAGGTGAAAACTGCGCCAGGCGTTTGAAACCGGAAGTAGAGGTCAACTGCTTGGCAACGGCCGGCTCGCGCGACAACTCGTCAAGGGAGTAGATGTAAATGTTTGCTTGATTCACAGCGTTCGCAATCAGCGCGACCCATTTACCATCAGGACTGATGATCTGCTCGTTTACATCGAGACCAACAGGCAGGAAGCTCAAGCGCCGTCGAATGTCATCGAAAACAACCTGAACAGGTTTGACCGCAGCACGCTTCTCTTCACCGGGTGATGCCGATGGAGATGGAGAAGCTGCAGGAGACTCACTCGGGCGCGGCTCAGGACGATTCGCCGGAGTTACATTTCGCGGCGGCTCCTCGCGAAAGAGATCGCGAAACTGATCTTCACGAAAACGCGGCGTGCGCGGCACCAGATCGACACGCGCGAGTTGAGTACTCTCGGTCCGTTGGCCAGTATCAAACAACATGAACGTTCCGTCCGAACTCCAGGAGACTGTGTTGTTGAATACATTCGCGAGGAAACTAGCGGGACGCGCAGTGCCTCCATCAGCCGCAACAATGTAGAGGTTCTTGAACTGATTGTCGCCAACCGGAAGATACGCCAACCACTTTCCGTCAGGCGACCAAACAAAAGGCCGATCGGAGTTCAAGGGTGGGCGCTCAAAAAACGCCGTCGCGACCACACGATCACTTTTATCCGCCACATTCATCACGCGCAGCTCTTTGCCGCCGCGAATAAATGCCAGCGATTTGCCGTCTGGCGAAAAGCGCGGGGTCGAGTCGTCGGCTGCATCGCGCGTAAGCTGCGTCTCGGTACTGCTGGTGAAATCGTACAGAAACAGATGTGGCACGCTATCACGATCAGAAACATAAACGAGGCGACGACTATCGGGCGCCCAGGCGATTTGATCTTCCTCGGCGGAACTGTTTGAGACTCGCGCGGCATCACCGCCATCAGCAGCCGAAGCTGCGAAGACTTCGCCACGTACAACAAACGCGATCTTCTTGCCATCCGGCGATAACTGTAGTTCCGCGATCTGATCGGTCAGCCGCATGCGCTCGACGCCCGGACTAGCAGACGCTCCGCGCCGAGTGATTGCGACTTCGCTGGCCTTGCCGCTCTCGGTGTCGAGTTTCCAGATCGAGAAGTTGTGTTCAAAGACGATCTCGCGTCCGTCGTATGAAATGTTGGGCCATAACACGCGGCCATCCGTGAAGTTTGAAACGCGATGCGAGTCAGTGCGACCAGGGGTAATGGTCCAAATATTTTGCGCGCCGTTCTTATTGCCCGACTCGGCGCGATCTGAAACGTAGAAGAGCTTGCGGCCGTCTGCGCTCCACATCGGCCACATCTCTTTTGCGCCACCCGCCGCGGTGACTCTTTCATAGGTTCCGTCAGACGATCGCAACAACCATACTTCCGCTTCATCGATATGGCTGTGTCCTTTGCGCCACCACTGACCTGATGCGATTCCTCTGGCTGAGAATGCGACCGTTGTCCCGTCAGGCGATGGAGCGGAGAAGAACTCGTTCGTATATCGGTCGGCGCTCACCTGCATCGGCGTGCCGCCATTAACGTTGACGCGAAACAGATCGTTCAAACCACCGATGTCACGGCTGGTCGAAGAGAAATAGATCCAACGACCGTCTCTGGACCACCCATCGAGTTGGTCAAGAGCGTCGTCGAAGGTGAGACGTTTCAGCTCGCCTGTGGCGAACGTTAGTAAGTAAATGTCGCCGTTGCCGGTGCGCGTGGAGATGAAGGCGAGTTGACGGCCATCAGGTGAATAGAGCGGGCGCGATTCGTTGGCGGCGTGTGAGACGAGCAGAGACGCGACGCCGCCAGTTGCGGGAACGGTCCAGATATCGCCACCGGAGACGAAGGCGATCTCCTTACGATCCGGCGAGAGGGACGGCTCGGTGAAATATGGCCGCGGCTCGGCGAACGCGAGTGTTCCACTGACGATTAATACTATGAACAGTAAAATCCTATAGAAAGACATGTCGGGCCTCCGAAAAATCCATCCACAGATTACGCAGATAAGACTAACCCAAATGCACGCACAGGAAACGTACCAAACTGCCGAACCTTCACCGGCACGGCGAAGAATTTGAAATCACGATCCGGAAGATCGCCAAGCCCGCAGAGATGTTCCACGATCGGAATGTCGTGGCCCAGAAGAGTGGAATGCGCCGGTCGATTCCCGTCGTGCGTAGCATCGATGTTGAATGAATCGATTCCCACCAGTCTGGCATCGTTCTTTACGAGATAAGTGGCGGCGCCTTCGGTGAGATAAGGATGATTGCCGCTGGAGTATTCTTCAGTACGCCAATGCTTGTCCCAGCCAGTATGGACCAGCACCGCCTTGCCTTTGACCTCGATCCCGATAAAGCTTCCTTCAGTAATTGCAGGCTCACTTCGATCGAGGCATCGCATTACAATCCCATCGAGATTCGCCAGCGAATACAAATCGAGCGCCGCCAAGTCTTTCCCACGCGCATAACGATGAAAAGGACTGTCGAGATAGGTGCCGGTATTCGCTACCATCTCGATCTTTCCGATGTGAAACTCAGTGCCGGGCGCATAGCGACTGCGAGATTCTTCGCGGGTGAGATAGTCGCTGATCACAGGCGCCGGCAGACCTTTATACGTGATCATTCCGTGTTCGATCGTGTGGCAGACATCCACCAACTCAAAATCACATGACATTCGCCGCGTCCTCCTTCACGCGTTTTTGCACCAACACTTGAAAACTCGATGCCATTCCGGCCGGCAGGATCATTTCGCGCGCGCCGGTGCTTAGTCTCAGTCTTTCTGCATCGCCGTCAGCGGTCATCATCCGATGCTCCAGTTCTTCCAATAATCCAGCGTGCAAAAGAAATTTGTCCTGAGAAGCGAACTCGACAACTTTGAGTCCGACGCGATCACCGACTGACTTGACCTGCGTCCAGTTAACCGTCGACGTGATGTCATACTCGCCGGGGCGGTCCAACACGTCATCGACGAAACCATGCCGCGAGAACGCTCGCAAAGTTCCCTCCGGACGCAGTGTCGGATCATAAAGCTCGTCGGCCTCAGCGCCATAGTCAACCGTGATCACAAAACCGTTCGTTAGCTTTTTCGCTAACTGGCCCAACCAGTCATCGATCTCGAGATTGATTTCGATGATCTGCCCCTGGGCAAGTTCAAGCGAATAGGTCTCAACGAATTCAGACAAACGAGGCGTCGACAACGGACCAAAGGACCATTCAAAGTTGCCGTTCGATGCGACGCTGACATAAAGCTCCGACAATCCTTCATCGCTTTTCGTCACGCGATGAACCGGAAATGCATCAAGCAGTTCGTTCGAAAAATACACTCCCCGCCCGGCCTCAGGCAGCTCGGCACAAAATTGAACGCGATCCCCGAACTCAGCCAATCTTTCCCGCGCCCGACGACGTCCGTCCTCGCTCAACTCGCAAACTAAATAGCGCGTCGCTTCAAAGACCGCCGGATAACGCTCAATCAATGTTTGCAGCACGCCAGACGCAAACGTTCCATCCCCAGCGCCACACTCAACGACCGCCAAATCCCCAGGTCGATCCAACTCATCATAGAGCTTCGCAAAGTAGCGCGCGAAAGTCATCGCGAAGAGTTCGCTTCGCTCCGGACTCGTGCGATAGTCGCCTTCCCTGCCCCAGCGCGCAAGATCCGTTCTCTGGTAATAACCGTCGACAGGATCGTAAAGCGCTGCTCTCATCCAATCATGAAAAGTGATCGGACCTTCACGGAGAATCAATTCTCTTAATCGTTCGGTTAGCGAAACCGGCAAGCAGGATTCACCTGACTACAAAAGCTATCGATCGGTGCGATCTTCTTTGTCGAGCAAGCGGGTAGTATTCTCGGTGACGCTGGGCGGATTTGCCAACTCTGCTGTGGTAGGCCGAGGGCGCCAACCGCTCGGCGCGCGAGCCGGCGCTGGAGGTAACACAGGATTCTGCCCGCGCGGTACAAACTGTGGCGGAGTGTTCATCGCTGGTGGTCCATAAGCGCGAACAGGCCTCGGCGCCCCTTCTTCGAAGAGCGCGGCATACAACATTCGCAATGGACCTCCGATAAAACAGATGATTGCCGCCAGCGCAGCGAGTATTTCGAGGAAAGTTGAACTGCCCGCATAACTGGCAAACATCCCCAGAATCGGAACAATGACAGCGCCGGAAAGGAGGAGCAGTCCGCCTTGCTTCACTCCCTTTCGTCGCGGAGATACCGGCACCGGCTCGTCGGGATGGCGATAGATCGGGATCATGCCTCCGTTATTGAGCAACTGAATCACGCCATCCAGGGGGAAACCACAACGAGAGCAGAACCTGATCGCTCCAGTAACTTGTTGCTGACCGCATTGCGGACAAAACATGGGGATTGTTCCTCGCCAACGGGCTGTTACGTCAGACTAGATAATAAACCCATGAGCGCCTTCGCCGGAAAGTATTTTGATCGTTGCGACGGCCCGCCCGCGGTAATCGCCCGCGCTGACGAGCGTTTCCAACAGCAAACTGATAAGAGGCCGAGGCTCACCCGACGGAACTGAAATGTATTTACTCAGCGCGCCATCGTCATGAATAGAGTTGAATGCACGTTGCCGCGCAAGGTCGACTTCTGACAGATAGTCGACAACCAATTCCGGCGTGGAAAGTGTTTCGGGCAGGGTCCATTCGAAAGGATCGTCCCAGAGGTTGGTTGCGAGGCCGCCGCAAGTCTGCTCGATTGCGGCGGCGCTGCGCAGAATGTTTTCACCAATGCTGATCGCCGGTGGATTGCGGTAGAGAAGATCTCGCGGAACTGAGCTCGCGAGATCTGTGAGACTATTGAGTAGACTAGTGAACTCCTGGTCTAAATAATCAACTATGTTGCGAGCCACGGATTCAGATGGATTATTTCGATCGTGTTCGTCGATCAGTTTCTTCCACTACGGTTCCGAAGCTGCGACCGGCGAACGTGAATCCGTGATGCACGTATCCCTTCGCGCCGACACGCGAACCACGCGCCGGGACACCGCGTGTGGTCGCGACCCAAATCTTGCCAGTGCCGTCATCGATCTCGTAAGCGCCGTTTCCCAGCACTCCGTAGCTATCGGTGACTCGGCCGACGATCCCCACCTCTTTACCCCGATAGCGGTTCGGATCGGCATTAATTCTGGCGATGTTTGTTTGAGTTGGGCAGGCGGTGAACAGTAGCGTCGCACCGATGAGAACCGCGAAAATAACGACCTTTTTCAAGACTAACATTAGCGTCTCCTTAAATGTGGCGTTCATTTTCGGGAGAGGACCAGATAATAACATTGCCGATTGCCAATTGCCGATTGCCGATTTACTTACACTCCAGACGTCGAAAAATTGGCAATTGGCAATTGGCAATTGGCAATCACTTAAACCAGCCGATCGGCCGGCCCGACAAATCAACCCAAACGCTCTTCACCTGCGTGTAGAGCTCAAGCGCGTGACGGCCCATCTCACGCCCGTAGCCTGACTGTTTATAACCACCAAAGGGAGACGCTGCATTGAACATGTTGAAGGTATTGATCCAAACAACCCCGGCTTTGATGTCTTTCGCGAAACGGTGCGCGCGCGTGATGTCGCGTGTCCAAATTCCGGCCGACAGACCGTAAATCGTATCGTTCGCCTGTTTGATCAGATCGTCTTCGTCCTTGAAAGTGATGACCGAGACCACTGGTCCAAAGATCTCTTCCTGGGCCACGCGCATGCTGTTCTTCACTTCAGAAAAGATCGTAGGACTGAAGAAGTAGCCTTTTTGAAACGCGGCGTCGAGTCGTGGCGACTCGCCACCGGTTACTACTGTCGCCCCTTCTGCACGCGCAATATCGACGTAACCTTTGATCCGGTTGAGTTGTTCTTCAGAGACCTGTGGTCCCATCTGCGTCGCTTTGTTCATCGGATCGCCGACGTTGATCTTCGCGGCGCGATCCGAGAGTTTGCTGAGAAAGTTATCCTTGACTGACTCTTCAACAAATAACCGCGAGCCGGCGCAACATACCTGTCCCTGGTTGTAGAAAATTCCCATCATCGCGCCAGCAACCGCCTGCTCGAGATCCGAATCAGCAAACACGATGTTTGGCGCCTTGCCGCCTAACTCCAAGGAAACTTTGGTTAGATTGTCAGCAGCCGCTTTTGCGATCAGCTTGCCCACTTCGGTCGAGCCAGTGAATGCGATTTTGTCGATGCCGGGATGAGCGGCGAGCGCAGCGCCGGCAGTTTCGCCATAACCGGGCACAATGTTCACAACGCCTTCGGGAAATCCCGCTTCCTGAATTAACTTCGCGAGCTCCATCGCGCCGGCTGGAGTCTGCTCGGCAGGTTTTAGAACGACGGTGTTACCCGCAGCCAGTGCAGGCGCGAGCTTCCAGGCGGCCATCAACAATGGAAAGTTCCACGGAATTATCTGACCACAGACGCCGAGCGGTTCGCGCAGCGTGTAGTTGAACATGCGACCGGGCACCGGAATCGTTTCGCCTTCGATCTTGGTGGTCCAACCGGCGAAGTATTCGAAGTTTTCAACTACCTGCGGCAGGTCGACGTAAAGTGATTCCTTGATCGGCTTTCCGTTGTCGGCGGTTTCCAACTCCGCCAGCTCAGAAGCGTGTTGCTCGATCAGTTGTGAAAGTTTGTAGAGCAACCTGCCGCGATCGCGCGCACTGATCTTGGACCACTTTCCCTCGAACGCACGCCGTGCAGCCGCCACCGCTTTATCGATGTCGGCTTTATCGGCTTCAGCAACCTCTGCGAGCGTTTCCCCAGTCGCCGGATTCGGAGTTTTAAACGTCTTCCCCGACTCAGAATCCACCCACTGCCCATCAATAAACAATTGATATTTTCTGACCATAATCCGTCCTAAATCCGCGCAAATCCGTGGCTAAAACTCCGTCGTCCCCAACAACAACTGCCGCAATACATAAGGCAGAATCCCGCCGTGATGGTAGTAATCAACTTCAACCGACGTGTCGATCCTGAGCGTGATCGGGATCTCTTCAATCGCGCCACTCGCGCGATGAATCACGAGCGTGATGTCCTGTCGGGGCTCAATGCCCTGTTCAATTCCCAGCAGATCAAATCTCTCGCTGCCGTCGAGTCGTAACGAAGCCGCACTCGTGTCATCCCTGAACTGACAAGGCAACACTCCCATTCCGACGAGATTGCTGCGATGAATGCGCTCAAAGCTCTGTGCGATCACTGCTCTGACTCCGAGCAGCCTCGTTCCTTTCGCCGCCCAATCACGCGAACTTCCCGTTCCGTACTCCTGTCCGGCGACGATTACCAGTGGCACACCTTCAGCCTGATAACGCATTGCGGCGTCATAGATACTCATTCGCTCGCCATCGGGTTGATGAATCGTCACGCCGCCTTCAACACCAGGCACCATCAGATTCTTGATGCGCACGTTGGCGAAGGTTCCGCGCACCATGACTTCGTGATTGCCTCGCCGCGCGCCATAGCTGTTGAAGTCCTTGATATCA
This sequence comes from Pyrinomonadaceae bacterium, assembly GCA_035248565.1. GTDB lineage: Bacteria > Acidobacteriota > Blastocatellia > Pyrinomonadales > Pyrinomonadaceae > PSRF01. The sequence goes on along the minus strand of DATFHH010000157.1, from coordinate 34,282 downwards.
ACGCCGCGTTCCTGCAAATACAAACCAGCGGGCGACGAGGGTTTGATCGCGCCTGCGGGACTGATGTGGTCCGTGGTTACCGAATCACCGAAGATCGCCAGCGCTCGCGCACCCTTCACGTCTGACAGAGGAGCAAGCGTGCTGTGAAAGTCTTCGAAGTAAGGAGGTTCGCGAATGTAAGTTGATTCGCCCTCCCATTGATAAACGTTTCCGGTTGAGCTCGGAATATCGTTCCAAAGCGGATTCTGTTCTTCGAAGTTGCTGTAGAGCGTCTTGTAAGTTTCGGGATCGAAGGCCGCACGCATCAGATCGTTGATCTCCTGCGTGCTGGGCCATATGTCTTTAAGATATATGTCCTGACCGTCTCTGTCAGTGCCCAATGGATCTGACGACAAGTCGAGATCGATTCGTCCGGCAATCGCAAACGCGACCACGAGCGGCGGACTCATCAGGAAGTTTGCTTTGATACTCTGATGCACACGCGCTTCGAAGTTTCGATTGCCCGAGAGGACAGAAGCAGCGATCACGTCGCGTTCGCTTATAACTTGTTCGATCGCCGGATCGAGTGGTCCAGAGTTACCGATGCACGTAGTGCAACCATAACCGACCAAGTTGAAGCCTAACTCGTTCAAGTAGGTTTGCAGACCGGTGCGTTCGAGATACTGAGTGACCACTCTCGAGCCTGGAGCCAAAGAGTTTTTCACCTTTGGATTGACGCTCAGTCCTCTTTCTACAGCCTTCTTTGCAAGCAGGCCGGCGGCCAACATTACACTCGGATTTGAAGTGTTTGTGCACGAGGTGATCGCAGCGATCAAAACATCCCCATGGCCCAGGAGCTCATCAGCGGTCGGAAATTCGTCTTCTGGTATCTCAGCAACGCGGTCTGGAGTTGGACGGTTGTTGACCATTTCCGTCTCTGTCCAGACGTTCGTGTTTGCGGAAGTCACATGATTGCCGGCCACGGCCGGAACTGTTTCTGACCGTTGCTCACCACCGCCGACGGCTTCGCGTTGCCGGTCAGCACCAATCTTCACGTGATAGCGCGTCCAGATGTCCTCTTCAGTTTTGCCATACCCTCCTTCACTCACCGACTTCGTCATCAACTGATTGAACTGTTCTTTCAGAGCGGAGAGTTCGATTCGATCCTGCGGTCGCTTTGGTCCAGCGACACTTGGTCCAATTGACGAGAGATCGAGATCCAGCACAACGCTGTAATCACATTCACCGCCTCGTGGCATGCCAAACATGCCCTGGGCTTTGTAGTACTGCCGCACGAGATCGACGTGCTCTTTCGGCCGGCCAGTCGCAAGCAGGTACGCGCAAGTCTCTTCATCAACCGGAAAGAAGCCCATTGTCGCACCATACTCCGGAGCCATGTTTGCGATCGTTGCGCGATCAGTCACTGATAAACTCGCGGCGCCCTCGCCATGAAACTCGACAAACTTGCCGACCACTTTCGCGCGACGCATCATCTCGGTGACTCGCAGTACCAGGTCGGTCGCCGTCATACCTTCACGCAAACTTCCACTCAGATGAACGCCGACAACGTCAGGAGTTAAGAAATAAACCGGTTGGCCCAACATTGCAGCCTCAGCTTCGATGCCGCCGACACCCCAACCCACGATGCCGAGACCGTTGATCATCGTCGTGTGTGAATCGGTGCCGACGAGGGAATCAGGAAAGTAGACTTGTTTCTCCCAAACGTTCTTCGCGAGATACTCGAGATTGACCTGATGACAGATGCCGATGCCTGGCGGAATGACGCAGAAACCATCGAAAGCCTGTGTGCCCCATTTCAGGAACTGATAACGAGAGCGATTGCGTCGGAACTCGATCTCCATGTTCTTTTCAAACGCATCGCGAGTGCTGGAGAAGTCGACCTGTACCGAGTGGTCGATCACGAGATCGACAGGCACGAGCGGTTCGATGATTCCGGTGTTCTTTCCCAAACGCGCGACCGCGGAGCGCATCGCTGCAAGATCGACGAGCAGCGGCACGCCGGTGAAGTCCTGTAGCAACACGCGCGCGACGATGAATGGAATTTCCTCGGTACGCTTACCGTTTGGTCGCCAGTTCGCGAGCTCGCGCACGTCGTCTTCAGTGATCTTCTGGCCGTCACAATGTCGCAACACTGATTCCAGCACGACGCGAATGGTGTGCGGCAGTCGTGAGACTGGTCCAACACCATTCTTTTCGAGTTGTGGGAGTGAATAGAACTGTCCGGCAGTACCGGAATCGGAGGAGAAAGTTTGCAAAGAATCGAAAGGACTATCTGGCATAGTGATGCTCAAACTCTTTCCTGGAAGCGAATTTTGCAGATTGTTATGGTTCAAGTTGAAGTGTAAGGTCCGAGATCGTAATCGTCAAGCAAGCAGCATTTTAGCCGCGGATGCGGCCAATTTCATTTCCTGATTTGCCCATGATTGGTTATAGTTTGCACAGATCAAGGCGAGGAGATTTGCATGGCTAAGAAACGCGACGACTTCGAGTATTTGTCCAACGATCCGGACTACGTACCGGACCCGGAGATCGAGGAGTTCATGGAGCAAGAGATTTCTCGCGCGCCCAAAGATCCCGACCTATTGGCTCAACGACTCCGCAATAACACCTCAGCTTCTCCGCGCGATGCCGGTGGTGATTTGGACGCGGCGTGGGAAGACGTCAACGACAGTGGATCGGAGACGGTTGCCGGGGACAATCCAACACCCGATCAATCGCTAGTAGAAGAAAACGCGTCGGCGATTGGCGTGAGCTATGAAGACAATGAGGAACTCGAGTTCATCGACAAGATCGAGAAACGCGATCGCGATCGCTACGAACTTGACGAGAATTCAAAAGCGTCCGAGGACATGATCTAAAACTGCCGCCGGCTGTCGAGCAGAATCGTTACCGGACCATCATTTACCAGTTCCAACTGCATCATCTTACGGAAGCTGCCCGTTTCAACTCGCCCGAGCAGCTTTCGACTGCTTTCGACAAAGTAATCGTACAAAGGCTCGGCGATTTCCGGCGGCGCCGCATCGCTCCAGGACGGCCGCAGCCCGCGTCGCACATCGCCATACAAAGTGAACTGAGAAACCACTAGTAGTCCACCGCCGATTTCTTTCACTGAAACATTCATTCGACCTTCAGCATCGTCGAATATCCGTAGCGCAACGATCTTCGGCGCGAGATAATCGGCATCCGCGGTCGTATCATCGCGAGCGATACCCAACAAAACGACGAGACCGTTTTCGATCTCGCCGACAGTCTGTCCATCGATCGTGACGCTCGCACGCGTCACCCGTTGCACCACCGCACGCATCCTGTCTCTATCTCTTTGGAGGTCGTGAAGGCCGGATCTCTATGCGACTCGGTAGGCTGCGATCCGGCAACGCGAGTAGATCCATCACCACGCGAGCAATGTCGGCAGGCTGAAGTTGCCAACTCTTCTGATCGCTCGGTTCGTCGCCGCCAAACTCGGTGTTGACCGAGCCGGGCATGATGTAGCTCACTTTGATCCCGTCGTGCCTGACTTCCTGCATCAATGCCTCGCTGAAACCGTTCAAGCCAAACTTTGAAGCGTTGTACGCGGCCATCTCCGGATGTGCATTTGTGCCCGCCAACGACGAGATGTTGATGATGTAACCTCCGCCGCGTTTTTTCATCAGCGGAATCGCTTCGTGACAACAATAGAAGACGCCGAAAAGGTTCGTCTCGAGAACCGCGCGAAAGTCGTCAGCACTCGTCGACTCCACCGACTTGAATAGGCCGATACCAGCATTGTTGACGAGAATATCAACACCACCAAAATCGCGGGCGATGTTTGCAAAAATCGTCTTCACTTGTTCGTAATCGCGCACATCGCAGACGTATGCAGCGGCTGCACCCGATCCGAGTTGATTGAGTTGTGAGACTGTGTGCGAAAGTTCCTGCTCATTACGTGCGGTGATCGCGACGCGTGCTCCAGCACTGACGAGCGACTCGGCAATCCCACGCCCAATGCCTCGCGTACCGCCAGTAACAATCGCAACCTTTCCTGTTAGATTCATCTTACTCCTGTAGCTTTGGGCACTGGATAACGCCGAAGGCACTGGATAACGCCGAAGGCGTTGACTAATTGCAGCCCAAGGTTGGAGCTTGCGACAACCTTGGGTGAACCATCCGCGCTTTTGAATTAACCCTGTAAGGGTTCCGCGAGTGACGAACCCTTTCAGGGTTTTGTTCTTCTTTTTAATTGCCGATCCCAAGGTTGTTGCTTCGCGCCAACCATGGGGTGAAATTAGCTAACGCCTTCGGCGTTACTTGGTAATTTTGCCCTGAGCCGCTCGTTGACGACCTTCGGGTTTGCTTTCCCTTTCGAAGCTTTGATCACCTGGCCCACGAAGAACCCAAACAACGCATCCTTACCGGAACGATAACTCACAAGTTGCGTCGGGTTTGCGGCCATCACGCTGTCAATCAAACTATCGATCTCACCAGTGTCGCTCAGTTGGACCAGACCTTGTTCTTCGACGATCGTCTGCGCTGGTTTTCCCGTCTTGAACATCTCGACGAGAACGTCTTTTCCCTGTTTGCCACTAATCTTCTCTTCATCTATCAGACGCACTAACGCGCCTAACTCCTGCGGCGTGACAGGTGACTTCGCCGCGGGCAAGCCGGCAAGTTCGAGTTCGCGCAGCAACTCGGACCTGATCCAGTTTGCAGTAGCACGTGGATTTCCAGAAGCTGCTGCTGCCGTTTCGTAGTAATCAGCCAACGATCGCTCCGAAACAAGTTGCGAAGCATCGGCGTAACTCAATCCGTACTGCTGAGAAAAGCGTTTCCTGCGTTGTTCCGGTAACTCCGGCATGCTCTGTCGCACTTGCTCGACGAACTCCGCTGAAACGATCAACGGCGGCAGATCCGGCTCGGGAAAGTAACGATAATCATGTGCCTCTTCTTTCGAACGCATCACGCGCGTTTCCATCGCGCGATCGTCCCAAAGCCGCGTCTCCTGAGTCAGATGGCCACCTGATTCAAGCACCTGAATATGTCTTTTAACTTCAAACTCAATCGCGCGCTGCATAAACCGAACTGAGTTCAAGTTTTTCAACTCGACCTTCGTGCCGAACTTGTCCTCGCCAACACGCCTGACTGAGACGTTCGCTTCGCAACGAAGATTCCCCTTCTCCATGTCAGCTTCCGACGCTCCCACCCACTGAAGCGAGCGACGGACGTGATTGACGTAGTCGTAAGCTTCCCATGAAGAACGAAAGTCGGGTTCGGTAACGATCTCAGCCAGCGGAACTCCAGCGCGATTAAGATCGATGTAAGAATAACGATCGACGTCAGGCAGACCTTCGTGCACGTTTTTGCCGGCGTCCTCCTCGAGGTGCAGTCTGGTGATGCGAACCTTCTTTGGACGCCACTCGGTCGGATGACCAGCATCGTCACGCTCAGCGGTCATGATTTCGAGCTCGCCGTTGGCAGAGAATGGTTGATCGTATTGCGAGATCTGATAGCCCTTCGGCAAATCCGGATAGAAGTAGTTTTTGCGTGCGAAGATTGACTGTTGATTGATATGCAACCCGAGGGCGAGTGCAGCGCGAGCTCCGAGTTCGACAACGCGACGATTCATGACGGGCAGCGCTCCGGGTAAACCCAGACACGTCGGACAAGTGTTCGCGTTCGGCTCGTCGCCAAAACGTGTGGCGCAGCCGCAGAAAATCTTCGACTCCGTGCTCAGTTGAGCATGGATCTCGAGTCCGATGATTGTCTCCCACGTCATCTGTGTGATCCGCGCCTCATGTGAAATGGCCGAGGATTAATCCGTACGGGTGCTCCAAACACTCGCCTTGGCCCAGTGAACGGAAATGTTGGAAAAGGAGTTATCGGCGTCGCAAGAAAGCCGGAAAACGGTGAAGACTGAAATCTTCTGAACTGGTTAAATCGGCCACCCCTAAATCCAAAACCTACACCGTCAAAAGGCCAAAACGCGGGAAAATCACCGAACGAATAGGACCACGGTGTCTCAGCCGGACGCTGACTCAGAGACTCGAGCTGCACCCGGTTCGCTTCCATCTCGGCACGGAATGCGTCGGCGCGAGTGCGCCAGTAAGCCTCCTCCTGCGCACGCATGCTGCGCACCTGCTCCAATGTTCGGTCGTCAATTGCCTCGACCTCACGCCGTCGATCTTCCAGGGAGGGCAGGCCCAACTCCTTGCTCCGGGTTTCGTACTCTTTTTCACTCTCGACACGCGCGAGGCGATATTTTTCAAGATCCGCATTCGTGATCGAGCGTTGCGCACCAGCAGGACGAGTCTGTGGAGCGGGCTCAATAACAGCCTTCGGTGCACTGACTCGCTGCAACAGTGATCCCGGCGACTCGCCGTTGGCCCGTTCAGTCGCGGCGACATCAACCGCGTTGAGGTGGATGGTTATCTGAAACCCGTTACTTACCGGGTAGGTCAGCGTTGAATTTGTGACGGTAAACTCGTTTGGAATCTCAACACGGCGCCCGTCACGCATGATGACGGTGTAGGCATTAACCGCGGATACCGTTAAAAACAGAAACAGCGCGACAGAGAGAACTCTACTTATACCCATGGCTCAAACCTCGTATTTCTTAAAGCTTTGGCCATAGTATACGGCAAAGTCACAGATAACACGGATGGGATCCGCACTTATCCGTGAGATCCGTAGTTAAAAATTCTTTGCAACTAGCCCATCTCTCTGGTATACATGCGGCGCACCAAAAACGAAACCAACGGAGCTTATTTGAAACGCGGACGCCCGGCTCCGGCCGTGGCGAAGCGCCGCTCGGTTCCAAACTTTTTCACAGAGGAGCGAGTGAGGAATGGCAAAGACGGTTTGTAAGATTTTGGGAGTAATCTTTCTAATTGTGGGCATAGCGGGATTTGTGAGTCCGCATCTGCTAGGCGCCCACCTTACGCCAGCACATAACGTAATTCACATAGTCTCGGGTGCAATCGCGCTTTATTTCGGTTTTGCTGGAACATTGTCCGCAGCAAAGATCTTTTGCCTGGTGTTCGGTGTCGTTTATCTTGCGCTCGGCATTTTAGGCATGGCACTCGGCACGGGCAGTGACCGCATATGGAACCTGGTGCCACCCACAGTTGTTTTTGGCCAGGCGGACCACGGCATTCACATTCTGCTCGGCGTGATCTTTCTCGTCGGCGGCTTGTTTACTAAGAGAGTCGATTAGTCTCGTTTTCAGGTTGCAAGGGAGAGTCTCCGTAAGCGGCGCACTTGCGTCCGCGAGCTCCAAACCCTTGCAACCTGAGCCACAAAGAGGCACACAATTGCACGACGAGATTCGTGCAATTTGTGGCTAAAAGCTGATTCGGATCCCACCGCGACCAAGCGCGCGCGGCGCAAGGAAACCATTCTCGTAATACGTCTGATTGAAAACGTTCTCCACGCCACCAAATAACACCATCGTCACGCGCTCAGTCTGCCGTCTTTCGTAACTCACAAACACGTCCGCCTTCGTATAGCCACTAAACGTCAGGTCAGCCATGCGAAAAGGAATATTGTTTTCAAAGACTGGCGCGAGATACGAGCCCGTTCGATTCAGATCGAAATTGAACAGCAACGAGCGATAGCGTTGAGTCAGCGTCAAACCAAACAGATGTTTTGGAATCACATATTCGGGCTGTAATCCGAGTCCGGGTATCGCGCGATCGCTGTTGGTGAAGGTGTAGGAAGCCCGCAGGTCCAAACCTTTAACCGGCGATGTATTGAAGTAAGTTTCTACTCCACGCGATAGTCCGCCGGGACGGTTTACAAAACCACTAAAACGTCCCAAGCCAAGCGGATCGACCGCAAAGCCAGTGAATGCAATCAGTCGCTGAAGTCTCGTGTAAAAATAGGTTGCGCCAAACAATACACGATCATTTCCAACTCGCTGATCGAAACCTCCATCAGCACTGATCGACTGTTCGGCTTTCAACGTTGGATCGCCAAACCGAACCACTCCCGCCGATCCAAACGTTCCTTCACCAAAGCGTTCAAAGAGTGCCGGCGCACGAAAGCCGTTACCGACGTGCGCTCGCAGTTTCGTACCGCTGTTGCGAATGAAGTAAGCGACTGATCCGTCGCCGGTAATAGAGCTCTCAGCTTCTCGACCCCGCAAGATCCCCGGTCGATCAGCACTCCTGATTCGATACCACTGCCCGCGCACGCCGAGCGACAGTCGTAAGCGATCGTCTAATAACGACAGTTGGTCCTGTCCGAAGATCGCAAACGTTCGCTGCCGATCGGTTGTGTTGTTGAAAAAGGTGAACGACGGTTGCGAACTCTGAAATAGCGACTCATGCTCAAACTCGAATCCGGTCGTCAACAGATTGGATCTTGAAAAATGAATGTTCGTGCGGGCGTCCACGGTGTCGGTGTCGCCGTCGTTAACATTGAGAAATTCGAAATCGCCAAACGGAACGAACGAAGCGAAGCGTGGATCCACACGTGGACCATTGTAGTTGCGACGATCGCTCGACACTCGTTGATATGCAACCGAATACGAAACTGTGTCGCTGACAACCTGAGAAAAACGGCCGGAGCCGACCAGCAATCGATTGCGGCGTCCCTGATCGGGATTATTGAAGTCGGGTTGAAAGGTGACGCCGGCGACTGCTTTCGGAAACAGCCCAGACGTAGTGAAAGCGGCCGGCAAAGCAAATGGACTATCATTGAGACGCGCGTTCGCGATGTTGCCGAAAAGATTGGCCGCGATCATGATCGACGGCGACGCATTGAATTGAAGACGACCAGCGAAACCTGTATTGCCATATTCGTCGTCACCATCGATGCCATTGCGCACATCCAAACGATTCACACCTAACTCGAATCCGAGGCGCTCGCCGCCACCCGACGCTTGTAGCCGTTCGCGATAAGTCGCGAGGCTGCCGCCGTCAAAGCCGGCAGTCAGACGAAAGCCTGACGAGCCAACGTCAGGAATCATATTGATAACACCACCGATCGCATGTGTTCCGTAGATCGATGAACCAGCGCCGCGGAGGACTTCGATTCGATCGAGTGACACAGGCACGAGATCAGCCAGCAATGAAACCGCTGACCCGTTAATGTCCCCTGCATCGCGCACGCGCAGACCATCGAGCAAGAGTGAGGTGTCGAAATTTCGTTGACCGCGCAGGCGCAGCGTAGTTAGTGAGCCGGGCGATCCTTGTTGCTGTACACGAAGGCCGGGAGTGCCACGCAGCGCTTCACTCAAACTCAGTTCATGCTTCGCCTCGATCTCCTGAGAATCGATTGTCGACACGACTTTCGAAACCTCGTCGGCGCGTTGGACCGTGCCCGTAGCAGTGACAACAACGCTGGCATTGATCGCAGCGATCTTGAGTTGCACTGCTATTTGTTTGTTCTCACCGCGGTTGAAGTGGATCTCTTCAGAAGTGAAGACTGAAAAACCTTCAGCTTTGACTTCGACGAAGTACGATCCTGATCGCAGGTTTTTGAATTCAAAGTTTCCGGTGTGATCTGTTGAGGTGTTGAGCTGAATGCCGTTGCCCGCAGTTAAAACGACTTCGGCGCCGGGGATCTTCGCGCCACTTTCGTCAGTAACTGTACCCGCGATTCCTCCCGAGTCTTGAGCAAAGACATTCGCAAAAAGGCTCAACGCGAAAACGAACGCGACAAAAACTTTCGATCGAATTTTCATCTTAGCTTCTCCTGCCCGTCGCAGTGCGAGCTGAAATGAGCGATGCAGAGGTTTCCTGACTCGCAGTTATGATTCTTATCCACAGATTACGCAGATTGTTTTGATAGAATCTGCGTAATCTGTGGATTGCTCGAATCGCCGCAGCCTCTCGCCTTCCCGGCCAATGCCAGTGGCTAACATGTTGAGAGCGCTTCGTTCCTGCTTACAGTTGCGCGGGCAGTGGCGGCTTTGCACCGCCTTCCCTGCTGCACTCGCTCGGGTTTTCAATGATGCCGGTAGGTTTCGTGTACCGGCGTGACGCGTGGGCCACCCGTAACCGGATGAGCATCCACCAAGACTCTGATCTCAAACACCTGCTGGAGTATGTGCGGCTTGAGCACCTCCTCCGGAGTTCCCGAATGAACAGTCTTTCCGTGTTGCATCAGCAAAATGTTGTCGGCAAACTGCGCTGCCAGATTGACGTCGTGAGTAACAACAAGCGCCGACGCGCGTTGCTGATCGCATCGCTTTCGAACCAGTGATAACAACGTTGCCTGGTGCGAGAGATCGAGGTTCGCTGTCGGCTCGTCGAGCAAAAGAATTGGCGCTTCTGTAGCCAATGCGCGGGCCATCAAAGCTCGTTGTCGTTCACCGCCCGACAATTCATTCATCAACCGGCCACTCAGTTCTGTTAACTCGGTTTCCTGCAACACAGTCTGGGCCACCTGAAGATCGCGGTCTGTTTCCCAACCCCAGCCGGCGTTTGTGGCCCAGGCAAAGCGACCGCCGAGAACAAACTCGAGTACGGTCACTGGAAAGCGAAGCTCGGCTTCCTGGGCCACGACGGCGATTCGTCGCGAGATGCTTCTTCGATTGAGTCGCTCGAGTGGCTCGCCGTCCAGCAGGATCGAGCCGGAGGAATGACGAATCTGTCCATTCAGAGCACGAAGCAGAGAGGATTTGCCGGCGCCGTTTGGGCCGATGATCGCAGTGATCTCGCCAGTCTTTAGGGTCAGTGACACGTTCGCTACGGCCGTGCGATGTTCGTAACTGACTGAAACTTCATGCGCTTCGAGCAAGAGGATCTCCCTTAAATCCGCGTCATCCGTGGCTTCTCTTCAAAAGATAAATAAACAACGGAGCACCAATGAGCGCCGTGATGGCTCCAACCGGTAACTCACGCGGCGCGATGATCGTGCGCGCCACCGTGTCGGCAACGATCACAAACAGCGCGCCCCCAAGCGCAGCCGCCGGAATGCTGATGCGATTGTCGCTTCCGAGTGAAAGCCTCGCCAGATGCGGCACGACGAGACCAACGTATCCCACCGATCCACTGGCCGCGACCGAGCTTCCGACCAGCAAACTAGCCACCAGGAAAACCACTATTCGCACATGCCCAACTTCCACTCCGAGATCGAATGCGTCACGTTCGCCAAGCATCAACAAATTCAGCGACCGGGCATGAAGCGTCAGCGCAAGCGCGCCTGCGATGGTGATGGCTATCGTCACAGGCAGTAGCGCCTTGCTTGTACCCGAAAGATCGCCCAAAAGCCAAAAGGTAAAGGAGCGAATCCTCGTCGCATCCATCAACGTCGTTACAAAAACAATCACCGAAGAAAGAAACGTCGTCACGATTACTCCCGCAAGTATCAAACGTTCAGGCGTTGCGCCAGCGCGTCCGCGGGCCAATCTGTACACCGCAAACGTTGCGACCAGCGCTCCAGTGAACGCCACCACCGGCCGAACCCATTCGTTCGTGCCGAAAAAGATCAGCGCGATCATCGTTCCGACCGCAGCGCCGTTTGATATTCCCAATAGATAAGGTTCGGCGAGTGGATTGCGCAGCAACGCCTGATAACCCGCGCCTGCAGTCGCAAGCGAACCCCCAACCGCCGCCGCCAAAAGAATTCTCGGCAGACGTATCTGAAACAGAATGTCGAATTGATCTCGGCTCAGTCCACATGTGCTCGTGCCGAGCGAAGCAATCGCACACAACGACGCTCGTGCTGGCAGTGGTTCACTTCCGATCAACGAAGTCAACACGATAGCAAGTAGCAACGCGACTGCGAGCACGGCGCAAGAAACCAACGTCTTGCGCAGTGTGATGCGATTTGCTGGAGCGGCCATAACATTTGAGGCGGTGCCGATCATTGCTTGAACGCGTCGGGATGAAGCGCCCGTGCCATCTCTTCGAGTCCGTCAACCGCTCTTGGACCAGGACGCACAAGATGGTCGTCGTTGATCTTGTAAACACGCCCTTCGCGCACTGCGGGCGATTGACGCAGCGCTTCGGCTACTGTGGAGTTGCCCGTGCCCATCGATCCTCCCGTCGGCAGGATTATCGCTTCCGGTTTTGCAGCCAGTGCAGACTCATTGCTGAACTTGGGCCATGCGCCCGGAACGTCCGCGGTCACTGAGATCCCGCCGGCCCGGCGGATCAAATCAGTGACAAACGCGTTGTGACCCGCGGTGTAAAGTGGTTCGGCCGAAAGTTGATAAAAGATCCGCACCGGCCGCGTTTGCTTCACCGCTTGCTCGACGGCGTTGGTTCGTTCACGCAGTTTCTGCACCAGCAGTTTTGCTTGTTCCTCATGTCCGAGAATCTGGCCCACCTGATCGATCGAACGGAAGACGCCTTCGAGATCGTGCGGATCGGTAACGAAGACTGCGATGTTCTGGTTTTGCAGTTGGTGCGTGAATACTTCGAGCTGTGACGCGGTTGAGATCAGGACCAACTGAGGTTTCAAAGATATGACTCGCTCGAGGCTCGGGTGAAGCGTGTCGCCAACCTCAGCGACGCGTTTTGCTTGCGGCGGATAATCGCAATAGCTCGTTCGTCCGACGAGCCGATCGCCCGCGCCGACGGCAAACACGATCTCAGTGAGATTAGGCGCAAGCGAGATGACTCTATCGACGCGCTCAGGCAGAGCTACACGACGGCCGGCGTCGTCTGTAATCTCACGAGTGTTTTGAGTTGAAGCTTTCTGAGGATTCGTGCACGCGGAAACCAGCAGCAGGCAAGCGAGAAGCGCCAGCCAGAGAGTCGATCTGTTTTGAAGACGTGTTAACAACAAAAGCCCTGAACACCTTTGCGCGAGTGTTGAGAAGGCTGCAAAGCGTAATGGGCAGGTCTCCTGACTCAGAGAAAATTCTCATCACAGTGGCGCGACCGCGCGGGATTCACACCCGCTTCCCTATTCTCCCCTCTGGTTGGGGCACCCACACGCTTATTAAAAAGATCTTTTGGATGAAACCGCGGACACTATCACGCGCCACGCCCACTCGTCAAATGTGCTTTATGTGACTTTTTGTGGCATCATGCCTCTTCATGATCAAAACTGTCGAGTGGACAAAAGATGGCGTACGCATGTTGGACCAGCGTCTGCTTCCATCGCAGGAAATCTACCTGATGCTGCGCTCATACGAAGAAGTCTCGGAGGCCATCCGAAAGATGGTTATTCGTGGCGCGCCGGCAATCGGCGTCGCGGCGGCAATGGGAATCGCGCTCGGTGCCAGCCAGTCAGTCGGAACTTCTGTAGCGGATCTCGAGGACGATCTCGACTACATCTGCGACGTAATGAGTAAGACTCGACCTACCGCCGTTAATCTCTTCTGGGCCATCAAACGAATGCGCGCTGCGTTTGAGCGAAACAAAGGCCTGCGCGACGTCGAAAAAGTCAAACAGGCGTTGGTCTCGGAAGCGCTGGCCATCTTCGACGAAGACATCACCGCCAACCGCGCCATCGGTCAGCACGGTGGGCCACTGATTCCTGACGGCGCGACTGTCCTTACACACTGCAACGCCGGCGCGTTAGCAACCGCTGGAGATTACGGCACCGCACTCGGAGTCATACGCGGCGCGCGTGACGCGGGAAAGAAAGTCGCTGTCATCGCAGACGAGACCAGGCCTTTCCTTCAGGGACTCAGACTCACCGCCTGGGAGTTAGCAAAGGACGACATTCCAGTTACTGTCATCACTGACAACATGGCTGGTCATGTGATGAAGAGCGGAAAGGTTGACGCTGTGGTAGTTGGTGCGGACCGCATCGCAGCGAATGGCGACACGGCGAACAAAATTGGGACTTACATGGTTGCGGTGCTGGCCCGCGAACACGATGTGCCTTTTTACGTCGCGGCGCCGTTAACGACTCTGGATCTGTCGCTTGCTTCAGGTGAAGAGATTCCGATCGAAGAGCGTGATCCGATGGAAGTCACGCACATTCGTGAGCAGCAACTCGCGCCCGAGGGAATCAAGGTTCACAATCCGGCGTTTGATGTCACGCCGAACCAACTCATCACCGCGATCATCACTGACAAAGGCGTTGCGCGACCACCCTACACTCAAACCTTGAAGGAGTTATTTACCGCGGATAACACGGATTAGATTCGGCTAAAACGACTGGATTTCCACCAGTCGATCGTTCGTTGCAAGCCTTCACGAAGTCCCACTTTGGACTCGTATCCCAACAGCTCACGGGCCATCGTGTTATCTGCAAGACTGTGCCGCACGTCCCCAACCCGCGGCTCGAGATACTCCGCGGTAACGTCTTGCTTTCCCGTCAAGTCCTTCAACTCCGCCAGCAGTTCATTCAACGTGACTCGCTCGCCATTCGCTACGTTGATGATTTTACCCGATGCTTTCTCCGCAGTGGCAGCACTTATATTCGCCGCGACAACGTTCTCTATATATGTAAAATCGCGCGACTGCTCTCCGTCACCATAGATCACTGGCCGCTCGCCCGACAGCAGCGCACTGATGAAACGCGATACAACTCCCGAATACTGCGAACCCGGATCCTGTCGTGGCCCAAACACATTGAAGTAACGCAACGAGACCGTTTCCAAACCATAAACGCGCGTGAACACCTGACAGTAATACTCACCAACCAGTTTCGCGACCGCATACGGCGACAGCGGGTCTGGCCGCATCTCTTCAGACTTCGGCAGCGTCGGTTGGTCGCCGTATGCCGAGCTCGACGCCGCATAGACCACTCGCCTCACACCTTTATCGCGTGCCGCGAGTAGCAGAGAAAAAGTGCCGTCAACAGAGGCGATGTGCGACTGCTGTGGAGCTTCCACCGAACGCGGCACTGATGGAATTGCCGCTTCATGAAAAATCAACTCGACGTCTTGCAGCACCTTCGCCAGGAGTTTCTCATCCGCCACACTGCCATGAATGAAATCGAAGTCGCCGCCAATCTCATCGAGGTTCTCGCGGCGACCGGTGGAGAGATCGTCGAGCACGCGAACGCGTGCGCCGTTAGTTGCAAGTGCGGAAGCGATGTGTGAGCCGATAAATCCAGCGCCACCGGTGACCAAAGCGATTCCTGTCAATGGCATCCGTTCTACCTTTACCTGCCCACACCGACATATTCGAAGCCGAGTTCGCGCATGTCTTCCGGGTCGTAGATGTTTCGCAGGTCAGCGACTTTGGGAGTTTTCATTAGATCGCGAATTCGATTGAGATCGAGTGCGCGAAATTGGTTCCATTCAGTGACGAACACCAGCGCGTCAGCGCCTTTCACAGCAGCGTATTCGTCCTCAGCATAAACAACGTCGGGCAACAGTTTCATGGCTTCAGTTTTGGCAACCGGATCGTAAGCGCGGACAATGGCGCCGTCTTCCAGTAAACTGCGAATGAGTGCAACTGCCGGAGCTTCACGCATGTCGTCGGTCTCAGGTTTAAAGGCGAGACCTAAGACAGCCATCGTTTTTCCTTGAAATGGACCAACCAGTTTCCTGATCTTGGTCAGCATCTGTTGGCCCTGGCGATGATTCACTTCGATTACAGCATCGACAATCAGTGACGACGAGTCGTAATGCCGCGCGACTGACGCGAAAGCTCGAGTGTCTTTAGGAAAACAGGAACCGCCAAAGCCTGGCCCGGGATGGAGAAACTTACTGCCGATTCTTTTGTCCATGCCGATCGCACGAGCGACATCATGCACGTCGCAACCAATCTTCTCGCAGAGGTTCGCGATTTCGTTGATGAATGAAACCTTCGTTGCGAGAAAAGCATTCGCGGCGTACTTCGTCAGTTCAGCAGCTTCGAGCGAAGTGATCACAAACGGCGCTTCGATGAGGTAAAGCGGGCGATAGAGATCCTTCATGATAGCGATCGCTTCTTCATCGCGACTGCCAATAACGACTCGATCCGGCCGCATGAAGTCGTTGATCGCGGCGCCTTCGCGCAGAAACTCCGGATTCGAAACGATGCCAAAGTTAGCGCGCGTTTTCTTCCGTTCACTGATCAACTTGCGGATGTATTCGCCCGTGCCGATTGGAACGGTTGATTTGGTTACGACGACCTTGTAGCCATTCATGTATTCGGCCACCGACGAAGCTGCGGCCTCGACGTAGCTGAGGTCGGGCGATCCGTCGGCTTTAGGAGGCGTGCCTACGGCCAGGAAAATAACAAGAGCTTGTTCGATTGCTTGTTTGACGTCACTAGTGAATCGAAGGCGCCCTGCTTGAGAGTTTTTGGAGACGAGTTGCTCGAGGCCGGGTTCGTAAATCGGCATCACGCCATTGCTGAGCCGCTCGATCTTTTCTTCATCGACGTCGACGCAGGTAACGTCAACGCCGAATTCGGCAAAGCATGCGCCGGTTACGAGTCCGACATAACCGGTACCGATTACAGCGATATGCATTTAACTACTTTCTATCTGTTTAATACGCCGAAGGCGTTCGCTAATTCCAGCCCAGGGTCTGAGCGCAGCGATAACCCTGGGTAACTGATTAATAAATAAGCGAGCAACGCTGAAAGCGTTAGGCATGTGCAGCAAACCCTTTCAGGGTTACAAAGATCTTGGTGTTCCCTCTCCCAGGGTTGAAGCAACCCTGGGCTTCGAATTAGCCAACGCCTTCGGCGTACCAGAATTAGCCAACGCCTTCGGCGTACCAGAAATTAGCCAACGTCTTCGGGCGTACCAGAATTAGCCAAGGTCTTCGGGCGTACTGGACTGCTTACAATCAAAACCTTGCGGGTCACGCGTAAGGCTCGCGTGACCCGCAAGGTTAATTTAGCTGACCGCAGCGCTGGTTACCAGTGCCACAGTATTTTTCTCAAGCGAACAAGAGTTACGAACTTACTTAGTCGGGCTGACTACCGTAACGCTGCCGCCAAAGTTAAGATCGTTATTGTGGAATGCAGCGTAAAGAACGCCCGCCACAGCGCCACCGATGGCCAGCAGCAACACGGCCAATGCGCCACCGCTCAAACCATCATCATCGTCAGTATCCGGTTTTGGCGTTCCAGCAGTTGCGCTTTCACCAGCCGCGATCTGCTTAACGCTGCCACCAGCCTTGAACTGCGCAACACCTGACAGGGTCGCAACCGAAGTGCGTCCGCGTGAGGCACTGACAGTGAAGCTAGTCGCTTGGCTGCCATCGACAACGACGATGCCGTCTTTGGTTGTCAGGTTAACCGTGGTCCCAACTAACGTTGATACCTGAGCACTACCAGTCTCGAGCATTGCAGTGATGCTCTTCTCCGCAAAACTGAGGCGAAGATTGCTGTTGGGCGCGAGTTCAACTCGGCCGACCTTGCTAATGTTGACTGTAGCACTGCTTTGAGCCGCGGTGCTGATCGTTGAGTCGGAGAACACCGTGCCACCGGAAATCATCTTCTGACCGTTGACAGTAACTTGCCCGGAAACCGACAGCTCGCCTGACGCCTTGGCGCCTGGCGCAGCCAATACCACCATTGAGTAAACACTCAAAACGGCAACCGCCACAGCAGTCGCGATGGACTTGCGGCTCCAAGATTTGCTGATCATTAACTTTCCTCCCGTATAGTGAAACACAAAGGTCTTTATTGCGTACCTCGACGGCCGAACAGTCGTGGGAAAAACATAGGTCGGTTAGCTACCCTGCAAAAAGCCTGTAATTCTTGGAGTTTCAAGGCCACAAGGCCACTAACACTCGGGATTTATTACACTAATAAAAGCCCTGTGTCAACAATCATTTGGCTTAACTTTGCCACAAAACTGTGTCAGGCCATGCTAGCCACAAAAAGGCACAAGAGGTACAAATTAGTCAACCCCCAATTTCGTCCGTGTCGGCTCTTCATTTCCGCATCTGTGCTTTTGTGGCTAACTCTAAGGCCGGCGGACGGCAGAGGATTTCTCGGTCTGTTCGGCTTGTTCGTAAGGATCGAGACGCGCAAAGAGATAAAACGTCTCGCCCGCACGCTCCACGCCCAAAAAGCGGAACGTATTTTTTAATACTTCACCCGCCTTCAACTGAGTTATCGACGGTGGATTTGACCCGAAAAGCAATCGCAATTCTTCAGCAGACACTGCTTCCAGCTCGGGCAGATAGTCGTTGTGATTCTCGCGCGCCAGACGTATCGCCATTTGTCGCAACGCTTTAATGCGATTTGAGTTGTGACGATAGTAAGTCGTGCTCACCTCCCTGCGACTGACACGGTCGTCAACCACCTCCTGCTCGTTCCGCAAATATCCAAGGTAGGCGCGCACCACCGGTCCAAACTCTTCATCTGACCTTTGCAGACGGTGATTTGCCTTGACGGGTGTGAACGCACACACACCTACGATCAGAAACGCGAAGACTCTGTTCTGGAGTGTTGCCATGGTTTTGCTCCTCGCGGGAGGCAATGCTGTATTTTTATTATGTCTGTGAATTATACCAACAGGTAGATTCACAAAATTGCACCCGTCTTTCGGCAATGTTACATTGATCTTCGTTTTCGGTTAAGCCGCAATGTCTTCTTTGGATCCTGAGACTCACGTGTCAAAGATCAGTGTCGCGCTAGGTGTCTGTGGCGGAATTGCCGCCTACAAAGCGGTCGAAGTGCTGCGTGGATTACAGAAGGCGGGCTGCACGGTCAGAGTCGCTATGACGCCGCGCGCTTGCGAGTTTGTGCAGCCGCTAACGTTTCGGGCGCTGTCCGGCAGTCACGTGATTGTCGACGACTATGCGCCTGACAATCCCGATCCGATCGCCCACATCACGTTCTCCCAAACCGCTGATTTACTGCTCGTAGTACCAGCAACTGCGAACATCATCGCGAAATTTGCGAATGGAGTTGCCGACGACTTTCTCACTTCGACCTATCTCGCCTGCTCGGCGCCCGTGTTGATCGCTCCCGCTATGAATACGACGATGTGGGAACACCCGGCGACGCAGCGCAACCTGCAACAGCTTCGCGCTGACGGAGTTCACATCATGGAACCCGACGCCGGTGAGATGGCCTGCGGCACGATTGGTCCGGGACGACTCAGTGAACCCGAACGCATTGTTGCCGCGGCGCTGGAGATCCTCGGCAAGTCGAAGTCGACAAAAGCGAAGGATCTCTCGGGTGAGAAATTTCTCATCACAGTTGGTGCAACGCGCGAAGAGATCGATCCGGTGCGGTTTATTTCCAATAGATCTTCGGGACGAATGGGTTTCGCGATCGCCGAAGCAGCGTTGAAGCGTGGCGGTGAAGTTACAGTTGTCGCGGGCGTTACGACAGTAGCGCCGCCTGCGGGTATCAAAGTCGTGCAGGCTCAGTCGGCGGAAGCGATGTCTCAGGCAGTGGCCCGAGAGCGCGAGAATGCGTCAGTTTTCATCGGCGCTGCTGCGATCGCGGATTATCGCCCGTCACAAAAAGCGGATCGAAAGATCAAGAAATCAAGCGATTCGATCATGTTGACTCTTGAACGCACTCCCGACGTGCTCTCACAAGTCGCCTCGTCGCGCGCGAACGGAATGTTAGTTATAGGATTTGCCGCCGAAACTGAAAACGTGCTCGATAACGCCCGTGAGAAACTTCGCGCCAAGAACCTCGACGCGATCGTCGCCAACGACGTCACGCGTCAAGACGCCGGATTCGATTCCACGACCAACGCGATCACCATACTCACCAAAGACAACACAGTGGAATTACCAGTGATGTCGAAGAGCGAAGCAGCAGATCGAATTCTGGATGTTATAGTTGAGCTTCGCGGCAGGAAATCCTATGGCTTCTAGAGAACTTCTGGACCTCTTAAGCGATACCAGGAAACAACTCGAGCATCTGCGGGTTTTGGGATTGGAGGGAGTTCGCGCGACGACTGCGGCCGCGCCGGTAATCGCCGCGCGTCCTGCAACACCGAAATATGTCCCGCGTTCAAAACCCGTAATCGAGGAAGCTCCAACCGAATCCATCGCAGTCAAATCGCTCTTTGGTGATCTATCTCCCGCAGCAGCCAAGCTCGCGCCATCAACTGAAACTTTCGAACAGATCCACTTAGAAGTCGGAGATTGCACGCGCTGCCCGCTCTATCGCGAGCGCACGCACGTGGTCCATACTGAAGGAAACCGAAAAGCGCGATTGATGTTTGTCGGCGAAGCACCAGGCGCAGACGAAGACATCAAGGCACGCCCGTTTGTCGGACGCGCTGGACAGTTACTCACCAAGATCATCGAAGCGATCGGATTGAAACGTGAAGAGGTGTTGATTGGAAACGTCAATCGCTGCCGCCCGCCGGGCAATCGTGCGCCGACCACTGAAGAAGCCTCGATGTGCAAACCCTTCTTGTTACGTGAAATCGCCGTGGTCCAACCCGAAGTGATCGTGGTGCTCGGAAACACAGCGATGAAGAACCTTCTGGACACAAAAGAAGGGATCACCAGGCTGCGTGGGCGCTTCCAGGATTACAAAGGCATCAAAGTGATGCCGACATTTCACCCGGCGTATCTGCTCCGCGACCCGTCGAAAAAACGCGAGACCTGGGAAGACTTGAAAAAGGTCCGCGACTATCTCGACAGCCACAGATCCGATTCGTGTTAATCTGTGCTATCCGTGGCTCAAAATAGTTATGCTGAAGTGGCAGTTCCACTTCATGTGTTCCAGACATTCACTTACAGACTCACTCCCGAACAGATCGGGCAGACGGAAGTCGGCGCACGACTAGTAGTGCCACTTGGCCGAAACCTCGTCACTGCTTACGTTGTTGCACTTCTCGACGATCCGCCGCAGAACCTCACAGAAACAGACATCAAAGACGCACACACGCTTGTCGATGCTGCGCCGGTTTGCAGTTCTGAGATTCTCGAACTCGCACGTTGGGTCGCGGATTATTACGCTTGCCCGCTCGGTGAGGTTATCAAGGCGGCTCTGCCTCCAGGCATGAGTCCGAAGGGACGTGGAGCTTCCTTCATCAAACCCAAAGTGCGCCGCTTCGTTCGTCTGCTAGGTTCGCACGAACAAAAACTAACTGATGCTCAGCAACGGGTTGTATCAATTCTCGAAAAGACGAATGGTCCAATGCCGTTGCAGTCGTTGCTTCAAACTGCCGCAGTTAGCGCGTCGACGGTGTCGTCGTTGGAAAAGAAGGGCCGTGTCGAGATCTACGTGGACGCAATTCGTCGCGATCCATTCAACCAATCGAACGAGTTTCGAACTAACGGGATTCACACTCTGACCGCCGCGCAAATATCCGTACTCAAACAGATCGAACAACAGATGAACTCCGGCGCATACGCGGCCTTTCTACTTCACGGCGTGACCGGCAGCGGCAAAACCGAGATTTACATGCGCGCCATGCAACAGGCGCTAAACCTTGGCCGCTCGGCAATGATGCTTGTGCCGGAAATCGCTCTGACGCCAGTCTTCTCGCGACAGTTGCGCGCACGCTTCGGCGATCAGGTCGCGATCTTTCACTCTTCGTTGCAAAAAGGAGAACGATTTGACGAATGGACACGCGTGCGAAACGGCGAAGCTCGTGTGGTGATCGGAACGCGCTCCGCCGTGTTTGCGCCAATCAAAAACCTTGGACTGATCGTCGTCGACGAAGAACACGAATCATCATACCGGCAACAGGAGTCGCCTTATTACAACGCGCGAGATGTCGCAGTTGTTCGTGCACAGAAGGAATCGGCGACAGTCGTACTCGGTTCGGCAACTCCTTCGCTCGAATCGTTTCACAATGCGCGTCGCGGCAAGTATCAAATGTTAACTTTGCCCGAACGCGTCGCGGCGCGGCCAATGGCAGCCGCGAAAATAATCGACATGCGAAGTGTGTTTGCGCGACATGGAAAACCGCGCGTCTTTTCCGATGAGCTGCTGGAAGCGATTCGTGAGACGCGCGACCGCAAAGAGCAATCGATCATCCTGCTTAATCGTCGCGGTTACTCGAGCTTCATTCTTTGTCGCTCGTGTGGCGAGACGATTCAATGTCCAAACTGCGATGTGACGCTGACTTATCATCGCAGCGAGCGTGTGATCGTTTGTCATTACTGCAACCATCGCGCAGCAGTACCGCGCGTGTGCCCGGCCTGCGGGAAGAAGTACATTTACTACGTCGGTGAAGGCACAGAGCAGATCGAAGAGATGCTCAAACTGCTCTTTCCTGAGCTGCGCGTCGCGCGCATCGATCGCGACACCACGGCGCGACGAAAAGTTTTTGAGCAGTCGCTGGCTGACTTCAGCGCAGGTCGCATCGACACTTTAGTCGGCACGCAAATGCTCGCGAAGGGTCACGACTTTCCGAATGTGACGCTGGTGGGAGTTGTTTCAGTTGACGCAGGTCTGGCATTGCCGGACTTTCGCTCTGCGGAGAGGACGTTTCAACTGATCACGCAGGTTGCGGGTCGGGCGGGTCGCGGCGACCGGCCCGGTCGAGTGTTGATTCAAACGTACCATCCTTATCACTACGCACTGCGACATGCCTGCGCGCAGGACTACGAAGGCTTCTATGACGAAGAGCTTCGTTACCGGCAGAATCACTCGTATCCGCCGTTTGTGGCGCTGGCGAGTTTGCTGATACATGGGAAGGATCTGGGCCGCGTTCGATCAGACAGTCTGGAACTTCGTCGGCAGCTTGACGTGGCAAACGCCGATCGCCGCTGCCGCATACTTGGACCAGCACCCGCACCGCTGTCAAGACTCAAAGGCGAGCATCGCTTTCAAGTACTGATTAAATCGCGCAGCCGGCGCTCGTTGCGAGAAGTGGCGGATGCCGCGCTTAAGTCTCTTTCGGAAAGCGGAATCAATCCCCGCTCAATCAACCTTGAGATCGATCCGGTCTCGATAATGTAACGAGGATTTGCCCGATAGTTGGCGAGCGATTCTCTTTGCGCTATGCTTGCAACATGATCGACGAGTCACTTATGGAACAGATCGTAAGATTGGAACCCATCGAACGCCTCGAGTTGATTGGCGCCGTGTGGGATTCACTCTCACCGGACGATTTGCCCATTTTGCAAGCCGAGAGAGCGTTGCTTGATGCTCGGCTCGCTGACATGGAATCAAATCCCCGCGATCAAAGTTCCTGGTCTGATGTAAAGACGCGACTCGAACGATTACTTCCTTGAACTTCAATATCCAAGTCCGCCGCGCCGCAGAACTTGACATCGCCGAAGCCGAAATTTGGTACGAAAACCAACGTCTGGGTCTTGGCAGCGAATTCCTTTCTGAGATTTCTCGAATCTTCGTTGTCCTCGGTCAAACTCCTCTAATGCATCCCGTTCTACATCGCGATGTGCGAAGAGCGATTCTGCGCCGCTTTCCATATCTACTTTGGTACCGCGTTGTTAACAATGACGTAACCGTTTTGGCGTGCACGCACGTGAGAAAAAATCCAGAAAAGGTGACAAGGCGCTTAAGATAACCGTTTACTCCGAAATCTTTGGTGATGCCCTAATTTGAAGTCCGTGCGGCACCGCGGTTGTTCCAGGTCACCATGGGGCATAACAGGACGCTCGCCTGTTTGTGTATTCCGCTTAGTCATGCTAGTTTGCCAGGCGTGCCGATGTACTCTGTGTATTTCTTCTGTGACGAATGTAGTCAACCCCATCCTTTTGGGGTGGGCTTGAACCTACCCGATCCAAACTTTGATCGTAAGACACTAAACGATGTGTATTCTGGCCGTGATCTTCCTCCAGAAATAGCGCTGTTGCAAAACAACTACACGAACTGCCCAAACACTGGGAAGATGACTATTCAGAGAGACAATAATCAGGTTTTTCTGGTAGCCGTTGCTGAGTGAAATTAACTAGCGCCGTTAATTCCCCTTCTCTACCGCCGCTCTGAGAGTCACACAATAAGGGCTCATTAACGTTCGTTAATAAATGGAAAAAGACGGCGACGATCAGGCCGCCAAGGACAACCCAGAGCGCCGACACTACAACATTGTGCGTGTGGAGAGAATTGCCCAAGGTACAACTGTACCGCCTGATAGCACCCAACAGGATGGCCCCGAAGCCGAGGCAGAATCCAAAAAGGAAGGAGAGGAAATAGAGCCAGATGGAGGGAGTAAAACCATGTTGGATGTTTTGATGTACGTCTGTGGCAGTTTGGTAATTATTGGTGGACTTCTGCTTGGTTACCTGGGGGTTTCTGGCGGTATTACCAATCAGCGGATCTTGGCGTTGTGTATTTTGTACTTCACGCTTTTTTTCGTCCTTACCGGAGGCTTTTTGTTTTTCCTCCAACGACTGCTGACGCAACAGTCTGGGGGCGCTTTTTTGGAAGTGACCAGTGTGAAGATTTTTCGGGCGCGAATTAACGATTTGGCCGAAACTAGCGAGCCTGGGCGTCTGATGGCTCACGCACGAATTATTGGAGAGAATGCCGAATTGCAGGTCGGGGATACTCCAGTACCGGAAGTTGTTATCACGAATACCGGAAGCAACATGGCTCACAAGGTCAGAGGTATAATCCTTGTCAGCTTAGGACCAATGATAGGCGAAAATCCAGACTACAAAGGCACTCCTATGTATCCCCTTCAAAGTGTAACTGACCTCGCAAAGGGTGGATTTGTGATATACAACTCGCCCTGGGCTGGTGTATTGACTGCACAAGATCTTCAGGAGATCAACGAGTTTCGAAAGTATATAGTTGTCTACGGTTATGTCACTTACCTTGATGCCGATAAACTGCGAACCACGAAATTCTGCTACCTCTATAATCCGCGACTCTATAGGTTGAGCCAGTGTCCCACACATAACTCCCTTGAGTAAGAAGGTGAGGAAGCAATCCAAACTAGGCCATTACCAAATCTTTAGAGATCTTGTAAATCCTCTGTTCCTGCCTTAACTTCGCTGCCATGAAACTTTCTGAACTTGCAAGATTGACAGGCGCACGTGTTGAGGGCGCGACTGACGAGATCGAGATTACAGGGGCGGCGGGACTTGATGAGGCGAGCGAAGGGCATATCACCTTTCTTGCCAACCCTCGTTATACGCCGCGCGTCAACTCCACACGGGCGTCAGCTATCTACTTAAGTGAGGACGCCAAAACTGAAAGACAAATCCCGATTCTGCGCGTGAAGGATCCCTATCTCGCCTATACTCGCGCGTTGAGAATCTTTCATCCAGAAGCCGAGCTCGAGCCTTTTATCCACCCCTCAGCCGTCATCGATCCGTCTGCGCGCATCGCCGCGCGCGTCGCGATTGGCGCATGCACTGTCATCGGCAAAAACGTCTTTGTCGGAGACGACGTTTGTATTCATCCGAATGTGACTGTTTACGATGACGTCACGATCGGGCGAGGTTCAATGATTCACTCTGGGACCGCCGTGCGTGAACGAACCATCATCGGCGAACGAGTGGTCATACACAATAACGCAGTAATCGGTTGCGACGGTTTTGGCTACGCAAAAGACGAAGAGAAACGCTGGCTCAAGATTCCACAAACTGGTCGCGTGGTTATTGAAGACGACGTGGAGATCGGCGCCGGGACGACGATCGATCGCGCGTCGGTTGGAGAGAGTCGCATCGGGCGCGGCTCAAAACTGGACAATCTGGTCCAGGTTGGGCACTCATGCACGATCGGAGAAGATACGTTGCTCTGCGCGCAAGTAGGACTTGCTGGAAGTTCTCATATCGGCAGTCGCGTGATTCTCGCGGGACAGGCGGGCGTTGCAGGCCATTTGACGATTGGCGACGACGTGGTGCTGACGGCGAAGAGCGCGACGAGTCACGACATTCCGGCTGGGAAAGTGATCTCCGGAATCCCGGCGTTTGATAATCGCGACTGGTTGAGAGCGACTGCCGCGTTTCGAAGATTGGGCGAGATACAACGAACAGTGAGAGACTTGGAGCGACGTTTGAAATCCACAGATTCCACAGATGACACAGAGAAATCTGCGTAATCTGTGGATGGTTTTAAGTGATTGCGCCGCCGTCGACGATCACGACTTCGCCGTTCATGAAACTATTGCGTTCGCTGACCATGAACGCCGCGTATTCCGCGAGTTCTTCGGGGCGGCCGAGACGTCCTGCTGAAGTCCAGAAGTCGTGCATCTGCAACAAACGATCCGGAAGCGCCTGGGCCAGGTCGGTATCGAAGATTCCCGCCGCGATCGCGTTGACCTTCACGCCAAACGTCGCCGCTTCTCGCGACAAACATTTAGTGAAACCAATCATCGCGGCTTTTGAAGTTGCGTAATGCACCGAAGTTGGCAGCGCGCGCATCGCGCCGATGGAAGTGATGTTGAGAATGGTCCCTTTACGCTGCCGGATCATCTGTTTGTAGATGGGCTTCGTCACCGCGAACAGACTATCGACGTTGGTGTGAATCACTTCATCCCACGCGCGATCCGTTGTCGTCGCGAAATTGTCTCCACGATTGATTGCAGCGTTGTTGACGAGGATATCGATGCCGCCCCACTTCTCGACGAGTTCGCGCACCATCTTCTTCATGCCCACACGATCGACTACAGAGACTTTGGCATTGAACGCGCGGCGCCCGTAACCCTCAATCTTTTGAATCATCTCGGCGGCGAGATCGTCACGCGAGTTGTAGCTGAAAGCGACGTCGGCGCCTTCGCGCGCGAACACATCGCACATTGCGGCGCCGATGCCACGCGTTCCGCCGGTTATGAACGCGCGCTTTCCCTCAAGCAAGAGACTCACGTGGTTATCGTTCTCCTAGAATTAGACGGGGACTAGTTTTATGCGGCCCGATTAAATCGTGAAAAGCCTGCGGCAGTCAATTCAGCACTTAACCCCCTCAACTAAATGGAAGTCCAAAAAAGCATAAAAAGCACAAAAAGTAATCGTAGAATTTGTGCTTTTTCACGACCTTTAACAGTTTCTACTATCCGGAGGGAGTAACGATGAGCAACAACCCCATTCCTCTTGTGCTGGACCTAAGCGAAGTGGCGGCCAGCGATGTACCAGTGGTAGGCGGCAAATGCGCGAGCCTCGGCGAACTCCTTCGCGCGTTAACACCTAATGGCGTGCGTGCCGTCGACGGCTTTACCACCACTAGCGAGGCCTATCGCCTCTTGCTTGAGTCCGACGGTCTTGGCAAGCGCTTGCGCGAGCTAATGAACGGTCTCGAACACGAAGACCTAAAAACATTAAACAGGGTGGGTCGCGAGGCGCGAGCGCTGATGCTCGATACTCCGCTGCCGCGCGAGATCCACGAATCGATTATTCACTCCTATCGACGCCTGGCCGAGCGGATGGGACGCACGTGTGAGGTAGCGGTGCGCTCCTCTGCTACCGCCGAAGATCTTCCCGAAGCATCGTTCGCTGGACAGCAAGACACCATCTTGAATGTGCGGGGCGAAGATCGACTGATCGATGCCTGTCACCGTTGCTTCGCTTCGCTCTGGACTGATCGAGCAATTTCATATCGGGCGGCGCGTGGATTTGATCACTTCGATGTGTCCCTGGCCATCGGCGTGCAGCCCATGGTTCGATCGGATCAAGCGTGCTCTGGTGTGATGTTTACGCTTGACACCGAATCGGGCTTTCGCGAGGTCGTGGTGATTAATGGCGCGTGGGGCTTGGGAGAAGCAATCGTACAGGGAATGGCTACACCTGACGAGTGGGTCGTCTTTAAGCCGACCTTGGCGACTGGCGCACGCCCAATTGTCAGTCGCCGGATCGGAACCAAGGAAGTCAAAATGGTCTATGGTCTCGACGGCAAAGGAACTCGCACTCGCGATGTTGTGGATGCGCAGCGTCAGAGGTTTTGTCTTAATGACTATGAAGTGCTGCAACTAGCGCGCTGGGCTTGCATGATCGAGGAGCACTATTCAGAGCTGGCTGGCCGGCCGACTCCGATGGA
Organism: Pyrinomonadaceae bacterium; assembly: GCA_035248565.1. Taxonomy (GTDB): domain Bacteria; phylum Acidobacteriota; class Blastocatellia; order Pyrinomonadales; family Pyrinomonadaceae; genus PSRF01. The sequence continues at coordinate 6,635 of DATFHH010000157.1, read as the reverse complement.
CCTTGAATGGGCCAAGGATGGCGTTACTGGTGAGCTCTTCATCCTACAGGCTCGACCCGAAACAGTTCACGCTAGTAATCATGAAAACTATATCGAGATCCATAAACTAACTGCCGAGCATAGCGCCCCTTTGGCCACGGGAATCGCGGTTGGCGAAAAAATTGGTCAGGGGCAAGCACACGTACTGGCTGATCCTGCGCACCTCACTGAGTTTAAGGAAGGCGCTGTTCTGGTGACTTCAATGACTGACCCGGCATGGGAGCCCATCATGAAAAAGGCGGCCGCCATTGTTACCGACCGGGGTGGTCGGACGTGTCATAGCGCCATTGTGAGCCGCGAATTAGGGCTGCCTTGCATTGTTGGCACCGGAAATTCAACGCAGGTTTTGCAATCAGGAATGGACATCACAGTCTCTTGTGCCGAAGGTGCGCGCGGCAATGTCTACGAGGGCTTAATCGACTTCACGGTGGAAAAGCGTGTGGTTGGCAAGGAAAAACGGCCTCGAACTCAGGTGATGATGAATGTCGGCGATCCCGATCACGCGTTCGCGCTCTCTGCCTTACCAAACGATGGCGTAGGGCTCGCCCGTCTGGAATTCATCATAAACAACCATATTGGTATCCATCCGATGGCGCTGGTTCGTTATCCAAACTTGCAAAAGCCAGAAGTCGTGCGCGAGATTGAGCGTCGCATTGGTGAAGAAGACCCGCGCGAGTTTTTTGTCCGACGTTTGGCAGAGGGTATCGGTCGAATTGCCGCGGCTTTCTATCCGAATCCTGTAATCGTGCGCATGTCGGACTTCAAATCCAATGAATACGCTATGCTCATCGGCGGACAAGAATTTGAACCAACAGAAGAGAACCCGATGCTTGGTTTTCGCGGTGCATCACGTTACTACGACGAGCGCTATCGCGAAGGATTTCACCTGGAATGCCTCGCGCTGCAACGTGTGCGTGAAGAGATGGGCCTCATTAATGTGAAAGCGATGATTCCTTTCTGTCGCACAGTCGAAGAGGCCCGGCGCGTTATTGATTTGATGGCTGAGTTTGGCTTGAAACAAGGTGAGCACAGCCTGGAGATCTATGCGATGTGCGAGCTGCCGGCGAACGTAGTTTTTGCCGACGAATTTCTGCGTATTTTTGACGGCTATTCCATCGGCTCGAACGATCTCACCCAGCTCACGCTTGGGCTGGATCGCGATTCAGAAATGGTGGCCCACCTTTTTGACGAGCGGAATGGGGCGGTGGAAAAAATGGTCGAGATGGCCATTGACGCGGCCCACCGGGCTGGGAAAAAGATTGGAATTTGCGGACAGGCGCCTTCGGATTACCCGGAATTCGCGCGCTTTCTGGTAGAAAAAGGAATCACTTCAATTTCGCTCAACCCGGATACGGTAATTCAGACGACGCATTTGATTCTCGACGTCGAAAGCGAAGTAACCGCGAACAAGTAGAACAAACTCAGCAAATCATTTGTGCTTCTTGTGCCTTTTTGTGGCGCAGCTCAGATTACGGAGGCGACTTCGGTAAGGACTGGGTTTTCGGGCTGAGGAATTAGCGCAGCGATCTCTTCCACGATTTGGCGCGTCGCATTTGGAGCGGCCAGGTTAACGGTGGCTGCGCGCATGCGCGCGTAGTGGACTTCGTCTTCCATCATGCGTCGCACGACGGCGACCACGTCGCTAGATCGTTTAAGCAACACACCAGCGCCGCGCTGCGCGATCATCCTCGCGGTTCCAGCCTCCTGCGGCATTGGATCTGTGATCACGTCGGCGATGATAGGAACACGACAAGCGAGCGCTTCAAAGGTCGTGAGTCCACCGAGTTTTGAAATCATAACGTTCGCCGCGCTCATCAACTGCTCGATCTCGTCTGAGTAGCCAATAACTTTGACCGGGAAAGGCGCTTCGATCGCGATCGATTCCGCAGCTACGCGCAGATCTTCGTTCTTACCTGCTAGAAAGATCGCCTGTACATCCAATTCTCCGCGCACCAACTCGCGGAAGATTTGCGGAATGTTGCCACCACCAATCCAGCCGGCGTTTACAAAGACTGTGAACTTCTCAGGATCCAGACCGAGCGCGCGACGTGCGGCCTGCGCAGCTTCCTCACCAGGATAAGCAAACTTCGGATGCACCGGCATGCCGGAAATCTTGATTCGCTCAGGCGCGACTCCGTAGTCGATTAACTGTTGCCGCGCCTCTTCACTTGCCACCAGGTACAGCGTGACCGCGTCGCATGCCCATCCTTTCCAAAAACCGTAACACGGATCAGTTACGACGGAGACCAGCGGAATGCGATCCGCCAGCTTCAATTCTTTCAAGACGCGGCCAAACAGATGTTGCGTCAACGGATGCACGCTGACGACGATGTGCGGACACCAGCGCTCGAATAGACCCGCGACGTAACCGATGCATCGTTTGTGAAAAAACTCGCGCGTCTCGGGACGGATCTGGTTCATACACCAGTAGAAATACTTCATCCAATCCTGGCGGTTCCGCAGGATCCAGTTGTACAACCGCACGAGCTTGGCGGTGAGATGGTGTGATTCTTCGACTGCACGCACCACTCTGATCGCATACGACTCACCGTCGAGAAACCGCTGCACGCCGGCAACAATCGCCGCCGCTGCGGAACGATGTCCGCCACCGGTGTCAGACGAGATGATCAGTATCTTCGGAACCCGTTGCTGCTCCATCTTTGAGTTTTTTGTGCCTCTTTGTGGCTAAATTGGCACCGGCAATCCCGCGTGCTCGACCTTTTCCGCAGCTTTGCGCGCCTTCTTCATCTCTCTTTCGAGCCGCTTGATCTTGATCAAGTGTCCGGGATTGAAAGGCAGCGACGGATAATAACTGTTCGACTCGTGCGTGCAGAAACAACCATCAGCGGCTTTCTTACGACGCTCCTGCATCGCGGACGACAGCCACAGCTTCTGAAAGTTCCAATCAAAGTCGCGCAGGTTGCCAATCGGCGCGAGGTTCTCGCACGACGAGACAGTGCCTTCATCGTAGATCACACCACCGGCCGTGCCTGCGTAACATTTCATCTGCGCAGTCTGTGTTTCCTGCGTCTTCGCGATCAGACCGTGCATGTAAATATCGATCGCGGCTTTGAAGAAACCAGCACTGCCGCCATAGTTGTTCTTGATCGCTGCGTGACGCGAGTCGTCGTCGATCATCTGGGCCAGCTTTGCGTAGCGAGAGTGATCGATCTCCAACTCCTTCGGATCGGCTGAAGGCGGACGGATATAGTTGAAGTTCACTTTGTCGGGCTTCAAGTCGTACTTCAGAAAATCGTACCACTCAAAGATCGTATCCTGGTTGGAATTCATGAAGCAGGTACACGTTTGCACGTCGAGACGCGGATACTCTTTCTTAATGGCTTGAAGTTGACGCGCGGTGTCGATTGCAATGTCCCACGAGCCGGGTTTTTGACGAATCTTCTCGTGTTCGGCTTTTGGTCCATCGATGCCGAGCGCCACAGTAACATTCAGGTTCGGACACTCCTGCAGAACACGAGTCACGTCAGGGAAGATTCTTTTTTGAATCTGCCCGTTTGACATAATGTAGATCGATTCGAGCTTGTTGTTTTTGTAGAACGCGCGCGCGATCTCCGGCAGATCTTTTCGTGTAAACGGTTCGCCACCGGCGAGAATCAGCACGCCCAACGAGCCGCCGAGCGTTTCGGAAATACGCTCAATCTCGTGCGTCTTCATCTGCAGCTTCTTGCGCGGACGATCGTCGAGTTCGTCAGTGAAGAAGCAGTGCGTGCAGCGCATATCGCAAACTGACGTCACTAGAATATTGAGCAACACTGGCGAGAAGGGCTGCCCGATCGCCAGCTTTGCGTAACGCTTCAATAGTTCCCTGGTCGTAAAATCCATCTCTACCTCAACATCCTTGATAAGGTATTTAGAGATGCATTGTCAATCACTTACAGCATTTACGCATCTCCTTGGAGTGCGGCGGCCTGGCGCCGCTTTCACCTCGATCAGGCACGATCAATAACAAAGCGGCGTCAGGCCGCCGCACTCCGAGGAGACGCCCGATAAAACGATTCACTGAGTAAAGCGAGGAGCTTCGGTGACGATGACATCAATCACGCGGAAGGCGCCGCCGGAAGGAACTTCAAAACCCACATCGAGATAGCCGCTCTGACTTTCAACAATATCCGACACAACCTCGCTGATTCGTTCAGGCTCGATGGTGCCCATCGATTTCGGTCCGGGTTGCGAATCGCTGATGGACCAATTTACAAACCCACGCACGACGCTCACGCGAGCATAAAGCACATACCGGCCATGCGGCTGCACCTGAATTCGTTGCCACAGTCTTCCGCCTGCCGAGGCAGACATCCCTTGTCCGCCAGAGACCGTCATCGCTTCGACCGGTCCGGCTACAGACCACTCATCTGCGAGCTGGTTGGAACTGCTCGCAAGACGAAACGCAGGATTACGCGCCAAATTCACTCCGTGGAATACACCAAGATCCTGGGCACGCTGATGAATATAGGCACAACCTTCAACTGCGCCGCTCGAAGAGCGCACGCGAATGCCGGCAGTTCGCTCGCGCCGGTCCCTTACGAAGAGATCGTTACCAATCAACTGCACGAAAACTCCGGGCGCGATCTCTGCGCGTCGCTCGAAGATCACGTTCTCGTTTGTATCAAGACGCTGGATGTCGATGCGTTTGTCAGTGTGGATCCAATTCTTGTCGCGCAGATTCAGTGGTTCAAGACGATTGTCGGCAAAGTAAAGCACGGTGCCGCCAGGTTTGTATTCATAAGAGATATGCCGGAAATACAAACGCGGATCGACATAGTAGTCTCGCAATCTCTGCTCGGTTTGTTTGTCGCGGGGCAGGAGTTCGATGGGCCGATGCTCCATTACCGCGTCGTGGAGTTCCATCGCGCTCGCCGGCTTGCCGTCAACTTGCCAGTAACAATTAAACGTCGGGTCCTGATAGATCCAACCACCCATTTCCGGAAGCCATACTTCGGCAGCCGCATGCGTGTCGATGCCAAACAGGCCATTCTGCACCGCCACACTCAGCCCAACCACGCGCGTGGTCAGATCCAGTGCTTCGCCAAACGCTACGTACATCTGGGCCAAATTTCCGCACAACACGGGTTGGCCTTGTTTCATCTGTTGGTAGGCTTCGCGAGGATTGCGTGTTTCGAGACCAGGCATGCCGACGCGATAACAACGATGGGCCAACCAGCGGCGCAACTTATTGGCGCGCTCCCAGCGTGACTCGGAAGTTGAGATCTCACCGCCCACTTCGCGACGGAAGAACGCAACGTCTTCAGAGCTAAGTCGTTCGCGCGGCGCGATTCGTCTCTCGATCTGCGGTACACCGAGAATCGTGTTGCCTCGCCGTTGAATTGTCAGGCGGCCCAACTGCTGACCTTCGGGTTCACGGCTGGTGATCGTTACGACCGTGTCACCTTCAGGAATCGTGACGCGATAATCGGCGATTTGAGTTCGGGAATCGGCGGGCGGTGTTGGATTTCGCGAAACGAATGAGACGCCAAAGCCGACGATAAAAGAGACGAGGACGCAAAGAACTATGGGCCATTTGGACCTGGGGTGCGGTTGCTCCTGGCTCATCGTGAGTGAATTGTGAATTAAATGCAACTGAACTACGGAACAGGGAGACGCAGTGCACCATACATCGATGATATAGCGAGTTCGTCATGCTTATGTAAAGTTTTGTCAAGCTGGGCTAAGAAGCGCGCTCGCGGTTTTGGATACCAAGTGAGCGCATGCGGCGATAAAGATGACTACGATCGACACCCATCAACTCCGCCGCGCGCGAAACGTTTCCTTCAGCTTCCTCGAGCTTGCGCTGAATAAACTCACGGTGATAGGCCTCGGTCGCTTCTTTAAATGACGGGAATCGGAACGACGCGGCAGGCGGTTCTTCTTTGCCCTGCGGAGGAAGATCGGTCGCCGAAACTTTTGTGCCTGGATGCATGATCACCACTCGTTCGACTGTATTTCGCAATTCACGCACATTGCCCGGCCACGAATACGACTGCATCTCCTCGAGTGCCTCGGGCAGAAACTGTTTTAGCTTCTTGCCGTAAGCGTTCGAGAAATGTTCATTGAAGTAATCGACCAACAGCGGCACGTCTTCCAAACGTTCACGCAGTGGCGGCAATTCAAAAGGAATCACATTCAAACGATAAAATAGATCTGCGCGAAAGTTTCCCTGCTCGATCTCAACGTCGAGCCGCTTGTTTGTCGCCGCGATCACACGCACATCAACAGTGATCGAGTTTCCGCTGCCGACAGGCTCGAACCGTTGCTCTTCCAACACTCGCAAAACCTTGGCCTGGACCTTCGGACTCATGTCGCCGACTTCGTCGAGAAAGATCGTGGCGCCGTCTGCCAGTTCAAACTTGCCCTTCTTCGCGGTGGTCGCGCCCGTGAATGCGCCTTTTACGTGACCGAACAGCTCTGACTCGATCAACTCTTCCGGAATCGCGGCCGAGTTGACTTCGATAAACGGCGCTGCAGCGCGGCGTGATTCCGCGTGGATGGCGTGGGCCACCAACTCTTTCCCGGTTCCTGACTCGCCGTAGATCAACACACGCCCGTCGGTTGGAGCGACTACAGAGATCTGTTTTCGCAAG
>DATFHH010000156.1:0-42390 GCA_035248565.1 Pyrinomonadaceae bacterium | reverse complement strand
GTTCCGGAATCAAAGATATCGATATTCAGCACGTGGTCGCCGAGCGACGTATAGCCGGCTCCAACATTCAACACGGTAGCGTTCGAGCCGGCAGATTCTACAAGCGACTTCACACGCTGAATGGACCGCGTCGTCACCAGGAAAGGATCCGGCGGACAGGCAAGGAAGCCTCGCAGCCTTTTGACAGTATTTACCAATCTTTAGATCGTGTTCTCTGGACGCTGGTTTGAACTTTATTGCTGAGCAGCTCGATCACCGTTTTCACTGGCTCGACGGCTCTGAAACAGGTCGCTGTATAGCTTATTCATCCTCGACATCTGCGATTCATATGAACCGCTTGCGCTCACTCGACGCTCTGCTTCCATAGATAAAGAGTGTGCCACCGAAACGTCCGTCAGCAGCTTGATTATCGCTTGAGCAACCGACTCTGCATCGGCCGGATCCGCAGTCAACACTGTCTCTCCCTGCTGAAAGTAGTACGGATCATAATCGGGTATATTGCCCACCACGACTGGTGTGCCGCACGCCATCGACTCCAACACGGTCATCGGTGTGCCGTCGGTGCTTGGGATGGAGACAGTGACGTCTGCAAATCGGTGATAGTCGGCCATCTCATCGTGCGGGATCGCCCCGATAAACCGCGCGTTGTTTTCGGCGCCCGCCTCGCGCAGCAACCTGCGAACCTCCGCCTCGTATGTTTCATTTCGTTCCTCCGCGGGTGCGGCAAATAGGAAATATGTGTTTGGCACTTTTTCGCGGATCATTCCAGCGGCGCGGGCAATCTGCGTGATGTTCGACAGCGGACGCATCAGCCGTGGACTGAAGATGACCTTAGCATCCACAGGCAAGTTCCATCGCTCACGCAGGTACTCCGGTTTGGGACCGCGGTGGAATCGATTGAGAGCGACGCCGCCGTGAATTACTTCAACAGGCGTTTCGTCTCGACAGAACGGGCGCACTGCTTTGGCCATCACCAGCGACCATGACGTAACGAGATCCGCTCGATGGAGGGCGAACGGTGTCAGAAGCCGTTCGCGCGTTCCGGTCGGCCGCCAGTCTGGGCCGCGGACATCGCCTCCACCCATGACCGTGATCACAAGTGGCCGGAAGCCGCTCAGGGCTGCATACCACGCATTACTACCAAGGAAATGGCAATGCAGAATATCTATTTTCTCGCGCCGCAGCAGACGCCGCAGTGAAAGTAATTCGCCGCCGGTGAGCCAGAAACGTTTGAAATGGAAGCCGCCTAGTTCGCCGAGATAATGACCGCCAGACTCCTCAATCGCGTGAATGTGCTCCGGCGTCATTGGCGCAAATGAGACGAGGTTCATCTCATGTCCGTGTTGGCTGAAGTAGCGGATCCACCGCCGAGCGTGAATGTAGCGTCCGTCCGCTAGGTAACAAATGCGCATCAGATTAGACGGAAGCAACTAACCGCTGTAGACGGCGGCGCCCAAGATGGGCGACGCTAAACAGTTGAGAGGGATTCGTGGCTACGGTTTGAAGCATCATTCCCAAACCGCCGACGCGTTCGCCGGCGATCATCCGACTCACTGCCAATTCCATTTTCGTCGACGCCAATCTTCGTTTGACCATCGCAGCGTCAGCGCGTAATTCCGGACTCCGATCGATGGCTGCTTTCAACGTTCGGATCTGTTTACGGCATGTGTCTACTGAATTCGCGAATCCTGAGCATTGGCCGCTGTGTTCTCGCCGCAGAGCCAGTGGTTCATTACAGTAGTAAACGTCATAACCCGCGCCCGCCACTCGGAGCGACAAGTCATAATCATCCATCGGAAAAATCAACTGGTCGAAGTAGCCGACTTTGTCGAAGACTGCTTTCGGCAGAGTGAAACCCGGGAAGATGTGAGAAAACTCGAAGATATCCTTCAGGCTTCGGAAACCAGTCTGTACTGGATGGTTTTTGAGCTGGCTCTGGATCTGATGCCAGGTACGGCCGCCAAAGAGAACCTCACCTTTAGAATCGATAACTGTGGAGTCACAACAGAACAATCCGACGTTTGGGTGTTTATCAAAAACGCTGACGGCCGTTTCAATGTGATGCGGCAAGAGCGCGTCATCGCTGTCAATGAAAACAATCAGCTCGCCTTTCGCCAACCGAATCCCATCATTACGCGCGATCGATGCCCCACCATTCCGCGGCTGAACATGAAGCTGAGCGAACGAATACTCCGGTTGTGACTCGAGCCATGCCACGGTTCCATCAGTAGAACCATCGTCAATAATGAGCGTCTCTACGTGAGGATAGGTTTGCGCTTTAACTGAGTCGAGGCAAATCGGTATCCACTTAAGGCGATTGAACGTTGGAATAATGACTGTTACTAACGGAGGTTGCATAAATGAACTGAGCGCACGCTTTCTGAGCAATGCAGCACAAGATGATACCGAAGTACGTCTTGATCTATCCAGCGCCAAAGATACAGCCTCAAAAAGGTACAAAAACTCAGGAATGATTTTGTGCCAAAGAGGCAGATCAACTGCGTAGCGAATCTCTCTTAGTGCGGTTAGAGAGGACTGAAAACAAGCGTTTCCAGATGCAGCCAATTTTGTTGGGGTGCCGCTCTCGACTTGGGTGCGGGAACGGCTACGCAAAGTGGCCCTGCGCGAGTTAGACAAGGCGTCGCGTCCTGTGGCATTTCTAAACATTGCGCAGTAACTGTTCTCCCTGCGATGCGCTAAGTGGCTCACGATCAATAAGTTAGCGCATAAACCTTTTACTACTAACAATTTAGCTTGAGATTTTCATATATTTTCTCTATCTTCCGCGCAGAAGAAACGCGGACAAGACGATGCCGACACTATTTACTGAGCACTCTTATGAAGAATTAGTTGCTGGTCTGCAAAGGATCGGCTACACGGGCAACCGGCTTGAAAGGAATTACAGATTCACTGACTACTTTCACCCGCAAAGACAGGCGCGAGAAATAGCCGCTGCCGCATTTGGTCAAACTCCCATCTCCTATGATTCAGCCTGCATCGGAATTGCGCTTGTCAATGGCGTGCGTGAACAAGCGTTGATAAATAGTCTGCGTGCTCTAGGCGCTCCTATCATTCTCGAAATTGATAACACAGAGGTTCGTGAGTGGGCCGTTTCACGCAATGAGAATGAGCACGCTTTAGTTGCCAAGCATGATGTTGACCGGATCAATCAGATGATTGACAACCGGGGCGCTGATTGGATGCCGAAACAACTTCTGCGTGATAAGAACATCGGCACTTTCAGATATGCGCCCCAGCTTGGCCTTTTCGCTGGACTACTACCCGAACTAGAAGAACACATCCAAGATCAATTAGAGCCTTTATTACACGACGCGCTCTCAAGTACTAAAGATGCTTACCGCGAATCCACAGGGCGCGAGCCCGATACAGATCGTTTGTTTAAACTAATCTTTTGGATTCTTACTGCGAAGGTTTTCCATGATCGTCGCGTGAACGGGTTTAAGTTACTCGGAAATGACCCTGACGAAATCCTGGCGGCAGTTGCAAAGCGTTACGAGGAACCTATACCGCATCCATTACTCAATAAAGAAGCCAGACAAGTTGCTCTCACTCGTATATGGAGCGTTTTTGATTCTCGCAATTTGTCCGTTGAAGTGTTGGCCCATATGTGGTCCAACTTGTTGATTGATGATGAAATCCGACAGGGACTATCTCTACATAGAACCTCGCGCACGATTGTCCGCTACATTGTGGATCGGATTCCGTTTGAGGATTTGGGAGACGATAGTCTGACCGTGTTTGAACCATGCTCCGGTAGTGCGGTTTTCTTAATCGGCGCGATGAATGTTCTTCGCCCAAGACTATTTGGCGCACCGCCACTCGAAAGACACAGATACTTCACTAAACATTTGGAAGCAGTCGAAGCCGAAATCGCTGGCGTCGAGATCAGTCGTCTAGCCTTGACGTTGGCGGATTTTCCGCATCCGGGCGGTTGGAATGTTCGGTGGGGCGATGTTTTTGAGGACGGTGAACTAGATAGCCCACTAAGCCGCGCAGGGGTCGTACTTTGCAATCCACCTTTCAGCGAATTCACACCACAGGAAAGAGAGCACTACAACATAAGGTCTACTCACAAGCCTGCGGAGTTACTGCATCGGGTGTTGGACCATCTGCATCCGAATGGGATTTTAGGTTTTGTAATGCCGCGCATTTTTGTTGATGGACGCGGGTACACGGATGTCCGAAAGCGGCTGGCAGAGCGATTTGCTTCCCTTGAAGTAACCGTGTTGCCGGATAAGTTCTTTGAGGCTGATTCGGAGATAGCATTACTGATAGCAACTGATCCAATTCCTCACGATGCGGTTCGGGTAATCAGCCGCAAGGTAAACGACAATGCCCATGATGCGAGAGAATTCGCGCTCAAACATGAAGTTAATTTTGACTACCCCGTAAAGCGCGGCGTTCATGAAGCCGCAAAAAGTTTAAGTGTCCCTGCCTTGCCTGATTTATGGAGTTTCCTTGCCAGTTACAGAACCTTAAGAAGCGTAGCCGAGACGCATCGCGGCATCGAATGGAATCTGCCGTTGACAAAAAAAGGTAAAGAAACCGGCAATAGGAAACTGCTTGTACGTGATGAAAAGCCACACGAAGAAGGTTGGATGCAGGGGATCGCGCTAAAGACAAGTCTCACTGTATTTGAAGTTCCTCCATTGCAATATCTCAATATGCAACCTAAATATCAAAGAGGCGGTGCATACAAGTATGATTGGCACAAGCCAAAAGCATTCGTAAACGGATCAGCAAGATCGCGTGGTCCGTGGAGACTCGCTGCCATCCCTGACAGTGAGGGTCTAGTTTCCTCTGAAACTCAGATTGGAGTTTGGCCGAAACCAGATAGCGGGTTTGACGAATTCCTTTTGTCGGCTGTTCTTAATTCGCCTGTAGCCAACGCGTTTGTCGCCACGCGAGAAGGCAAACTAAACGTTACGCAGGAGATTCTTTACCTCATACCAGTTCCTTACTTCACTGAAGCACAAAAGGACATGGTACGCGTTCTAATCAGGGAGTATCGTGAATCTCCGTCTGCTAGGTTACTCATGGAGATCGACGCGCTTGTGCTCAAAGCATATCGTCTGCACCCGCGCTTTGAAACTCAATTACTCAAATTCTTTCAGGGGCAGGGACGGCTTAGACCAACGCGTCACGGTTTTGGTGATTATGTGCCTGCCGATTTTGATATTAACTTCTCACTTTCCGATTACCTCTCACCTAGATTTCAACAAGCTACTGCCGGAGAGCTACGGAAGCGCATGGGACTCGGCTAGGAGGGTTAGTGCGCGGCTACTTATTGGACACTAATCATATTGATCCTCTCTTTCGCCAAGAAGCAGGAATGATGGCACATTACAATGCGGTACCGCATGACTGGCAGATCCGACTGACCACGATTACGCTCGGAGAACTGGAAGCAGGGAATCTATTAGCGGTTCCGGCAGACGCAGAAAGACAAGAGGCTTTCAACCAATTCTTGAATGAGAAATTTGTACAAACGGCTCTGTGTGTTGAGGTCACAACGCGAATTGATTACGCGGAATTGCTGGTGCGGATTTGGGACGCTTACCCGCCGCCATCGGGTAAAGTCCGCACCGAGAAGCACCTGATGGACCACGGTGTTGACATTAACGATCTGTGGAATGTGTCTATTGCGAGAGAACACAATCTAATCTTTTGTACTAATGACAAGATGCAAGTAATCAGAGACGCTGCATATGATGTTCAATTCGATAACTGGTTAGTGTAAAGACATTTTAGTTTTTTGGGACTCTTACGTGGACATTTAGCCGCGAGATCATGAATTCCTGCGCGAGTGGGCCAACAATCTTGCCGTCTCGATTGACCGTTGCACAAAATGTTCAGATACTGCATAAAATGTCAGTGTTTTGGCGACTATTTGTGCAAAGCCAAGCGGCGTCAAGAGACTTTCTTGACTTTGCCGCTTGTCGTCGCTACATTACCACTCGCCTTAAAAACCCTTGAATTTCATATCCAACCAAAAGCTTTGAATGCCGAGCAGGTAGAACGTAAGCGGCAGGAGATCATCCGCCAGTACGGTGAGTGGACCGCAGACAATTTTCAACTCTGCGGCGACGTCTATACTATCGGAAAGGACTCGCCCATAGGTCCGAGCCGCCCGCTGCGGATCACTCAGATCATCGCTGATTACTTCGGCAGTTTCGAAAACCTCCGAATTGCGGACCTTGGCAGCTTGGAGGGTGGGTACGCTGTGGAGTTCGCGCGACGCCGTGCGCGCGTCACCGCGCTGGAGCTGCGCGATCGCAACCTGGTCAAATCAAACTTCGCAAAAGACGTGCTTAAACTGGACACCTTGGAATTCGTGAAGGACGACATACGTAACTTCACTGCCGAAAAGTACGGCACGTTTGATGTGATCCTGGCCTCCGGCATCCTCTATCATCTGGACGTGCCCGACGTTTTCAGCTTCGTCCAGAACGTGGCGCGTGCCTGCACTGGCCTCGCGATTATCGATACGCATATCGGCGTTGAGCCTGACGAGTCGTTCGTACATAACGGCAAGCCCTACTGTGGATGGCACTTCATTGAATATGCGAGCGAGCCGACGCCGGAAGAGGTAGAAGAAAAGAACTGGATGTCGGTCGGCAACGTGAAAAGCTTCTGGCTGACACGCGTCTCGCTTTTCAACCTGATGTACGAAGCCGGCTTTACGTCTGCCTACGAGTGTCACATACCTGTGCATCTGTCGCCGGCGGACCGTCTGACGGCGGTCGGCATCAAAGGCCAGCCTCAGTCGATGCTTACTTACCCGGGGTGGACCGAACTTCATCCCCAGCGCTACCCCGAAGAACCCTCGGAGATCACCCCCGTCCAGAAGTCGGCTTTGATCGTGAAGCACCGGAGTACAGTCCGAAAAGGACTTAGGGCAGTTGGAAGCCGCGTGCCCGAACCGCTCAAACGCCCTCTGCGCCCCTTGATTAAAGCCATTTGGCCGGAAGCGTAAATCGGCCCATTTCTACGATTATAGGCGAAAGTCCGGGAAGTTTTTGTCGCGATCATTGAGGATAATTTCATCAAGCTGCGGCCAGCGAATACCGAAGACAGGGTCGTTCCAGCGTGCGCCTCGTGCGCTTTCGGGGACGTAGTCACTCGTCACCAGGTAGCTCACCTCCGAGTGGTGCGCAAGTGTGAGATATCCATGCGCGAAGCCGTCAGGCAGATAGAGCATGAGGCGGTTTTCCGCCGACAACTCGACACCCAACCACTGACCATAGGTCGGTGACTCTGGTCTGATGTCAACGCCGACATCGAAGACCGTTCCTCTGGTGCAGCGAATAAGTTTTGCCTGTCCGTGCGGAGCGGCTTGCCAGTGTAGTCCACGCAGTGTTCCGCGCGTGTGGTTGTAGGAAAGATTTGATTCGATGAACGGACTGGTTATTCCGAGCGCGTGTAGTTCAGTTTTAGACCACGAACGCGCAAAAAAACCACGCTCATCATTGAAACGTTCCGGCTCAATCAAATATACGTCGCTAAACTTCGTCTTTTTGACGTGCATGAAATTGTGTTACCGATCAGCGCGGGAATCTCAAGTCGAGTAAGAAGCCTCAGCGATGCCCGTCCTCCTGAAGCCGAGTGAGTGGGCTCCTAACGACACGCGAAATCGAAGAGGAGTAAATCTTCTCAAAACGCGTTCTACCCAGAGGAGTCGCGAGCGCACAAACGAGCCACTTAAGCCGCTGTCTGAACTTTCTGTCAGTGACGACGGCGCGACCGAGATAGTAAAAACCTCGCGCGCGCGCCCCATGCATCACCTCCTGTGCGCCAAGCGTCCCTTCCGCCTCCGCCAGCAGTTGCGCGTTGTCCCGCCACGCCTCGGGTTCACGTTGCAGCAGTCCCGCCAGCTTGCGGCGCATGCGAACCTCAGCGGACGTCATGCGCAGCTTGTTTTTCGACGAACTCGACGCGTGCGACCGGACGAGCAGCCACGTTCCCTCAAGGTCTTCATATCTGAAATTTGCGCCTATGAGTGCACAGCGAATCCAAAAGTCCCAGTCCTCGACAGGCGGGAGTCCCTCGTCAAATGGACCTACGCGCTCAACAACGGTTCGACGTGTGAGCGCTGCGCCGACGATTACCGTGTTGCGGCGCACGAGCGACAAGAGCATATCGCGCCCCGTGCCGGAAAGTTTTGGCTGCCACGGAATGTTCTCCCCGTACATTGTGTAGAGCAACTCCTCCGGGCGCTCGGTCGCAAAGTAACGCGTGTCGCCGTAAACAATATCGACTTCCGGGTGCTCTTCAAGAAACTCAACCTGTAGCTCCAGCTTTCGCTGCTCCATCAGATCGTCGGCATCGAGGAACTGTATATACTTGCCCCTCGCGTGGCCGAGACCGTTATTGCGCGCCGCAGCCTGACGGCGGTTTTGTTGCTGTAAGAACTTGATTCGCGGATCCCGCTTGGCGAAGCGCGAAACAACGTCTGCGGTGTCGTCCGTGGAGCCATCGTCGATGACTATACATTCCCAGTTTGCGAAAGTCTGTGTTTGCAGACTCTCGAATGTCGCCCCGATGAAATGGCCGTAGTTGTAAGACGGAATGATGACGCTGACGAGCGCTTTAACCATTGTCAAACTCTAGCACGCCTCGAAGATAGTTTCGCCACAAAGAAGCACAAATGTAATCAACTCGAAGCGATCGTGTGGGCGGCGGCCACCTGTTCGTACATCGCCACCACTTGCGGCCGCACGACACTTTCGTCGAGCTTTTCGAACGCTACGGCAGCGTTAAGTTCAGCGGCCTTGTCAACGAGTTCATCGTCAGAGACGGCACGGCGGATGGCCGCCGCCACCGCCTCAGGATCTTCCGGTGGAACCATCAGAGCCCCCGCGTTCTCCTCGATAATCTCCGGCAGGCAGCTCGTATCTGATTGGATCGGAAACGACCCCATGATGAGTGCCTCGAGCGCAGAAGTGCTCAACGCGTCGCTGATGCTTAGGCCTATCGAAACTCGCGCTCGGCCGTGAAGCCGGAGCATATCTTCGTGACTGCCTGGAGGAACTATCTCAACGTCAAGCCCGGTAATATGCGCCATTCGCTCAACTGCGAGTTCCACATCCGAATGGTTTGCCGCGTAGACAGCGACCGACAAACCCTTTTCGCGCAAAGCATCGGCACTCAGCTCGAGTGCGCGCAGCCCGACCAGACTTCGCCCAGCCCAGTGTTGATAGCCCTTGAGGACGACAACTCGCCGTGCAGAAGTCGGACCGGCCTGCATGTATTGCCGCATTCTTCGAACATCGAAGCCACCCGCTACCGGAAGAATCGGCAGCACGCTGCCGCGAAAGCCGTAATCGAACGCGAGCTGTACGTCGCGCCGGCACTCGGCAGTGTAGTAATCGGCGGCGGCGAGTAGTTCTTTTATCCTCTCCTTGTGTGCGGCCAACGGACCATAGAGAAGGATATCGCTTCCCCAGTTTGACACGACGAGTGGTGGAAAGCCGTCTCGCAAGAGCCGCCGCGTCTGTGCCACAAGATATCCAGCGGCTTGGAATTCCAACGCGTGGATCAGATCGGGTTTGAGCCGCTTGATGATGTACGCGAGCCACTCTGCGCGATCTTTCCAACGCGAAGGCAGTAGTCGTTCGGCCAAACGCTGTGCCTGATAGCCCGCGACGGGTAGCGGCCATAACACGCGCGTTCGGACACTTTGGTGATTCCGTGACCGCGGGTCGCGTTGTGTGTAATAGGTCGTCAGGTTTCGGCAATCGGCGTGCAGCGGGTCTTCAGAAGCGGGAAAAAGGTGGAGATCCCAGCCGCAATCTGCGACCTGGTTAATCCAGCGCGCGGTATGAACGCTATACGGGCGCGCTACAAACAGAATTCGCAACGGTCTCACCGTTGCCTCCTCTCGATGCGGAGTAGCCGTGCAAACGCCTCGCGCGACTTCGCGACGGCAAAATCCTCACGTGCGCGCGCCCAGGCATTAGTTGTTTGGCGACAGCGAAGCTCGTCATCATCGAGGAGACGCGCGAGAGCTGCGGTCAGCAGCGCGGGATCATTTTCGTCTACAACGACGCCGCAGTCGTGCTCCCGGAAGTATTTCGACACGAAGGAGTCGCGTGGCGCATGTACAAGCACCGGACGGCGCGCTGCCAGATACTCACCAAGCTTTGTCGTGGCCGAGGTTCGGACGAGATCAGGGTAGGGCGACTCAAACGCCAGCGGCAGGAAAAGAATGTCGGCCTCGCTTTGCACGCGCGGCATGTCCGTGGGAGCAAGCTGCGGGTGGCCCACGATCGAACCTGAGATTCCCAACGAGGCTAAGTTCTCAATGGAACGGTTGGTGTACAGATGTAGCCGCACGCCGGGCCTTCGAAGCGATTCGATCGAAGTCATCAGATTACGAAAGGCATCGTAGTGAGCCTCGTAAATCGCGCCCGTGTAGACGATTTTAACTTCCCCGTTTTGAGACTCGGTGCGAATTGCGCTAAGACCTGCGTTCTCTTCATACGGTGTGAGATCGAGGGGGTTATAAATGGTTGTGGGTTCTATTTTGAAACGCGCTTGAAGATCCTCACGCAAGACGTCGTTCGGCGCGATAACCCCGGCAGCGCGTTTCATTAGCAGCGGCTCGAAACGGCGTGCCCAGAACGAGGCGGCTGGGTCAGCCCACTCCCGGTAAGAGTAGTGGTCGAAGATCCAGGCGTAGAAGGGCACGCGTGCTCTTCGGCTAGCCAGGTAGGCTGCCGGCAGGAGCGTGACCTCGCCCGTGCATGCCACAATCGCTTCGCAACGCTCCTGTTTGATTATCCGCGTTAAGAGACGACTATGTTGCCAGACGGCAAGTGGAATGTTCATGCCCTCTCGCAGGTGTAGCAGTCCGAATCGGTGCCCCTTGTTGATTCGTGACGCCGGTGGCAGATGGTAGTAGTTTGCCTGTAGTCGTTCGATGGGACCGGGATTCGCGTCATCGTAACGTTCCGGCGAGATGAGGCAGTAGTCGTCCGGGTGGAATTCCCGCAGTATCCTTTGAATGACGAGAGCCTGACCCGAACTCGATGGTGGTAGCGTGTGCGATAAGAGAGCGACTTTCATATTGCGACACAGATTTCCTCAAAACAATCTGTGTATCTGTGGATAGAAGGCGAAACCATTGCGCTACCGAGCGTCGTAACTGTAGCCGAGCACGATCTTCGCGACTGTACTACTAACGTTGGTGACGAGATACTCAGACGGCACGGTCCAATCGGAGCGCTGATCCAGCACCGTGCGCACACAACGCAGGACGGCGTCGGGATCTGCACCGCTTAGCATGTTGCTGCCACACTCGACCGTTTCCGGCCGTTCAGTGACATCACGAATCGTGACGTTCGGCACCTTGAAGATACAACACTCCTCCTGAACGGTTCCGCTGTCGCTCAGGACACAGAAGGCGTTTTGTTCGAGCGCGATGAAGTCGAAGAGGCCAAACGGTTCGCAAAACCTAATGTGCTCGTTCGCTGAAGCGGCGAGACCTAGCCGCTCGATCACACTACGCGTGCGCGGATGTGTGCTACAAATGATCGGCAGATTGTACTCACGCTGCAAACGTTCCAACGACTCGATGAGTGAACGGACGCGCGGCTCAACGTCCACATTCTCAGCACGGTGCATTGTGACCAGAAAATACTTTTGTTTAGACAGACCCAGTTGCTCAATAATCTTCGACGCTTCGATCTGTGCGCGATAGTGTTCGATCACCTCATAGATCGGATTGCCTGTTACAAAGATGCGATGACCGTCAATGCCTTCGCGTAGTAGATTCATACGACTGCGCTCGGTGTAGGGCATTAACACATCACTACAGTGATCGATGACGCGCCGATTCACTTCTTCAGGAACGCGGTCGTCGTAACAACGATTACCTGCTTCCATGTGATAAACGGGAATTCCGAGCCGCTTTGCGACGATCGCCGAGAGAGAGCTGTTGGTGTCACCCAGCAACAGGACGCGATCCGGCCGCTCGTCGAGCATGACTCGCTCACATGTCGAGATTATTTTTCCGATCTGCTCGCCGAATGTATCGCCACGCACTCCAAGATAGCGGTCGGCTGCGCGCACGCCGAGCTGCTGGAAAAACAGATCGCTGAGCGATGAATCGAAATTCTGGCCCGTATGGACCAGCACGTGCTCGCACAGATGGTCGAGATGCTCAATCACGCGGCTAAGCCGGATGATTTCAGGCCGCGTGCCGAGGATGGTCATGATTTTCATGCCAGCATGTCTTCCTCGTAAACAAAGCGATCGCTAACCATCAGTTTGTGACGCTTCAGCAATTCCGCGACTTGCGATTTACTCATAAGGTTATCAGCCGAACTGTATTCCTTGCCGAGCGCCTCGATGTGTTCGTCTTTCGATCTGAGCTCCGGCAACATCGGCATGATGACATAGTAGTTGCCACGCTCAACAGTGCGATAAGCCTCTTCCTCTGATACGAGGATTTCGTGAACCTTTTCGCCGGGCCGAATACCTGTTACTTGTGTCTGGATCTTGCTGTCGCCAATGAGCGTCTCGGCAATGTCCGTCACCAAGGCGGAGGGAACACGAGGAATGTACGTTTCACCGCGTCGTCCGTCTGCAAGCGCGGCGAAGATGGTATCAACTGCCTGGTCCAGGCTTAGCAGGAACCGTGTCATGTCCGTCGTCGTGATCGTAACTGGACCGCCACGTTTGATCTGTTCGTGAAACAGCGGAATGACAGAGCCACGAGACGCCAACACGTTTCCGTAGCGAACGGAAATGAACCTGGTCTGAGCCGAGTCGAGGTTTGCGCGCACGAACAACCGTTCCTGAACGGCTTTGGTCATGCCCATGACGTTCACGGGCTTGCAGGCTTTATCAGTCGAAATGCCCACAACGGTTTCGATATCCAATCGACCCTCTCGTATCGCGCGAATGAGGTTCTCCGCGCCGTGGATGTTAGTTTGCACTGCCTCGTACGGAAAATACTCGCACGACGGCACCTGCTTGAGCGCGGCAGCGTTGAAAACCACATCTGCTTCGCACAGCGCCGTCGTAAGGCTGTGCTGGTCGCGAACGTCGCCGATACGGAATTGCAGCAATCGTTCGAAGTTGTGATAGATGACCTCATCCGTTGCGGTACGAAGATGTTCAAACGCGAGACGCATTGAGTGTTGTTTAGCTTCGTCACGCGAGAACACGGTTATTTGGGAAGGCAGACCGACCTCACCGGTCAGTAGCCTGCGTATCAGAACCTTTCCGAGCGAGCCAGTCCCGCCGGTTACGAGTACCCTTTTGTCTTTAAGCATCAGTTCTCCGGAGTTGTTCGTAAGGCGTTTCGTCTTGCCGCATTTGCTCAATCATCTCAGGCCACGCGGCTGGCGTGAACCCGGTGGCCGCGCGAAAGCGCGACGCGTCCAGACTGCGATCACAGAAAACACTTTCGTCCGG
Organism: Pyrinomonadaceae bacterium; assembly: GCA_035248565.1. GTDB lineage: Bacteria > Acidobacteriota > Blastocatellia > Pyrinomonadales > Pyrinomonadaceae > PSRF01. The sequence goes on along the minus strand of DATFHH010000156.1, from coordinate 28,947 downwards.
TTCGATCTCGATATCAAGCCCATAGATCTTCTTAACGAGCGACAACAGGTCAAACTTGTTAATGGCGTCAGCCGCGACGTGCCAAACGCCTGAGAGTTGCGGCTGGTCCACCAGCAGGTCAGCGATGACCTGGGCCAACGCGGTCGTAGTCAGGCCACTGAACACTGCACGCTTGAAGCCGCGCACGCGATGGCCGGCAGCCGCCTCTCTCAGGAACCACTCGATCAGGCCTTGCGCACCTTGCAACTCGCGTCCGATCATCGACGTGCGAATTGTAAGACAATTGTCGTAGTCGGTTTCGCCGAGCAGCTTCGTACGACCGTACAAGTCAGTGGCGTCCGGCTCGTCGCTCTCTGCGTAGTTTCCTCTGCGTCCCGAGAACACGCAATCGGTACTTAAATGCACCAACCGCACGCCTGACGCGCCGCACAGATGCGCGAGTCGATGTGGAAACAGTGCGTTGACGCCGATGCTTTTAATGGCATCTTTGGCCGCCGCGTCTTGTTTGACGATACCAATACAATTAATAACAGCATCGGGGCCAACGCGCTCGACCGCTCTTACTACGGAATCGAAATCTTCGGCTGATACGTGGCCCAAACGCGTCGAATCGAATATGCCAAACCGCGCGTAATACGACGATGACTGCCGAAAACTCGCATAAGTGTCGAAGCGTTTGGCAAAGTGCTGCCAAACCTTATGCCCCAACATTCCCGACGCACCAAGAATTAAAACCCTCATTTCACTCCAGCAAACCGATGATCGTCATCGAACACGCAACCGATGCAAGCCCCCACGCAAATGCCGGATGACTTTGATCAGGGGGTGCCTGTTTAGTTGCGCCTCCTGGCGACGGATTTCACCTTCACGATTATTGAGTATGGTTGCTTGCTCGAGTAGCAATAGTTTGTACTCGTCAAATCCCGATTCGTGCGAGTTCCCTGACGGCGAGGCGCCATCTGCCTGAATCCTTGCCCGCCGTTCGCGATGCAAACACTCAAAAATGTTTTCGCAACGCTGCACCATGCGCTCTGGTTGGCTATGGTTCTCCTGCACACGTCGCCGGCATTGTTCCCCGAACTCACGGCGACGATCCGGATCGCGGACGAGCATTGCTATACGCTGTTTCAGCTCGTTAAAATTACTACGCTCGATCAGCAGATCTTCAATGCCGACGATCTCCTCGCCACCTGAACAATCATCGTTGCGGTAGTAAGCAACGTAATCGTGATGGAACGAAAGAACAGGCAGGCCCATGCTCATTGCTTCCATCAAGAATACGCCACCACCCATCGGGTACGAATCAACGACGAAGTCGGCTGCGGCGAGGTAAGTCAGGTAATCTGGTCCCCAATTCTTGAACCGTATCTTCTGCCGTGCTTCCGGCGTAACAATGTCGTTAAGAAAAGGCACCTCGTCTTCGTCGAAACCCAGGACCAGCCAATATAAGTCAGGCAACTCAGTCAGCAGTTCGGACATTACGTGCCAGAACTCGGGCCGTTGAAATTTATGCCAACGGCCGCCGGTGGTCAGGATGGTTGCGCCAGCCGGAATCGTGAATTGCCCATGTAACTCAGGTGTAATCTCACCTTTGCGTGGCAACTCCAGCTCGAGTGGAACATGCGAGCAATCTGAAGGGCAGTCTGGCAAGGTGGTCAAAAACCAGTTAATCGTATGATCGAACGAGTGCCATGAGAACTGCGGCGTCGATCCCTGATTGAAGGCGATGGTGACGGGCGCCGGTCGCAGTGATGCAATCAAGTAATTCTGGAATGTCGCAAGGGCTGCGCTTGTCACCAAAACATCGGCACCAAAATCGTGAATTTGTTGGCCCACGCCCAACAGCCGTTCGTACGTAGTTTCCTTTTCAGGTGGGACGAAAAACTGACAACCCGAATCACGAAAATCAGCTATGGCAGTCTGTGCGTCAGGGCTGGAGCTGAGGTCGTTTGGATTGTCCACCGCAAAATACGCGATATCGAAACGCGACTTGTCATGCAGACGTGCAAAGACCCGGTCAATCTTAACTAAGACTGAGCCGGGTTGTCTGAGACCGTGTGTAAGGTAGGCGACGCGCAGTTTTCGATTTTCGGTTGCTGTGTTCCGAGGCGAAAAGCGGTGGAGAGCTCCCATTCGTTCGACGCAAGCAATCACATCCGCGTCGAAAGTATGTATATCGTTTCGCTTGAACTCCGCGTTGGCCGAGAGCCAACGATCGAAGAGCGTGAGTGCCTCGTCAAATTTTCCGCGAGATGCCGCCTCGATACCAGTACGCTTGAATGCGTCCCGAATAGCGTCAACGTCAGCGAGAGCTTGGTTGATTTGAACCAGCAACGGCAGCACGTCCACCGAGTAGCGTGACAATAGCAGCGCCCGGTCTATACATGACTTCGCGTACTGGAGAGACTGCTGGTCATTCAGGCGCTCATATCGATCATAATAAGCAGCGGCCAATCGCAAATTCACGTAGTAGCGGTCTTTCTTCGGCCCCAGCGTCAACAGTGGTCGAAGTTGCGCGTGGTCCACCATTTCGCCGGCCTCGAGGCTCTTTATTGCTGTAGACAATTCGGCAGACCAGTCTCCCATAACATAATCGTCATTCTCAGGAACGCCATCCACAGATTACACAGATTCTATTAAATTGAAGGATGCAACTTGCGCAATTACGAAGTCGACATCGGCGTCAGACATGTGTGGACTTATCGGTAAGCTGAGCACTTCGTCAGCCATTTGTTCCGCGATCGGAAATGCGCCTCGACCGTAACCAAGCTCTGCATAAGCTTTCTGCAAATGTGGCGGCAACGGGTAATGAATCAGTGTGCCAATGCCCGCATTCGACAGGTGCCGTTGAAGGTCTGCTCGGCTCGAGTGCTGGACCACAAACAGATGCCATACCGGATCGGCCCACGAGGGCACGCGAGGCAGCCGGACACCCGCGCCCTCAAGCTCGCATAAATATCGCGCAGCTACGTGCTTGCGGCGTTCGTTCCATTCGTCGAGTTTCGACAACTTCACCCTGAGCAATGCCGCTTGCAACTCGTCTAGTCTCGAATTATAGCCCTTGATTTCGTTGTAATACTTTTCGCGCGAACCGTAATTACGTAGCACGCGCACGGCATCCGCCAATGCATCATCGTCTGTGACAACTGCGCCCCCATCACCTAGTGCGCCAAGATTCTTCCCCGGATAAAAACTGAATGCGGCGGCATCTGATAGTGAGCCTGCGCGACGACCCTCATACTTTGCTCCGTGCGCCTGCGCTGCATCTTCTATGACCTTGATGCCGTATCGAGAGGCGAGCTCGCGCACTGGATTCATGTCCGCGCACTGCCCGTAGAGATGGACTGGAATGATAGCTTTTGTCTGGGGAGTAATAGCGTCCTGAATACGTTCGGGATCAAGGTTGTGCGTATGTGGGTCGGGCTCGACCGGAACAGGCTGCGCACCGGCGTAGGAAACCGCCAGCCAGGTGGCGATGTAAGTATTGGATGGAACAATCACCTCGTCGCCCGGTCCAACAGCCAGCGCGCGCAAAATCAGATGCAGCGCTTCCAGTCCGTTTCCTACACCGACGCAGTGTTTGGTTCCGCAATATGCTGCAAACTCCGCCTCGAAAGCGTCTAACTCGTCTCCCATGATAAAACGACCGGATTCCATGACGCGGCGCCATGCAATATCTAATTGGTCGCGCAACTCGGCATAAGGCGCTTTTAGATCGAGGAAGGGTACTCTCATCGTTTCGATTTAACCGCCGCCAGGAAGTCGTTGTATTCGCGATAATAGTCGGCTTCGTCGAACGGTTCCGAAGCCAACACGACGCAGATGGAATTCGAAGAAAAGTTGTCTATCTCTCGCCAGACCAGCGGTGGTACGTACAGACCATAGTACGAGCGGTTAAGCTGGTAGCGTCTCTTTTCAGAACCATCATCGAGTACCACGTCAAAACTGCCGGAGGCGGCAATAATAAACTGTTGACATCGCTTCAGTGCATGACCCGCACGGAGAGCGCCTCCTGGCACGTCATAGAGGTAGAACACGCGCTTCAGATCGAACGGGATGTGACGGCTGCCTTCTATAAAAGTAAGATTGCCGCGCGGATCGTTAATCCGTGGAAGGTCTATTAACCTGCAATCTTGGATACTCATAGGGTGCGTGGCGCCTGCAAGTTGAGCTCGTATGCCTCGAAAGCTACTCCTCCTCCGCCGAATTCTGACTTGAACTGGTAGAGGCCCTCATTGAGTCGGCGCCCGTCGTCCTCATTACTGGTGCCAAAGTCAAAGTATTTTGCACCACTTTCGGCAGCTTGCTGAATACAGTGCTCTATGACGGCGTCGAGGGCACACAGAGTATAGCCGAGCTCGGTGGAGGCGATGTACTGCGCCCGCATCACACGAGGACTGACAAATAGGACCACGCCGGCGATTACTTGTGACTCGTGTTTCGCCACGAGAAACCTGATGTTGTCCGGAAAGAGCTCGTGCAATCGAATAATCTCATCACGTGTATGGACCGGTGTGCTACCAAACTTGCGGCGCAGGTTGTCTTCAAGAACGGCCCACAGGTCATCAATATAGACCACGCCCTCCTCAATTCTCACCTCTGCGTTGAGAGCTTTTTTTAATCCGCGCCGCCGTCTCTGGCTTGCGGGTTGACGCGCCGTCAAATCAATTGCGCAGCCGAGGTCGCATCGATACCGGCTCGCGCCGATACGAAACAGTGCGTAAAGATCATCGGCCGACGGTGTTTGCTGATAGATGTGAGGGACTGGCTTGTAACGAAAGACGCGGAATCCCGCCTCGAAATAGTGCCGGCAAATCAGTTCAAATGCTTCTATGGTTTTTGTTCCGGCGAATCGACTGTGGTGCAACAGTCCGCCGAATGTAATTCCCGGATGACTAACAATGCGATATTCATCAGTCGGATCTACTGCTGCCGGCAACAGCGCCAGCAATTGATTGTCTTTTACTAGCATTAACGATGCGTCGCGGAATCGATCGCCGTGGTAAGACAAAAAGCGGCGTGTGTGAAGAAATGTGGCCATCGGCGCCTCTGCGACGAACTGGTCCCACCCCACAGCCTGTTCTTCAGAGTAAGAAAAAACGTGCATAAAGAGACAGCCACAAAAATGCACAAAAGGCACAAAAACTCAGGAAATCATTTGTGCTCCGCTGCCTTTAATCGTTTCGAGCGCCACTCGATGACACTATCGGCAGGTTGGCTTTCGTATCCGAGGAACTTGCGCAGGAAATCGTCCTCAGCGTATTTGCCGTTCAACGTGCGCGGCATGTCGATCTGTTGTTTGATGAACGGTAAAGAATACAGGTGGTTAAGGCCACGCCGAGGATTAGGGGATGTGTTCACGCCGCCGCGATGAAACAACATGGAGTCGAATACAATAGCCGACCCTGCTTTGGCGTTCACCGCCAACTCATGCTGCTGCACGTAAACCTGTGACGGGAATTTTTCGAGCTTGTGTGTCCCGGGTAGTAAGTGCGTGCCACCCGTCTCTTTCGAAAAATCGTCCAGACAGATGAGGGCACTGACAGCAATTGGGCGTGAAGGAATGAAATGCTGGTAAATCAGATCCCTATGCCAGGATGTCTGATAGCTTATCCTGTCTGGCAGATTGATCACGGCGTTTTGTTGTAGCAAGGTGAAGTAATCGCCAAGGAGTCTTCGCAGCAGTGCAATGATTTTGGCTGAGGTAGCAACCGTCAGAAAGTAATCGTCGTAAGCGAGTAGACACCTCGCGATCAACTCATCGTTGATTTGTCGAAGATTTTCAGCGCCACCTATCTCGTTGAGCTGCTTTTCATATACCTGATCCACGCGACGACGCACTTCCGGCAGTTCCGATTCATCAATAACTCCAGTCACGACAGTGAAACCGCTGATGCTGATCTCTTCGACGTGTCGATCAACTTCAGAAGTCGCCGTATTGGTTTCTTTGATTCCGTAAAATCGGAAAGTCTGATCGTCTGCCACTACGTCACATCCCTATCAAACCGCGGTTACTCTTCCAAAACTGCATAGCCAAATCCACTTATGCCGCGGCCATTTCCATTGTAGAACATCAGTTTCTGCCCGTTGACCTCTACTACAGAAGGGTAGCAAATCATCTCCGAATCCCAGCCGTCCGAGGAAGTGGTGATACCAACCTCATCGTCCTTCCTTTTCCAAACGATGCCGTCGGTGGATTCGGCGTAACTTAACGCATAGAGCTTGCTGAATGAACGAATCGAGTACCACATCCGATAACGCCCTCCGTCGCGGATCACAGAAGGACGTCCAACTGCATACTCGTCAGGCAGTTTAGGTTCGAGACAGATATGCGGATGGGTTTGCCAGGTAATACCGTCCGGCGAAGTAGCGTGCCTGATGACGCATACATAGTGGACACCACGCTCGTCATGGACCCACTTAACAGTCGAAACGTACCACATCTTGAATTGTGAACCGTCGAGCCGGACACAGGGTGTGCTTCTAATGAACGGCTCTGCGTCCGTGCGATCGGTGATCGGAGTGCGCGAGTGTTTCCTGAAACTCTTGCCGCCGTCGTCACTAATCGCCAATCCTGTAAACGTCAAGTACGGTACACGCTCAGTGCGTTGAAATCCCTGATAGTACAGGTAGTGACGTCCGGAACAGTTGATGACACTGTTGGGTACTGCGCCACAATCATCAAATGCGCCGAGCTCGCCCAGGTCGAGCACAGGTTCAGATGCTATCTCGATGATGCGTCGCGGATCATTCAGGTCAAGATCGATCCGGCCGGTCCTTCCATAACCGTCCTGATCCTTACTTCCGAAATAGACACGTATAAATGCGTTGTCAATCACGTCCACTGTGGGGAGTTGCGCACCGGTACGAGCCCACCAAAGTTTGCCGTCGGGTACAAATGTTAGTCCGCGTTTGTGCCACCTCATGCCTGATTCATATCCTGATGCGACTCTCAAGATTGGCTGCCACTTGTGTCCCGGCTTCAATCCAGCAGTCGTCGCCGATGCTAACACACTCCAGTATGGTGGCGTTCGGACCCACGATGCAGTTCTCTCCGATCTGAGCGAAATCAGCGATCACAGCATGAGGCAAGGTAAAAGAGTTGCTCTTAATCAGAGAATGGTGACCAACGTAGTTTCCACTCCAAATAACAACATTGCTCAGGACTCTGGCCCATGGTTGGACCACTGTCTCTTCGCAGATGAAGCAGTGCTCGCCCACCTCAGCCGTCGCGTGTATGTAGGCTCGCGAACCCAGGTACGAAGCAGGAGAGTAACCCTTCGTCTTTGCTTCGTTGTACAGCCTCGTCCGCAGCCGGTTTTGTTGTGAGAAAACGACGGCCACGAAAAAGCTGTAGCTGGCAGGTGGATAAAAGCTGACTATGTCTTCAAACGGTATTACGGGCAGACCAAACAACGAAGGAGCGCGCAGGTATGCGCGTTCGACCGTAAAAGCGACGACCTTGTATGGCGAATCGTGAGTGAAGAACTCATAGGCAACCTGCGCAAAGAGGCTGTCTCCAACAATGATCAACTCCTGTTCTTTCGGCATTTTGAATGGTACTCACGCCGTTACTCGATCACGATGTAACTACGATCAGGCAGGAACTGTGACCTTATGATGCGATATTTATTCATGCCCAGCACTTCTCTGACAGCGACAGTCTCGCCAGGAAACTCGGCGGAGTTCAGTTCATCCATTGCTAAAACACTACCGCGCACAAGGTATGGTCTAATCGCTTCGAGGCATCTCTTCGTTGGTTCATAGAGCGCAAGGTCGAAGTATGCGAGCGCTATAACCGTCTGCGGGTTGTCGTTCAAATATTTATCGATCGTCTCGACAACGTCGCCTTTCACTAGTTCGTATTTTGTGATGTGCGACATCACGTTGTCCGCTTCGTGCGCGTTTAGCAATTTACGCAAGTAGTCTTCATAACCTTGTGTCACCGTATATCCGCCGACAGCAGCGTAGCTAGATATGCCATCTTTCTCGGTCACCGCAGGATAGCCTTGGAATGTGTCGAATCCCACCACTTTGCGCGTCCAATTGTATGGCTCATAAACACTGCGAAACGCCTCGAGCAGCGCCAGGTTAGCACCCCACCATACGCCGAATTCGACCACAATGCCGGGCAAGTTGCGAATCGCCTGATAAAGTTCGTTAAGGTATAGAATCTTGGCGAGGATGGTGCTACGAACGTACAGTCCGAGATTGACCAACAACTCATCATCAGGTAACGGCGATTGCCTGAATAAGTCGAGGATCACTTCGCGCGCACGTTTTTCCTGATCCGAGCCGCGCGCTACATTCGTGTAGCCTTCTTTAGCCATTCGAACGTCTCCTTAAGAGAACAAAATGGTATCCACAGATTACAGAGACGTTTTTAGAATCCGGGTAATCTGTGGATGAAAGGTAACTTCTATTACGTTTTCTTCTTCTTCCAAATGCCCACAACCGTTTGATCGTTCGGAACATCTGCAAGCACTAATGCGCCTGCGCCGATCAGACAGTTGTTCCCAATGTTGATGTTATTAGCGATAGTCGAATTGACGCCCACGAAGCACGATTCACCAATCTCGACGAACCCCGACACGACAACGTGTGACGAGACGAAACAATTACTTTTAATGGAGGAGTGATGTCCGATATGGTTGCCGCTCCACAAGATCACGTTATCGCCAATTTGAGCAAACGGCTGAATGACGTTGTTTTCAAAAATGAAGCAATGTTCACCGATCTTACAGTTGCGCCATACGAACGCGTGTGGGCTAACGTAAGACGCGGGAGAGTAACCTTTCTTCTTTGCCTCGCTATACAGTCGCGTGCGTAAAGCGTTAAGTTGCGTGTATACGTTGGCAGCGAAGAAATAATGACCGTCCGTCGGGTACATCTCTTCTAACTGTTCAAACGCCACGACAGGCAGACCAAACAGCTCAGTCCTGCGCAGGAACTCGCGCTCGACACTGAATGCGACGACGTCGTATTCCGAGTCGTGCGTAAAATACTCGTAGGCAATTTCTGCGAACGCGCTATCGCCGATAATGACGAGTTTCCGCGTCTTTTGCATAACGCTCCTTAGGGCTTCCTTATCAAAATATCCTCGCGCCGGTTTGCCATTGGTAAGTCTTGCCCTTGTGGCAACACATACGCATCGTAACCCGCAGCTCTTGCTCGCATGAGAAGGGAAAATATCACTGCATCATCAATCTGACCCGACTCGACACGTTGGAAGTCTATTTCCGGCGCCTCAGTTGTGCCGGTAAAATCCTGGTGAAACTTGATGCCCGCAGCGCTGGAGAAGAAGCGTTTCCGTTTAGAGACATTTGGTATGTCGCCAATAAGCATCTCGCCCCCGTCCGCCAACAGTGCTAACGAGCGATCTAAAAACTCCCAAACGTTCGACTCGGCAAATACGTAGTGCAGAACGCTATAGGTTAGGATTACATCAACCTTACCGGCATAGCGTTCGAAGAGATCGTCGGCCGACGGATAATAAGCCGGAAATTTTTCTACGAAGCGCTCCTCAGGTAGCCGCGCCAACATTTCAGCAGAATCGACCAGCAGTAGCGTGTGGTCCTGTGTACGGCAGCGCTCAATTAACATCAATGGAAGACCACTACAGCCTGGTCCGATGTCGAGAATGATCTTGTTTCTTTGGCTGAGGGACGGCAACTTGGCTTCGACGTCTTTGAAGATCAGCTCCTCCTTGCCCTCGCGGTACGAGTTGGGGAAGCCGATTTTTTCGTAATTGCTAAGCGAGTCGTCCTGAGCCATTTTGCGAAAGTCGTTGAAAGTCAGGCTCGCGAATCTCTTATAGTCTTCGGATTTCATCTTTTCGCGGCGCATCTCATCGACCATCGCGTCTTGCTGAGTTGCCATTCAGCGGTTGGAGCAACGACGTACGCCACGGAAGGCGAACTCGTACTACTCCATCCCATTTACTGCCGACGCCGGCCTCGCGCATCGCGCCCGTGTCGAGAACGTTAAAGCACAACACCTGTGCGGCCTCAGCTTCAATTGTTACGGGTCCTAACGAGAGCACGTGAGCCGTGATGTAGTAAACGCCGTCATTGAGAAAGTTCGCAGGCAGGGTACAAGTGGAGCGAAACAGACCTGCTTCGTGCGATCGATCAAACCACTCCTCATCTTGAAGAAGATTCGCTGCCGGGGTATTGGCCGTACTCAGCACCGTGATGCCGGTTGCGTTTTGAAGGTTGATGCTAACGCAGAGATTGCGTGCGCCCGGCTCATAATTCCAGAAGTCCACTTCGACCGATACCTCCTGGTCGATATCGACCTCGCTTGTTACGGTCCCTTTACACAGGATGCGGATGGCGTGTAGCCGAATCCGGTCGTTGCCGGGAGCACGCTTGGGATCCTCCCAAATCGTCTCGCCCGCGCCTTCGCTGCCGGCTTTGAAATATTCGGCGACCACTTCTTGCGTCGGTCCCGCGCGTTGAATCTGTCCATCTGCAACAAGCATGGCGCGAGTGCACAATTGGCTCACTGCGGCCATGTTGTGACTAACGAAAAGGACTGTGCGGCCCTCGCCTGCTATTTCGCTCATCTTTCCCAGACACTTCTTCTGAAAAGAAGCATCGCCGACCGCCAGAACCTCGTCGACGAGCAGAATCTCCGGTTCCAAGTGAGCAGCCACGGCGAAGGCGAGCCTCGTGTACATCCCGGAAGAATAGTGCTTTACGGGCGTTTCGATGAACCGCTCAATTTCAGCAAACGAGACGATCTCGTCAAACTTGCGAGAAATCTCTCGTCTTGTCATGCCGAGGATCGCGCCATTAAGAAAGATGTTCTCTCGCCCAGTCAGCTCGGGATGAAACCCTGTTCCCACTTCGAGAAGACTACCTACACGCCCGTACAGCTTGACGCAACCCCGCGTCGGTTCGGTAATTCGTGAAAGAACTTTCAGTAATGTTGACTTACCGGCTCCGTTACGTCCGACAATGCCAACGACTTCCCCCTGGGCGATCTTGAAGTTGATGTTTTTGAGAGCCCAAATAGTATTGCCATTCGTCCTTCGCCTGAGACGTTGGATCGGAGCACTCAACGTCTCGGCCAGAACATCGCGAAGCGAGTACTCCTGCCTGGTCCCGATCCGGTATTGTTTTGCCAGATTCTCAGCGGTGATGATCAGCTTCATCTCTTCTCAAACAATGTCGGCGAAGAATCTTTCCATGCGACGAAACATAATCACAGCCAACGCAGATAAGACAATTGTTATAACAGCAGATACGGCAATTGGCGTCCATTCGAACTTGAGCCCAAGCACCGCTGAGCGGAAACCGGTAATAATGCCCACTAACGGATTCAGTGCAAACAAGGTCTTCCATCGTTGGGGTACGAGAGTGAGCGGATAGATCACCGGCGACGCGAACATCCACAGCTGCACCAGCACCGGCAACAATACTCCGACATCGCGATAACGCACGTTAGTGGCTGAAGCGAGCAACCCAATGGCGAGCGTAAGCAGAGTCACGAGTACGATCAAAGGCAACAACATTAAAAGGTTCACAGTTGGAGCAACGCGGTAAATGACCATCATCCCGACGAGCACAGCAAACGAGATGAGGAAATCAAACAGTCGTGCTCCGACCGCCGCGAGCGGGATGAGTATGCGTGGGAAATAGACCTTCGTGATCAGGTGAGCACTTCCAACCAGACTATTTCCGCTCGAGTGGATGGCGCCTGAAAGAAACGTCCACGGCAATAAGCCGGCGAAGACAAAGATTGCGTAGGGGAATCCGTCAGAGGGAACTCGCGCCAGTTTTCCCAGGAACACAGAAAAGATCAACGTAGTCAAGATCGGCTGGAGCACAACCCAGGCCACACCTACTGCCGTTTGTTTGTAGCGCACCTTAAGATCCCGCCAGACGAGGAAGTACAGCAGCTCGCGGTATACCCACACTTCGCGCACATCGGCCCAATCGATAGTTCTGCGTGGCTCGATTACGACTAGGGGTTGGCGGAAATCGGAGGAGGCGTCTGGAGAAACAGGTTGTTGCGTAGGCTGCGCGTATGCACTATTCGAAACTGCCGGCTTCAGCGTGCCCACACTCTTGCTAGAGGTCGTGCCCATTTCCGCAGTATGATACGCGATGTCGATTGGTGATTGCGCGATAAAAGCGGCCAGTAAGATGCGGTTGGACTTTCCATCCACAGATTACGCAGATTGTTTTTGTAAAATCTGTGTAATCTGTGGATGAACAACGTAAAGGGTACTGCCAGAAGCGGCAATACCCTTCACTTGACTGCATCACGAGGATGAGGGAGCGGGCGCTTTATGTTGGTGATACCGATCCACCGAACGCAACGCCGCCAGCCTGATTGTTTCCGTAAGACAGCACTGTGCCTCCACCTGCCTGCGAGAACAGCGTCGTGTTGTTGGTAGCAGTAGTGTTTGAGACACGAATGCTTGAGTTGCCCGTAGTGGCATTAAATCCCGTGCCATTATGGGCAACTATGCAGTGATCGACATCCATCACCGTATTTGCGCCTCCATCGGTATCCTCTACGAACAATCCAGCGCCACTATTGCCGGACATATTGGAATCGTAGACGCCGATCTTCACGTTGCTTGATACAGCAATTCCGTTGGCGCAGTTAAGGAATTGAGACTTGTTGACTACGATCTTCAAACCAGCGGTATTGCCGAGCGTTGAGAGCCCGCTGCCAGCCATGTTTCTGATGGTAGTGCCGGAAACGCTGAGAAACCCGCCGCCACTTCTCGCGTCTTCGATGCCTCGGCCTGGAGATCCGTTTGAGCCATCGATGATGCAGTCTTCCACGAAGACCTCACTATTAGTGGATCCAGGATTCCCGCCGCTAATGCGAATTCCGCGCAGGCCGCTGTCGCCGCCGTTGATATTTAGGTTGCGCAGGCGAACCGACTTTCGAGTTTCGCCGACTGCCGTGAAACTGTCGAAAGCGATGTTTACGCCGGTTGTAGCACTATGAAGAATCGACCCGTAACCCTGGCCTTGTGTTCCTTCGATAGTGATTGATTTGGTAATCGTCACGGCGCCGAAGCCGCCTGGATCGAGGGTGCTGATCTCACCGTTGACGGCAGTCTTTGAAATGGCGCCCGCGTAGGTCTTGCATGGAGCAGTGCGGCTGCAGGGATTGACATCGTCGCCGACACCAGAAACCCAGGTACGGGTAGCCTGAGCATTGGCGACGGACGCAACCATCAACGCAAGAACAACGGTGGCAAAGATACTGAAAGTGAAGCGGACCTTACTCATGATGCATTCTCCTTTTTGAGGTTAAGCTTAATTGCTGTTGTAACTGTCTTTCTGAAAGAAGCGTTCGGCTTCGGTTAAGTTCCGAGTCAAACTCAGACCTCGCAGCCTGAGTTTGGATTAGATAAAAGACGTTCTTCTAAACATCAGTCACTTGGACCACTGAATCGTCACGTACACGGCAGCGACGTACACCCGATTGTGTTCCTCACCTTGTTAGCGGAATTGATTAGAGGCTGACCTTGAGCTGCTGTCAGGGTTCCACCGTCGATAAAGACCTGAACCTGATTGGCAAAGTCGCTCAGTTTGTTACAGGCAACGTTGGTCTTGCCTTGATTAATCGCATCCAGAGCCGCTTGCAGCTTGCTAACGAGTCCCTGGCGTTGTGTTCCACTCAAGCCAGGCAACGCGTTGACCGTATTGATGAGGTTTTGCACAACCTGGGCCGGCGTCAGCACTGTTACTGTAAAGACGCAGGAAGAGGTGTTGCCGTGAATGTCTGTCGCGACGTGCGTGACGGTCGTAGTACCAATCGGGAAGACGGAACCGCTTGCCAACCCGGTTGTTCTAACTACCGACTGTACGCCGCAATTATCGTGCGCGGTTGGTGTCGCATAGGTCGCAATTGCACCTAACGGACACGATGGTTCCAGGGTGATATTGATTGGACAACTATCAAATACCGGAACGGTGTTGTCGACGACCGTGACTACTTGCGTCTTGGGATCACTCGTGTTGCCGTGCGCATCCGTTACGGTGTAGGTCAGCGTCGTCGTACCGACTGGAAATACATTGCCGGCTGGTACACCGGTTCTCTGCACCGCTCCGACTCCCGGACAATTGTCCGTAGCAGTGCCGGTGCCGAGTGTGGCGTCCAGATCAGAGACCGTCACACCGCAAGAAGTAGCTCCAGGTCCGGTGAATAGAGTCTTATCAGCTGGTGCAGTCACCACCGGCTTAGTGTCGTCCACAACCGTGACAGTTTGTGTGTCTGTCGCCGTGTTGCCGGAACGATCAGTTGCCGTGTAAGTAATTGTCGTGACTCCAACCGGGAAGTTATTACCGGCAGGAACGCCAGTGCGTGTGACAATCACGCCCGAACAGTTATCACTTGCTGTTGCATTGCCCAATACTGCATCTGAAACAAAGACGCCGCATGAAGTTGCGTTTGGACCAGTATTGAACGACAGGTCTGCCGGCGCGGTCACGGTTGGTGGAATCGCCGGGTTCTCTCTCACCGTGACGGTTTGAGTTGCGCTGGCTGTGTTACCAGCTCCGTCTGTCGCCGTGTAAGTGATCGTAGTCGTTCCGGTCGGGAAGAAATTGCCTGCCGGCACGCCCGAACGACTGATGTTAACCGTGCCACAGTTGTCACTCGCCGTTGCTGTACCAAGCTCGGTCTCACCGACGATTTGTCCACACGAGTTTGTATCGACGACGACGTTCGGAGGTGCAGTAAGCGTTGGCGGTTGTGTGTCGCCGACGGCGACGATCGTAATTCTCTGCGTGCAAGATGCGACACGCCCCAAGTTGTCGGTGGCCGTCCACGTTATGACTGTAACTCCAATCGGATACGGGTCATTCGTCAGATCCAAGCCATCGCTGCGTGTTCCTTGCAGTTCGCTGATGCTGCCGGTCGTGGAAGGTGTTCCGATGTCGCTCGCAGTCAAAGTCTTGGCGCCACATCCTGTCTGATTGAACGACTTATCGGCCGGACACATGATCGTAGGCGCATCCGCCGCCGTCACAATCACGCGTTGTGTACAGGACGCTGTGCGACCGGGCTCTCCATTGATGGACTCAGTTGCCTTCCATGTGATGATCGTCGTTCCGATCGGATACGGATCGCTTATGTCTGGCGAGAAGGCCGGAGGATCTCCGACCAGTTGCGCGTCACTTCTAACTCCACTGACGGATACGTTTGTGCCAGTAGCCGCGGGGGCAGTTACCATAACGCTTGCTGTCGTACCGCCGGTAGCGTCTCCCGTAAGATCAGGCAACGGACACGTGATTGTCGGCGGATTGTCCTGGAGTACCGTTACCAGGAAGCTGCAGCTACCGCCGCCTGTTGACGACGTTACCGTAACCGTGTGTGTACCAACTGCGAAGAACGAACCCGAAACCGGCGATGCCGTAACGGTGCCACAGTCGCCTGAAGGCTCGGCTGAGCCAAACGTTACGATGGCTCCAGATTCAGTTCCCTGCGTTGTATTAGCCGTGACCGTGATGTTGCCCGGACACTCAAGCGCGCAAGTAGCTTGATTACCAGCGTTAACTACCGTGAGTTCAGATGTGGCGGTTCTTGTCGTGGCGTCAGGATCGGAGGTGTCACTGGTAACCACCGCACTGTTCGAAATGATCGTCCCTCCTGCGGTTCCCTCCGTCACACGAAATTGAGCCAGGAATTCTGCCGAATCGCCTACCGCCAATCCGGTGGCAGTGCAATTAGAGCCATCGCAGTTGAACGTTGGTCCTGCGGTTTGAGTGAAACTTACAAAGTCGAGATTTGCTGGAGTTGGATCTGAAAGGGTAACGGCGCCGGCAGCATCCGGACCTTTATTCTCAACTGTGACGACGAAGCTGACAGGGCTACCAGCATCAACATTCAGTTGGCCGCCAGCCACAAACTTATGGACGATTAAATGCGCCGCCGCATTGTTTGCGTCGCGAACGTTGATCAGGACGGTCTGCAATATGCGGCCGTTATTGCGGGTAACATGGATTCTCCAGGGACCGCGATTATCAATCGTCACGCCATTGATCTCTGAGGTGTCATCACTCGGAAGAGTGAAACTATCCGGCTGGGGATCCGTGGTGATGTCAGTTCTTTGCTCGATGAACCCGGCGGGATCAACCCATGAAATCTTATATGCAAAAGTTGGATTGACCTGACCGTTAACTTTCACGCAAACCGCATCGCCCAACACGAAATCCGTCTGTGGTGTGGTGCAATCCGAGGCAAAGGTTTCTATCGGTGCCTCGAGTAACGGCGAAAAGGCTGCAGAATGAATCGTAGAATGAAGGCTGAGGTCCATCTCATCCGTAAACGCGTAATTTGCCGACGATGTGGTTCTCTTTGGATCGAAAGCGGAAGAATTTTGTAGCGAAACTGCCGGAGCGGCAGGATGAGAAGACGCTGAGGTCCGTAACGACGGCAACGATATAAAAGACGCAACGGCTAGGAAAAGGACAATACTAAACAGCAAGGCGCGGTAAACTACAGACATGCTGCGAGCTGGGGTGCGTTTGGCGTTCATGGGGTTCTCCTTGGTCGGCGCTGAAAACTCTGCGAATAAGATTAATGGACCGCTATACTGTGGACGGCTGCGCAGAGGAACTGTTCCTAAATGCGGCTGAATGTCTTCGTGGCTGATGGGGCCAGTTTATTATTCGTTCTTCGCCAATCTATTCAGGCGAACTTATCATCAAGAACTCGGCGAGTTAGGTTGTCTACCAGGTTATCTAGTTCCGGCAATTAGGACCTACTACGAGGGATCAAGTTACATGTAGAAGTTAAGGTAGCCTTAACGTAGAACTAATTAGCATGACTTACAGAGGTGCGCTTTTTAAACTACGACACGAAGAATGTCAAGCATTAAATTTCTCAAGAACTGTCGACACGAAAAATACGGGAAGTTCTTCGTCCCAATATTGAACTCAGTTGTTGCCAATTTGCCACATGGACCAATAGTTTGATAACAAAGTCTGCGCTGAAGATACTCGCCGTGAGGATACGATAGAAAAATGCAGAGATTTCTCGTGACCGGAGGAGCTGGATTTATAGGTTCAGCTTTCGTCCGCCTGCTGCTCGATGCTATTCCGGACTGTGAAGTTATTAATTTAGACGCCCTCACGTACGCCGGAAATCTCGACAACCTGAAAGGACTGCAACCGGAACGGCATTGTTTCATCCACGACGACATCACGAATTCGCAGATCGTCACAGAAGCGCTCCATAGCGGTTGTGAGGCGATCATAAATTTTGCCGCAGAATCACACGTCGATCGCAGTATTGCCGATTGTGCCGAATTCTTACGCACAAACATCATCGGTACGCAGGTATTACTCGATGCGGCTCGCGCGCAAGGTGTCAAACGTTTCGTGCAGGTATCGACTGACGAGGTCATGGGCAGTCTGCCGGAAGACGAAACAAGTTACTTCACTGAGGATTCGCCATTCGCGCCGAACAGTCCCTACGCGGCTTCGAAAGCCGCTGCCGAACATCTAGTGCGTGCGGCGCATCACACTTTCGGACTCGACACCATCATCACACGTTGCGGAAATAACTATGGTCCACGACAGTTTCCCGAGAAGTTTTTGCCGCTAACAATCGCAAACGCGCTAAATGACGAAGCAATTCCACTGTACGGCGACGGCAAGAATATACGTGACTGGATTTACGTCGAAGATCATTGCCGCGCGATTTTATTAGCGCTCGAAAAAGGCAAGCCTGGAGCTGTTTATAACGTTGGGGCGCGCAACGTGCGTCGTAACGTGGACGTCATCCAGTCGGTTCTCGACACACTTCGAAAGCCACATTCGCTGATTAAGTTCGTCAAAGATCGGCCCGGGCACGATCGCCGTTACGCGATAGATCCTACGTTAGTTGAAACTGAATTGGGTTGGCGCCCGCGCGAGACCTGGGAAAGTGGATTACGGAAAACAATCGACTGGTATCAGGAAAATGAGCAGTGGCTTGAACGGGCCCGCAGCGGAGCTTACCGGGATTACTACCGCATCCAATATGGAAGCGAGGTGGGCACGCGTTGAGAGTGTTGGTCACAGGCTCGGGAGGAATGGTCGGCCGAGCGGTACGCGAACTTTGCGAGCAGAGTGGCGATACAGTTTTCGCTTACGATCGTGCCGCCTTGGACATTGCGAATGCTGAACAAGTTTCAGAGATGGTGCGCCGCAGCGAACCGGATGCCGTGATAAATTGCGCGGCGTGGACAGACGTTGATGGATGCGAGACCGACGTCGAACGCGCGTATGCCGTTAATGCTCGCGGCCCCGAAAACCTCGCCATTGCGAGTCGTGATGCGAATGCGGCCTTTGTAACAATCTCGACCGACTATGTGTTCGATGGCGCGAAAGAAGGATTCTATACAGAAGAAGACCAACCGAATCCTCAAAGCGCTTACGGACGCGCAAAACTGGAAGGTGAACGACGCTCGCAGAAAGCGAATCCGCAGTCAGTCATCGTTCGCACTGGTTTCATATTTGGTCGTGGCGGAAAGAACTTTTTAAGCACCGTGATTGACCGCGCCCGCAGAGGTGAACAGATAAAGGCGATAACAGACGCGTACGGCACGCCGACATATTCGCGCGACCTGGCGCGACGGCTGCGGGAGTTGGCCCAACTTAACCACCCGGGAATATTTCACGTCGCAAATGCAGGAAACGGCGTAAGTTATGCGGAGTTTGCGCGCGAGGCAATCAAGTGTGCGAATCTAGGTGAACCTCAGGTTGAAGAGGTACTGACGGAATCACTGAACCGGCCCGCACCTCGACCTCAAAACTCGCGTCTTCGTTCTGTTTATTTCGCAGCGTTAGGCCTGGCCCCTCTACCCGACTGGCGTGATTCACTGTGTAAATTCGCAGCCGAAACACGAGATCCGTCCACAGATTACGCAGATTCTATTTAAAACAATCTGCGTAATCTGTGGATAAGAGCTACTTTGTGGCCTTGCGAGATTCGAACACTCTGTTATTATTCAATCCCACTCTCGTTTGAAGTAAAGAGGCTGAAATTCTATGGCTACGCAAGACAATCGATTAATTCCCGTCGGGAGTTTGGACCGTGGGCTTGATCGTCCACTCTCGGACGTGGTCCAAGGCAAGCCGTATGGCGTGTCGGGCAACGATCCCGCGAGCCTGAAGGACTACTTTTTTGTCGTTCTCAAACGAAAGTGGCTGATTTTAAGTCTGGTGTTGGTGGTCACTTCGCTGGTGGCAATCCAGTCGTTTCGAGCCCCTTCGATCTACGAGGGCGAAGCGACAATTAGAATCCAACAAAAACAACCGAGCATCCTCCAGACTGACAAGATCATTATTAACGGCCAGAATGATCCCAATTTCTGGGGCACGCAGCTAAAGTTGTTGCAAAACCCGACGCTCGCGCGGCAGGTGGTTCTCAATCTCGACTTACCTCATAACCCGTCGTTTTTTGGTAACCAGTCGCAAGCGGGATTTTTCGATTCTTTACGACGCATCTTTTCGTCGCCGAAGACAAATACAGAAACTCGTCCTGCTCCTGCTGGTTTGTCGATTGCAACTGAGTCTCAGAATCCGGTGGGCCAGTTAACGCCTGAGGAACTAGAGAAGTTAGAAGCTTACGAGGATGCAATCATCGCCGGCGAAACGGTCGAAGCGGTTCCTAACACTAACCTGGTAAACATCATCTATCGACATTCAGATCCCGAACTTGCCCAAAAAATTGCCAATACCCTGGCTGACGTTTTCAAAAACTA
Source organism: Pyrinomonadaceae bacterium (assembly GCA_035248565.1). Lineage (GTDB taxonomy): Bacteria > Acidobacteriota > Blastocatellia > Pyrinomonadales > Pyrinomonadaceae > PSRF01. The sequence goes on along the minus strand of DATFHH010000156.1, from coordinate 9,221 downwards.
CAACCTGGCGCTGGCGACGGAAGGATCGACAAAGGCTGAAGATATTTTGGCCAGAGAGATTGCCAGACTTCAAACCCAGGTCAAGCAGGACCAGGAAGTAATTTGGAACTTCGCTAAGAAAAACGACCTGCCGCTAACCACTGAAGGTGCGGGAAATCTCGAAGGCACGCGATTGGCTACTTTGAGTGCGCAGTTATTGCAGGCGGAAAACGATAGAAAGAAACTTCAAGCGCAGCTCGAGGCAGCGAAGAACGAGAAAGATCCATTTTCGATACCCGACGTTAACACGTCTGCCCGGGTGGATAAATTGCGCGATCGCATCTCCGCACTCAAGGAGCAACGTGACGCGCTCCTGGTGACCTACACCAAAGAATGGCCGGCTGTGAAGAAGCTGGACGTTCAAATCAAAAACCTCGAGGCGGAACTGCAAAAAGCTCCGGAAGAGATCGTTACCTCGATACAACGCAGATACGAGGCCGCTGTCTCCCAGGAAAACCTGTTGCGTCGTTCTTATGAAGAGCAAAAAGCTGCGACCACCCAACAAACGCGCAATCAGATCGATTTGATGGCGATGACGCAGCAGCTCGAAACGAACAAACAGTATCTCGCTACTCTGACGCAACGGCAGCGTGAGCTGGATATTTCGAATGGAAACGGCGGCAACGAAGTAAGCATCGCCACGTACAGCAGATTCCCCAAGAGCCCGGTTGGTCCACCACGTTTGCGAAATATCATTATCGCGTTCCTGCTCTCATTGGGTGGCGGCATTGGTTTGGCTTTTCTGCTCGATTTCCTCGACGACACTGTGAAGTCCGTCGAAGACGTCGACCGTTACATTCACCTGCCCGCGTTGGCCCTGATCCCGTCTGGTCGTGATCGTCGCCTACCGGGAATTCGTGGTGGAGCGCCGGCGCCTGGCCCGTCGAATACAACTGCACTGGCGATGATCAACGATGCCCGTTCGCCAATTACAGAGTCGTATCGACACCTGCGAACTTCGCTGCTGTTATCATCTGCCGGAAAGCCTCCAAAGACGATCCTGATTACTTCCAGTCAGCCCGCGGAAGGGAAAACTACCACGGGTATCAATACAGCCTTCATGCTTGCGCAAACCGGAGCCGAAGTTTTGATGATCGACTGCGACCTCAGACGTCCACGGCTGCATACGCAGTTTGAACTTCCGAACACGAAGGGGCTGACAACCTGGCTTTCCGGAGAGAAGAATCTCAAAGGTTTGATTCAACAATGTGACAAGGCGCCGAATCTCAAAGTATTGACCTCTGGCCCAGTACCTCCGAATCCGGCTGAATTGCTTGGTTCCGAGGAGATGCGGAAACTGCTGAACATCCTGAGTGAGCAATACGCGCACATCATCATTGACTCGCCGCCGGCTATATCTTTCACAGATGCGTCGATCCTGTCGACGATGGTGGATGGAGTGATTCTTGTAGTCCACGGTGGACGAAGCTCAAGGGCCGTGGTGCGTCGTGCAAAACAGCAACTGCTCGACGTCGGCGCACACGTGTTTGGTGTGGTGCTGAACAACGTGAAGGTAGAGTCGCACGACTACTACTACTCGCGTTACTACTCCAACTACTACGAGTCTGATGGAGATGCGGACCAAGGTGCACCGGAGACTGTATAGCTGAAGAGCTTGAGCCCGACTAAAAAGAAGCACAAAAAGCGCAAAAGACCAGGCAGAAGTTGTTTGTGCTTTTTGTGCTTTCTTGTGACTTGAGACTGTCGATTCGATGAAGGTTCCTCTAATAGATTTGCAGGCGCAGTATGTCTCAATACGCGATACCGTGCGGCAGGCGGTCGATCGCGTCTTCGAGTCGCAACAGTTTGTGATGGGTCCGGAAGTCGCTGCGCTCGAAGCCGAAGTCGCGGCGTATTGTGGAACGAATGAAGCCATTGGTTGCGCTTCCGGTTCCGATGCTTTGCTGCTGGCGTTCATGGCATTGGACGTTGGACCGGGAGACGAGGTCATTACGACGCCGTTCAGTTTCTTCGCCACGGCGAGTGCGATCGCGCGGTTGGGCGCACGACCTGTTTTCGTCGACATCGATCCCCTCACATATAACTTGAACGTCGATCAGATCCCTGCGGCTATCACTTCGCGCACGCGAGTGGTGCTTCCGGTCCATTTGTACGGCCAATGTGCCGATATGGATGAGATATTCGCTCTGTGCAAAGCGAAAGGGCTTGTCGTAATCGAAGATGCAGCGCAGGCTATCGGCGCCGAAGATCGCGGCCGGCGCGCGGGATCGATGGCCCTGGCTGGTTGTTTTAGTTTTTATCCGACTAAGAATCTCGGCGCCGCAGGAGATGCAGGGATCATAACGACGACCGATCCCGATTTCGCCACCAGGCTTCGAAGACTGCGGCTGCACGGTGGTCTAACTGAGTATCAGCACGTCGAGGTAGGAATCAACAGTCGAATTGATGCGCTTCAGGCTGCCGTTCTTCGCGCCAAGCTGCCGTATCTCGATGAGTGGTCCAACGCACGAGCGCAGAAGGCGAAAACGTATTCACACCTGCTGGAAGGAGCGAAGCTGAATTTCAAACTCGATCCTCCTTTCATTAAGCCTGAAAACCGTCACATCTTTCATCAGTACGTTGTGCGAGTTCCGGACCATCGCGACGCGCTCATGCAGCACTTGAAAACACGCGACATCGCAACGAAAGTTTATTATCCGATTCCTCTGCATCTGCAGGAGTGCTTCGAATACCTCGGCTACAAAGAGGGCGAATTTCCGGAGGCGGAGAAGGCTGCGCGCGAGACTTTTGCTCTGCCGCTCTTCCCTGAGCTCACCGCGGAACAACAGGAATACGTAGTGCACGCAATCCAGGACTTTAGACCGTAGGAAATCTGAATGTCACAACAACCAAGAGTGTTGGTGACTGGCGCAGGTGGTTTCATAGGACACCACCTGACCAACTATTTGGTCGACCGCGGCTACTGGGTCAGAGGCGTTGACATTAAAACACCGGAGTTTGAATCGACCCGGGCTGATGAATTTCTTTTGCTGGATCTGACCGTGGCCGAGAATTGCCTTCGAGCGACGCACGAGATCGATGAAGTGTACGGCCTGGCAGCAAACATGGGCGGCATCGGCTTTATCGAAAGCAACAAAGCAGTAATAGTTCGTGACAACACACTCATTAATCTAAACACGATCGAGGCTGCGCGCATCAGCGGTGTCAAGCGCTATCTCTACACATCGAGCGCCTGTATTTATCCGCGCTACCGGCAAAACGAGACCAATGCCGTGGGGTTGAAGGAAACCGATGCATATCCGGCAGATGCGGAGGACGGTTACGGCTGGGAAAAGCTGTACATGGAAAGAGTTTGTCGTCACTACAGCGAAGATTTTGGTCTCGACACGCGCGTCGTTAGATTCCATAACATCTTCGGTCCTCTGGGAAGCTATGACGGAGGACGAGAGAAATCACCGGCCGCAATCTGCCGCAAGGTAGCGCTGGCAAACGATGGCGATGAGATTGAGGTCTGGGGTGATGGTGAACAAACGCGGTCGTATTGCTACATTGATGATTGCGTGCAGGGATTACATCGGTTGATGCGCAGCGATCACCGCGAGCCTCTCAATCTTGGTCAGGACCGAATGATCTCGATCAATGAGTTGGTAGACATAGTGGCGAACATTGCCGGCAAGAAGATCGGGAAGCGCTACGATCTAAGCAAGCCGCAGGGCGTCAGGGGTCGCAACAGCGACAATACTCGTTTGCGTGAGGTTTTGGATTGGGAACCGACGATTTCCCTCGAAGAAGGATTAGCTCGTACCTACCATTGGATCGCCGGACAGGTTCTTTCACAAGCCACCGAGACGCACACAAAACACACAACTGCTTAGGGCAATGATGTCGCTTGAGGGCCGGCGCGTTCTGTTCATCTCATACAACGGCATGCTTGAACCGTTAGGGCAAACGCAGGTGCTTCCCTACCTGCGTGAGCTGGCAAAACGAGGTCTGAAATTTACCCTCCTCAGCTTTGAAAAAGACAAAGCTTTTTCTACGGAAGGAAAGCGTCATTGTGCGGAGCTGAAACGGGAGTTGCTGCAACAGGGAATCGAATGGCATTGGCTGCGATATCACCAGCGGCCATCACTTCCGGCAACTGTTTACGATGTCTTAGAGGGCATTCGTTACGCCAGCCGTTTGGTCCAACAGAACAAGATTGAACTAGTGCATGCGCGCTCGTACATACCAGCGACGATCGCGCTTGCCTTGAAACGAAGATTTGGGACCAAAATGATCTTCGATGTTCGCGGACTGATGGCTGAAGAGTATGTTGACGCGAAACACTGGCCCAAAGGTGGTTTGCGTTATCGTGTAACGAAAGCGACTGAGAGGCAGCTCTTTGCTGCAACCGATGCGGTGGTTACGTTGACTGGGCGGATCTGGCCCATCATCAAAGAATGGGAGGGCTTGAAAGGTCGTGACGTCCCTCACGAGGTGATACCGTGCTGCGTGGATCTTTCGTTATTTAAATTTAACGAACAGGAGCGCGCCCGGGTGCGCTCAGAGTTGGGGCTGGGTGATCGGTTCACACTGGTCTACAGTGGTTCTCTCGATGGATGGTACTTGACGGAAGAGATGGCTGATTTTTTCGCCAACGTCGTCAAGAAAAGAAGTGACGCACATCTTGTTTGGCTTACAACGGGCAGTCGTGAACGAGTGCGACAACTAATGAGCGCGCGTGGAATCAGTGAAGATAATTTTTCGGTTCGTGCGGTTGCGCCAAAGGACATGCCTTCGTATTTAGCTGCCGGCGACGTTGGTCTCTCGTTCATCAAACGTTGCTTCTCTAAACTCGCTTCGTCGCCGACCAAGAATGGTGAATATCTTGCGTGCGGGCTTCCGATCGTCATTAACTCCGGCATTGGCGACTCGGATGATCTGGTGCATCAATCAGAAGCAGGAATACTGATTGACGATTTCAGCGAGCAGGAATTTGAGACTGATTGGCCCGCAATCCAGCAACTGGTGAATGACCCAAACATAAAAGCGAAGGCCCGTGTAACTGCGGAGAGAGTGTTTGATCTTAACACCGTTGGCGCCGAGCGGTACGCGCGCTTATACCAAGCCTTGTTTGAATAAATCTGCGTAATCTGTGGATGCTCTGCTTCATGAGAGTGTTAGGATTGGCCACATATCCCGTCGAGGCGGCGGCAACTCGGTTCCGAATGATGCAATTCATCGAACCTTTGGCCGAGCACGGCATTGAACTCTCCGTTTACCCATTTCTTGATTCCCGGCAATACGAATCGTTGTACAAGCGCTCTCACTGGCCGCGTACTGCGGCGGGATTAGGTCTCGCCTCGATTCGTCGCGTGCGAGAGTTATGGCGCGCGAGGAAAGCTGATGTGTTATTCGTGCAACGCGAGGCGATGATGTTTGGACCACCGCTGGTGGAGTGGTTGATCACAAACCTACACCACTGTCCGATGGTTCTCGATCTCGACGATGCAACCTACGTTTCGTATAAGAGCCCGACTTATGGCCGGTTCGGGAGCATGTTGAAATGGTTCCGCAAAACGAACGATCTGATTCGTTGGTCGCGCTTCGTTATCTGTGGTAATCGACAGATCGCTGCTTACGTGAACAACATGAATCGGCAGTCGGTGGTTATTCCCACTGTGGTTGACACAAGATATTTTCGACCTTTAGCTGAACGCCCGGGTGTTGATGTGCCGGTAATTGGCTGGGTGGGTACACACTCGACTTTTGCTTACGTGAAAACAATTTTTCCAGTGCTCGAGCGTCTGGCGCGCGAGTATCGATTTCGCTTGCGCCTGGTGGGAACGGGAGAAGATAACGTCGTCATTCCCGGAGTGGAGGTGGAAAACTTACCGTGGGAGCTCAACAGAGAGATCGTCGATTTTCAATCGCTCGACATCGGTATCTATCCAATCGTCGAAGATGATTGGTCTGTGGGTAAATCGTGTTTCAAAGCTGTTCAGTACATGGCAGTAGGAGTGCCTTTCGTCGTCAGCCCGGTAGGAGCGTGTAGGGAAATAGCAGAGTCGAACCAAACACATTTTGTGGCGCGCACTGAGGAAGAATGGTACGCGCACCTTTCGCGATTGCTGAGCGACGAAGTTCTCAGGCGGCGGATGGGCGAGACTGGACGCGCCTACGCCGTGAAGCATTACAGTTTAGAAGCGCACGTTCCGAAATTGGCGGAGGTCTTAAAAGCCACGCAGGCACAAATACCCTGACCGAAGGCCCAAAATATTCTTCTTAATTCTTATGTGCTTTTTGTGCCTCTTTGTGGCTAATCGTTTATGATTTTTGTGCCTCTTTGTGGCATATTGACGGTCTGATGTACATCTTCGGTTTAACTACGCTCGGCGACTCGGCGGCTACGCTCATAAAAGACGGTGAAATCGTCGCCGCCGCTGAAGAAGAGCGGTTTTCTCGACGCAAACATCACAGCGGTTTTCCGTACAACGCGATGCAGTACTGCCTTGACGAGGCAGGTATCGGAATCGCCGACGTCGCGCATATTGGTTTGTACTGGAAGCCCTGGGTGTTGCGTCACAAAGCGCTCCAGGCCTTGAAGTCGGCAGTCATCTCCCGCGACATGTTCAAGGCCCGCGTTGACCGCGGTGTCACTCAGGTCGGCGAAAGCTATCTCGGTATGTTGCGCCACCCACGCAGAATTCGGGAACGCTTCGGCGACAGCGACTTTAAGTTTCACTTTCTCGAACATCACCTCTGCCACGCTGCCAGTGCATTTTTTGTTTCCGGTTTTGACCAGTCGGCGATCATGACGTGGGACGGAACCGGCGAAGACACCACGACGCTGTTTGCTCACGGCGAGGATCGAAGCATTCGTCCGCTGAAAAGAATCAAGCTACCTCACTCACTGGGCCAGTTCTATTCCGCCGTGACCAATTACTTGGGCTTCGACATGTTCAAAGGTGACGAGTGGAAACTAATGGGACTCGCTGCCTATGGTAAGCCTGAATACTATGATTTCTTCGCCAAGCGCGTGCTCTCGATAAATGGCAATCACGATTTTCGAGTTGATATTCGCGTGTTGGACCATCATCTCGCGAAGCATTATCAGTTCAGCGAAACATTCACGCGCGCTCTTGGTCCACCGCGAGCTGAAGGCGAAGAGCTCGTCGAGAAACATTGGAACATCGCCGCCAGTGCACAGAAAGTTCTTGAAGACACAGCGCTGTATTTGCTTTCGGGCCTTTACGAGAAGACTCGAAGCGAAAACCTTTGTATGGCCGGTGGTGTAGCTTTCAATTCGGTGATGAACGGTCGCATCATGACCGAAACACCTTTCAAACGATTTTTTATTCAACCGGCGGCCGGCGATGCAGGTTGCTCGCTGGGAGCGGCGCTGCTCGTTTGGCATAGTCGATTAAACCAACCGCGAAAGTTCCGCATGGAACACGCTTATTATGGTCCTGGTTTCAGCTCTGAAGATTGTGCCGCAGCTTTGCGTGCCGCCGGTTTGCAATTTCACACGCTACCTGATGAACAAATGCTCCCGCGAGTCGCTGCGATGTTGGCTGACGGCGCCATCGTGGGCTGGTTTCAGGGACGCATGGAGTTTGGCCCGCGTGCTCTTGGTAACCGCAGCTTCCTGGCTGACCCGCGCCGCTCAGATATGCGTGAGTTGCTAAACAAAAAGGTGAAGCTGCGTGAATGGTTCAGGCCGCTGGCCCCATCGATGTTAGCAGAGGCGGCAGATAAGTTGTTTGGGCGTTCTCATTACGATCCGTTTATGATTACAGTTCTTAACGTCATCGAGGAAAAACGCGCCAACATACCTGCTGTAGTTCATGTGGACGGCACCGCACGTCCGCAAACTGTAACTCGCGATATTAATCCACGATACTGGCAGCTAATTCGCGAGTTCGAAAAGTTATCCGGGGTGCCGCTGTTGCTCAATACGTCATTTAACGTACAGGAGCCAATCGTGCTCTCGCCCGAAGACGCCATCAAGACCTTTAGCCGGGCGAGCTTCGACGCGTTAGTACTGGAAAATCATCTGGTCGTGCGAAAGGAACAGACTGCATTGCAATCCACAGATTACACAGATTTATTAATTCAGTCTGCGTAATCTGCGGATAAACACCAACCGAATGAAGGTCATCTTAGTAGCCGTATATTTACTCGTTTGCGCTCTCATCGTATTCGCGGTGCCGCCGATAGTCGCGGAATTCCCCGACTATGGAAATTACACGACCTACGACGCCGGGCAGGCGCTGCTCGTGTGCCTGAGTCTCGCGTTCGTTGCTGGTTATTTCATCTATCAAAACAAAGAACACCGATCCTTGCTGCTGCAACTTTTTGCGTGGGGTCTGCTGCTGCGAATACTTGTAGCGACCGGCATCTTCATCTTCAACAAGCAGGAATTTTTTGGTGGAGACGCGCTTACCTACGACTTTTACGGCTTCGCTCAAATGAAGGCTTGGCAAGGAGATTCTTACTTTAGAGTAATCAGCACTCACTTTGTGGAAGGACAGTCGTCTGCGTGGGGCATGGTCAACATGGTTGCGGTGGTGTATTCATTAATTGGCCGCAACACACTGGCGATACAGTTTGTCAACGCGGTTATCGGCGCGGCGACGGCGGTTCTCGTCTTTAGTTGCGCGCAGCACGTTTATAAGAACGTTCGCGTAGCTAAAATAGCTGCTATCTGCGTCGCGTTTTTCCCGTCGCTTGTTCTTTGGTCTGCTCAGGGACTCAAGGATGCGCCAATAGTCTTTTCGCTCGTAGTCGCAATTCTGGCAAGCCTGCACCTTAGTGAAAAACTCTCGCTGAAGTATGGGGTGATACTGATCGTAGCGCTGTTTTCAATTCTCAGTTTACGCTTTTACGTGTTCTACATGATCGCTGTGGCAATAACCGGCGGCTTTATTCTTGGTTTGCAGAAGATCACGCCGACTAATTTCGCTCGCCAGTTTATTGTGCTTATTTTGCTGGGTGTGTCGTTCATGTATCTTGGCGTGACCCGCTACGCCAGTTCGCAGTTCAATCGATATGGAACGTTAGAAGCAGTGCAAAGAAGCCGTGCTGATTTGTCACGTGCCGGATCCGGTTTCGGGCGGGAAGTAGATGTCTCGACGACGGAGGGTGCGATCTCGACAATTCCGATAGGCCTGGTCTACTTGTTGTTCGCACCATTCCCATGGCAACTCGATTCGCTGCGACAGAGCATCACTCTTCCAGAG
>DATFHH010000155.1:0-25647 GCA_035248565.1 Pyrinomonadaceae bacterium | reverse complement strand
GTGAAGGCGATTAGAAAGAGAATCGTGAACGCGACGATGGTGAAGATGTTTCGGATCAGCGTGGGCGCGTCGATCCGTTTCAGCCGGAACGCCAATCCGAAAAAGAGGAAGTTGAGAGCGCGAACAAAAAGGTAACCGACTATTCCAACAAGGAATAGTTTCACTGCGCTGATGATCGTGTCCGCTGAAGGCGAGGCGCCCGCGCCGCCCATCCGATGCTCGAGTAACGCTTTGACGTCCGGAGCAAACGACCAGAACAAGTAGGTCGCCAGCAGCACGACGGCCGAGGCCACGAAGAAGAGAATGATCTTGTTAGTGATTCGAGGGCGAGTCACGGCTTTAGACGCAATCTTTTACCACAGATCCGCATTTGTCCGCGGCCTAATCTCTTAAGGAAATAGGCTAATTACTATATAGAGCAAGGAAAGAATGGTCACGAGAATTGCCGTTAGCCAGGCAGCGATATTATAAAGAGGACGGTTGACGTGAACGCCCATCAGCTCGCGATTGTTTACCAGCCGCAGAATCGCGAACAACACGATCGGAAGCAGCAGTCCGTTGATCACCTGCGTAACCAGCAGCACGCGAAACAGCGGGAGATTCGGAACAATCGCGATAGCTGCGCCCACAGCCACCAGAAAAGTAAACGTGCCGAGGAAGATCGGAGCCTCTCTGAAACTGCGCGAGACACCTTTTTCAAACCCGAGCGCCTCGCTAATCGAATAAGCTGTCGCCAACGGCAGGACTCCGGCCGCCAACATCGAAGCCCCGAAAAGCCCAATTCCAAAAAGCGTCTGCGCATATCGCCCGGCGAGAGGCCGCAATGCGTGCGCAGCATCGGCCGCCGTCGAAATCTGTATTCCGGCTTTGTGAAGCGTCGCCGCAGTCGAGACGACGATGAAGAAGACGATCAGAATCGCAAAGATCGTTCCGACCCAGACATCAGTCTTTGTTCTGTCGTAATCATCAGCGGTTACTCCTTTATCGACGACGGACGACTGAACGTACACCTGCATGTACGGCGAGATCGTAGTACCGACGATTGCCACAAACGTAAACAGAAACGTCTGCTCAAACTTAAACTCCGGTCTGATCAAACCGACGGCCACAGCGCTCCAGTCAGGTCGAGCCAGAAAAGCCGACACGATATAGCCAAGAAAGACGAGCGACATCATCAGAAAAGCCTTCTCGACTCGTTTGTAAGAACCTTTCACCACGAGTGACCAGACGCTGATCGCAGCCAAAGGCACAGTGATAAAACGCGAAATGCCGAAGAGTTCCGTCGCCGCAGCGATGCCGACGAATTCCGAAACCGTGACACCAGCATTCGCGACGAGCAGTGCGAGCATGATCAGCGCGGTCCAGCGTACGCCGAAACGTTCACGAATCAGATCGGCGAGACCTTTGCCGGTGACTGCGCCCATCCGCGCGCACATTTCCTGAACGATGCCAAGACTGATTGCAATTGGTATGAGGATCCAGAGAAGGGAATAGCCGAAGTCAGCGCCGACGGAGGCGAACGTCGCGATTCCACCGGCGTCATTGCCGGCGTTTGCAGTGATCATGCCCGGACCGAGAATCGCCACGTAAGCGAGCAGACGTTTGCGACGCGCCACCGTACGGCGGACGCCTTGGGCGCCACGACGCATCAAGCGACGTCCGGCAGCTCGTACTGCTGCTCGTTGCTCGGCCATTTGGAGGGTCACCATCCTTCATGAGCACTATCAAATCCATCCACAGATTACACAGATCATAATAGCTGAGCTATGAATTCACTTCTGCGTAATCTGTGGATGGATTTCCTCACCCAAAAAGTCTCGGCAGGCGCTGGCGCCAGTCTTTCGGCAAAAGAATTTCCATCGCGTCGTCTACCGTGATGATGCCGAGTATATCCCCTGACTCATCAACAACGGGAAGCGCCAGCAGGTTATATTCTGCGATTCTCTGCGCCACCTCTTTCGCCGGCTCACTCGGATCGGCCTGTTGAAACTCCGTCCGCATAACGTCTTCGAGCGGAACAGACGGATCGGCCAGGATCAAACTTCGCAACGCAATAATGCCTACGAGCTTCCACGAATCCTCTGCTTCGACAACGTAAAGGTAGTAGATCATGTTTGGCGTTTGCGCCATCTCGCGCAGTCTTGCGAGCGCTTCGCCAACAGTGAGCGCGCGTGGCAGCGTCACAAACTCAGTTGTCATCAAGCCGCCGGCTGTGTCGTCTTCATAAGGAAGTAACTCGACGACGTCAGCCTGTTCGTCATGCTCCATCAAACCGAGCAGCTCTTCGGCTTTTTCTTCCGGAAGATCGCCGAGCACGTCGGCGGCTTCGTCAGGCGACATCCACTCGAGAATGTCGGCGGCGCGTTCCTGGTCCATGTCGCCAAGGATTCGCGCCTGATGTTCGGCGGGCATTTCCTCGAGTGTCTCGGCCGCGGTTTCGTCGTCGAGCGATTCGACGACTTCCGATCCGTGGTGATATGAAAGCGCTTCGGCGAGCCGTGCAATTTCAACCGGATGCAGGCGCGCCAATTTATCGCTCGAGGATTTCAACTGAACGGTCGCGGCGTCGGTTGCGAGATAACCAACGTCGGCCCAGTCGAGCACTTCCACAGGTCTCTTTGTGCCGGCAAATCCGGACGGCGCAAGTCGCCGCCAAAGACCTTGCAAACTGACGTCGGCGCCGGTCACACGATACTCGCCTGCGGCTTCGATGATCTGCACGTCATTTACGCGAACCACTCGCTTGCCATCGACGTCGATCAGTTGTTTATCAAGCACGTCGCGGGCGAGCAGCACTTCATTCTCACGGCGAACGAACGGCCGCAAGTCGAGAATGTCTGAATTCAACCGCACGCCATGTTGGTTTAGCTCAGTGATGCGCCAGCGCGATAGGAAAAAATCGCGACGCCGATACCGCGCGACAAGACCCGCCACCGGCGGATGCTCGTCGGCGCCGAGACGCACGATCACGTCTTTCACGGTGGCCACACGTTCACCTTCGAGGTCGCGAATCGGCCGGCCTAACACCTGCGATAAGTAGAGCATGCGTTGGACATGATAACAGGATTATCCATCCGCAGATTACGCAGATTACACAGATTATTTTTGGGTAAGGAATTGCTTCGCGACCTCGAGCGCGCGGTCGCGACGGGAATAAACGTCAGCCCGCGTTATCGGCAATGATTCGTCCGGCTTAACGCCGGCACCTTCGAGCCTTACTCCGCTCGCCGTGCGATAGTCAAACTCACTGACATCCAGCACGCCACCATCCGGCAACGCATGTCTGTTTCTGATCGCCAGAACACAACCACACGTGTCCGTTCCGATCACGCGCGCGTGACGTTTAGTCTGTAGCGCTTCAGCGAGGATCTCAGCCGCGCTCGAAGTGTTTTCACTGGTGAGGACGACGAGCGGGAGCTTGGTCGGAACGGATCGAGGCGTGCGCCAGAGGCGCCTTGAATAAGTTTGCAGTTCAAATGAAGCGCCGGAACGATCGGCGAATCGTCCGAGATTGATTCCTTCATCAAGAAAGAGTGAGGCTACATCGGCCATTGCTTCAGCATCGCCGCCGCCATTGCTGCGGAGGTCGAGCACGATGCCTTCGGCGCCTTCCAGTACATCAGGCAATGCTTTGGAAAAATCGATCGCAACGGTTTGCGTGAAAGCGTCGATCCTGAGAATCGCTATCTTCCCGTTGCGCTGGTTGCTGAAGCCCAACTGTCGTTGATTCCAGTAACGTCGCAGCACTGCTGACTTCTGTTTGCCGTTATGAGTGGTCCAGGCAACTTTCACCAGAGTGCCTGCCGGACCATCAAAAAGATTAGCAATCGCTCGCGATCGAGCGGCTTCAGACACACCAGACGAACCAACTCGCTGCGCAACAAACTCTGCGACGGAAAGATCGTCTACTTTGACAACCACGTCTCCTGGGCGAATCTCAGTTTGCGCGGCTGCGGAATTTGCCTCGACTTGTATGACTGTTGGAGTGCCTTCAACTTCACGAATCGTAAGTCCGACGGTTATAAAGCGCGGATTCCACCAGTCAAACTTTTCATCAGGAGAATAGACGCGCGTGTGTGCGTCTTTTAATGACGCGATCATCTGTCGCAGCACTTCGTAAAACTCATGAGTGTTACTCGCGCGGGCCGCGGCAGGACGAAACAGATTTCGTTTTGCCTGCCAGTCGATGCCGCGAAACTTTGGATCGTAGTAACGCTCGGCGATCGTTTCCCAAACATCGTCAAAAACTGCAAGCCTTCCTTCGGGTGTCGCGGTAGAAACTAGTGTCGAATCATCGCGAGCCGCTCGCGAAACGGACGGAATGGCAAGTTGAAAAATCAGTACGGCAAGTAATGCGAGAATGGAAATGCTTAACTGTAGGGGGGCTTTTCGTTTTCTTCCCATTTGCTACCTCGGTGGTTTACGAAAGTTGTAGCGCAGCAGCACGCGCATGGGGATTGGCGTTCCATTTTTCATTGCCGGGAAGAAATGCAATTGACGAACAGTCGCCACGGTTGTTTCGTCGAGCCCGAATCCAGCCCAGCGAACTACTTGAACTTCACTCACTTCGCCGTCAGCTCCAACATTAACCGCTACATCGACCGTCGCTTCTGCTTCCGCTCGAACAGCAGTTTCCGGATATTCCGGCCGAAAGCGACGATACGGCCGGGGCAGCCGGATGCCCTCGGCGGCAGCGACTTTTTCATCTTCAGGTGCTTCCTCGATCAAAACTTCAGCGCTTGCAGGCAATGTGGTTCGTTGTACGCGTTCCTCTTCGCGCGTCTTTAAAATCGTTTCGATTAACCGTCGAATGAAAACATCAGCAGAAAGATATTCTGACAGTCGAGCCTCGGCTGCGGTTGCCTCGTTATTTTCAAAACTTGGACGTTCCCACAAAAGTAACCGGCCGCTTCGCGCGCTGACCAGAAAAATGGAGCAATAAGACTCGAAATAAACAGGCGTTTTGAACGACGAGCGACGCAAGGTCTGCGCGTCTCCAATAAAATAGAACTCCGTCGCCAATGCCGCTCCGAGATCCCGCGCCTCGTCAATACTCAGATTGAGCGAGCCCGAGTAGCCAATTCCTTTTGCCGCGGCACGCGTCAGATCGGCGTCAGCTACAACTACCTGGCCACTCGAACGAAATCGACTACGAAGCATGTCCGCCGCCGACTTTGCAATCGGCGTCGAGCCAAAGTCCAGTATACTCACGCGCGGTTGCGCATTTACGATGCCACAGAGAAGCACCAAAGACACAAAGAGTCTAACTAAGCACTTGTGCTTTTTGTGCCTCTTTGTGGCTGCCACCGTGATAGAGTTCATACACTTCCGATTTCACTTCCGCGGGAAAACACACTCGATGAAGCTCGTACGCGTGCTGTAGTCCTCTTACTACATCGCTTACTTCGCTGATCTCTTTGATCTGCGGTGAAGCATAACCGCTCTCGACGTAAATGTGCGTTTTGGGTTCCGCTTTCTCTGTCTCGTAGTAGCCGTAATAAGGCACGTCGCTCGCGCGGTCTTCAATAAAATAATATTCAGGATCGAAACCCGCGCGCCCGATCGTTTGTCTCGCAGACGCGAGAAACTCAGCCTGCTGGTCCAACGGCATGTCGAGATCGATCGCTTTGAAAAGACGGCGAGCAATGAAGCGGCGGCTCAAATCGCTCAGAATCGCATCACTCGACTTTTGCCACTGCTTGATGTGAAAGACAAAATCCGAATCGTCGATCTGCAAATGCTCGTTGATCGTCAACGTCTCGCGTCGCAGGATCTTTTCAAATGCAGTGCCCGCAGCATGCCAAACTTCATGACCAGCGTCGAACAACTTCAACGCGCGTCGAATAATGGAGCGTAGCACGGCTTCCGCCGATCGCAGTGTGCGATGAAAGTAGACCTGGCGAAACATGTAATAACGTGCTTGCAGATATTCCTCGACCGCATAAATGCCGCGCGCCTGCACGTAAACTCGATCTGCTTCTTCGTCGATTGCGAGTGCGTTAATGATCCATTCGAGATCGTAGATGCCATATTTCGCGCCGGTCATTAGCGAATCGCGCAACAAGTAATCCATGCGATCGACGTCGAGTTGTGATGAAACGAGTTGAGCGAGAGCTGACGGTTGAAACGTTCCTTCAATGATCGACGCGACTTTACGCGGTAAGTCAGTCGAATGAGATCGCAACAGTTCGCCGATCTCCGACTGCTGGTCCAGGATCACTTGTACGGTCCATCGCTCGTGATGGAAGTTGAGCACCTTCTCCATCACGTGTGAAAAGGAACCATGGCCCACGTCGTGAAGCAGTGCAGCAGCGCGCGCAGCAATTCGATCGGCCGGATCGATCGAATGAGTATCACTTAAACGGTCGAGCACGCGCGTCATGAGATGAAACGCGCCGAGTGAATGAGTGAAGCGAGAATGTTCCGCGCCTTGATACGTGTATAGACCAAGACCGAGTTGTTTGATGCGACGCAATCGCTGAAATTCCGCAGCGTCGATCAAGCGCATCATCAACTCACCCTCGTCGGAATCAGTTTGGAGACGGATGATGTTGTGAACGGGATCGCGATAGATGCGTTCTGGCATTTGCGCGAATCTTAACAAAAAGTCGTCTGTCAGGATTGATTTTTGAGCCGCGGATTAGACGGATTTGATCCGGATTCATGGGTGTAATCCGTGGCTAAGAGTAAAGTTCCTCCTGGTTGAGATTTCTGGATTTTCCCATTTTTTTGGATTTGAGCGCCCGGCGAGGCCGGTCTGGTGCGGGTGAAGTCTCCGAATATTTATGGAAATCAACCGGAATTGGCATGAGGGCATGGCAATTGCCAAAACTCGGCGGGCTATGCCGCTTTTTAGGCCCGCTTGTTTCGGAATTCTTCCGATGCTGCCAGAAAAAGGGTAAAAAACCACAGGAGGGGGCAGCATCTTTGTCCAGTTCAAGAAAGGAAAGCAGAAAATGAAGAATGTCTTTAAGTTTTTTGGCTTGTCGGCCGTGCTGACGTGCTTCGCGCTGTTTGCTGGCAGCGTCTTTGCGCAGACGTCGACGACAGGGTCAATTGAAGGAACAGTTACCGACCCCAATGGCGCGGCTGTTCCCGGCATTGCTGTTAAGGTGACGAGTCCAAATTTGATCTCGCCGCAAACGGCAACGACCGACACTGGTGGTAGGTATAAGGTGCTCAATCTTCCTCCCGGAAGATACACAGTCACCATCGAAGCTGAAAAGGGATTTGAGAAGGCTGAAAGAACTGATGTTGAAGTGAATCTCTCCCGCACTTCAACGTCTGACATACAGATGAAAGTCGCCGGTACTCAGGCGAGCGTAACTGTTACTGATACTGCCGGGGCTGCCGTAGACGTAAGCGGCACCACCACTGGATCCAACGTTTCATCTGACCAGTTTTCCAACTTTCCCACTCAGCGAACTGTGCAAGGTCTCTACACAATCGCTCCAACAGTGACCCGTTCAGGTCTGCGTGATGCGACTGGCCGTGACCGAGATCCCTCGGTGGCAGGTTCGTCAGGTCCTGAAAACAACTACATTCTCGATGGCGTGAACACGACGGACCCGGCTTTCGGTGGTTCGGGTGCAAACCTGCCATTCGAGTTTGTGCAGGAAGTTGAAATCAAAACGGGCGCCTATGGTCCGGAGTACGGAAAATCGACCGGCGGTATTTTCAACGTCATCACCAAGAGCGGTGGCAATGAATTCCACGGCGACATTTTCGGCTACGGCACTACCAAAGGGTTCGTTCGCGAAGTGAAGAATTTCCCCTTTACCGGTGCGGCGTTTAATGGCTTCGCAGAAGCAGACATCGGCGGCGACATCGGCGGTCCAATTATCAAAGACAAGCTCTGGTTCTTTGGAGCTTTCAACCCACAGCGTCGCAAGAACTATTATCTGACCCAAACCTTCCACCAGCCCGTTGATAACACGGTGACGATTCCGTTCTACGCCGGTAAGGTGACTTGGGCACTCAATTCAAAGAACACGTTCACTGCTTCAACCTTTGGCGACTTCACCAAGGTGGAAGGCTTCCTGGCTTCCAACATTCTGGCGCTCCAGAACATCGCCGGTTTCGGCGACGATCTCACAGCGTACGAAGGACGTCAGGAAACTGGTGGACACAACTACGCGTTCCGCCTCAACTCAACGATTAGCAATACGTTCATCGCTGAGTTCTCTGGCGGTCTGCACTTCCAAAGAGCGAATACGATTCCGCAAGCTATCGATCGTCCGCTCATCACTGACACTTTTGCAGTGTTGAAAAACGGTGCGGTGCTGACGCCGGTATCGACAGGCGTCAATGCCAATAACCTGGCCATCTGTCCTGCCACCACTACTCCCAATGACAATGGATTCATCGATCCCCGCAGCCAGTGTGTCGGCACCGGGTTCATTGATTTCGTCGATGGCCGCGGTGGCTCATTGCAACGCAACTTTACGCGTGGTCCGGGTTTCGGTCTGTTTTCAACCCAGGACCGCAATCGCTACGAGTTTGCCGCGCACATGCAGAATATCGTCGGCGGCAGCCACACAGTCAAGTGGGGCTTCGAGTGGAATCGAAACCGCTACAAAATCAACACTCTTTCCAGTGGTCCGGCGGTTACATATGGGTTTACCCCTGGTAACCTGAACTTCAGTGGTTCTACCGGCAATCTAAGCGCTTTGTCGAATACCAATGGTAACTCGAACGTGACAAACGGCTCACGTATTACCAACAACTGGTTGGTCTGCGCTGTTGTCAGCAATCAGATCACCTGTCCAAACAATGCCGCTCTCGTCCGTGCGCAGGCCATTCCGGCTGCGACGCTGGCGGGTTTGGGTTTGACAGTGAATCCAGCTGTGACCGCCATCACTGAGGCTCAGGCGTTTGGTAGTCCATTCATTATCCGCAACACGACTCGCGTACGCGATTTTGAGCTCGTGGGTGGAACCTATACGGACGTCCAAAGCTTCTATGCTGGTGACGATTGGAAATTCGCCAGGAACTTCCAACTCAGCTTTGGTATTCGTTGGGATTACCAGGCGTCGTATAGCAACGGCGGCGGTACCTACCTGAAGTTCCACAATTTCGATGACAATGCTGCGCCGCGCTTTGGCTTTATCTGGGATTTCACCGGTAAGGGCCGAGGCAAGATCTTTGCTAACTACGCGCAGTTCATCGAAACGCCGATTCCGTTGGACCTCAACGTCCGTTCGGGAGGCGGCGATGTTCAGACCGACAAGAATTTCAACGTCGATCGTCTGAACGCACCAGCCGGCGCTTTGATCCTTCCGGGTGTCAGCACTGGAGCCACCAATCTGGGCTCTGATGCTACACCGCCCGATCCGGGTTTGAAACCGCAGAGCATCCGTGAGTTCACGTTTGGCGCCGAGTATGAAGTTGGCGGCGATCTAACGCTCGGAACCCGCGGCATCTATCGTGCGATGGTGAACGTCGTCGAAGACGGTTCATTCGACGATGGCGACACCTACTTCATCTTCAATCCGGGGCGGCTGGCTCCGGGTACCACTGAAGAAAATGCCTGCGCCGGTGATCCAGCGACTGGCCGCGCACCTCAGTGCTTTGGGCGCGCTCAGCGCTTCTACCGCGGAATCGAGTTCACTGCCACGAAGCGGTTTACGAATAACTTCCAGTTCCTCGCTTCTTACGTGTTCTCGAGCTTGATTGGTAACTACGAAGGCCTCTTCCGTAACGACAACGGGCAGTCTGACCCGAACATCACTTCGCTGTTCGATCTCCAGAGCTTGCTCAAAAATACTTACGGACGTTTGCCCAACGATCGGCCGCATCAGTTTAAGTTCAACGGCAGCTACAGAACGCCGTGGAAACTCCTGGTCAGCGGAAACTTCTATGCACAATCAGGCGTGCCGTTCAACGCTTTGATTCCGCATCCGATCTACGGAAACAATGAGGGCTTCCTGGTACAGCGCGGAACCGCAATTGTTCCGGCCGTGCAGGCCTCAACCCCAGGATTCCCGAACACCGTCGAGAGCATCGGCACAAACCGAACGCCAACGACAATGAACCTGGACCTGGGATTGTATTACCCAATCAAAGTTGGTGAAGGTAAAGAGTTGCGGTTGACTGGCGACTGGTTCAACGTCTTCAACAGTCAGCGTGCAATTACTTTGGATCAAACCTTCCAAATCAACAGTGGTGTTGCGGGAGTTCCGCCGGTAAACAATCCGTTCTTCGGATCGGCGTTGATCGTTCAGCAACCCTCTGCTTGGAGGTTTGGCGCCAAGTTCACCTTCTAAGACAATCAACTTCCGCCTTGTGGCGAAAGCCATTGCGGGTGATGGGGAGAGGCGCCGGTTACGGTCCTCTCCCCAATTTATTTATTGCCGATTGCCAATTGCCGATTGCCAATTTGATCTGTTCTCGCCGGTAATCAGCAATTGGCAATCGGCAATTGACAATCGCCAATTACGGACTTGATCTTAATGCGTTGCGGGAGTTAAATCAGCAAACCCCCGTTCTGTTTGCAAGGAGGTTTCCATGCCAGGTTTTGCGTCCCTCCATCTCCATTCAATCGATCGCTTTTTGTTTATTCTTCTAGGCATACTTCTTTTACCTTTCGGCGTGAATGCGCAGGGAAGTGGTCGGTCAACTACTGGCACGGGTGGCGTTCACATCATTCAGGGTTACGTCTTCTTTCCTTCCGGCAGAAGAGCTGAAGGCACGATCGAGGTAAAACTCCAGTCTTATAACTCAGGTGAACTGTCTGTATTTCCTGATTCCAGCGGTTCTTTCACATTCAGTAATTTGGCTCCAGGCAATTACACCGTTACTGTCAATGCGGGCGACGAATATGAAATCGCGCGCGAGGGTGTTTACATCGATACTGACGCGAACACTTCGCGAACCGGCGCCCGAGTGCCTTCTACGAGCAGAAGGTACACGGTAATGGTGCACCTCCAGCCTAAAACAAGGTCCGGACATGCCAAACCATCGGTGGTCAATGCTGCTCTCGCAGAAGTTCCCGACAAGCCGCGTAAGCTTTATGAACAAGGCGTGGAGCGGGCGCGTGCTGATGATGCCGCCAAAGCTGCGGAGAGCTTGAAACAGGCTGTATTGTTGTACCCGAACTTTCCCTTGGCGTTGAACGAACTCGGCGTACAGTATTTGAAGTTGCGACAGGTTAATAAGGCCGTCGAGGTTCTCAAGCAGGCTTGCAAACTCAGTCCCGAAGCTTTCACGCCTCAACTCAATCTCGGAATAGCCTTGCTCGAGTCGAAACAGTTCGGAGACGCCGAGCACAATTTGCGCGAGGCGTTGAAGCGCAATAACAACGCTCCGACCGGACACATGTACCTTGGTATTGCGTTGCTTCGTCTGGACAAGTTTGACGAAGCCGAAAAAGAGTTGATTACTGCGACCCAATCGAGTGGCAATCAACTGGGGTTGGCAAGTTATTATCTTGGCGGACTGTACTGGAGGAAACAGGATTATCCTCACGCGGTTGAGCAGTTGGAAATGTATCTGCGTTTGACGCCGAATGCGCCTGACGCCGAACGCGTGCGTGCTACTATTAAAGATCTTCGCAACCGCACGCCCGGTAGCAAGTAAAAAGAAAGGATAGCAATTCATTCATGACTGCAAAGATATTTCGACGTGCCGGTTTTTTGGGCCTGGCTTTGATTGTGGCGTGTGCATCTCTTGTGCGAGCGCAAGCGCCAGGGACACGTGGCTTACCCACAAGCGGTGGCACCAACATGATTCAGGGCCACGTCTTCTTCCCCTCTGGCCAGGCGGCGACTGGGAAAACGATCAAAGTCAGTCTCGAGAGCGTTAGCAACTTTGGTTCTTTTTCTACAGTGGCCGATCAGGACGGCATATTTCGTTTTACCAACTTGCCCCCCGGCAGTTACACGGTTGTGGTCGATGCAGGCAACGAGTTTGAAAAGGTGCGCGAAGCAGTAAACATAGATCGCGAAGCGAGTGGTCGCAGCGTTCAGGTTGCTATTCAACTGCACTTGAAAGCTGATGCGTCAAATCCTGCTTTCGCGGGCGTCCCTGACAAGGCTCTGAGTCTTTATCAAAAAGGCTCAGCGGCTGCGAGAAAAGGTGATGCAAAGGCGGCTGTCGAGTCTCTCAATGCAGCGGTCGCGGCTTATCCGAAGTTTTCCATTGCGTTGAGCGACCTCGGTTCGCAATACCTGTTGCTCAAGCAATGGGACAAGGCTGGTGAGACGTTCGAGTCGCTACTGAAACTGAAACCCGAGGATCCTGCGGCTCATGTTAATCTCGGCATTGCGCTTTTCAATCAAAAGAAGGTTGAAGATGCTGAGGCGCACTTCCGCAAGGCGTTGGAGTTGAACAGTGCGGGCCCGACCGCGCATTACTATCTCGGGCTCACGTTGATCAACCTAAAGCAGTACCCGGAAGCTGAGAAAGAGTTTGAGCTGACGATCAGCAATGGTGGAGATAACCTCGCGCTGGCGCACAAGTATCTGGGTGGACTTTACATGAGTTCGAGGAAGAACCAGCAGGCGGCGGACGAGTTGGAGAAGTATTTGAAACTGGATCCGAAGGCGCCTGATGCTGATCGCATTAAAGGGACCATCAAGGATCTGCGGAGTAAACAGTAAATTAAGCCGCGGATGAACGCGGATGCGGATTTATTCTCTCTTCAGTTCGAGGAGGTGGCCGAGTTTTTCTTTCTTGGTGCGCAGGTAGCCCAACGCGTCTTCCGAAGGGTCAACCTCAATCGAAACTCGTTCAACGATCTCCAGGCCTGCCTCTTCGAGTGCGCGAAGTTTAAGCGGATTGTTCGAGATGACCTTCACTCGGCATAGGCCCAGATCATAGAGAATCTCGGCGCACTGTCGATAATCTCTCAAATCGACCGCCAGTCCGAGTCTCTCATTCGCTTCGACGGTATCCGCGCCCAGATCCTGTAGAGCATAAGCGCGGATCTTGTTTACGATGCCGATGCCACGGCCTTCCTGCTGCTGGTAAACAATCGCTCCGCGACCCTCCTGCTGGATCATCTGCATCGTGTGATGAAGCTGTCGCCCGCAATCGCACTTGATAGAGCCAAAGACGTCGCCGGTAAGACACTGCGAATGAATGCGAACCAGCGTTGGCACGTCACGACTCATTTCACCTTTAAAGAGGACGACAAATTCTTCCTTGTGGGTTAACGAGCGGTAAGCTGCAATCTGAAAATCTCCCCATTCCGTGGGCAAACTCGCGATCGCGACGCGCTCCACCGTTCCGGTCTCAACTGAGTCGCAACAAGTTGCGGCGACGGCTTTCTCGATTGATCGTACTTCCATGGCAGTTTTTGAGTGTGTAATTATAGCGCAGCCTCAGACGGGTCGTAAAATAGGTCCTGTAAGTCGGTAGTGATGCAGCTTGCGCCGAAGGACAAGTAACGCCGAAGGCGTTGGCTAATTTCAGCCCATGGTTCGAGCGTGAGCGAGAACCTTGGGTAGCCTGATCCGAGCGATGAAACTCTGAAAGAGTTCGCCAATTGCCGAACGCTTTCAGCGTTTGACTAACTTCCAAATCGCGATCCCAGGGTTGTTGCTGCGCTCCAACCCGTGGGCTGAAATTAGTGAACGCCCTCGGCGTTACTGAAACTGCATTACTACCCTATAAGTCATTTAAGACCCACAGGGCCTATTAAGATTCTGCAACACCGCTGACCCGGCGGCGTGTAACCGATTTGCGATTGGTTCGTAAGGCCGTGTATCCTTCTCCAGTCGGCCTGCCGATAGGCTCTCAGTAAGGAAATTCTTCAGTGAGTAACAGTCTTAATCTGGCCTCAAAACCATTTAGTAATCGAATTCTTCCCTGGGCTCTGACTGTCGTCATTCTGTTCGTCTCCTTCGTCGGCCTGATTGTAGTGGTGCGACTTACCACCACCGCCAGGAAAGAAGCCAATATCACGCAGGCGGAAATCAATACGCTAAAACAACGTGAACAGAGTCTGCTTGATGCGGCAAAGCAGATGAAAAACTCGTTCTCGTCCGATCAACAGCAGGCACTTCCCGCCGCTCACGAACTGGTAGATCGCAAAGCTTTTTCGTGGTCAGGCCTGCTGGCCGATCTCGAAACCTCGCTGCCGAACAACGTCAAAGTCTCCCGCATTGCAGTCCGGGATGTAAGCAGACAAACCGATCAAACGATTGCGCAACTCGATCTCGCTGTCTTCGCCAAAGACTCTTCAACCATCAGCGACATGATCTCAGCCATGCACAAGGAAGGCATTTTTGAGGCTGAGCTCCGTAACCAGAATCTGCAAAAAGGTCGCGGCGAAAGCGGCACGGAATACGAGCTCTTTGTCATCTATCATGCGCGTGCGAGTTTCGCCAACGAGAACATCGCTGAAGCCGATCACTCGAGGAGTAAAGACGAGGTTCCAAGATGAGTGGAGAAGTGAAAACCGAACCTCGGCATCGCTCCAGCTTGAGCGAGTTTTTCAGCTCGCGACGCGGCAAGATGTTTGGCATTGCGGAAATCGTAGCTTTGACCGGTAGCTGTTTAGTGTTCGCGCTTGTCTTGTTGAGCTATCTCTACTTCCTCGTGCCGGCCCGTTCGCGCATCACTTCACTGAACGCCGATCGCAAGCAGTTGCAAACCAACCTGCAAACACTCGACGGTGTTGTTCACAAGGAACAAAACACGAAAGACAACGTCGACCGCGTGGCCGCGAGTCTCGCAAAGTTTGAGAACGCATTTCTGATGCGACAGGACGCAGGTCGCCTGGCGTTGTATGAAGAGCTCAACCAGTTGATCGTCAAGGATGGACTACGAAATACGTCCGGGCCGACATACACACCGCTCGATCCGGCTGGCACCAAATCAACCGCCGGAAAAACCGTAAGCACGAAGTGGCAGAGCTTCTATCCGGGAATTGCGGTGATGGTCACTGTCGAAGGGCAGTATCAGGACGTTCGTCGGTTCATCCGCGACGTCGAGCGCAGCAAACAGTTTGTGGTGATTAATGAAGTCGAGCTTCAACGGGCAACGCAGAACAACGAGCCGGCGTCCGCTGAAGGTGGTTCGGGCACACGCGGATCCCTGGTGAGTCTTCAACTAAACATGGCCACCTACTTCCAGCGCGACAACGGCAGTGAAGGAACAACAGCGCCTCAGTGATAACGAGATGCAACGAGTCGATCTAAACAAACCAGGCGAGAAGAAAAAGATCATCGTGGCTGCAGGCCTTGGTCTCGTGGCTATCGTGTTTCTCTGGTGGGCATTGTTTGGCTTTGGTGGCGGTGGAACTTCAAGCACAGCACGACCCACCGTGAGTCCCACGCCTCAACGAGTCGCGCAGAACGCCGGAAGATCGGCTAATCAAGTGGTCTCGCAGGAAGTAGAGAGTTTCAAGAACTACACTGAAGTTATCTACCAGCGTTCGTCGTACGATGCTCCGGATGCCAGGCGCAATATATTTGCTTATTACGAGCCGCCGAAGCTGCCGGTCAAAGTTGAGTCGACGCCGACTCCTACGCCAACGCCTCCTCCACCAGTTCTGCTGGCTTCAGTTTCTCCTTCGAACGTCTATGCTCGCACTGCTGATTTCAAACTCGAAGCCGCAGGCGACAAGTTCACGCCTGATATGCGCATCTACGTAGATGGCCGCGAGCTCGCCACCTCTTACAAAGGCCCGCAGCAACTCTCGGCGACTATTGCAGCGTCGTTTATAGCTAATCCGGGCGTGCGCCAGGTCGTGATTCGCACGCCGGACAACAAGCTCTACTCGAATCAATTGCCGATTAACGTCGCAGCTCCGCCGACACCCAACTACACCTACGTCGGCATCATCAGTCCACAGGATCGCGTCGGCGACACTGCGTTGGTTCAGGAAAGAAACAACAAGAACATCATCAGTGTGTATCGTGGCGACATTCTCAGTGGTAGATTTCGCGTCACCAGTATTTCGGAAAAAGAGTTGGTGCTGGTCGATACTACTCTGAAGATCAAGCACACCATTCCGATGAGCGAAGGCGACAAGAGTTTTAATCCTTTAGCTCGGCCAACACCGCGAGTTGATTCTGAAGATGACGAACCATAGCGCAACAGCCGACCACAATATATGCGGGTCGAGTGCAACACGCTCAGCGCCGCCCTCAGGCGCTGTTTCAGTCGTCACCAGACGATCTGAGGCGGGTTACACGCTCGTCGCGCTGCTTGCCATGATGACTATGCTCGCGCTGTTTGCGATGGCAGCTGCTCCCAGCATGCAACAACAAGCTCAACGCGAGCGCGAAAAGGAAGCTATCTTTCGCGGCGAGCAAGTCGCCGATGCTATTCGTAGTTATTATCGTTATCGATTAAGTATCGTGGGCGCTCCCGGTGATGCAGCGTTACCTACATCGATGGACCAGTTGCTCGAGGGAATACCAATTCCGGCTTCAGGCAAGACGCGACAGATTCTGCGTCCATCAGCCGCGCGCGATCCACTCACGATTGAAGGTGAGTGGCGTTTCATTCTGCCGCGCAGTGAGGCATTGATCGATTTTCAGCAGTCAGTATTGTTCTACACGAACAACGTGTTACCGCCCGTGCGTGATCCGCAAATGGCGCAATTACAACAATTTGCAGTTCCTGCCATCACCGCAGTCACTAACCTTGGCTCTCTCGCTCCGACACGCACCACTTCATCGGTTGACGACGATGCGAGTGGTCCATTCGTTGGTGTTGCCAGTCGCAGCAGGCGAGACTCAGTGTTGACTTACTATGGTATCGAACGTGAAGAACAGTGGATCTTCACGCCCCTCTTCCGCCAATAAAGTTGGACCATCCTGGTCCAATGCTTTCAGCTTCAACTGTAAAACTCGCGTTGCGTATTTCACATCGCCCGAACTGCGTTGATGAAGACTCGTTCGCTTGTCGACTGAGCGTGAGCGCAGGTCGATCGTCTCCTCGTCGACGACTGATCTGAGCTGTGACAAGAGGCGATCATGTTTGTAGATGATGGAAAAAATATTTCTGCTATCGAGTAATAAGTTATTGACATCCGTGGTAATTGCGTTTATATAGCAAGATGTTGTGCGCCGTTTACTCTAGCCCACAAGAAGCAAGCAAGCACAAAATCTTGTGGTCGTGAAGAAACAACAAACTACACTCGAAAGAAGGAGCACATAGAAGCTATGGCAACTAAAAAAGGTGGAAAGAAAGCAGGGAAGAAAGGCGGCGGAACCAAGAAGGCCGCGAAGAAGGGCGGAGGAACCAAGAAGGCCGCAAAGAAGAGATAACTCGAACCAGCAGGTCACAGCAAGAACCTTCCACTGGCGCACACAAACATCTAAGGCCGACAGGGCCTTGCAAAAGAGACGACGAGACCTTCAAGCGAAGCTCGTCGTTTCTTTTTTATGATCTGTGCAATCTGTGTAATCTGTGGATGGTATGGTTTCAGTCGCACTCGTCGAACCAGAGATACCTCCCAACACCGGTAACGTCGCTCGTTTGTGCGCTGCTACCAACGTGCCGCTGCACATTGTTGGTGTTACCGGCTTTCGCATGGACGATCGCGCGCTGCGCCGAGCAGGCCTTGACTACTGGCCTGAGGTGAAGTTGACGCGGCATCGCGATCTGGAATCCCTCCATCAAGCACTCCCGCAAGCTCGGTTTATCTATCTCACCACCAAAGCCGATCGCTTCTACACTGACTGGACATTCCAACCTGACGATTGCCTGGTGTTTGGCCGCGAAACGCGCGGATTACCCGAAGAACTTTTACGCGCAAACTGGGACCGCTGTCTGAAAATTCCGATGCTGAATCCGAGGGTGCGCAGCTTGAACCTGGCGACCGCTGTCGGTATTGTCCTTTTCGAGGCACTGCGACAGACGCAGGCCTTTGGTCTTGGGTCTTAGGTCTTTGTACTTGGCTATTTAAGGCCAAAGACGCAAAACCAAAGGCCCAAGACCCAAGAACAAAGATCAATGGTAGAGCGACACAATATCCGCAACATCGCCATCATTGCCCACGTCGATCACGGTAAGACTACGCTGGTCGACGCGATGCTGCGCCAATCAGGCACATTTCGCGAGAACGAGCAGGTGCGCGAGCGTGTCATGGATTCCATGGATCTCGAACGCGAGCGCGGCATCACAATCATGGCGAAGAACACGGCCGTCCGTTATCGCGACGTCAAGGTCAACATAGTAGACACGCCCGGCCACGCTGACTTTGGCGGCGAGGTCGAACGCGTTTTGAAGACGGTTGATGGCGTGATGTTGTTGGTCGATGCTGCCGAAGGTTGTTTACCGCAAACCAGATTCGTGTTGCGAAAAGCGCTCGAGGCGCGTTTGCCGGCGATCGCCGTCGTCAACAAGATCGATCGTGCCGATGCACGACCGGCGGAAGTCGTCGACGAGATTTATGAGTTGTTTCTCGATCTTGACGCCACCGATGAACAGATTGATTTTCCGATTCTCTTTTCTGTTTCGCGCGAGGGAATTGCCAAACGAACGCTGGACGATCGATCCGAGAATCTGCAACCACTGTTCGAACAGATCGTCGAGTCGATTCCGGCGCCACGCGAGCTGCGCAGCGACTCACTACAACTGCTCGTCGCCAATCTTGATTACAACGACTATGTCGGCCGGCTGGCAATCGGTCGGATTTTTTCCGGCGAGATCAAAGTCGGCGATCAGATCGCAGTGGTGAAACCGGATGGTTCGCTGCACAAGACGCGAGTCTCGCAGCTCTACGTCTTCGAAGGTCTCAAACGCGAACCGGTCGAGCGGGCTGGCCTCGGTGAGATTGTCGCCCTCGCCGGAATCGAGAACATCAACATCGGCGACACAGTTACTTCTGTCGACAATCCGCATCCATTGCCGGCGATCGCTGTTGACGAGCCGACGATCGCGATGATCTTCGGCGTCAACAACTCGCCGTTTGCCGGTCGTGAAGGAAAGTTTGTCACCTCGCGCCAACTCAAAGAACGACTCGACAAGGAAATTCTCGGTAACGTCGCAATCAGAGTGGAAGAGACAGAGTCGCCCGATCAGTTCAAGGTTTCGGGACGTGGCGAGTTGCAGTTGGCGATTCTCATCGAGATGATGCGCCGCGAAGGATACGAGCTTCAAGTGTCGAAACCTGAAGCAATCACGAGAAAGGTTGATGGTAAGACTTTCGAACCCATAGAAGCGGTAGTGATTGATTGTCCTGACGAGTTCATCGGCGTGATAACTGAGGCTCTCGGACGACGCAAAGGTCAGATGACGAGGATGGTCAATCACGGCACCGGGCGCGTTCGTTTGGAGTTTGAGGCGCCGTCACGCGGGCTGATCGGATTTCGCAATGAGTTTCTGACGGAGACGAAGGGAACGGGTTTGCTGAACACGATGTTTCTTCGTTGGGGCGAATGGCAGGGACCGATGCGCGGGCGCTCAACTGGTTCGCTCGTGGCGGATCGCATGGGCGAGACGACAACCTATGCGCTTTACAATTTGCAGGAACGGGGCATGTTGTTTGTGAGACCAGGGACGCGAGTTTATGAAGGCATGATCGTCGGTGAGAATGCGCGCGCCGTCGATCTCGATGTGAATGCCATCAAGGAGAAGAAACTCACGAACATGAGAGCGTCGACGGCTGATGAAGCGATGCGCCTGGTGCCGCCGAAAGAGTTGTCGTTGGAACAGGCGCTGGAGTTTATCGCTGACGACGAGCTCGTCGAAGTCACACCGGAAACTATACGATTGCGCAAGCGCGTTCTCGCTGCGAACGTGCGACGGTAGCCACAAAGAGACACAAAATCACAAGAGATGGATCGTTCTTTTAAGTTGCCGCGCGTTTATCCGCTGACTGATGTGCAACTATCGGGACTGTCGCACGCGGAGCAAGTGCGGTTGTTGAGTGAGGGTGGCGCATCGCTGATTCAACTTCGTGAGAAGCGATCATCACCGGCGCAATTTTACGAGGAGGCGAGAGCCGCCGTTCTCGTTGCAAAACAACGAGGCGTGCAGTTGATCGTCAACGATCGCGTCGATCTCGCGTTGGCCATCGAAGCGCACGGCGTTCATCTCGGCCAGGACGACATGCCTCCTGAAGCCGCGCGGCGACTACTCGGACCCCACGCAATCATCGGTTATTCGACTCACAACGTCGCACAAGTGTTGGCGGCGTTGATACAGCCCGTCGACTACATCGCGATCGGCCCAATCTTCAAGACCTCGTCAAAGACCGACACCTCTCCAGTGCTCGGGCTCGACGGGTTGCGAGCCGTGCGAGCGCTGGTCCACGATATTCCGTTGGTGGCGATCGGCGGCATCACGCAGAACAATGCCCGGGAAGTCATCGATGCCGGCGCCGATTCCGTTGCAGTCATCAGCGCCGTGTTATCAGATCCCACCACGATTCCCCACGCCACCCGAGAACTCCTCAAGTTATGATTTTGACCTCTTTGTGGCCAAACATTATTTTCTTGCGTTTGTCACTGTTATGCGCGAAAATCGGGTTGCCGAGCGGTTCTGAGCGGCCCACCCTTCCTTGCGGAGTCCCAAACCTTAATGAGTTTCTTCGATTTACCGCCCATAATCGAGCGCATGTTGCTGGTCTCTGACAAGATCAGCGACCTGAATTTCTCAGTTGGGCAGCTCCCACAAGTCGAAATCAACGGCAAACTCACGCCCGTTCAGCCTCTCGGCATGCAGAAACTCTCGCCGTATCAAACCGAAGTTATCGCCCTCGCTCTGCTGCACGGCAATCCCGATGCTGCCGAGCGCCTCGCACGTACCGGCACCGCCGATCTCAGCTACTCACTTCCTTCGCGAGCCCGCTTTCGCGTAAACATCTTTCAGCAGCGTGGGGTCTACTCGATCGTCATGCGTGTGATCCCGACGAATATCCCAACAGTCAAATCTCTCGGCTTGCCAGAGCAGTTGGGTGAGATTGCCGAACTGCGCAATGGTCTTGTGCTGGTCACTGGTCCAACTGGCTCCGGTAAGAGTTCCACTCAGGCCGCTATCATCGACATCATCAACGAGAAGAAGTACTACCACATCGTCACGATTGAAGATCCGATCGAGTATCTTCATCTTCACAAACGATCGACGATCAATCAGCGAGAAGTCGGTAACGACACGCGCGATTTTCCCTCGGCCTTGCGTGCGACTTTGCGCCAGGCGCCGAAGGTGATTCTGATCGGCGAGATGCGAGATTTCGAAACCACGGAGATCGCACTCGAAGCTGCGGAGACCGGTCATCTCGTACTCTCAACCCTTCACACAATTGACGCTGCGAAAACCGTCGATCGAATCATCGGTCTCTATCCCAAAAACGAAGAGCCAGTAATTCGGACGCGCTTAGCTCAAACTTTCCGTTACATCGTTTCACAGCGTTTGGTTCCGCGCGCTGACGGCAATGGCCGTGTGGCTGCGGTTGAGATTTTGCGATCGAGCCCGCGCACGCGCGAGTACATCGAGATAGGCGAAGTCGAAGGCAAGTCTCTGCTCGACGCGATGCGTGACGGAAAGCTCGATGGCATGCAGGACTTCGACACTGTGATCAAGGGACTGATCGAATCCGGCGTCGTGAGTCTCGAAGATGGCCTTACGTTTGCGACCAACCAAAACAACCTGCTGCTTTCACTCAAAGGCATGACTGCCGCTGAAGATTTCATCCGCCGCGAAGTAGACCAAATGCCTTCCAAAGCGCTTTCCGATTCCGGGTCGATGCTGGGCATGATCGAGTAATGATTATCGTTTGCACGAAATGTTCGGCACGTTTGCAGATCGACGATGAGAAGTCGCCGAATCGACCTTTCAACGTTCGATGTCCGAAGTGCAATAGTACTATTAGTTCCGGACCAACCAGTCCGGCGACGGAACAGAGCGCACTCGCTGTTGGTGGATCGCCCTCAACCGATAATCCGCGCTTTGAACAATCAACTGCACGTGCTTATGAACCTCCGCCGTCTAATGCTGTCGAAGCCGGCTCGACTGATGAGGCAGTGCGGATGTTGGTCGATCTTCTCTCGAAAGGCTCCGGCGCGACAGTTGAAGGTTCGATGGCTCGGCCCTCGTGGGATAAACGCAAAGCGCTTCTTTGTGCGAGCGATACCTATCGCGACGTGATTGCTCGCAAGCTGACGCAGATCGGTTACCAGGTTTTTGTTGCTGAGGACACGCGCCAGGCTGTTGAAACAATGCGAGCCAGCAAGATGGATGTTGTTCTGCTCGAACCGCAGTTCGATCCAGCCGAACAAGGATCGGTATTCGTGACGAGAGAGATCAATGTGCTTCGGCCTGCGCAACGCCGGCGACTCTTCTTCGTTCTCCTCTCGCCTTCACTGCGAACGATGGACGCTCACGCCGCGTTTCTCAACAACGTCAACGCGATCGTGAACATAAACGATATCGAAGACCTGCCAAAAATAATGGAACTCGCGCTGCGCGAGTACAACGAACTCTACCGTGAGTTTTATAACGCCTTCGGACTGACCGCCCTGTAGATTCACAAAATTTTCACGCAAAGGCGCGGAGACGCAAAGTTACTGTGAAACCTTTGCGCCTTTGCACCTTTGCGGCTAATCTACCGCGCGTGGAACAGAGTCAGCACAGAGACGCTCATGAACACCGGCATCAAGGTGAAAGCTGGCGTCGACTGAGTGTTGTCCTGCTGCTGACGGCGTTGTACATGGTCGCTGAAGTGATCGGTGCATGGTGGACGGGATCACTGGCGCTGCTTGCTGACGCCGGACACATGTTCACCGACGTGGCTGCGCTAATTTTGGCGCTCGTCGCCGTCTGGTTTGGTTCGCGTCCAGCAACTTCACGCAAGACATTTGGTTATTACCGCCTCGAGATCATCGCCGCGCTGGTTAACGGCGTTGCGCTGGTCGTGATCTCGATCCTGATTTTTTACGGCGCTTACGAACGCTGGCTGGCGCCGCCGGTGGTTCGCAGTGGTCCGATGATCGTTGTAGCCGTTGGTGGTCTGGTGGTGAACCTGATCTGTGCCTGGATATTGCACGCGCGTCGCGAGGTCGATCTCAACCTGCGCGGTGCGTGGATGCACGTCATCGGCGATGCGCTCGGATCGGTTGCAGCGATTCTCGCCGGTATCTGCATGGCGCTGTTTGGCTGGTACGCAGCCGATGCGGTTTTCAGCGTCGTCATTGGTCTGCTCATCATCTGGGGCTCGATGGCGTTGATAAAGGAATCAACTAATGTGCTGCTGGAAGGCACGCCGGCGCACATCAACCTCGCAGCGGTCGAAGACGCGATCCTCGCGACGCAGGGGGTTGCTGACGTTCACGATCTTCACGTTTGGACCATCACGTCTGGGCGCGAAGCACTGAGCGCGCATGTGATTCACGCCGAAACCATCTCGCAACCGGATCTGTTAAGAGAATTGCGCACGAAGTTGCACGATCGTTTTGGTGTGGACCATCTCACGATCCAGATGGAGACTCCTGACTTCGAAGACGAGACGTTTCACTTTTGTCACGCGGGAACGGCGTGTTTTAGATCCGAACGCGGTTAAATGGAACTTAACCTCCTGCTAACTCTGGATCTACGCGAGCAGGCGGCGCTACAAGCAGCGCTGGTTACTCATGGTGCGCCTGATGCGCTCGTCACGCTTGCACTCACGGGCGCATGCCGTATCGGCTCGCTGGAAGAAGCGAGACAGCTGCGCAAGTGGCTCGCACAGGCGCGCACCGGCGAAAAGGATTTTGCGCCTCTGCATGTCATTGAGCGCGCGATGATCGACTTCGGGTTATGAGCCACGGATGACGCGAATGCACGCGGATCATGAAATTGAGCTGGGTTACGGGCGCGGGGCTGTTAAGTTCGGTTTTGATGAGAGTCGTTTCAGTGTCTTCGCTGCGAATGCGAATCACTTAGCACCGCTGAGTGATTTTGAGGTTGGTGCCGCTCTCGACCGAGTTAATGAGATTGTTGACGGCAATGACTCGGTGCTGATTGTCGCGTCGGATGCGACACGGGCCACGGCCAGTGCGCAAATCGTAAACCTGCTTGTCCGGCGTCTTATTCAGGCAGGCGTTTCACCAGCCAACCTTGCGATAATTTTTGCTACCGGGATTCATCGTCCCGTTAGTGACAAAGAGAAAGTTGAATTACTGACTCCGTTTGTCGTGCAGCGCCTGCGCATTCTCGATCACGATGCATACGATCCGGCGCAGCTCACGACACCCGGCACGACAGACACTGGCGTGCCGGTCGAAGTCAATCGCGCGCTGAAAGAGTTCTCGCGTGTGATTGTGACGGGCGGAGTTACGTTTCACTACTTCGCCGGTTTCACCGGAGGACGAAAGTCGATCTGTCCCGGTCTTGCTTCAGCGAGGACAATTGAGGCCACGCACATGCTGGCGATGGATTTTGAACGCGGGGGGCGCGCCGCCGGTGTGCGCGCCGGAAGTCTCGAGGGCAATCCGGTTCATGAGGAATGCGAGCGCGTCGCTACCCTGATCGCCCCTGCCTTTGGCATCAATACTATCGTCGACGAAAATAAGCGTGCGGTAAAAATTTTTTGCGGTGATTGGCGTCTGGCCCATCGCGCCGCTTGTGACTATTACCTGAACCAATATTCAGTTGCGATTCCCGAAAAGCGCGATATCGTGATCGTCAGTTGTGGCGGCTTTCCTCACGACATCAATATGATCCAGGCGCACAAAGCGCTCGACATGGCGGCGCTGGCTTGTAACGATGGCGGCACGATTATTCTGCTGGCTGAGTGCAGCGATGGGCTCGGGCGACCGGATTTTTTGAAATGGTTCGACGAGCCCGACTCGCGCGCGCTTGAAGCGCGTCTGTTTAATGGTTATGAAGTGAATGGGCAAACCGCGTGGGCATTGTTGACGAAAGCTGAACGTCATCGTGTTTGCTTGATATCAGAGCTGCCGCCCGACGACGTCAAACGCATGAGGATGATTCCGGTGAAAACGATCTCCGAGGCGCTCGAAGACGCGGGAAGCGGAAATGGATTTATCATGCCGCGAGGAGCGGCTTTGTTGCCGCGAGTGCAGTCCACAGATTACGCAGATGAAGATTGAGCTGGCAACATGTACTGTCCGGACTTGGGAATGGCGCGATCGCGACGCGATTGTGCGTCGTGCAAACAACCGAAACGTGTGGATCAATCTGCGCGATCGGTTTCCACATCCTTACACGGTTAACGACGCGCGAAGGTGGCTGGACAGCGTTATCGGGCATGAGCCTGAGACTAATTTCGCGATCGCGGTGGCGGGTGAGGCGGTCGGTGGTATAGGCTTCAGTTTGCAATACGATGTGGAGCGCCGCTCCGCGGAGATCGGTTATTGGCTCGGCGAGGACTTCTGGGGACGTGGTATTGCAACAGACGCGTTGATTGCTGTGAGCGAATATGCATTTGCCAATTACGATGTCTGTCGCTTGCACGCACACGTTTTTGAGTGGAACCAGGCATCTGTGCGAGTGCTTGAAAAAGCGGGATACGTGTTTGAAGGACGTTTGAGAAAGAGCGTGACCAAGGAAGGTAAGACGATCGATAGCTTGTTATATGCAATGATCCGCGAATGAAGGAGATGAGTTCATGAAAAAACTCGCAGCAGGCGTGATTGTTTTAATCAGTGCGATATGTGCGAGCGCGCAAGAGACGCCGCCGCCGCAGCCGAGTGTTCTGATCGAGAAACGCGTTCCGTTGACTGAAATGGCGGTTGCGTTCGATGCGAA
>DATFHH010000154.1:0-39298 GCA_035248565.1 Pyrinomonadaceae bacterium | reverse complement strand
AGTACTTTTTTACGTGAGGCAATAGGGCGTCTCCAAGTCCGCCACAAAGAAGCACAAAAGCACAAACTCCCTTCTCAATCTCAATCATTTGTGCATTTTGTGCTTCTTTGTGGCAGCATGTAGCGAAGGAGAGAGTTAACAGAGTTTGAAGAAGATTGAGTTGCCGCCTCGTGGTTTGGAGACGCTGTTTGGTGTTCACGATCAGAACATCAAATATCTCGAGTCTCTACTCGACGTAAGAATTGATGCCCGCGGTCAGGACGTCTCGATCGACGGCGATCCTGCCGATGTCGGAACAGCCGAACGCATCCTCGAAGACTTTTCCGAGCTGTTCAAGGAAGGAAAGCATTTCACCGACCGTGAGCTGCGTGAAGCTTTTGCGCAGATCGCCGAGGATCGCGCGTTTAGTCTTCGCGACTATTTCACCAAAGCGCGCTTCAACCCCGCCGGCAAGAAGCAGGTCGCCCCAAAATCTGCTAACCAGCGCAAGTACATCCAAGCCATCCAGGACAAAGACGTCGTGTTTGGCATTGGCGTCGCCGGCACAGGCAAAACATATCTGGCGGTTGCAATGGCAGTCCAGGCATTGATGCAGAAACAAGTCAACCGTATCGTGCTCGCGCGACCAGCCGTCGAGGCTGGCGAGAAACTCGGCTTTCTGCCCGGCGATCTGCAAGACAAAGTCGATCCGTACCTACGACCGCTCTACGACGCGCTCTTCGATCTCATCGACTACGAGCGTGTCACCAGATTGCTCGAGAAACGCGTGATCGAAGTCGCGCCGCTCGCGTTCATGCGCGGGCGAACACTCTCCGACGCATTCATCATTCTCGACGAAGCGCAAAATACCACCAGCGAGCAGATGAAGATGTTTCTCACGCGCATTGGCTTCGGTTCAAAAGCCGTGATCACCGGCGACGTAACACAAGTCGATCTGCCTACCGGAAAACGCAGTGGCTTGATCGAGGCGGAACGAATACTTTCAAAGCTGGAAGGTATTGAATTCGTCTACTTCACGGACAAAGACGTCGTGCGTCACAAGCTGGTGCAGATGATCATTCGCGCCTACGAAGAGCAAGGCAAGAAGAGTCAGATGTAAAGATGATCGAGGTGGTCAATCGCCAGCGACGGTTTAAGATCGATCTCACGACATGGACCACGTTCGCGACCAAAGCCCTCAACGCAATCGGAAAAAGTGAATCATCAGCCACGATCGCTTTTGTTTCTGACAAACGGATTCGCGAACTCAACCGCCAATTTCGAGGTGTGGATAAAGCAACCGATGTCCTCTCCTTTCCCGATGACGATCCGGACAAACTGAATCTCGGCGATATTGCGATTTCGGCAGAGACCGCCGCCCAACAAGCCAAAGACAATGGCTTATCGTTTGACGACGAGCTCGCGCAGTTAATCCTTCATGGTCTGCTGCATCTGTCGGGTTACGATCACGAAACGGACAACGGCGAGATGAACCGTCTGGAATTGAAGTTGAGGAGGAAGTTAAAAATTTAGGCCACAGGATTGTAAATCCTGCCAATCCTGTCCATACTATTTCTCTATAGATGGAACTTGAAATAGGACTCGCGCTCCTTCTACTCATAGTGCTTTCTTTGCTGGCCACGGTTGACATGGCCTTCGCCCAGTTGAGCGACGTGGGTCTGCGCCGCTTGATTGGCGAGAACGGAGATAAACCCCGGCCACGCGCGCGAGTCTTCCTCCAACAAGCATTAGAAAATCGGCCGCGATTCAGTTTCGCGTTGTCGGCGATGATTCAGATACTCCTGGTCGTCGTCGCTGTTCTCATAACTTCGATCTCACTCAATCTCTTTCCTGATCCGCGGCTTGTTCTTGTCGGACTTGTGGCTGGATTGTTCCTCACAGGTATTTTTCGGCAACTGATACCACTCTTCATCTCGACGCGAAATCCCGAAGCGACTTTGCTTTTTCTGCTGCCCGTTATCAGTCCGTTCTTCCCGATCATGACGTTCATCGCCGATCCTTTTCAGACACTTTTCGATCGCTCGCGTCGCAAGGACCAGGTATCGGAAGACCGGCACGAAGAGGAAGAGGATGGTGACAGCGTCGACATTCAGGCGCTGATTGACGTGGGCGAAGCAGAAGGAATTCTCGAAGAGGAAGAAGGCGAACGGATTCATTCAATCATCGAGTTTGGCGATACGCGCGTTAGCGAGGTGATGACTCCGCGACCTGACATCGTCGCTTTGCCGGAGACTGCCACGATTCGCGAAGCACGTGATGTGATCCTGGAATCGAAGTATTCGCGTCTGCCGGTCTATCGAGAGCAGATCGACAACGTTGAAGGCATCATTTATGTAAGAGACCTGTTGCAGTGTTGGGCTGACGAACGCGAGAGCGAGAGTATCAAGCCACTGATTCGAGACGTTTACTTCATACCGGAAACGAAACCAGTCGCCGAACTTCTCGACGAGATGCAGAAGGCGCACGTGCAACTCGCAATGGTGATAGACGAATATGGCGGTATTTGTGGTCTCGTTACCGTCGAAGACATTCTCGAGGAGATCGTCGGCGAGATTGAAGATGAAGACATCGCCCGCGAAGAACTGGAAGATATAATCGAACGTAAAGACGGCAGTTACGAAGTACTCGCTTCGACTGAGATAGGCAAGATCGAGCGACTCTTCGACATGGAGATCGAAGCTGATGACTTTACGACGATTGCCGGCCTCGTCATCAACGAGTCAGGAAAAGTTCCAGAGGTCGGAGAAGTGCTTACGTTTCGCGGTCTCGAAGTCGAAGTACTCGAAGCTGACGAGCGACGCATCAATCGATTGCGTGTGAAGAAGGCTCACGAAGAAGACAAATCAGAGGTGAGCCACGGATGAACAGAGATTAAAACGGATTCCAATGGGTAAACATAAGAGCAAATTCCTGCGCGGCAAGCGCATCGATCCCGCCCCAATCACAAAAGACATTCCCGTTGCAGATTTAATCGACGAATCCTTTCTTGCGTACAACGCCGCGCGGCTGCGCGAGGCATGCCATCTCTTTACGAAGAAGATGCTCGACCCTGAGGTGACCGTCGCAATGTCGTTGACCGGCGCACTTACGCCTGCCGGACTCGGCATCTCCGCATTGATTCCATTGATCAAAGCGGGCTTTGTCGACTGGATCATTTCCACCGGCGCCAATCTCTATCACGACACACATTTCGGCATCGGACTCGCGCTCCATCAGGGAAATGCGCAAACCTCCGACGTCGTGCTGCGCGAGGAAGAAGTCGTGCGCATCTACGACATCTTTTTCGACTATTCGGTGTTACTCGATACTGACGCCTTTTTCCGCAAGATAATCGAAGCCCCTGAATTTCAGCGCCCAATGTCCACGGCCGAGTTTCATTATCTGTGTGGACGCTACGTTCATGAGCGCGAACAAAAGCTGCGCATCAATGAGAAGTCGTTGCTTGCTGTCGCTTACGAGTATGGCGTGCCTGTTTACACTTCATCGCCCGGAGATTCGTCGATCGGCATGAACGTCGCAGCCAAAGCACTTCAAGGGAATCGTCTTGCATTCGATCCTTCACTCGACGTGAACGAGACGGCAGCGATCGTACTTGCTGCAAAGCGCGGCGAAGTAAATGGGAAATCTAATAAAGGTAAAAAAGAGAAAGGACGTTCAGGAGTTTTCATTCTCGGCGGTGGCTCACCAAAAAACTTTCTGCTGCAAACTGAGCCACAGATTCAGGAAGTGCTCGGCATCGACGAACGCGGACACGACTTTTTTCTACAAGTGACTGATGCTCGTCCTGACACCGGCGGACTTTCGGGTGCAACTCCCGGTGAAGCAGTATCGTGGGGCAAGGTCGATCCCGATCGCTTACCCGACGCAGTAGTTTGTTATGTCGATTCTACAGTGGCGCTTCCGCTCATTACGGCTTATGCTCTTACACGTCACGAACCGCGCGAACCGAAACGTCTTTATAATAGACGCGACGAGTTCATGAATTTGCTGTTGGCCGAGTACAAGAAATCTAAACGACGATAGAATGATTGGAGACACCACCGATCATGGGTGATACAGCCACGACCGTTAAGCCGAAGAGTTATTACGACTGCGTCGCGTGTCCCGCTTATTGTTGCTCAGTCTACGAGCGCGTTCAGGTTACACCGCGCGACATTCGCCGCCTGGCGAAACATTTCGGCGTCACTGAGGAAGTTGCGACAGCGCGTTACACCAAGATCTACGACAAGGAACGAGTGTTACGCCGCAAGAGCGATCCACTGTTTGGACAGGCTTGCCAGTTCCTCAATCACGAAACACGTGGCTGCACGATCTATCACGCGCGGCCCGCGGTGTGCAGAGAGTTTCCGATAACAAAGCGCTGTGCGTATTGGGACCTGCTGCAATTCGAACGCGAGCAACAGGACGATCCGAATACGATACCGCTGGTGACGATTACGTTTAAGAACGGGAAGAAATAGAGCCGTGGAAGATTTTTTATCAAGGCTGATCGGGAAGAAGCTCGACATCTACTGCGGTGGCTCGTCGAGTCTGCGTGGAGAAGTGCTGAGAGTGGAATCCGGCGTACTGCACCTGCGCGACGATGATGGAAAGAGCTGCTACATCGCAGTTGATAAGATTGTCGTTGTGTGGGAAGCGCGGGATGATGAGCACCGCGCCGGGTTTGTTCCGCCACCAAACATACGTTAGGCCACGAAGAGCCGCAAAAAAAGATAGCCACAAGAAGGCACAAAAAGCACAAAAACTTTGAGAAAAATCTTTTGTGCTTTATGTGCCTCTTTGTGGCTATTATTTTTTGTTTTGGTTGTGGCTCTAGTCGGTAACCTGCACGGGCAGTGGCACGCGGCGAAAGCCGTCGATGCGTTTCAGCCAATACTCATCAAACTCCGAATAGATCACTCCGTGGTGCCGTGAGGCGTGGTAGAAGCCATGCTCGTTAGCAACTACACCGACGTGTGCTAACCCACTGAAGAATACCAGCGTCCCAAACTTGAATTGCTCTTCCACTGGAGGCGCCGGAAAACGCGCAAACAGATTGCGCGCGCTCGCTCGTTCGAAGTTGATTCCACTCGCCTGGAAAATGCTCCACACAAATCCGGAGCAGTCAAATCTGTCTGGTCCAGTCGCGCCCCAGCGATAGCGAGATCCGAGTCGCTGATCGATCGCGCCCATAAGTAGTGACTCATACTTAATAAATCCCGAGTACGAAGAACTGACGGAGGGTGCAACATCGATGACCGGTTTTGGTTTAGCTTCCCAGGCCGGCTTTGATTCCGCGGCAGCGGCACTGGCCAGGACCACAAATTCATCCGGCGAGCACGAAATATCGTTGGCATCGCCGTTCGGGGTCGTGACTCGCGGACGAGTTTGCGCAAAAGCTGATGTGGACCAAACCGCCAGGATCAGAAGAGCAACCAAAAAACAGGGGAACAGTTTTCGTAACTCCATAAGCAGGGAAGCACCTTCTCCTAAGTAATTTCGACTTTTGGTATTTCTACGTGAGGAGGGGCACCGCAAAAGACACTGGCATCTTAGCGGCTGCAGAAGGGGGCTTCAACAGGCAATGTGACTGTTTCGTGACGAAACGCCTTGCGGGAGAATGATTTGCACGGAAAGAGTTCACGAATTGGTGTCAATCTGAAAGAATATTTTTAGCCGCGGATCTCCGCGGATGAATGCGGATTATTAAATTAAGCGTGAAAAGCAGAGTTAGGACCAGCGTCATGGACCAAAAAACTCCTGACAACATACAAACTCGATTCCTATGTATGGATGGTTTAAATTGATAATGAGGATCGAGTTTCAGGAGTTTCGGCCCGCATAGTTGAGGCCCACCGTGATGATCTTCTGGAGCAACTGATCGTAGGGCACACCCGAGTGCTCTGCTGAGTCAGCAAAATCTTCGTTGTGTGCAATCTGCGGGTTCGGGTTCGCTTCCAACAAATAAAACTGCCCTTCCTCAGTCATGCGATAATCCAAACGCGCATACCCACTCAAGAAAAGATAACGATAAATTCGCTTCGACAGACGTTCGAGGGTCTTGTGCTGTTCAGGCGTGAGGTCTGCGGCTCGAGTAGCGACGCCAACTTTCTCCTGATACCTGGGATCCCATTTTACTTTCTGAGTGGCGATGTTCTCCGCGCCTTCGGGAAGCTTTTCCATCACCAGTTCCCACGGCGCATAAGTTTGAATGTTCTGGTTTCCGATCACGCCAACATAAATCTCACGACCTGTGATGTACTGCTCGGCGATCGCCGCAGTCTTGTTCTGACGATGGATAAACTCAACACGCTGGGCCAGCTTCTCATCGTCATGTACGATCGAAGCCTGTGCGATACCAATCGAGCCTTCTTCACTGATCGATTTCACCAGCAACGGAAACTTCAACCGCTGCGGCCGGTGCACTTTTCGATTCATCGGAAACACCGCGAAGTTTGGCACCAGCAACCGGTGATACGAGAGGATCATCTTCGTCAGTGCTTTGTCATGTGCTAATGTCAGCCCGCGCGGGTTACAACCCGTGTAGGCCTGCTTCATCAACTCGAGATAACTGACGACGTGCTGATCGTAAAGCGGGTATCCGTGAAACTCCTCGAGCAGGTTGAAAGCGATGTGAGGCTTGTGTGCCAACAGTGCGTCGCCGATCACGTTGAGCTGGTTGTACAGACCAATCGGATAGACCTCGTGGCCCATCTTCTTCAAGGTCGAAGTTACGTCGAACTCAGTTTTGATTTCGAGTTTTTCTTTTTCCGAGAAACCGTTCAACGAATCGGGTGGGACGAGGTCTTCGTGAACCAGCACGATGATGCGCAGTTTCTTTCGCGGCTCGAAGGTCATACGGCTATGCGGTGATAACCTGAATGGAGCACGTTCATTACTTGCACAGTCAGCACTATCATGACACGTCGCCGCGTTTCGCGAAAGGGGGTTGCTACACGAAGTTTCAATTCTTTGCAGCGATCGATCATGTTTTGCAGCACGTGATCGATCGTGTACTGGTGCACGCCGGTTCCTTCAGCAACGATCTGGCGCACCTCTCTACGCACGCTGCGAAGAAAACTGGCCGCGCTCGGTTTCTTTGTATGTCGTGGATCGTCGGAAAAGATGCGACGTAGATCTCGATCGTAAACTGCGGGCCACTCGAAGTCGTAACGCTCACGTTTGCGACGGTAGTGTTCTCGCAGTGTTCCTCTCAATGCAGACAGCGGCTCGACTTTCGTGCGCACTCTGTTCTTCGGTTTCTGTCCGGCGATCTCCTGCATCAGCTCGTCGATATATTCCAGTTTGTCCAACGCGGGCCAGTCACGATAGCGGCGTCGCCATTGCGAGCGTGGTGTCAACCAGACTGCGAAGGTTTCCGCGAAGTCTTCAGCCGGATGCGCCTGCGCGTACCAAGCCGGCAGATGCAGCACATACTTTCGGCTTCTTGGTTTTGGTTTGTAGAAGTCGGGATACGGTTGCGCGAAAGAGCC
The DNA here is from genome assembly GCA_035248565.1 of Pyrinomonadaceae bacterium. Taxonomy (GTDB): domain Bacteria; phylum Acidobacteriota; class Blastocatellia; order Pyrinomonadales; family Pyrinomonadaceae; genus PSRF01. The sequence goes on along the minus strand of DATFHH010000154.1, from coordinate 31,826 downwards.
GAAGAGTTCACGATGCTGGCGTTTGAAGTGCAGGCGGAATGCTGTGTCGAGGGCATGGCCCGCCTCGTGTCGCAGGATGCGCATGCATTCAGTGTCAGTGCCGCCTTCGACTTCCAGCATCTGCTTGCGTTCGAGCTTCATCAGGCGCGGATGCGCGAGATAGAACGGGATCGCGATACCCGGCACGCCGTCAGGTGAAAACCACTCCTCGGCCAGCCAAACATGCGGTTTGAAGCGGATTCCGCGGGAATTGAGCTCGTTGTAAAGGCGTATTATGTGGGGTTCGAGAAACGAACCCTTGATTTTTATTGGGAGATCGCAGATGCGCAGATCAAGCAACTGCTCATCGCTGAGACGATGCCAGGGGAATCTGTAACTCACGGTGCGCAGATTGTAGCCGCGCCACAACGGACTCGCCAAATAGTCGCCAGCTTGTGCTTTTTCGTGGCCTAGCTCGGAGGGTGAACGCCCGTCTTCAGAGATGAAGACGGGCATTGCTTTTCGATCTGGCACTCGGCGCAGAGCGGATTGCGGGCTTTGCAGATCTTTCGTCCGTGATAGATCATCAAATGCGGGAAGATCACCCAGTCCTTCTTCGGCACGATCTCGATCAAGTCTTGTTCGATCTTCTCCGCGGTCTTCTCTTGCGTGAATCCAAGACGATGCGAGAGTCGCGTAACGTGAGTGTCAACGACGACTCCTGCCTTCACTCCAAATGCATTACCAAGCACCACGTTCGCCGTCTTGCGTGCAACGCCGGGCAGCTCGAGTAACTCGTCCATCGTATGCGGCACTTCGCCGCCATACTCGTCCAGCAAAACCTTCGACGTCCCCTGAATCGACTTCGTCTTGTTTCGAAAGAAGCCGGTCGACTGAATGTCTTTCTCCAACTCTCGCGGCGACACCTTGAGGTAGTCGTCCGGCTTCTTGTACTTCCGAAACAGATCGGCAGTGACTATATTCACGCGCTCATCCGTGCACTGTGCTGAAAGAATCGTCGCAATCAACAACTCAAACGGATTGCTGTGATTCAACGAACACTTCGCGCCCGGATAAGTACGCTTCAATCGCCGAATGATTTCGCGCGCACGTTCTTTGAGTTCCTCGCTGCTTTCGCGTTTCATCCTGTTCTCTTCAACTTCCCTGTTTTCTTGGCCCAGGCTTCGATGCGCACAAACGCAAACAGACCAAGCGGCAACAGTATTGCACCCATCAAAGCGAGTATCAGTAACTCGTGCGAGACTGCCGACAACGGCGCACCGGCGAGATATTCAGCCGTCGAATTGCTATTTCCAACGCCAAACAATTTCCGGCAGGCTGAGAGCGTGTACGTCGCCGGCGAAAGCGCCGAGAGTGGCTGCATCCAGCCGGGCAGAACGTCGATGGGATAATAAACTCCGGAAACAAGTAGAAGCGAGCCTTGAAAGATATGCGTCGCTTCCGCTCCTCTCTCGGCGCTCATCACCGGGAACACGGCTGCAAACAGACCAAGTCCGACAAACGCCATCGTGCTTACCGCCAGGACCACGAACACGCCAAACAGATTAGCGCCCCGCAGATTCAAATTGGTGAACAGCATTAGCCCAACGAGCACGATCGTGCTTGTCAGAATACTGTTCAGCAGTGAAAACAGACTGACGCCGAGCAAATGGATCGATCGCGCCACCGGCGCCATGAACGTGTACTCCAGCGTGCCTTCCCAACGCTCGTACGCGATCGACATCGCAATCTCGTTGTAGAGCCATGAAAGATAGTTCCACAACAAAGCGCCAACCACGAGTCTCAGCGTCAGTTGATAGTCGTTTGCGGCAACGCCGATCAGCGCGACTGTCGCTGAAGTTACGAGCGCATAGAAGTTGAACACGATGACCCAACCGATGTAACGACGAGTAATGTGATACCCGCGAAACAGGAAGGCCCATGTTTGTCTCAGAGTTGCTTCCATTGGTACCCCCCAATCCATCCACAGATTTCACAGATTAACCTCTGCGTAATCTGCGGATGGTTTTAATTCCTCACCCGTCAGCGTGATGAAGGCGTCATCGAGCGTGTCCGCGCGGGCGCGTCGCATTAGCTCCGTCGCAGTCCCTTCAGCCACGAGCTTGCCATGCGCCAGAAAACCGATGCGCGAGCAGAGTCGTTCCGCCTCAGCCATGTCGTGCGTCGTCAACAGAATTGTCGTCCCCTCGCGTCGTTGTTGCTGCTCGAGAAACGACTGCACGTCACGACGACTCTTCGGATCGAGACCGGTCGTCGGCTCGTCCAGCAACAACAGCGGCGGATTAATCATCAATGCGCGTGCGATGCTGATCTTCTGCTGCATACCGCGGCTCATCTCCTCGAGCGGCGTCGAGAACTTTGTGTTCTCCATTCCCAACTGCTCGAGAATCTCCATCACGCGGTGCTCGGCCTGACGCGCGTTCTGCCCGTAAAGCAATGCCGTGTAGAGCAGGTTTTCACGCGCCGAGAGCTTCTTGTAGAAAGCGGCGTCGACGCTGACGCGGCCGATAATCCGGCGCACTTCTTCCTGCTGCTCGGGCAGTGTGTAGTCGAGCAGACGCACGTAACCACTGTCCGCGATGAGCAGTGTCGAAAGAATTCGGATTAAGCTCGACTTGCCGGAGCCGTTTGGTCCGAGCAATCCGTAAGTCTCACCCTGAGCAACAGAGAACGAGACGTCGTCGACGGCCCAGAGCTCAGTCTTCTTTCGAAAACCGCTGCGTTTGCGGAAACTTTTACGAAGATTGCGCACTTCAATAGCTGCTTGTTGCATGATCGACCTCGAAAGTGAACAGCCCAAAGAGTCCACTTGGAAATACACGTCTAGTTGTTGATGGAAGAAAAAGAAGCGGCCTAGCCGGGAATCAAGCCAGGTTCAGACGAATTTTGAGGCAAAAGAGATACTTCATCGAAGTCACCTGTGGGGAGAGAATAACACAGCCGCCGATTTACGCAAATAAATCCGGATCAAATCCGCGTTCATCCGTATTACCGTCTTCCGTGAGCAATCTTCACGGCTTCAGGCAGTTGTCGCAGTCGCAACATCGAAATCACTCCAAACAACGGACCGGGTGCGAGGATCATAAACGCGTAACGCCAGCCGCGCGCGTTTGCGACTTTTGGAATCAACTCGATCGAGATCGTCGTGAGTAAAAATCCAACACACATCTGAATCGTCAACGCGGTGCCGATGTACTGCGGATCGCCGAGTTCAGTTACACACGAAGAGAATTGCGCGGAGTCAGCCACGACCGTGGCGCCCCAAACCGCAGCGACGAGCAACAGCAACAGCGGATTTCCGCCGTAGAGCAGACCGATCACCAAACAACAAGTGCCGCTGATCGCCATTGCCCACGAAGTGACGACGGTTCGTCCGACGCGATCTGCAATCAATCCCGCGACGACACAACCAATCGCGCCCGTTCCGATCACGATGAACGAACCGAGCTCGGCCAAACGTGGATCTCCGCCTTGAATCGCAAGACTGGCGCGCAGCATTACCGGTATCCAGATCCACATACCGTACAGTTCCCACATGTGACCAAAGTAACCAAAGCTCGCCAGCCTCACGCCACGGTTACTGAAGATCTTCACGATCTGCGACACGTCAAACTTCGCCGGCGGCAATGCGTATGGACCATCGTCGACAAAGAACAACACGATCAGTCCGCCAATCGCTGCGAGAACCGAAACGAAAAGTATATCGGATCGCCAGTTCGCGCTTCCCAGTGCGTTGACAAGATACGGCGTCGCCTTGCCTAACGTCAGCGCGCCTACCAAAACACCGAGCGCCATGCCGCGGCGTTCGCGAAACCACGTGGCCATGATCTTCATGCCTGGCGGATAGACACCGGCTAGACAAATTCCGGTCAGAAACCGCAGCGCGATTGCTGAGTGAGGATCGTGCACGTAAAGAGCAAAGATAATGTTTACGACGGCGCCGAGAAATGAAGAGACGACAAACAAGTGTCTGGTCCGGATGATGTCAGGCAGGTTGAGGGTAGCGCTGAGCAGCGTGCCGGCAACAAAACCGAACTGAACGGCGTTCGCGATCCAGCTTATTTGCAAGGGAGTCAGTTTCCATTCAAGCGTGAGAGCAGGAACGACGGCAGAACCGCTAAACCAAAGCGTCATTCCCAACAACTCCGCGATTGCTAGTAGCGTCAATGCATGCCATCGTCGTGGGTGTGGAGTCGTGGTCATGAACGAAGATTCGAGCACCTCCTTGGAGTGCGGCGGCCTGGCGCCGCTTTGTTATCGATCGGACGCGATCGAGGCCAAAGCGGCGCCAGGCCGCCGCACTCCAAGGAGGCGTCTATAGTTTGCATTTACGCTAAGTCAAACAACAGGATCTCTGCCGGCGCTTCAGCCGTGATCTTCAGATCCGATTCGCCCATAATCACTACACCGTCGCCCTGCTCAACCTTCTCGCCATTCACGTCGATCGAACCGCGCGCAACCTGAATCCACGCAAAGCGCGCGTATTGAAGCAAACAAACTGACGTCCTGATTCAATTGCACTGAACCATCACGCCCGTCGCCTGACGCGATCAGTCGCAACTGTCCGCGTCGCTCTTCTTCTGAGAACGCTTTCTGTTCGTACCCGGGCTTCAGATCCTCGGCATTCGGCAAGATCCAGATTTGCAACAAGTGGACGCGCTCAGTGTCAGACGCATTCTTTTCGCTATGTCTGACGCCAGTGCCGGCGGTCATGCGTTGCACGTCACCCGGCCGAATCACTGAGCCGGTTCCTATGCTGTCTTCGTGCTTGAGTGCGCCTTCGAGAATGTAGGTGATGATCTCCATATCGCGGTGCCCATGCGTCGGAAATCCACGCCCGGGCGCAACGAAGTCTTCATTGATCACACGTAAACTGCGAAAGCCCATATAACGCGGGTCGTAGTACTGATCGAAGGAAAACGTGTGATACGTGTTCAGCCATCCATGATCGAAATGGCCTCGTTCCTTTGATCTTCTGAGACTAATCATGATCTTTGTGCGTCTTTGTGGCTACATTCCCAATCCCTCTTCATGCGCCACAAACACCGTCACCAACTCGTTTAATCCCTCCGCATCCTGATCGTCAAATCTACCGATCGTTTGGCTATCGAGATCGAGCACGCCAAGCAATCGTTCACCATCAAACAGCGGCACGACGATCTCAGAATTCGACGCGACGTCGCAGGCGATGTGTCCGGGGAACTCATGCACGTTAGGCACGATGATCGTTTCACACTGCTGCGCCGCCACGCCGCATACGCCAGCACCTAGCGGAATGCGAACACAGGCAGGATTGCCCTGGAAGGGTCCAAGGACCAGTTCCTCGCCTTGCAGAAAGTAGAAGCCCGCCCAATTAACGTTCGGCAGCGAGTTAAACAGCAACGAGCTGAAGTTTGCCGCGTTGGCGATGAAATCATTCTCGCCTTTGAGCAGACTCAGCAACTGGACCACGAGGCTCGCATAGAGTTTCTCCTTGGTCGTAGTTGCTGGTTTCGCAGCTCGTTTGCGTCCGGCTCGTTTGGCAACTGCCTTCTTTGTCGCAGCGCTTCGCTTTTTGGCTGGTTTCTTCTTTGCAGATCGAGAAGCCATCTTTGCTCTATTCCTCCGTTACAGGGCGGATGGTAATTACAACTGATTTTGATACTGGAGTATTGCTTTTCAGAGCCACGTTGCGCACTGGGACCAAAACGTTCGCTTCGGGAAAGTAAGTCGCAGCGCAACGCCGTGGAATATCGTAAGGCACAATAACAAATCGCCGCGCAATTCGCTCTTCGCCTTCGAAGTGGCTGACCAGGTCTACAACCTGTCGCGCGCGCAAGCCTGCCGCGGCAATGTCGTCCTTGTTGAGAAACACCACCTGACGTCCGTTGCGAATTCCTCGATAACGATCGTTCGGACTGTAGATGGACGTATTAAACTGATCGTGACTGCGAATCGTCATCATCAGAAGCTGATCCGGACCAAGATCGTGTTTCGGCAATTCGTGAACAGTAAACTGCGCTTTGCCTGTCGCAGTATTGAAGACTCGATTGCGCACGCCGTTCGGCAGGTAAAAGCCACCCGGCTGGCGCACGCGCGCGTTGTAGTCGTCAAAACCCGGTACGATTCGCTCGATCACATCGCGAATCTTGTCGTAGTCACCACTCAATCCTTCCCAATCGACTGTCGTGCGCTGGCCGAGCGTCGCTCGCGCCAAACGCGCCAGGATTTGCGGCTCACTCAATAACTCCGGCGATGCGGGTTGAAGCGAACCGCGCGAGATCTGAACCACGCCCATCGAATTCTCAGTCGTGACAAATTGTGGACCACTTGACTGCACGTCAATCTCTGTTCGGCCCAAACACGGCAGGATCAAAGCCCGGTCGCCGGTTATCAAATGCGAGCGATTCAGCTTTGTTGAGACGTGCGCCGTCAAACGGCAGCGACGCAATGCCGCGGCAGTAAACTCGGTATCGGGCGTCGCGGAAAGGAAGTTGCCGCCGAGTGCGAAGAACACTTTCGCCTGTCCATCGTGCATCGCGTGAATCGCCTTGACTGTATCGAAGCCATGATTTCGCGGCGGCTCGAAACCAAACTCCGCGCCGAGTTTGTCTAAAAATGAAGCGGCCGGACGCTCCCAAATGCCAACCGTGCGATCGCCCTGCACGTTGCTGTGCCCACGCACTGGACACACTCCCGCGCCCGGTTTTCCAATCTGTCCGCGGAGGAGCATCAGGTTCACGATCTCCTGAATGTTTGAGACTGCATTGCGGTGTTGTGTCAGTCCCATGGCCCAACAAAAAATCGTGCGCTCGGATTCGATGAAGATCTGCGCCGCTTGTTCGAGCTCTTCCCGCGCCACGCCGCTCTGTTCGACAATCTCGTCCCAGGAAACACTTTGCAGTGCCCCAGCGAAGTCTTCAAAGCCGTTGGTATACCTACTGATGAACTCGTGATCGAGAACCTTTCCCGGCTGCTGCTCTTCACGCGCGAGCACGGCCTTCGTGATCCCTTTCAATAATGCCACGTCGCCATTGATTCGCACCTGCAGGAAGAGATCGGCCAACTTAGTTCCTGAGCCGAACAACCCGAGCACGTCCTGCGGATGCTTGAAGCGCATCATCCCAACTTCCGGCAGTGGATTTATATGGACCAGCTTGCAGTCCTTTCGTTTTGCGCGTTCGAGCGCAGTCAACATTCGCGGATGATTAGTGCCGGGATTTTGTCCGATCACGAAGATTGCTTGCGCGGCGTCGAAGTCTTCGAGCGTGACTGTTCCCTTCCCGATGCCGATCGTTTCATTTAATGCTGTGCCGCTCGACTCGTGACACATATTTGAACAGTCAGGCAGGTTGTTGGTGCCAAACTGTCGCACGAAGAGTTGATAAAGAAACGCAGCCTCGTTGCTGGTCCTGCCGGAAGTGTAGAAGATTGCCTGATCCGGATAGTTGAGTGAATTCAGTTCGGCGGCGAGTAATTCGAAAACATCATCCCAGCTAATCGGCTCATAGTGAGTCGCGCCGCGATGCAACAACATCGGATGAGTTAATCGTCCCTGTGCGCCGAGCCATTGGTCCGACTGCTCCGCAAGATCGGCAACGCTCCACTGTTTAAAAAACTCCGGCGTGACGCGCTTGGTTGTTGCTTCCTCTGCGACGTGCTTCGCGCCGTTTTCGCAGAACTCAAAATGCGAACGCTCGCGATCGGGTTCCGGCCACGCGCAACCAGGACAATCAACACCACCGGCTTGATTGACCTTCAATAACGTCCGCACGCCGCGAATCAATCCCATCTCCGAAGAGACAGCTTTGACTGTCGCCGTTATCGCCGGCAGTCCACCGGCAGTCTTAACTTTCTGTACTTCATCCGGCATCGATATCACAGATTACACAGATTTCATGGATTTCAAAATCCGTGTAATCTGTGCTAAAAGCCTGCTGAGGAAAAAACATATGACCTTTTCGCGCCCCGTTTGGTCGCTCTTCCTGTTCACTCTCTGTCTTTCAACATTCGCAACAGTCGTCGATGCCCAGATCAAACCGGGCCGCGATCCGAATCAACCAATCGATCAGGAGTACACCAACAAGATTCGCGAGTATACAACCGCGCCCTACTTCAATTCGCCCCTGACTGACTATCTGCCTGCTTCGCCGAACGTGCCAACTCCCAAGGCAGTGCTCGGCGACGTCGCCGGCGCGCCCGGCAAGTTGCCCTACGCAGAAGATGTTTACAAGTACATGCGCATGCTCGAGCGCGCAAGTCCGCGAGTGAAGGTTTTTTCGATCGGCACGACCGAAGAAGGCCGCGAGATGATCGCCGTGGCAGTCGCCTCAGAACAATTAATTAATAAGCTCGAAGAGAACCGCGCCCGGCTGTCGAAGCTCGCCGATCCGAGAACCATCAACATGGATGAGGCCGAAGCAGATCGGCTGGTGGCGGCGTCGTTTCCTGTTTACTACATCACCGGCACCATTCACTCGCCCGAGACCGGCTCGCCAACGGCACTGATGGAACTGGCTTATCGCCTCGTCGTGGACAACAGTCCCTACGTGAAGTTCATTCGCGACAACGTCTTGACGCTGATCACGCCGGTTGTCGAAGTCGATGGCCGCAACCGCATGGTTGACGTTTACAACTGGCACCTCGCCCATCCAAACGAGAACTGGCCTCCACTGGTCTACTGGGGCCACTACGTTGCGCACGATAACAATCGCGACGCGATCGGACTGTCGTTGAAACTCACGCGCAATATCATGAACACGTATCTCGCGTGGAAACCGCAAGTGCTGCACGACCTCCACGAATCAGTTCCCTATCTTTACGACAACACCATTGGCGATGGTCCATACAACGCCTGGGTCGATCCGATTCTAACCGACGAATGGCAGATGGTCGGCTGGAACAACGTCTCGGAGATGACGAAGTTTGGCATGCCGGGCGTGTTCGCGCACGGCAACTTCGATACGTGGTCGCCGGGCTATTTGATGTTCATCGCGGCGACTCACAATGGCATCAGTCGTTTGTATGAGACCTTCGGTAATGGCGGCGCCGACACACTCGAGCGCACGTTGTCGCCGAGTGAGTACCAACGGACGTGGTATCGTCAGAATCCGCCACTGCCAAAAGCAAAATGGTCTCAGCGCAACAACAACAACTACGAGGAATCAGCGCTGCTGACGTCGCTCTATTATTTCGGCACTAACCGAAACCTGTTTCTCAAAAACTTCTACCTGAAGAGCAAACGCTCCATCGACAAGCCAAAGAACGAGGGCCCGGCGGCTTACGTTCTTCCCGGCAACGACCTGCGTCCTGGCAATCAGGCGGAGCTGCTCAGAACGCTTCAGGCGCAAGGCGTTGAGATCAGCAAAGCGACCGCGCCGTTCACGGTTGCCGTAAAGAAGAAAGCGGGATCGGGTGGTGGTGCTGCGCGGCTATCGGCCAGTCCGGCAGCCAGTCCATCGCCAGGTGCATCTCCGACGCCGGTGCCTAAAACTGAAGATCGCACTTTTCCGGCAGGTAGTTACATCGTGCGTATGGACCAACCTTACAGTCGCATCGCCGATGCGTTGCTCGACTATCAGTACTGGGCGCCAAATGACCCGCAGACTGACATTTACGACGACACCGCATGGACCATGGGTGAGCTCGCGAACGTCGAGGTGGTGCGTGTTACCGATACGAAGGTGCTACAGGCGCCGATGGACCGCGTGACTGCTGAAGTGCGCGCGCCTGGTGGCATTTCAAGCACCGGTTCTGTCTATCTCATCAATCACAACGCTGATAACGCACTCGTCACGCTGCGTTATCGTTTGAAAAACATCGATATCGAAGCGGCTGAAGAACCCTTCGAGGCTGCTGGTCGAAAGTTTAGTCGTGGTTCGTTCATCATCCGCAAAGCTTCCGCAGACGACTTGCGGCAGGTGACAAATGAGCTTGGTATTCAGGTGTATGCGGTCGCCGATGCTCCGTCAGTGAAGACACATCCGGTGAGGGCTGCGCGCATCGCGATGATGCATACGTGGTTGGGCACTCAAGATGAAGGCTGGTATCGCATCGGTCTCGATCAGTTAAGCGTGCCGTATGCGTACATCAGTACGCAGGATGTCTCGAAGGATCCGAATCTCAAGAGCAAGTACGACGTGATCCTGTTTGCTCCGGTCGGGCGGAACGGACTCGCGATCATCAACGGTATGTCAATGTATGGAAATCCGCTGCCGTGGAAGAAAACTGAGCTCACGCCGAATCTCGGCCGCATCGATGAAACTGACGACATGCGACCAGGTCTTGGTTGGAGTGGCTTGCAAAACTTGCAGAAGTTTGTGAGAGACGGCGGGCTGTTCATTACAGTCGACGAGACGTCGGAGTTCGCAGTTAATTATGGCTTCACGCAGGGAGTTTCCGCGAGCAGATCGCAACGTCTTCGCGCTATTGGCGACATACTGCGCATCAAAACAGTCGATTCGGCGAGTCCGATCGCTTATGGCTACGGCGATTCGCTTGCGATGTATTGTTTCAACGGTGCTATTTTCAACATCAGCAACGGCGCCGGTGGTCGTGGGCCACGTAACCAACAACGCGCGACTGGTCGCGGCACGCCTGACGATCCGGATGTTCCGCAAGGGCGTCCGCCGGCGGAGATTCCCGAGCCGCCGCCGAGAGTTGAGGCATGGGAAGCGCCGCCGGTCACAGACGAGCAACGGCGCAACGCGATTGGATTGATTCCGCCGAATCAACGTCCGCGCGTGGTCTTGCGTTATGCAGACAGTCGCGATCTGTTTGTTTCCGGATTGTTGGACGGAGGCGATGAGATCGCACAGCACGCGGCGATCGTCGACGTGCCTTCGGGCAACGGCCACGTGTTGTTGTTCTCGACCAACCCATTCTGGCGCGGACAGACAAAAGGGAGCTACTTCCTGGTCTTCAACGCGATCATGAACTGGGACAATCTCAACGCCGGCCGCAAGCTGGACGAAAAATAAATCCATCCACAGATTACGCAGATAAATCTGTGTAATCTGAGGATGGTTCTAACGTTCCCAGTCTTTGAGGCCTTCGACGACGCGCAGGACCTCGCCGCGTTTTTTCTCGAACAAGGCGAACATGAAGATGATCGTGGCGCCAGTGACGATACCGGCGACGTACCACAACCAGGTCCAGCCCAGGTTTGCCGAGGCGTACCAGATCATCGTGATGATCGACAACAACAGAAAGATCGAGCCCAGCAATAGTAGTCCGCGAATGCGAAACACAATACCGGCGAAGATTCCCGCCAATGAGAATGATCCGAGTATCAACGGAAGCCAGGGAGAATTCGCGACGCCGTTGATGAAGATGTCCGCGGTCGACGAGGCGTAGATCGTCACCAGCGAAAGATACCTGACGCCCGCCATCTGATCCTCAGTCAGCTTGTCCTCGTTGAGGTAAGCGGCGATGAGCACCGACAGCGCCACCGGAATCAACCACAACTGCGGATGTTGTAGAAACTGATAATCGTTGCTGCGATGGAGCGCGTACCACAAGCCGCCATTCCCGGCCGCTGCCGCCAGCACGCCAAACACAAACGATCGCCGCAAGATCGAAAGCAGTCCATACAGTCCGCCGATGACGAATAGCAGCACCGAAAAATCGACGTCGGACGAAGCTAACCAGAATCCGAGTACCGGCAACAGCGGCAGAAACACACCGGTGCGTTCCAGTGGTTGGGCCAGCACGAGTAGCCTGCGACGTCGCAATGCTTCGCTCGTTACGACACCGAAGTAAGCAATCATCATCACTGCGAGCGGCCAGTATCGTTCGATGAACCCGGTAAACAACCACGGCAGCGTGAGCCTGATGTGCAGGAACAGTAGCGCCAGCATGACTTCGGCGGCGTAGACATATCGCATGCGGCGGCGTTCAGGCAGGCCTAAAGGATCGTGACTTGGCGACAATGCGAAAAGCACACCGATGACGATCGCCGCAACGAGTGTTGCGCCGATAGCGACCATTGAAAACGGATTAATGCGAACCACGCCGAAGTTGATCTGATATGAGATCTCTGTTCCCAAACAGAAGAACAACGCCACGATGCCCGCTCCGAGTAACCACGGTACGCAGGCGCGCGTAGCGTTGGTCCAACTCGGAAAGCGAGCATTCACCTTGTCGAGCAACAGACCGTAAAGCGCCGTTAGACCAAACGCTTCGAGCATCAGGATCACACTGCGATTCAGCCATGTCGCATTCACAGCCGGTGTCAACCATGACCAGCCGAAGAGAACCATGCCGGCAATCAGCACTGCGAGTGCGGCGCGTCGCCAGCGTTGCTCCCACGCACCTTCAGCCAACACAGCAAAAGTGAGAAACTGCACCGCGACCACTAAAGCCGCAGATGTCCGCAACTCGACGTCGAGAAACCGGAGATCTATCCAGTAGGCCAGCACAACGATTGTGACCACCGCTACGATCGTCACTGCCGAAAGCCAGTTGAGATTTGTAGCGTCGGTGCTGAGACGTCGCGGTACACCGAACTGCTCGGCCAACGTGATGAGTCGTTGACGGAAATGCCACAGCAGAGCCACTGATAGCGTGTAAGCTGACAGCAAAATGGTTGCAGACCAGGCGAAGCGAGTCGAACTCAGCTCGAGTTGTTGAAGCACGAGGGCACCCGCGATGAGACCGAGCACATACACACCAGCCACCGCGTACTTTGCGCTCTTGTCCCACAAACACGCCATCATGAATGTCAACACTGAAAGAAACGCCAGCCACGACAAGAGCGGCGTGTTAAGCACGGGTGACTGAAATCGATCGATAAACGCGCTTACGACCACTATCAGTCCCAGCAACCCGAGCCAAAAGATGGCAGCGAAGTTGTGGAAAGAAGGGATGACACTGAATACGCTTTCACCTAGGCGTCGAGAACAAAGCTCAAGCCAGAGCCAAAGAACACCGGCGAGCGAACCGGCAATCACGTTCACGAGTAAGAACTCGCTTTCGTAAAAGGCACGTTCGACGACGAAGACCCACCACAGCGAGACAGTGAGAGTGAAAAGCAGGCCAGCGGCATAGATGTAACTGCGACGCAGTGTCTTCCAATTTAAAGTAGCGGCAAGGCTGGTGATGGCAAGCAGTGGTCCAATCGACCACCAGTGATTCATTTCTGCGTCGGCCAACGTCCGCACACTCAGAAACGCTGCGACACCCCCAATGAGGGTGGCCAACTCCCAACATCTCTCTCGCCACTTGTCGCCGAGATCGATGCGGTCTGCGGCCGCGAGCATCAACCAGGCGGTCAGTGCAAACAACACCGTAAGCGTGTGCAATCCAAGCCAGCCATTGAGACCAGAAACGGTAAAAGCAATCAGGCAAGCCACCGTCAGGAGTAAACCAGCAAGCAGGTTGGCTGAGAATCGTATGATACGGCTCGTGGCCAACCACACGACTGCAAGAGCGGTGATCGTGAAAGTCAACCACCCCAGCCAACTACCAGCGGCCCTTGTGCCGACTCCCACCGCCTGCGGCACGAACACCAATGCGAGGACCACCGGCAACAACAACCAAACATTCAGCACAACAGCCAGACCGACTTGCAACTTAATCAGGTAGTGCGCAAACCCGGCATCACTTCCACCCAAAGCTCGCTGCCAACGTTGGCGAGCGCTTAGCCACGGTAGTGAGTACGCAGCCAAAGTCAACGCATTTAGTTGAACCACACGAATCAGGACTACACGGTCCATCGTTCCATTTACCGCAGCAACTGTCAGCAGAAATACGACGGTCACAGTTAAATTAAGAAAAGCGCCAGCATAAAAACTGAATTCTGGCGTGCGCTCACGGATTGCATAGACGATTAGGATCAGCGCCACGAGCACGAGTGGCCCACCGTATGAGAAACCATCGAACCACGGAAACTCGGGCGCTGGAGTTTGAATCGGCAAACCGAAAACAGCTCGCAGCGCAGGGAAAACAGTGAAGACGAGCAGCGGCGCGACTGTTAGGGCGATTAACAAGGTCCGCGCCCGCGTTACAAATGCGTCGTTATCCTCAATTGCAGGCCAGCCATACGCCGCAAGACGTTGCGAAATAGCGTCGCGATACCAGAGCACGATGGAACCAGCAAATAAAAATATCGCAGCCAGCAAGCGCCATGCGGTCGCAGTGGCTAGCAGTTTTTCGAACTGTCCGGCGAGCAGAGGAATTGCTGCTGACAAAACGAACAGTGTGCCGAGTAGATAAATGTGTCGCCGGCGCTCCCAAAAAGTTGCGAGTAGTGTGATAGTCAACAGGCCTAGCAGGATCCACGAGCCAACAGCGAGTGCCTCCTGATGCGGAAATCCTGCTATGTTGAAACCGGGGTAAGCGCGGCCCAACGCTGCGAGTTCCTGTGTGAGACCGGAAAGAGATCCGTAAACTGCAAGCAGCATGAAAGCGGGAACCAGGAACCAAAGCAACAAGCGATCGACTGAGTAATGACTGTCGATCGGCAAGCCCCACCTTGGAGTGCGGCGGCCCGGCGCCGCTTTGTTATCGATCGCGTTAGATCGAGGCCAAAGCGGCGCCGGGCCGCCGCACTCCAAGGTGAGGCTTGACTTCCGTAGCGCTCTTCTCACCGTCAGCCGCAATGCGACCCAAGCGAGACAAAACACCACCAGCACAGTTCCTTGGATCTGAAGTGCAGCCGGATGCAGAAACGCATGCGGCAGGTAGGAATACCAGTCGTACTGTTGCAGCGCTGCTTTGACCGTCAATACCAGCGCGGAAATCAACGCGATCTGAAACGCGTTGAGAATAATTCGTCGACGATTGAGCCAGAGCAAAAGCAGCAGAATGCCGGCAATCCAATAGAGTCGCTGCGCCTGCATCCACGTGATTTCCCACGTGTTCGCTTGAAACAGACTAACCACACCGAGAACGACAGAAATGAGCGCACTGTAGTTGAGTGCTGCTGAAAACACTCTGCCGTCTTTGTAACGCGAACTGACGATTGCCGCTACGGCGCAAAGCGTTGCGTGCGTGAAGAGTGCCGTCTGCCAGGGAAACGAAAACCCATGCGCGTAAATGTGCGCGAGCGAAAACAGCAGCAACACGGATCCGATCCACGTGAATGGCGTCAACGTTCGTCGCCAGGCGATCCAGAAAGCACCGAGCGAGTAAAGACCGTACACGGTCCAGAGAGCGTTGTGCTCGTCGTTCACAAACACCTGTGCGAGTGACAGGCTCACGATCGCAGTCAAGCAAGCGGCAACCAGATAATAGAAGCTATCGCGTTCTCTCTTTCGTGCGGAGAGCCATTCCGAAGCGGCTATGAAAAGCGCAAACGCACCGACGAGCGCCTCGCCGCTCGCTTCAGAGAGACTCACGTCAAGCAGCGACATCACGCGGAGGTTTATCCACGGAATATTTCCGAAGAAGACATGAAACGCGACGAGGTAACCCAAAGCGAAACAGATGGCCGCGATCAAATGAGCGACTGGCAACTCGAGCGCGACAGCAAGCGCGGTAAAGATCGCGAAATTGAGCGCCGCTGCTGGCATGATGCTGGACGGGTTGGGCCATGCCAGGAACATTCCCGCCAACACGATCATCACACCGAGGATTCCCAAGGCCGTGCCGGTAGTCCTCGAGGCAATAAGTTTCTCGTCGTTGATTCGTCGCCACAGGATTGTGCCGGTTGCGAGCATCGGCAAGCCCCACAACGTGACCATCGGCGCGAGGTACATCATCGACAAGCCCATCGGACCAGACCTGTAGAGCAACAACCCGAACGGCAGGAGCGCAGCGAAACTCATCGTTCCCAGCACAGTGAAAACTGTCGTCGTTTCGCTTTCGTCGATTTCACGATCGTGGAGCACGACTCGCAACGCGAATCCGACTGTCGCGATGTAACACGCAACCGGAAACGCCCCGAGAAAGATCAAAAGCGCGGGCGATGCGTCTATGGCCGCGAGATGTCTTATGAGTAATTGTCCCACCGACGATCCGAGCACGCCGGCTGACAGAATGTGAGCGCAGCCAGGAGTGATGATGCGGCCAGCGAAATAGACCAGACACAGAAAGATGGCAGGCGCGATCAGTTCGCTGCCGATTACCAGCGCTCCTGAAGTGTTACTCGCCGAAACTGCGGCGATGGCGAGAAAGTTCAAAGGCACGAGTAACGTCGCAATGGTCAGGATGCCGCGGCTTGTGGTCGGAAGTTTCCAACGATGTTCGGTGTAGAGTCCGATGCCAAACAGAACCGCGGTGACAGTTGTGAAGATCAAAAACTTCAGCACCGGGATCTGAGATATCTGTGCCCACAGACTGACGACGAGAGCAGTCGAGCAACCGATAATAAGCAGACCGCCGATGATCTCGCCCCAACGAATGTTGCTCTCCTCCATTAACGAGGTGAGCACTTCGGAAAACGGCCGTCTTGGCGGGCGCGGTGGCGGCGTCACGACTTCAACCGGAACGGGTGATGAAGTCGGTTCGATTACGATCTTGTCGTCAGTGGCGAGGAAGGAAGCTGTTACTACTGCTGGCTGCGGGGTTGGTGCGGATCGTGGTTCCGGAGTTGGTCGCGATTCGGGTGGCGCGACTCCAGCACGTTCCGCCCGAATCCGTTTCATTAACGCTTCATAAAGCTCGTCGTTGAGTTTGCCTTCACTGTAAAATTTTCCAATCTGGCGCTCGGTGATGGTGAGGTCGTCGAGCGGATCCCCGGTCTTGTTTTCACTGAGGATCCAACGCAGGATCGCCGCTATCGCCACCCAAATCAAATGGCCGACAATCGTTATGACCGTCAGCAAAACTAGTAGGAAGATCAGGATTTCCATTATTATCCGGCTATATCCGGGTCATCCGTGTAATCCGCGGTTAATTATCTCATGAACCTCTTCGACGCCACCTTCACACACGAAGCATCGTCGCCGGCGATCAAATTCGGCCGGCGCGAGATCACGTATGGCGAACTGCGTGCGGAAACCTTGAAGATGGCCCAGGTCATCAACTCATTACACGCCGGCAACGGCGACCGCGTTGCCCTGTTGCTGCACGATTCACCTGAGTTCATTGAAGCGTTTATCGCCACGTGTTCGCTCGGGGCAATCGCTGTTCCGACTAACATGGCCCTTCGACCCGCTGAACAGTGTTCGATCCTTCACAACTCCGGGGCCACTCTGGCGCTGGTTGAGTCCGACTCCTGCCACACGTTGCTGACACATGCGCCGGAAAAGTTGCGGTCGTTGGAGAATGTGGTCGTAGTACGGTCGGAACAGGCGGACCAGCTGCCGCGGATTCCGCAGATTGACGTGCACGATTTGAACGGATTGCGATCGCAGGCTTCTGACACGACGCAGTTTTGTGAAGCGGCGGACGATGATCCAGCGTTCGTTCTTTATACCTCCGGCAGCACTGGGGAACCGAAAGGCGCGGTCCATCGCCAGAAAGACATCTTCTACACGAATCAGACTTTCTGCCGTGAAGTCTTGCGAGTGACAGCGTCAGATCGTCTCTTCTCGTCGTCACGGTTGCCATTTGCTTATGGACTCGGCAACAGTTTTACATTTCCGCTGTTGAACGGAGCCACGTCTATTCTCTGTAGCGAGAAGCCTTCGCCTGATGTCATCGCGGCAATCTTCGCTGAACATCGCCCGACGATCTTTTTCGGTGTTCCCGTTGTTTACAATCTGCTGCTCGAACATCACCGCGTTGGCAAGAAACTCGATTGTTCAAGTTTGCGTCTGTGCATTTCGGCAGGCGAAGCATTGCCTGCGCATCTCGGCGAAGAGTGGGAAAAGGAGTTTGGCGTTCAAGTACTCGACGGAATCGGCTCGACCGAGATGCTTCACATGTTCATGTCGAATCACGAGAGCCAGGTGCGCTACGGCAGCAGTGGCCGACTGCTCGAGGGCTACGAGGCGCGGCTCCTTGATGAACAAGGTGGGCAGGCGCCGGAAGGCGCTGAGGGTAACTTGTGGATCAAAGGCGAGAGCGCTTCGGGCTACTACTGGCAGAATCCGGAAGCATCGGCTCGCACCTTTGTTGATGGTTGGGTTCGCACCGGCGATCTTTATCGGCGAGACAACGATGGCTACTGGTATCACATGGGACGCAGTGACGATTGTTTCAAATCAAGCGGGCAATGGGTTTCTCCAGTTGAAGTCGAAAGCGTGTTGTTGCGGCATCCGGGTGTCGCGCGCGCGGCTGTGGTCGAGGACTTCGATTTCGATCGATTGCCGTGTGCGTGTGCGTTTGTCGTGAGGCACGAGGTAAAATCCGACTCGGCGCAATTGGAAGAGTCGTTGCGGGCTCTGGCGGCTGAGTCGTTGCCGCGATTCAAACAACCACGCCGGTATCTGTTCGTACCGGAGCTGCCGTACACGGCGACTGGGAAGATTCAGCGATTCAAGCTCCGGCAGCAGTTAAGGCCACAAAAAGCACATAAAAACATAAGTGTGAAGAGCATCCAGGAAACATACGCACCCAATCTCGCCTGCTTTGGCTGCGGTCCGGCGAACCCAAAGGGTTTGCACGTTCGCAGTTTTCCCGACGGCGACCAGGTCGTTGCAGAGTGGGAGGCGAGCAAAGAATACGAAGCGTTTGAGGGAATGTTGAGCGGCGGCATCATCGGCACACTGCTCGACTGTCATTGCAACTGGACCGCGGCATGGCACCTGATGAACAAAGCCGGCGCCGACAAACCACCGTGCACAGTCACCGCTGAATACTCGATCAAACTTTTGCGCCCAACGCCGAGCGATCGTCCGGTAAAACTAGTTGCACGCGTGGTGGAATCAACCGACGATCGCGCGATCGTCGAAGGCGAGTTGATTGCTCACGACAAAATTTGCGCGACTTGTCGTGGCACGTTCGTCGCCGTCAAACCTGGTCATCCTGCCTATCATCGGTGGTAAATGAAATGATGACTTATCGTCCTCGCAGACTTCGTAGAAACGACGCACTCCGTTCCATGGTGCGCGAGACGCGACTCGCGCGCGAAGACTTCGTGCTGCCGTTGTTTGTTTGTCCCGGCACCGGCGTGCGGCGCGAGATCTCGTCAATGCCGGGCGTTTACAACCTCTCGATCGACGAGACGACAAAGGAAGTTGCTGCGGCTTACGATCTCGGTGTTCGTAGCATCATCCTCTTTGGTCTGCCTGAGTCGAAGGATGAACTCGCGTCAGGTGCATACGCGGAAGACGGAATCGTGCAGCGAGCGATTCGCGCGATTCGGCAATCATCGCCGGAAGTAATCATCATGGCTGACACTTGCTTGTGCGAATACACTTCGCACGGTCATTGCGGCGTCGTTCGCGGCGGTGAAGTGCTCAATGATCCGTCGCTCGAGTTGCTGGCACGCACGGCGTTGAGTCAAGCCGCGGCGGGCGCAGATGTTGTCGCGCCTTCGGCGATGATGGATGGACAGGTCGGCGCAATTCGTGAATTGCTGGACCACGAAGGCTTTGAAAACACGGCAATCATGGCCTATGCGGTGAAGTATGCGTCTGGCTTCTATGGTCCATTTCGTGAAGCGGCGCAGAGCGCGCCGGAGTTTGGCGATCGTCGTGCTTATCAAATGGACCCGCCGAACGCGCGCGAGGCAATGCGTGAAGCGGAACTCGACTACTCCGAAGGCGCAGACATTTTGATGGTTAAGCCCGCGACGGTCTATCTCGACGTGCTGAAAATGGTCCGCGAACGATTCGACATTCCGCTTGCGGCGTATCACGTGTCGGGCGAGTACGCGCTCATCAAAGCAGCGGCGCAGAGGGGTTGGATCGATGAAGAGCGCGTGATGATGGAAACATTGACAAGCATCAAAAGAGCCGGCGCCGACATCATACTGACCTACTACGCACGAGAAGCAATCCGTGTTATCCGTGAAATCCGTGGCTAAAAATATTTTTGCGGCGTCGAGCCTGTTGCTGCTGTTTGCGACGTCTGCTCTCACGCAGTCTGGCCGGCGTTCTCCAAAACCGACGCAGCCACCAGCCACTGCGCCACAACCCGATTCGCAGGCAAGTCAGAAAAGCAGCGCACGTGAGCTCAAAGAAAAGGTCGTTCTGCTCGTAGGGAAACAACCCTCCTCTAAACGGCTACTCAGCGAAGACGCAATCTTCACGAGTTTCCTGAAGCAA
Source organism: Pyrinomonadaceae bacterium (assembly GCA_035248565.1). GTDB lineage: Bacteria > Acidobacteriota > Blastocatellia > Pyrinomonadales > Pyrinomonadaceae > PSRF01. The sequence continues at coordinate 11,751 of DATFHH010000154.1, read as the reverse complement.
CTTGACGAGTTCAAGAATGTCACCGGCACGTCGATCGGCGATCTCAAACGCGAAGCTGCCGTCAAGCGAGCTAAAAGCGAAACCGAATCGATCGTAGTGCTGTTGAAGTTTGACGTTGACGACTTTCAGAACGGTACGATTATTCTGAATTCACCTGATCTTGACGTTCGCATTTTGGTTTTTGAATCACGCACCGGTGAGAAGAAGTTTGAAGGCAAGGTGTATTACAAGGCGGTTGGTGGTCCAATGTTGAAGCGTGATAACTGGCCCACCGGAACTCCCATCAGAATCACCACCGAAGCTGTCGGCATCGAAGCCGCCGAACAGGTGCGCGACTGGCTGATCGTGCAAGAAATCCGTAAGAATCCGCGTTCATCCGCGGCTAATTTCATCGAGAGCATTACCAAGTCGCTGGAGACCTGCAGCGAGCGTGCCTGTCTCTCCAGCAATCCCCACCCGGAAATGTCCAGACATCTCGAAGAATCTTCCCGGCACGACTGACGTCTCGTACTTCTCACGCAACAGTTGACAGAGTTCATCCGACGCGCCCTGCCGCAGTCGCGGAAACATCACAGTCCCAAACTCCGGCCTGATCACTTCCAGATCGTCGCGCGTATCAAGAAACTCATTCAGTATTTGACGATTTCGATCCAACAACTGCTTGCTGCGTTCAGCGATCTTTGTAAGTTGTCTCAGCGCGACTACGCTCAACCGCTCGCCTGCGTGCACCGGCGTCGCAGCGAAGAGATCGTTGAGCAGCCACATGCGTCTCGCAAGCTCCGGCTCGGCAAAGATCCATCCACAGCGCAGCCCGCTCAGCCCGAACGCCTTCGTCAAACTGCTCGTGACGACAAACTCCTTCCCGAGATGAAACGCAGTGCGTGGCGACTCCTCAAATAACGTTTCGATGTAAACCTCGTCAACCAAAACACGCGCGCCTACTCGCCGTGCAATCTCGCCAATCCGTTTGATTGTCGCATCGTCAATCAACACGCCACTTGGATTGTGCAGATTAGTTAAGACAATCAAACGCGTTCTGTTGCTGATGAGATATTCGATCTCCTCTGGCTCGATGCGAAATCCATTCTCGAACGTGCGCGAGAAACGTTTCACCTCTGCGCCAAGATAATGAGCTAGCGCGAGCATCGGCTCATAAGCCGGGTGTTCGAACAACACTTCATCGCCGGGCTTAATAAGCGCAGCCATTGCGAGGTGATTCGCGAAGGTTGTTCCAGCCGCAGTAACTACTGAGTCTGTGTTGACTCGATACCTCGTCGCGATTGCTTCTAACAGAGGTTGATAACCGTAGCCGCCGTCGGTGATCTCGAGATCGTCGAACGAGACGTCAAGCTCGCGCAGTTTGAGATTACCCAAACCACTTGTCGCCAGATTGAATTTTGCGCCGGAGCTCGTCTTGGCCCAATGCATGTAGGACGAGGCCACAACCTCACGCGCCGGAGTCATTCGTTTTCCTCCATCGCCAAAATAAATACGCGGGAATGCCTGCGATCATGATTGCGACTCCAATCAACGTGTTCTCTGGATAACGGGTGACCGTGTTGATAACCACGAGCCAGCACACCGCGACAAATACGATCGTCGTGAACGGATGTCCCGGAACTCGCGTGATCTTACCCATGTCCGCTGGTTCTCGCTTACGAAATACGAAGATACAGCACGCAGTCAATCCAAAGAAGATTACATCGATGGAGACTACGTAGCTGAGAATGCGTTCGTAAGTTCCGAGCAGCGCAATTACGATCGCCAGCAGTCCTTGAAGAGCGATTGCAACAATCGGCGCGCGTGTTCGCGGATGTACAAAGCCGACGCTCTTGAAGAACAGGCCATCCTGGGCCATTGCGAAGTAGACGCGCGGCGCGGTCAACATACTTTGACTCAGAAAACCGGCAGTCGAGATCGCGATGCCACATGCGATAGCTCGCGCGCCAAAGTTTCCGAGTGCACGACGCATTACATCTGACGCGGGCGCGGCTGAAGATGCGAGAGCTGTAGTTCCGAGCACGCTGATGTAGACCACATTCGCCGCCAAATAAAGCAGAACAACTCCGGTAACACCGAGGATCAATCCGCGCGGCAGGTTCTTACGCGGCTCTTTGATCTCACCCGCGACGAACGTCGCTGTTTGCCAACCGCCATAAGAGAAAATTACGGGCACGAGTGCCGCGCCAAATGCCGTCAAGAGATCGACTGAAGGTGGTCTGTCTAAAAGATCCGACGGGTTGGTGCTTCTCTGCGCAAAAAGGAATCCGCAGATTACAAGCGATGCGATCGCTACGATTTTCAATACCATCAGAATGCTTTGCACAGTACTGCCGGCACGCACGCCGAGACAGTTGATGAGTGTCAATGTGGCGAGCACGATCGCAGCGAGGTAGGGATAGGCGATCGGCAAATGAGTCAACTCGACGAAGTAACGCGAGAACGTGACGGCGACAGCAGCCATGCCGCCGGTTTGAATCACCAGCAACAGCACCCATCCGTAAACAAATGCAACGCCCGGATGAAAGGCTTCGCGGAGGTAAGCATATTGGCCGCCAACGTCGGGTCGCAGCGACGCGAGCTCTGCCCAGATGAATGCGGCCGCGAGGGCAAACAGTCCGCCGAGAATCCATGCACCGAGAATTAGAAACGGAGTATGGACCTGAAGCGCGACGACTGATGGATTCATAAAAATTCCAGAGCCGATGATGCCGCCCATAACTATCATGGTCGCGTCAAAGAGGCCGAGACGTCGCGCGAGCTGGGGATGATCAGTTTGGTCCATAGGTTCTATCCACAGATTACACCGATTACTCAGATTAAATTAATCAAATCTGCGTAATCTGTGGATTGCTTTGACACGCATGCGTCTATTTCGATAACCTTTCGAATTTTGTTGAGGAGTCGATTTGTCCGCACAAGCTGAAGCAATCATCACTGCTGGTTTACGACCTGACCTATTTGCCGGTCGCGGTGTCTTGTCTCACAGCCGCACACTTGTATTCGTCGCCCTACTGGTGCTGACGATCTCGGGCTTAGGTTTCCGCGTCAGCGGTCTAAGTGCCGAAGGTCTAAGCGAAGACGAACTCAACAAGCTCAACGCCGTTGCTGATTACCGTGCTCACGGGCTCACAGGCGCTAACGGCGAACATCCGATGCTAATGAAGGCCTTTCAAGCCGGTGCAATCGTCCTCGCAGAAAAGTGGAACGCGCTACGACCCGCAAATCAAATTGCTCCTGAGACTGCGTTGAGGTTGCCCGGCGCGATCGTTGGAGCGTTGAGTACTGTTCTTATCTTTTTGATTACGTCAGAACTCTTTGGCGTCGAAGTCGCACTGATCGCAGCCGCATTGTGGGTCTTTGATCCAACTGCCATCGGCTTTAGTCGAATTGCAAAAGAAGACTCGTTTTTACTCTTCTTCTTTCTGTTGGCAAACGTCTTTTGGCTACGCGGGCAGCGCGTCGCTGAAAGCACTGACGAGAGTCCGAACAAATACTACTGGGCCACGGCCGCCTCGTATGGCGCGATGGTCGCGTCAAAGTACTTACCACACCTGTTTGCGATTAGCATTTGCTACTACTGGATGTTTCAGAATCTTCCTGAGACTCGTTGGCGGTTGGGCAAGAAACGGCTGCTCGCGTTCTTCGCGATCATGGGTCTGGTGTTTCTGGTGTTGAGTCCGACGATCCTGCTGCCGGAGACGTGGCGTCAGATGGGCTTGTTTGCTGGCGGCAAGCGCGTGGGCCATGACGGTTACGAGTTCATGAACCGGCTTTACACGCAACGTTTTGACGATTGGCTGCGAGGAGTACCGGTCTATTTTTATTTAGTTTTTACTGCCGTGAAGCTGCCGCTGTTGACAGTGATCAGTTTCCTGGTTGGGCTGCCGTTGTTGTTTCGACGCAAGCTCGGTGATGGACGTTATTTCATTCTCTTCTGGTTCATGTTGTGGGTGGTGGCGTTCAGTTTTTCCGGCGGCAAGTTCACGCGCTATTACACTACTGTGCTGCCCGCAGTGCTGATCACGAGTGCACTCGGAATTCAGTGGGCTGGTCGCTGGTTAGCCAACCGCATCGCGGGTTTCGATTGGGCGGCGAGTTTGAAACATTACGTGCCGGCGTGTCTCGCGGTCGCAGTGATCAGTGCCTCGGTAATTAATTCGATTCACGCGGCGCCGCACTTTCGTCTGTTTACGAATTCTTTTGGCGGCGGGACGGAATGGGCTGGATACTACTTCCCGCATGACGAATTTTACGATGCGAGTATGCGCGACGTGATGGTCGAGATCGCGAGTCGTGCACGAGTCGGCGCGCGCGTGGCGAGTGAGAGTCCATCATTAGCCATGTATTACGCGGAACGTGAAGGCAGGCACGATCTGGTGTGCGTATCGCTTTCAGATCCAGAAGCTCTAAACCAACTCGTCGTCGGAGATTTTGTAATCGTCGCACGCGGCCGCCGTTATTTCAGCAACGATGCCCTCACCTCCGCGCTACGCGATCACGCTGCTCCGGTCGTCGCCCTCAACCTCGGCCCCGTCCCCTCGGTTAAAATTTACCAACTGGACCAAGCGTCCATATCGCTTCTCACCGATAAACCTCTCGACGGTGTGCAATCACCACGATAGTGACGGTTCGACGCACATCGTCAATTGAATAGAGCACTCTATAGTCACCAATTCTGAGACGCATTTCAGATCGATTCACTAGTTTACGAGCAGTGGGCGGACGGGGGTTTTCCGCGAGGGACATGATCCCGGCCAAGAATGTTTTCCGCATTTGGATTGTTTGTCTTTCGCAATCGCCGCAACTGTCTGCGCGCTGCGGGACGTGTGAGAAGCGAGTATGCCGTAGGCGCGTGAGGTGTTGCCATCTGATTTTCCTGGGATTTGTGAGGTGTTTTTAACTCAAGAATAGTTCCGCGGATCCCTCGTCGGTCGCCTCTTCGCAACTGAGATGGTCTTCTAATTCTTCGACAAATGCCTCCAGTTTTCGATCCTCGAGTATTGCGCCCGCCAAGGCGCGCTGCTCGCTTTCCGATAAGTGCTGCATTTCCTGGATAATGGTTTCAATTGTCGATGCTGTAATCAAAATTTTACCGTGTTACTTTGTGAAGTTCACCTAATATAAACCATCTTTCGCTGCGCTGCCATCTACCAACTGGACCAAACCTCGCTCCCTCTTCTCGCCGCCACGGCAATCTCTCATTGAACCTCGGCTATGTTATATTTCTATTGTAATGAAGTCAGAGGAACTCAAAGGAATTGTACACACTGACCCTGAGATCATGGGCGGTACACCTGTTTTTGTTGGAACGCGCGTCCCCTTACAAAACCTCATCGATTATCTTGAGGGCGGCGAATCTATCGAGGATTTCCTCGAAGCATTTCCGACGGTAAAGCGAGAGCAGGCCATAGCCGTAATCGAAGCCGGCAAACTAAAAATGCTGGAAACCGTTTGACCTCACATGCGAATTCTAATTGACGAATGCCTTGATTGGCGCTTGTGTCGCGCCTTGACTGAACATCATTGCGTCTCAGTCAATCAAATGGGTTGGGGAGGGCTGGCCAATGGAAGGCTGTTGCAAAAAGCCCAACAACGGTTTGATGTCTTCTTAACTGGTGATCGGAATCTTACGTTTCAGCAGAATCTAACGAGGTTCAGTATTGGAGTCGTAGTGCTCGAAGTACGGAGCACACGCTTGCTGGATACGATCGCTTTAATGCCTCAAGTAGCAGAGGCATTAACGACGATTCAGCCCGGCCAGTTAGTGCGTATTATTAGTCCAAAGACCTAACTACTGTCTTTTATACTTCCACTTGTGCTTTTTGTGCTTCTTTGTGGCTGTGTATTTTAGTGGCGCAGCTCGACTTCGATCGGCCTCGCATCCTTCGAGTCGTAACCCTCCGGCCAGTTCGAGATGTTAACTCCGTAGAGCCAGTCGGATTCTGGCGTCACTGCAAAACGAATCGTCAACGGCAATCCACGCATCGCCCGCAAACGTAACAACAATCCAGTCAGGCGCCATTCCTGAATGATGGGCTCTTCTTTTTCTTCAACCGGAATCAACCGCGATCCCGCATTCCATCCCTCGACAAAAAGCGTCACGCGCGTCTTGACGAAATCAGGTGACGCATCAACCGGCAACACAGGTTGAACATGCGCACGTACAATGATCTCACTCACGCGCCGGCGATCATCTCGCGGCGGCACCGTGTAGTCGAGATGTCCTGAGCCAGATCCCCAAATGTAACCGGGTCCTCCACCAAACTTCTCAAAACGTTCGGCACTCGCCATCTGCGGCTTGAACTGGTAGAGAATCGATTTGTCTTCTCTGACGATCATTTGCGGCAAGATGGCGGCGTCCCCTGCGCCACGTGTCCAAACAAATTGCCGCGGAATCAGATGCCGCGAACTATCTTCCAGACGCGCAGGCGGGTCTGCGGATTGAAGTCCATCAAACATCTGTGACGCTCGCGCGATCTCCTCCAACAACTGCGTGTCACGCGGCATCGAATAAGTAACGCCGTAACCTCGTCGTGGATCCGGTGTTAGCGTCCAAAACATCGCGCCTGCTGATCCAGCGCGCGCATTGCCTTCGAAAAACGCTCTGTACCATTCGACTTGTGAAGCGCCGTTATAACCTTCGACTCCCATCCCAAACTCACCGAACACCAATGGCTTTCTAATCGAGTAGGCGGCCGCAACGCGGTTCTCGATAAACTCTTTCAAGGCGCCGGGGGAATCGACAAAACTATCGTGATCGTCGCGCGGATAATTGTGCACGTCACAATAGTCGATCGTTGGAATCGCATGATCTGTCAACCATTCGCGGCGTTCAGCGGAGGATCGATATCCCCAGGCGCCCGGCGCAATCATGTGATTGGGATCCAGCGACTTTAAATAAGCACTCATCTCCGTAAACCACGCACGTCGCTCGGCCCAACGTCCCGTAATCGCCTGTGCTTCATTCATCAACTCCCAGCCGAAGATCGTCGGATCGTCGCGATAGACCACGCCAGTGATCGTGTTTCGACGCGTTGCGAGTTTCTCAAGATGTTCACGATAGAGACGTCGCGTTTCCGGGTTCGAGTAAAAGAGCATCGCCCTTTCAGCGTTGATACCGAACTTATAACTGTCGTCCGCGGCATCATTGATTCCAGCCCAGCGCAGATACTGCGTGACACCACCCGTATCGCGCCACCAGTTAGTCAAACAGAGTTGCACGTACAAATGATTCTTCGCTGCTTCGGCGATCACTTTGTCGAGGTGAACGAAGGCATCTTCATTCCACTGTCCCGGCGCCCAGCGAAATGGATGATTACGTGGCCAGTCGGCAAGGTCAGCGACCGGCTGAACATCATTTGGTCCACCTTCGCCGAAGGCCCATACACGCACGACCTTTATTCCAGCCTGTGCTGCCTGACGCAGTGTGTCCGCCATGCGTTCGCGATCTTCGTCGCGAAACATCACTGCGACATTGGCGCCGACAAACCGAAATGGCTTCCGCCCGATGAAGAAGCGTCCATTTCGCTGGTATACGAATTGATCTTTGGAGTCGTTAGAAGTGGTCGCCTTTGGTGAAGCAATCAAAAACAGAACCGCCGCGCTTCCGACAAGCACAAGCGCGGCGACGAGCAACAGTTTCTTATTCATCAACGCGAGTTTAGCGATCGACAACTATCGAGGATTCGTCATTCTGACAAAACCCATGATCGCGCAGACCGCACCGAGCACCACAAACAGATTGAAGAAAGCTCCGATACCGAGCGCGGTGCTGAGGTCGACTGAGTCTTGACTCATCCCGAGAAAGACAAACACACCAAAGAGCAGGAAGTGAAGGTGATAAATGATGAGGCAGACAGCCGCGTAAGAGAACCAGCGCGCCGATGGGCCGAAGGCAGGCGATCGGGCGAATCCGAGAACCGCAGCAATCAACCAGCCGACTCCTCCGGCAATCAGTAACAGCAAGGTGACCAGGAAAAAGTACTGTGGCTGCGTGGCTCGAAGCTGCTGCAACATCATCAGGACTAGAAACATCTATTTGTGCTTCTCCTTATAGTGTCAAACCTCTATAAAAACGAGCGCCGTCTGCGCACGTAAGCCGCTTTCGTAGGTGCACAAACGGCGTCCAATATGGTGTCGGGTAGCGGGGCGCAAGTTCACAATCGGGCCAATCAGTTTCAGCCCGGTGCTCAGCGAGCGCGTGCCGCTATTGCGTAATGTGAATCTCTTCCTCTTTGTTAACGTGGCCCAAAAAGTATATCAGACCACAAACAAAGGCGATTGCTGCCAGGCCGAGTGCGATCCATCCCGAGGTGTGACCGGCAGCAGGCGGCTCGGTCACAAACTTGTAGAAGTAGTAGATCGCACCGATGGCCGACGCCAGGCCCACCAGTATCGCAAGAATATCTTTAAGGCTTTTCATTTTGAACCTCCGGCCAGTAATTAGTTATGAAGGTTAAGGAAAAAGCCGCTTTTTTGCGCTCAATTAGGGCTGCATGTTAACGCCGCGAGGTGAGGGAATGCAAGAGGGAGTTGGGGGACAGGATGGATTAAAACTAGTGCTAAGCATTGCGCAAGAATCTGCTTTGTCAAAAAGGCCAAATGATATTTGATTCTGGGCCAGTTTTCGGGTAGCAGGTCAAGCAATCCAGTCCGGTTTCATTATCCCGTTTCTTTCGGGTGAACTGTTGCGCGGAGGGAGATACCTACCCGATTTTATTAGTTTTCAATTTGCAAGTACTCTCATCACTTGTCCCGCTAAGAGTGGATCGGCGGAAGTGAGCCTTCCTTGGAGGCTTCCATAGTATCTCGCGCCAAAGAAATCTAATCCCGTCTCAACATCCCGTTCTTTTTGGGTTAAGAACGGGTAACGACTGCCCGCGCACCAGCACGCACGAAGGCAATTTGTCAAAGAACAGCAGCACTAAGAGAGTCAATTGGGTTTCTGCCTACGTCTCTCATTACGAGCAGTCGAGACAGTGATTTCACGAACTATTCTCGACACTGCGAGATCCACCCATGCAGTAACCCCTACGGCAGCGGTGTCTCGTCCGGCAAAACGTGTGTTATTTCTACGCGGTAAGGTGGTTTAAAGATTGGCAGCAGCTGATCTGACGGTGTGTCTCTCGGTACGAGACGATATACAAAAGTCAAACGCGCACTCCGGATTTGATTCTTATCTTTCATAGTAGCAAACTTCCAACGACGCGCAACTTGCATGCTTCCAGCCGCTAAAACCGCACTACCGGAAATAGCCTCGCTTGAAGTTACCGAACCGTCGGAGGCGATCTTCACTGCCACAACAACTTCACCACTTGCATGCGAGTGAAGCGCCGTAGGAAAGTAGTTCGGCGCTACCGCTGTTGTTACTGCCGGTAGATCATCCGCTTTAGGTTCTTGTCCGCTCGTAAAGCCTTTAAGTGCTAGCATCAGCATTAGCACCCCGAGTTTCACATAGGAATTCATTGGTCACCTCTCATGGTGAAAAGATTCTTTGGTTAAGCTTATTGGCGTATATCGAAGAGGTTGTCACATGCTCGAAGGCTCCCACAGCGCGCAAACCAGGACGTTCAGCAGCGGTCCAGCTTCGATTCCAAACCTCATGCCCATTGAAACTTGAGTTTGGAAGGTTATGGCCCAAAGCATCGCGTCCCTGTGCTATTAGCCCGGAGACGATGTAAGCATTGAACTCCGTAGTCTGAACGGTTCGGTTGTGAGGTGAGTTAAACGCGGCAGTTTCAAGCGGCGTACCCACAAAGTTGGCTAGCCCTCCCGCTGCTCCAATCTCCCGGTTTAGGTAACTCGCAAAGCTCTGACGATCCGCGACGTGCCAGCCTTCGTGACCAATCGCTTGAGCCAACGCGTTCGCATCCAGTCGCGCCGTATCGCTGATTGTTACTAATACTTGCGCGGTTGCTACTCCATTCGCATCGAACGTAAGAGCGGGGCCAGGTCCCGGTCCCGCTTCTGCCGGAGTACCTCCTGTGGTGGTGCCATACGTCACGGTTACGCCATTGTTATCGTTTTCAGTTCCATAGGCATTCACCGCACGCGCTACTGTATCAGGTTCATCAGACTGAGCCCCAGCTGCTCTTGCGTCATTGAGCCCGTTTCTAAACTGATTTCTTCTTTCGATGATCCTGTTAGCAGCCTGAAGCGCCCTTCTATCGTTCCCCGCATTGCGCCTTAGCTCTTCGTCAGTGGCACCACCGCCTAGCGCCGCAGACCAAACCCATGCACCAGTCGGATCAATGTATCTCAGTGGGTTGTTGAAGCCATAGGCGTAGCGGTTCCAACTCTGAGGCGTTGACACACTCGCAGACGTCAGGGCTGGGTCTACAGAGGTAAACCGGCCCTGCGTGCTAGCGTAGTACCGCGCGCCGAAGTAATCCAGCCCTGTTTCGAGGTCCCGTTCTTTTTGGGTGAACTGCTGGCGGACGCCGTCGCTGCTGGAATAGCCAAGTGCTGACGCGCGGAGGCCGGTGGGCGCGCTCAACTCTTCGCCGAAGGGCAGATAATCGTGCCGCTTCACACTTGCCAGACTGCCGCTTTGATCCAAGATCATGCGGGGTGTGCCGAGGTGGTCTGTGACGAGCCATTGGATATTACTGATAGTGCTGGCTGTACTGCCCGTCCACGCTTCGACTTCAGCAATTCGGGCAACGCCGTCAGTTGCTGCCGCATTCACTACCACTCGGATCTTGGAGGTCGTGATCGGCGCGAAGCTGATCTTGCGCCAAACCAGATTGTTGCCGATGATAGAACCTCCCGGTACAGTCACCCAACTGCTGCCGGTCCAATACTGAACATCGAAAGCCGTGGCCCCGTATTGACTGAAAGTTTGCGTCGGCGAAGGATCAGATTGATTCAAACACGCCGGGCACTCCGGCACGGTGAACACATCAACTTCTTCGATTGTTTTTGTGCTATTGAAATCCACTTGCAGCCAGCTTGGCAGCCCGTGTTCATCTCGCCAGAAACCGTTGATATCATCGCCACCGGCAATTAGGTGTCCATAACGTTGTCCATCTATCGCTGAGGACGGATAGAAGTGATAGCCAGGATAAACGCCGTCCTGTGTGTAGTTCTGCGCTGATACAGTGGCGCCGTTTGTCGTAAGCGCTACGTTTGTGGGCGCACTGCTGCCCCACGCTTCGACTTCAGCAATTCTGGCCACGCCGTCAGTTGCTGCGGCATTCACCACGACCCGAATCTTCGAGGTCGTGATCGGCACGAAGTTGATCTTGCGCCAAACCAGATTGTTGCCGGTGATAGAACCTCCCGGTACAGTCACCCAACTGCTGCCGGTCCAGTACTGAACATCGAAAGCAGTGGCCCCATATTGACTGAAAGTTTGCGTCGGCGAAGGATCAGATTGATTCAAACACGCCGGGCACTCTGGCACGGTAAAGACATCAACTTCGTCAATTGTTTTGGTGCCGTTGAAATCCACTTCCAGCCAGCTTGGCAGCCCATGTTCATCGCGCCAGAAGTCGTTGATATCACCGCCACCGGCGATTAAGTGTCCATAACGTTGTCCATCTATTGCTGAGGACGGATAGAAGTGATAGCCAGGATAAACGCCGTCCTGCGTGTAGTTCTGCGCTGTTACAGTGGCACCGTTTGTGCTGTTGGCAAAATTCACACGACTCGCGCTGGAAGCGCTAACCAACAACTGGCCATTGCGATAGCCGTACTCTTTCTGCGGAGTGCTGGCCGAACCATTTGCCGGATATTCAGCTAACAACT
>DATFHH010000153.1:0-30134 GCA_035248565.1 Pyrinomonadaceae bacterium | reverse complement strand
ATCGGCTGCTCTCTATTCTCTCGCAGGGCTTGAGAAAACAGCGACGCTTGAATCTCGTACTGGTCGCAAATTGGAAACTCGACCGTTTCGGCGCTCGCTCCAGTCAAGTCTTTGCCGTCATCCAGGAGAATTCGTGTGGGCTGATCGTTAGGCGCATTGAAGGGAATAAGCACCTCGATCCGTCCTTCAGTCCCGTGAAAGATCATTCGTTGATAAGGTGCGAGTAGAGTGCCGCACGTAAAGGTTGAATGGCCCTGCGGAAAGTCGAGCACCGCGCTCGTCAAAGTGTCGGTGCCCAGGACCCAATCACGATCGATGAAGCCAAACACGCGGCGAGGCTCTTCCTCGTACATAAACCGCGAAATCGCGATGGGATAGCAGCCGATATCCATTAAACCGCCGCCGCCGAAATCGAGCCTGTTGCGAATGTTCGCCGGATCGGGATTAAAGTAACTGAAGAAGCCGGTGATGGATCGCAAGGTGCCGATTTTTCCTGTTTGAATTAGTCTCCGCGTTTCGAGCCATTGCGGGTGCGTTCGCACCATGAAAGCTTCCTGGATTCGCACGCCAGTGCGATTGCGGACTTCAATAAGCGTTTCTGCTTGAGCGGCATTCAGCGCGATCGGCTTCTCACAAAGAACGTGCTTACCGGCTTCAGCGGCTTTGATGGTCCATGGAACATGCAGATGATTAGGGAGAGGGATATAAACGACTTCTACCGAGCTGTCGGCGAGCAATTCCTCATAGCTGCCGTATGCGTTTGGAATGTATAGTTCACTTGAAATCTGTTCTGCTCTGGCCAGATCACGTGAGGCGATCGCCGTCACTTCACACGACGGACTGCGCTGCATCGCCGGTATTACTTTTGTCAGCGCGATCTTTGCGGTTCCTAAGATTCCCCAGCGGACTTTGTCGATCACTATTAAGATCTCCGTCCAGATTTTAGCACCGTTGATTTCGGCGTCTCCTTGGAGTGCGGCGGCTTGACGCCGCTTTGGCCTCGATCAGGTGCGATCGATAACAAAGCGGCGTCAAGCCGCCGCACTCCAAGGAGACGCCCGGATTACACGGATTAAAAAGCGTCAAAGATAGAACGGATCTGCAGCCGCTGACGGAATTCGTTCAGCGCGAGCGGTACGCGTGAATGAAATTCCACAGTTACTTCTTTGCCCGGCACAAGATTGAAATAATTATCCGAGAAGAAGCCGTCGTGGTCAGGCACAGAAAGATAAACGGCCTTCGCGAATTTATCAGTCGACAACTTCACGCTATAGCCACCGCGTGTCGACGCTACTTCCGGTGTGATGGTTGGTTTCGAGAACGACAGTTCTTTGAACGGTGCGAAGAAGTAGTCGTGCGTCGAGACCGCTTTCCCGTTGACCAATAGCTCGCAGTATACGACCACGTTCTTCTTGTCTGTCCTGGCTAGCAGATCTTCGACTTTCACATCGAAATACGAACGGCTCGTCAGTGGCTCGATGCTAACGTCGCGAATGATATTCTTCAGCACTGTTCCATCGAAGTTCATCAACGAGACTCTGATTTGTGCGGGGACAGCTTTCACTCGATCCGATACAACGTACAGCTTCAGATCTCCCTTTTGCACGCTCGGACTGATCAGCAGGTCGTTGTAGAAGTGGCGAGCGTAGTACTGCAAAGCCTTCCAGCGCCCGAAATAGTCGATGCTGGACCATGACGCCACCGGCCAGCAATCGTCGATCTGCCAGTAAAGCGAACCCATGTTATGCGGCATGATCCGTCGCAGATGCTCCGCACCGATTCGTATTCCTTCCGCCTGCAACACCTGACTCACGTACAAGAACGATTCGAAATCTTTTGGCTTGGGATAGTCGCGCAACATGTACTCGCGAATTAACTGGTTACCGCGCGGATGCCGCTGATGGGCCAACATGATCGGCGACTCGATATCTCGATCAGCCGGAAGCGTATAATCTTTGACCGTCTCGATATTCGGGAACGACTGAAATCCATATTCGCTCATAAACCGCGGCGTCTGTTTTTCGTAATCGCTGAATGGTTTGGCAGCGTGCCAGACTTGCCAGAAATGCACGTCGCCGCTGCGCGCCGAGTCAGGATCATCCGCGAGTCCGCCGTGCGGCGAGCTGGGCCAATAAGGCCGTGTGGAATCGTAGGCGGCGCAAACCTCCTGCAAGACGCCTTGAAAGATCTTCTTGTAGTCGTCCCACAGCGAGGCGGGCAGACTTTGCCGCCAGCCCCAGTTCAGCCAGGCGGTTTCGATCTCGTTGTTGCCAGACCAAATGACAATGCTGGGATGGTTGCGCAGCCGCTTCACATTATCGATCGCCTCAGCGCGAACGTTGTCGAGGAACTCCTGATTTGCGGGATACAGACTGCACGCAAACATGAACTCCTGCCAGACCATGATCCCCATCTCATCACACAACTCATAAAAATCGTCAGACTCGTAAATGCCGCCACCCCACACTCGCAGCATGTTCATATTGCTGTCGCGCACAGACTTAAGCAGAAACCGGTATTTGTCTTTGGTGATGCGTGAAGGAAAACTATCGGCCGGGATCCAATTGCCGCCTTTCGCGAAAACGGGAATGCCATTGATGACGAACATAAAGCTTTCTCCCACTTCATCGCGCTGTCGCCGGAGTTCCAAGGTTCGGATGCTGGTTCGCATCATCTTCTGATCGGTGACTCGCCCGTTTATAGAACTACTTGCACGGAAGTTGTAGAGTGGCTGCGCGCCGAGCCCGTTGGGCCACCACAAGGATGGCCGTGAGACTGTGAAGTCGAATGAAATTCGGTTGGTCCCTTTGCCGAGTTTGACTTGCTGTTTGCCCGTGACGACTTTATCAGTGAGGTTTTCTAACATTACGGTGGCCGTACCAGGTGCGCTTGCTTCAACCTCAACGTTTGCAGTCAGTTCAGCAACTTCAGGCGAGACTCTCTTCACGACGATTTGAAGATCACTCACGCGCGCGTGATCCCATGCCTCCAGAGAAACAGGCCGCCAGATTCCGCTGGTGACAAAACGTGGTCCCCAGTCCCAGCCGTAATGGTAGGGAGCCTTGCGCGTATACGGCGACGTCTTCTCGCCCTGATCGTTGGGGGCCGGAAGTTCGTACTTCAGCTTTGCCATCACCGGCAGGATCTCGTTAATCGGCGAACGAAAGACAATACGCAAGGTGTTGTCACCAACTCGCAGCGCCGGTTTGGCGTCGACTCGCCAGGTGCGAAACATGTTGTCTGCATCCAGCACCAGTTGCTCGTTCAGGTAAACTCGCGCATACGTGTCGAGGCCCTCGAAGACGAGCTTAACGTTCTCGCGTTCGAGCGTCTGTGGGGATACCTTGAAATTCGTTTTGTACTCCCAGTCTGTCTTACCAATCCACTGCTGCTTCTTCTCGTTATCGCGATAAAACGGATCTTCAATCAATTTGTTTGCGAGCAGATCGGTGTGAACGCAGCCAGGCACAGTCGCGTCGTACCAATCGGTTTTACCTGCCTCTCGAAACTGCCATCCGGCGTTAATGGGCACCACGGTTTTACTCGCTTTCGCTGCGAAACGCGTCGCTTGAGCGTTTACGCCGACGAGTGGAACGAGAAGCAAAATTGAGCCAAACCATCGTTGAAGTTTTGTGCTCACGGCTGAACCTCTCAAAAAATTTTATTTTGATTTCTGAATTCCTGCCTGATAAAAGATGCGCGTGCTGAAGCCAATCCAACATTTAGTAACACTGCTATCGGCCGTCGCTATTTTGACTCATGTGTCAAATGTCACGACCGGAACCAACGTTTTTCCTGCTTCTAAACCGCCAGTGCAGCAGGAAAAACCGGTGAATCTAGCGGCGCGATTCGGACGTCTGCGCCGTGGAATCAACCTGAGTCACTGGTTCTCTCAAGCGCCTGAATACTCAAAAACACGTCTGGAAACTCATACTACCGCGCAGGACATCGCATTGATTAAATCGATGGGTTTCGACCACGTGCGGTTTCCCATCGAACCCGCGCCACTGCTTGCCGACACACCCGATCCTTCGATTCTCAATACTACTTATCTCGGCTACCTCGACCACGCGCTCGACACGATCCTGGCTGCCGGGTTAGCTGTCATCATCGATATCCATCCTACCGACGAGTTTAAACTCAGAATGATGCACGACGAGCGAGGCATTGAGGCATTTAGCAAATTCTGGCGCGCTTTCGCTACTCATCTCGCCAGCCGAGACCCGGAATCTGTTTTTCTCGAAGTGCTGAACGAGCCGATGGTCGAGGATGGATATCGCTGGTATGGGATTCAGGGAAAATTGATCGCGTCGATTCGAGCCGGCGCACCGAATCACACGATCATTGCAAGCGGTCATCGCTGGTCCGGACTTTACGAAATGCTTTTTCTCGAGCCGTACGCCGATTCGAACATCATCTACAACTTTCATTACTACGAACCATTCGCCTTCACGCACCAGGGCGCGACATGGGCCGGTCCAAATCTTCCGTACTACAAAAACGTGCCTTATCCTTCGTCGCCCGACGCGGTGAAGCTCTTGCTCGACACGATTCAGGACGACCCGGCCAGGTACAACCTGCTGCGGTATGGTGAAGACAATTGGAACGCCGGACGAATCGACAGAGAGCTTGGCGCCGCGGCTGCGTGGGCGGCGAAGCATCATGTTTACATCACCTGTAACGAGTTTGGGGCGTTCCGTAAAGTCGCGAAAGCCGCGGATCGAGTGATCTGGATTCAGGACATGCGAATGGCGTTGGAGAAGCATGGCATTGGTTGGACCATGTGGGACTATGCAGGTGGCTTTGCGGTGGTGAATAAGATCAACGGCCAGGCGCAAGAGGATCCCGAGTTGTTGAAAGCTCTCGGATTAAAACCGTAGCCACAAAAAGGCACAAAATCTATGAATCGAAAATTAGAGGTCGTCAGCGTCTGTTGTTTGCTTATCTTCGCGGGTTCACTTTGCCTCGCTAATCCTCGTCCGGGGAAAACGGTTTCCTTCAATCAGAATTGGCGCTTTCACCTCGGAGACGTCGCCAACGCACAGGATGTCGGTTTCGATGATTCTCAGTGGCGCCAGCTAACTGTTCCGCACGACTGGAGCATCGAAGGCGAATTCAGCGAAAACAATCCAGCGGGCACAGGCGGTGGAGCATTGCCCGGTGGTCTCGCTTGGTACCGCAAGACCTTTACGATTCCCGCAACTGCAAAAGGGAAGTTGATCTTCATTGAATTCGACGGCGTGTATCGCAACAGTGAAGTCTGGATCAACGGCCACTATCTTGGAAAACGACCCTACGGCTACAGCACTTTCGAATATGAGTTGACGCCCTACCTCGCGTATGGTCCAAAGCAAAACGTTATCGCAGTCAAGGTCGACAACTCACAGCAGCCAAATTCACGTTGGTATTCGGGTTCAGGTATCTACCGGAACGTTTGGTTGACGACGCTCGATCCGGTTCACGTCGAACATTGGGGGACTTATGTTACGACGCCGGAGGTTAGCGAACAGTCAGCAACGGTGGTGATTAAGACGAAAGTGAACAACGGTTCGAAAGGTGCGACTCCGATAAACCTCACGACTATCATTCAGGACGCCAGAGGAAGGGAAGTCGCGCGTGGAACTGAGAGAGGAGCAGCAGCAAGAGACTCGCATACAGAGGTGAGTCAGACGTTGAAAGTTTCAATGCCGGTGCTCTGGTCGGATGAGCGTCCATACGTTTACAAAATCATCTCGCAGTTGGAACAGGGCGGACGAATTGTCGATCGGTATGAGACGCCGCTTGGCATCCGAACGTTTCGCTTTGACGTCAACCGGGGCTTCATCCTGAATGGCAAGCCCGTCAAGATACGCGGCACGTGCAATCATCACGATTTAGGTTCGCTCGGCACTGCCGTTAACACACGAGCTATCGAGCGGCAGTTGCAGATGTTGAAAGACATGGGAGTCAATGGCCTCCGTACTTCGCACAATCCACCGGCTCCTGAGCTGTTGGATCTGGCTGACAAAATGGGTTTCATCGTTATGGACGAAGCCTTCGACATGTGGAAGATGGAGAAGACTAAATTCGATTACCACCTCGATTGGGACCAGTGGCATAAACGCGATCTGGAAGACATGGTGCTGCGCGATCGAAATCATCCGAGCATTCTCATCTGGAGTATTGGCAACGAAGTGGTGGAGCAATGGAACAGTAATCCTGAGGGTGGGAAAATCAGTAGAGAGTTGGTTGCAATCGTACGAAATCTCGACCGGACACGCCCGATCACTTCTGCGTGCAATGGTGTGAGCCGCGACAACAAGGTGATCACTGAAGGGGACCTGGATCTTGTCGGCACTAATTACGCCCACAGGAAACTTCCTGAGTTTGCAAAGATGTTTCCCGGCCGGCCGATCATCGGAACCGAAACAAATTCCTCGCTGCACACTCGTGGCAGCTACAGAATGCCGTCAGACGAGATCCTGCGGTGGCCCAGGAAAGAAGAAGATATACTTAAAATCAGTCCGACTTACGAGTGTTCTGCCTACGACAATTCAACCGCGAACTGGGGATCAGCGCACGAAGAGACGTGGAAACTCGTCAAGGCCAACGACTTCTTCTCCGGAATGTTTATCTGGACTGGTTGGGACTATATCGGCGAACCAACACCGTTTCCGTGGCCAGCCGTTACTTCCTATTTCGGCATCATAGATCTCGCCGGCTTTCCCAAAGACGCGTTTTACTTTTACCAGAGCGAGTGGACCAACAAACCAGTGCTACACATTTTTCCGCACTGGAACTGGAAACCCGGCGAGAAGGTGGACGTCGTAGCGTACTTCAACCACGCCGACGAGGTTGAGCTGTTCCTCAATGGGCGTTCACAGGGTACAAAACGAAAACAAGGCGATGAAATGCACGTGTTTTGGCGGCTTCCCTTTGAGCCTGGCGTGCTGAAAGCGGTGTCACGGAAGAACGGCCGCCTCGTGCTCACAGACGAAGTACGGACCGCCGAAGAGCCGGCCAAAATCGTTTTGGTTCCCGACCGCCAGACGATCAAAGCTGATGGCACGGATCTTTCATTCATAACTGTGAAAGTAGTTGATCGGAATGGAACACTCGTGCCTGGGGCTGATAACCTCATAAAGTTCGAGCTAACTGGTGAGGGTTCGATTGTGGGCGTTGACAACGGCAATCAGATCAGCCATGAGCCGTTCAAGGGAAGTCAGCGTAAGGCGTTTCATGGCATGGCGCTCGCGATCATTCAGGCAAAACAGAAAGCCGGACGGATCGTTTTGAGAGCGACTTCAGACAACCTGGCCCCGGCCTCGGTTGTCCTGAATGCTCGCTGACCGGTCCGAGAGAGCTATCCACAGATTACGCAGACTTTACAAAACAAATTCTGCGTAATCTGTGGATGGAGTTTTCGCACGGAGCAACAGGTTGCGACGGATAAATCTAAAAAAGGCAAATGTCGCGCGCGCGGATACGATTCGCTATATCAATCGGCAGATCGTGCTCAACTACGTGCGTGAGAAAGAACCGATCTCACGTGCTGAGATCTCCCACGAAACCGCGTTGCAGCGTTCGACAGTGTCGCTAATTGTCGATGAGTTGCTGACGCAGGGATTGGTCTACGAGGTTGAAGGTGAATCGACCGGAGGACGGCCGCCCAATTTACTTCGATTGCGAGCTGCCGGCTGCATGGCAATCGGCATTGATGTGGGTACGGCCCAAACGACTCTTGCAGTTGCCGACCTCGTTGGACGAGTGGTGGAAAAAGAACGGTTTGACACCGATCCCGATATGTCAGTTACGTATCGCAAAATAGTTTCCGGTGTACAGAGATTCATCAGAATTCACGCCAACATTGAAGGAATTGGCGCGAGCGTACCGGGTTTGGTTCATCCCGAAACGGGCGCCGCACTCTTCATCCCACACTTCAAATGGCGTAATTGGCCCATTGCGGCCGATCTGCAAAACGCTACCGGAATACCGGTAGCAGTTGATAACGACGCTAACGCAGCCGCATTGGCGGAGTTGTGGCTTGGTCGACCAGAGATTCGTGATGTACGCGACTTCATTTTGGTCCTGGTCGAGGAAGGACTCGGTACCGGAATCATCTTCGATGGCCAGGTGTATCAGGGAGTGGCTGGGGCCGCGGGCGAATTTGGTCACATGACGATCGGAAAGGGAGCTCCGGTAATGTGTGCTGCGGGTAGCGAGGAGTGTTGGGAAGCATTCGCCTCCGAACGTGCGGCACTTGCGCGTTACAAGTTGCGAAACGGACCAGCAGCTCGCGACCTGACATTTCTTCAGTTGATCGATAAAGCGTTTGCAAGGGACGAGAACGCGAAGGCTGCACTGGTCGAAACTGCGCACTATCTTGGCTTGGGAATTTCAAATCTGACAAAAGGGTTGAGCCCGGAAGCTGTAATCCTTGCCGGTGATATCGCACGAGCATGGTCGCTGATTGCTGATGAACTGCGGAGTACGCTTTCAGCCAATACGATTTGCAGTGATTTACCGTCAGCTCCGGTGTTTGCATCAACGCTTGGAGAAGACACGCGGCTGATGGGTGCGCTCAGCTTGGTGCTGGCCCGGAAGTTTGCTTCAGTCGTTCCGGCGTAGCATTCAGATTTTTGTAGTTCCCAAAAATTCAGATCCAAAAATCCGAAATAAACTCGTCGAAGAGTGACAAAAAGCAGAGAAGGTGTGCGGCATTGCCATTGCTTGGCGGATTTTCGGATTAAGCTGCACCCGATCCATTCATTAGGCATTAAAGAAAACTTAGCGGGTTATAAAAAACTCTTGACAAAGAGCTTCGGATAGGAGTACTAAGGCTTTTGTCTGGTCGTACAACAAACCCCTAAGTAAGCTTTTCAACAGTAGGCAACAGGTACCTGAACGTATTTCGCTCCGGATGGAGGAGATCATGACTCTACGAAGCATGCGCCCACTCTATGCGACGCTAAGCGTCTCTGTATTTGTGTTTTTGTTGACGGTCGTTCTGAGTGTGCCGTCTGCACTTGCCCAAACGACCAGCAGCGGAACTCTGCGCGGGACTGTGAAAGACCCCGCAGGCGCCGCCGTACCCGACGCCACATTGACGCTAACCAACGAGCGGACAAAAGACGAACGAACGACAAGGAGCAGTAGTGAAGGCTTATACGCCTTCACTGCCGTCACGCCGGGTAACTACACACTCAAGGTGGAAGCCAGAGGCTTTAAGACCGCAAGTCTCTCTTCAGTTGCCGTAGAAACGAATAGCGTGCGCGGACTGGACATCAACCTGGAGCTTGGAGCACCGACAGAGACTGTTACGGTGGTCAGTGGTGCGGTTGCGGATCAACTGCAAACAGAAACGGGAGCAAGAGAGAACACAATTACCGCAAAGCAAATCGACAACCTGTCGATCATCAGCCGCAGCGCCATTGAGTTATTGCGTATCCTTCCAGGTGTAGTAGCTCCGGACGCAAATACACTTGAGCAGGTTGGGTTTGTTAGCGGAGCTAATTCCACCAATCAGTATCACGTTAATGGTCTCCGCGGCGAACAAAACAATGTGACGATCGATGGCGCACGCATGATGGACTTTGGCGCAAACAATGGAAGCGTCATCACTGCAAATCCGGACATGGTCCAGGAGGTAAGAGTCCAGACCAGCAACTATGCTGCCGAACACGGGACGAGCGCCGTGCAAATCAATGCGACGACGAAAGGTGGAAGTTCAGGATTTCACGGCACTGTGTATGACTACATGCGCCACTGGCGCTTCCAGGCCAGCGATCGTTCGAACAACGTGGCCAACCCGATCGTGGCTCGTCCGAAAAGCCAGTACAACTATCCCGGCTTCAATATTGGTGGACCGATAATCATCCCAGGAACCAACTTCAACAAGAATCGAGACAAACTCTTTTTCTTCTTCGGTTATGAGTATTACTACCAGCGCGTCGACGAAGGTTCGTTTCCTGGTTTTGTTCCGACGCTGAAGCAGCGGGCCGGTGACTTCAGTGGATTCAATGTCCAGGTTCCCTCAGGTTGCACCGTTGGTAGCGTAGCCGGTTCGAGTGCTACGGACGATTTAGCGCCAGGCGGCAATTTACTGCCGTGCAAGGATCCTCTTGGTTCAGCCCTGTTGAATCTTTACCCCGTACCCAACTATAGCGACGCCGCCGGTCATAACTATATCTACAGCGTTCTCAGGCCAAACGACAGAAATCAGGAAACGGCGCGCATTGACTACTCCATCAGCGACAAGACAAAACTGTGGGTCAAGCTCGCGCGCGAATACGAAACACAAGGATTCCCGCGTGGCTTGTGGTGGGATTCATCAACGTATGAGATTCCCGGCAAGCTGACGAGTTACAACACCGGCCGTTCAGTTGTGGCCAACCTGACAAACGTCATCAATCCGACGATGACCAACGAGGTGCTGTTCGCAGGTAGCAAGCTGAACCTCTACTACAATTACGCCGACCCGGACAAGGTCAGTTACGAAGGTTTGGGCCTGACTAAAAAAGTCGGATTCTTCCCCGGTACCAATCCATACGTTCCGATTGGGGTCATCGATAATTGGACGTCTGAGCTTCTTACAGCATACGGCTATCCGATCTTCTCGCCTTACAGCAGCTTCCACGTGGCAGATAACCTCTCGAAGGTTTACAACACGCACACGTTAAAGTTCGGAGGCGTTATCGAGCAGGGTAACAAGAACCAGCAATCCAATCATGACACTTACATCACGTTGGGCCAATGGGGACAGTCCAACGCCACAGGAAACAATTTCGGCGACTTGTACGTTGGCCGCCCAGTCGAATTTCAACAGGCGACCGATCGGCCGGTAGACAACTTCCGTTTCTACAACTACGAATTTTACGGACAAGACAGTTGGAAGGTCCGTCCAAACATCACTCTCGAAGCCGGATTACGACTCGGCTACTTCCCGCAGAACTACGAGACAAAGGGACTAGGAGTGTTGTTTGATCCGCGCACATACAACCCGAATCAAGGAATCTTCATAAACGGCGACAAGACAAGACCGAATGGATTCTTGCTCGCGGCGAGAAATGAAATTCCGAAAGGCGTCCTTCCAAATCCAGCCTTGGCGTGGATGCCGCGACTCAATGTTGCGTGGGACATTGGCGGAAAGGGTGATTGGGTAATTCGCGCCGGCGCCGGTATGTTCTACAACCGCGTGCAGGGTAACTATGACTACTACTCCAGTGGTCAGATGCCCAATATGTACAGCGCCATCATCGATACACCGTGGAACTCGGTGAACGGTTCCGATGGACTCAGCTTCAGTAATCTGAATCTCGTCGATCCGTTTTCTGCGATTGCGAACGTGAACATCAATTCGCGCGACGTGTTTTCAAATTCTCTGCCACGAACTGCGAACTTTAGTTTGACGATTGAAAAGCGTCTGCCTGGCGGGAATGTTCTGACGGCGGCTTACGTCGGCACGCAGGGCAGGCATCTGCCGCAACAGCGGAACACCAACATCATTCCGTTGGGAACGTTGACTCATGGCGTCTTAGCTGCGAATAGCGCGAATCCGTCGGATCTGTCGAATCCACTTAACCGAGCGGCTGCGGCACTCGACACGGCGTTGCTCAAGCAGTTCAGACCGTTTCAGGCATACAACTCGGTCGGCGTATATCAGTTCACGGGAACCTCGACGTACCACTCAATGCAACTTACGTTGAGTCATCAGTCCGGCAGGAACTTGCAGTACTTTGCCACTTATACCTTTGCTAAAGCGCTCGGCACAGTTGCGACTAATGAAACTGATGGCTCAGCGTGGGCCGACCCGATCGATACGCGCGGAAGAAGCTGGGGCATCCTGCCTTTTGACCGCACGCACGTCTTCAACTTGTCGTACAACTATTCACTGCCCAAGTTGGCGCGTGGATCGTTTGACAACACCGTCGGCCGCGGAGTGCTGAATGGGTGGCAGATGTCCGGCATCACCACATACCAGAGCGGCACACCCATTCGCCTAAGATTTAGCGG
Source organism: Pyrinomonadaceae bacterium (assembly GCA_035248565.1). Lineage (GTDB taxonomy): Bacteria > Acidobacteriota > Blastocatellia > Pyrinomonadales > Pyrinomonadaceae > PSRF01. The sequence continues at coordinate 18,143 of DATFHH010000153.1, read as the reverse complement.
AGACATCGCGGGTGCTGCCGCGGCCATTGCATGGTACGGTTCTGACGCATTTAACGTGCTGGGGCAGAGCGTCGGCGCTATCACACCGGTCTATGCTCGCAATCCTGCGACTGGCAACAGCGCCGGTGGCGTAGGTTCCAAAGTCTTCGACTTAAGCGCATTGCAGATTCCAGCGTTTGGCCTAAGTGGACCTTCGCAGCCGCCGTTCTACCTTCGCACTGCCGCCAGGTCGAACTTTGACATGTCGTTCTTCAAGAACTTCAACTTTAGTGAGTCGAAGAAACTTCAGTTCCGGGCCGGCTTCTTTAACATCTTCAATCAGGCTTACCCGACCAGATACGATGTAGCTAATCCCGCGAATAGCGATATTTATCTGACGCTGAATACAGTTTCTTTGGACAAGGATGCTTTTGGCAACTGCCTGAGTTCGGCGCCGAATGGCACTGGTGGAATACGAACTGGCGTATGTGATCCGAGGAAAGGATATGCATACACGCAGGACACCATCAACAACTTTGGCAGGATTACCAACAAGCATGGCCGCCGAATCGTGGAGTTTGCGTTGAAGTTCTACTTCTAAGCTGACCCCAGGGCGGTGACACATCAAAACGGCGCGACGGTGTTCATCACCGCTCGCGCCGTTAACATTTGCAGAGTAGTATTTCCACATGCGGCTTAAGATAAGAAAGACGCTCTTCTACGGTGTTGGCCTCACTATTTGTTTGGCTCTAACGCTGATCAAGTCTGCCGCGCAGGAGGATGTCGACGCGCGTTACAAACTGGCAGACACGAATAATGCAGTCATCGAAGGGCGCATAGCGTGGCCTTCAGGATTTTCTGCGGAGCAGTCAATCAGGATCACACTGAGAAATACTCAGATGATTCTCTCGACACGCTACAGCAACAAGCATGGGGAGTTTCGATTCGACAACCTGCCGGAGGGTGTCTACTACGTACAGGCTGAAGTCCCAGGAGATGAATTTGACGAAGCCGTGACAAAGATCGCGTTGGGACGCGGAATCACAGCACAGGTGCGTCTTCAGTTGCTCGAAAAGAAACTACCGATCGGCTTCACTGCAGCGAGGGTGGTTTCTGTCGCTGAGTTGAGACAGTCAGTTCCGACTGCAGCGAAAAAGCAGTATGCACTCGGTTTGAGATCCGTGGCCAAAGGAGACGTAGCCACGGCGGCAAAGTATTTTGAGCAGGCGATTTCGATCTATCCGGAGTATCTCGCCGCGCGCAACGATCTTGGCGTTCAGTATCTGAAACTCAAGCGAGTCGACGAGGCCGAGAAGTATTTTCGGATGGTGCTCGAAGACGATCCCAAGAATTTCAATGCTCAGTATAACCTTGGGTTGGTTCGGATTGAGCGGAAGGATTACGCCGCGGCCATCGCTGAATTGAACAAGTCGATCGTCATCGACAGTACGCGTCCCGTGGCGCGTCTATGGCTTGGTTATGCTTTTCTTGAAACTGGCGATCTCGCGACGGCAGAAAGAGAATTGACGAAGGCATTGATCATGGGTGGCGCTCAATGCGTGGCCGCGCACTATCATCTTGCTCGTATTTATCTGGCGCGCGGAGACAAGAAGGAAGCGTTGCGTGCTGTTCGAGCTTATCTTGACGATGCACCGAAGGGCGAGTACGCCACCGAAGCCAAACAGCTCGAGAAACAAATCCAATCGCTACCTTAGCCACAAAGAGGCACAAAAATATTTACTGTGCCTTTTTGTGGCTAAGGTGTGAGGGTGAACTGGGTGCTGTTGCTCACACTGTTCTTACCATCGCTCACCGTCACTCTCAACTCATAGTCTCCAGGTTGAAAGTCGGCCAGTGAGAAAGAACTCGCATATTTGATTTGTCCCTGTTCGTCCGGTGTGGGAAGCGGAGTCGATGACTTACCAACCGCCCGATTATTTTGCAGGACCATGAAATTGAGTTCCATATTCGCGGTCGACCCCTTTGGCGGTGAGGCGGTAACGAAGAACGCTAACTGCTTAGCTTGCGATTTGGAAATCGGCTCACCGAGATTCGGATAGACCAGCAGTTCCCCGAAATGAAAAGGATGGTTTTTTTTCTGTTCTTCCGGCGTCAGCCGTTCCGCGCGCTTAAGAATTGCTACGCTGCTGAGTCGCGGTTTTGTTTCCTCAACACTCGAAAGCTCAACCGGACTTGTGTGAACGCTGGTTTTCTTCGTTGACTGATCGTACGCGATTAGCTCAACACTGTAAGTGCCTGCCGGTAACTGTGTTTCACGATAAAAAAGCAAGTCTCCTTTACGCGCGGAGTCCATCTGATCGATTGGACCAGCTAGTGGATAATGCTGGCTCAGCTTTTGAATGACCTGTCCCGACTGGTCCTTAATCAACGCAACCACTGAGAAATCGGCGGCGTAGGTTTTCTTATCAGCGACCGGCGCAAAACTAAAGGCAGACAGCGGAGCCTCAGCCAGTATTAGTGTTAGACCGGGCCGGGCCGGCGCGGGAAAGGTAAACGCCGCGCCGTGAAATGAAAATTGGTTCGCAGTGGAGCGTGCATTTCTTGCAGCTGCAATCGCAGGAGCTTCGTAATCGAGCACCGGAAGCTGGCCCACTGCCTCAACCGCATAATAGCCCTTGCGGGTCTGCACTTCGACATTCGACCGATTGACTTTGACAGCGATTTGGCGGAAACGTCCGTCGTAGTCTTCATTCTTCGGAACATATGTGACCATGTAGTAGCCGTGCATGTCGTCACTGATTCGACGGAGGCCGTTAGTCAAGTCATTCGTGTCATGGATGAGAAATCCACCGGTTTGATCGGAGAGTTGCCCCAGGCCACTTCGCGGATCGAACCGCAGTAGTTCTTCATTTCTTTCCAGCGATTTCGTGTAAGGTCCGTTGACTCCGCGATCGTTTCCGCGACCCTGTTGCTGCATACGTTGCGCCGCAAGCGAGTTGAGCTCGCGCGCTGCTTCTGCGGTTCCACTTTCTGTTCTGAGACCGGCCGCGTCAATCGTATAGATTGCGACATTAGCGCGATTCGCCGCGCTGATCACTGAGGGAAATTTTGTTTGCACTGAAGGTGGAAGCGCGATTCCCTCAGAAAAGAAGATGATAGTTTTGCGACCAGGAAGGTTGCGCATCGGATTTATGACCGCGAGCAGACCGTTGATCGTGGCGAAACCCTGCTGGTCTCGCTCCAATTCCTCAAATTGCCGGAGGATGTTTGATTCCAATTCATTAAGTTTTTGCTCGGCTGATGCCTGACCAGCCGCGGCGCCCGCCGCAGATGCACCGGCACTGTCGCGACTTGCGCCTGCGCTTGTGGCTGTGGACTGCGCCGAATCTACTTGTTGGTCCAACGCGATATTACGATCGGCCAGATCGCGCACTCGTTGCGCGCCCGAAACATAAGTTGATCCAGCAGCGCCCGTGGCCTGGCCCACTGCATCCTTCACCAACGATGTATTGTCGGTGAACGATTGCAGCGTAATCAGCGACTGATCGATCCGGAAGACGCCGGTGAAGTCGCCTGCGGCCATGCCTTCCTGCGTGTAGGCCAGGCCGGCTTTTCGCGCCAGTGAACGCGCCTCGGGTGATAGCCGATCGAAGACGAGGGCCGTTACTCCCGGGGTCGTGCGGCTCGTGCTCGGCTGCAATGTTTCAGGCCGGCTTTCGTTTGCGGCCGCATTTGGATTGACGGTTCCTTCGGCCGGACCCTCACGATTTACAAAGCGAAAGGATTGGATCTGTTGACCGATCCCATCCTCCGCGACCTCAAAATCAGCGGCCGTCAGGTCCTTGACCAGTCGTCCTTTTTTGTCCTTGACGACGATATCAAGTCGGACTTCGTTGCTGCGGAAACGCACTACGTCTTCGGGCTTTTGTTGCGTCTGGAACGGAGAAATGCTGACAGCGAGTGCGAGAATCGTGATAACGAAGGTTTTCATCATAAAGCCATCCACAGATTACACAGATTCTATCAAATAATCTGCGTAATCTGTGGATGGCTTTTGCTAATTGATTCACGATTGTATACTTCAAATCCCAATGGCCAACACGCACATTTGTCAATTGACACGCTTGATCCGCGCCGTAATTCTTGCCGCTGCCGTAGTGGTGTTGCCGACGCACGGCGTCGCTCAAGAGGACGTGGACCGCGCGTTTGCTCGCGCGACGCAATTGCATCAGAGTGGCGATTTACAGGGTGCGGTGCGCGCTTATCTCGCGATTCTGTCGACACATCCTGCGCGAGTGGACGTTCGATCAAACCTTGGCGCCGCTTACTCCGGGTTGGGTCAGTACGAAGACGCGATCGAACAGTACAAGCGAGCGCTAGTGATCGATCCGGCCAACTTCGCGATTCGTTTCAATCTGGCCATGGCCTATTACAAAGCGGCGTGGTTCGCAGAAGCAGCGACTGAACTTGAGCGATTTATTGCAGCCGCTCCGGCGAGTCCGCAGACGACAAATGCCAAACTGGTGCTGGCAGATTGTCAGGTTAAGTTGGGCGAATACAAGAAAGTGATCGAATCGCTTTCGCCTCTGGCAGAGGCCGATCCATCGAATCGCCCAGTCGCATATCTCCTTGGCAGCGCATTGATCAGCGACGGTCAACTAAGCAAAGGCCAGGAGATCATCGATCGAGTGTTTCGCAACGATGACTCGGCCGAAGCACACTTGTTAATCGGTTCCATCTTGTTGTTGGCAGACGCTGCGCAAGACGCGCTCAAAGAAGTGCAGCGCGCATTAGAGTTGAATCCAAAACTGCCGTCGGTACACGCATGGTACGGTCGCGTGTTGATGCGCCTTGGAGATACTGAAAAAGCCAAAGCCGCTTTCAAGACTGAACTTGCGAGCAACGCGAATGATTTCGACTCCAATCTCTATCTCGGAATATTGCTGCGGCAGGACAAGCAGGCTGATGAAGCGCTCTCTCATCTGCGCCATGCCGTCCAATTGCGTCCACGCGAGCAATATGCTCGTTATCACCTGGCCGCGGTCTATGCGATGATCGGTCAGCCTGCCGACGCGCTTCCGCTACTCGAAGGCGTGGTGAAAGAGTTTGGAGATTTTGTTGAAGCACGTGTTTTGCTCGCCTCCGTTTATTACCGGCTTAACCGCAAAGAGGATGGCGACCGGCAAAAGACGCTCATTCAAAAGTCAAACGCCGACCAGCAGGCGAAACCACCGCAGTTCTGAATCATGGATAGAGACAAAGCCACAAACAGGCACAAAAAAACAGGAAGTCATTTGTGCTTCTTTGTGGTGATGGTATTCGCTTGTTCTCTTTCAGTTTCTGCTCAATCGCCTCGTAGAGGAAAATCGAAACCACCGGCTCCACAGACCAAAGCTACAGAGGCTGACTTCGATCACCTCGTGAAGCTCGCGGATGAGGCCCGGCTCGCCGAACGGTTTGAAGAAGCAGTTTCCCTTTACGGCAAGGCCCTAAATCTTAGACCAAAGTGGCCGGACGGCTGGTGGTATGTCGGCGCGATCTTTTATCAAAAAGATTTGTATCCGCAGGGTCGCGATGCCTTCCAAAACCTGGTTGCGCTTGAACCTGATCGAGGTCCAGCGTGGGCCATGCTCGGTTTATGTCTTTTTCAAACCGGTGAGTACGAACGCGCCGCCGTGTCCCTGCAGCGCTCACGCTCACTGGGTGTGAATGACAACTCTGAACTCGCCGGCGTCGTGCGTTATCACACCGCACTGCTTTACATTCACTTCGAGTATTTTGAGAACGCCTTCGACACTCTCACCGAGTTTGTGAAACTTGGAAACGAGAGTCCGAAAGTCGTCGAGGCTTATGGCTTGACGATGTTGCGCATGCCGTTTCTGCCGAAAGAGATTCCTGTCGATCAGAGAGAGAAAGTGCTCATGGCAGGTCAGGCGGGATTCAACATGGCAGCCCGCCGGCTGGACCAGGCCCGCGCAGCTTTCGACATGCTGTTGAGCCGCTATCCAAACGATCCGAATGTTCATTACGGATTCGGAGTTTTCATGCTGTCGCAAGACGCAGATGCCGCGATGAACGAATTCAAACGCGAGCTCGAGATCTCGCCAAATCATTTTCCGGCGATGGTGCAAATGGCGTTCGAGTATTTAAAGCGCGATCAATATAATGACGCTTTGCCTCTGGCGGAGAAGGCGGTCCAACTCGCGCCGAAGTTATACGCCGCACGCAACGTGCTCGGACGAGTGCTGCTGGAGGTCGGACAAGTCGACCGCTCGATCAAAGAACTTGAGGAGGGCATCAAACTCGCGCCGGCAAGTCCGGAGATGCACTTTGCTCTCGCGCGAGCTTACACGCGGGCCGGCCGAAAGCAGGATGCTGCTCGTGAGCGTGAGACCTTCCAAAAACTTCAGGCTGAATACAATCAGAAGCGCCAGCTTGATACGTCTGGCGCCACTCCCGAACAGAAGCCGGACAAACCTAACCCGCAATAATGAAGCATTTCTTAAAACAGTATTCGCTGCTTGCTACAGCCATCGTTTTAATTCTTACCGCCGTAGCAGTGGTGATTTTTGAGCCGCTGTCAGCGAATGGCCAGATGAATGGCATGCAGCGCTGGAACCCGCGAACAGTTCCGGCAGACGCTGTTTTTCTCGGTGACCAGGCGTGTACTGAGTGTCACAAAAAATTTTCCACTTCGTTTCCTGCGACGGGAATGGCGATGGCGATGGAGCCAATCGGGGCATCGAAAGTGCTCGGCGACAATCCGCAGTTGACCATGCGCATTGGTCCATATACTTACGAGATTAAACGAAGCGGCGACAAGAGCACTTACTCCGTGACTGATGGCAAGGAAACGATCTCCCTGCCAATCATCTACGCTTTTGGTCAAGGCAAGATGGGCCAAACCTATGTTCTCGAGCGCGAAGGAAAGTTCTACGAGAGCCTGGTGAGTTTTTACAGCGAGCCGAAAGGGCTTGACTTTACGACCGGCGCAGCGCGCACGGTTCCACCGTCGCTCAACGATGCAGTTGGCCGTCTACTTTCGGGTAACGAGGTATCGAATTGCTTTAGTTGTCATGCGACCGGAGCTGTTGTCAGTGGCTCTAAGCTTCAACTCGATAAATTCACCCACGGAGTTCACTGCGAAGCGTGTCATGGACCAGGCGGTTCACACGTTGCTGCGATCAAACAAGGCGAGTCGGGTGCGAGTTTGATCTTCAATCCTGGCCGTCTGAGTGGCGACGTGTTGACGCAACAGTTCTGCGCGTCGTGTCACCGTGGCAGTGCTGAGTTCACGTTGTTGAAAAACATGGAGATCAACAACGTTCGCTTTCAGCCATATCGCATCTTTAATAGCAAGTGTTATTCGGACGATCGTCGCATCAGTTGTACGGCTTGTCACAATCCGCACGAACCGCTGAAAGAGGACATTGCTTACTACGACAACAAGTGTCTCGCGTGTCACTCGCTGAAAGGCAAACCTGTTAAAGAAGGAGCGACGACGAGTTGTCCGGTGGCCGATAAAGACTGCACGTCCTGTCACATGCAGAAGGTCGAGGTAAATTCGGCGCACTTTAAGTTTACGGATCACTACATTCGGGTCGTCAGACCAGGCGAAAGGTTTCCAAACTGAGCCACGGATTATGCGGATCTTAATGGATTTACACGGATGAAATATTTTTGCTTAGTAATGGTTATTGCGCTGCTGTTGGGTGTCGGGTGGTTGCAGCCGCGCGCGCTGCACGTGAGCGCAAGCACTGTTCCGCCAGCGCCGGTGACCTTTGTTGAGGTGCCGCCCGCGCAGAGCAAGATCACGTGGGTTCATGACAACGGACGTTCAGAGGCGCGTCATCTGCCGGAGACATGTGGTGGTGGTGGTCTCTTCTTCGACTATGACAACGACGGGTTCATGGACATCTATCTGGTGAACAGTGGTCCATCAGACTTCTACACGCCCAAGACTCCGATCAAGAATGCTCTCTATCACAACAATGGTGATGGCACTTTCACGGATGTTACTGATAAAGCCGGCGTTGGCTGTGGTCAGATGGGCGATTTTGGAATGGGTGCCGCGGCAGCCGATTACGATGGCGATGGTTGGCAGGATCTCTACGTAACGAACTACGGCCGTAACGTGCTGTTTCATAATAACGGCAACGGCACTTTCACAAACGTCACCGACAAAGCGGGAGTCGCAGCGCCCAACTGGTCCACTTGCGCGACGTGGTTTGACTATGACAACGACAGCAAACTCGACCTCTTCGTTTCCAGCTTTGTGCAATACAGCGGCACCGGTACGATCTTCTGCGGTGATAACCGCCTCGGTCGTCGCTATTACTGCGTTCCTCGGGTGTTCAAACCCCGGCCGAGTTTTCTGTTTCACAACGAAGGCGCCGGCAGGTTTCTGGACGTGAGTAAAGATTCGGGAATCGCGTCTTCGCTTGGCAAATCATTCGGAGCAGTTGCGACTGACATAAACAACGACGGCTTGATGGATCTCTTCGTCGCTAACGACACGCTCCCCAACTTTCTCTTTATAAACAAAGGCAAAGGCAAGTTTGAAGAGGAAGGTCTGATGGCCGGGGTCGCGTACAGCGATTCGGGCGCCCCACGTTCGGGAATGGGTGTTGACGCGGCCGACATTGATGGCGATGGTTGGCAGGATCTGTTCGTTGCCAACATCGATCAGGAACTGTTCAGCCTCTATCAGAACCAGAAGGATCTAACCTTCCTCGACAAGCCTGGCGAGATTGGACCAGCAACGCGTCTACTCAGCGGTTGGGGCTTGCGTTTCTTCGACTACGACAACGATGGCGATCCGGATCTGATTCTGGCGAACGGTCACCCGGACGACATGATCGAAATCCAGTCGCTGAAAGTTAAATACAAAGAGCCATTATTGATGTTTGAAAACGTGAACGGTACGTTTAAGAACGTCAGCGGGGTTTCTGGTCCAGTCTTTAGTAAGGACTTTCCGGCGCGCGGATTGTCCGTTGGTGATTATGACAACGATGGCGACCTCGACGTGCTGATCATCAACAACGGTGATGCTCCGATCCTGTTGAGAAATGAAGGTGGCAATCGCAACAACTGGGTTGGGTTGCAACTCGTCGCCACCCGCAGCAACCCGGGAGCGGTCGGCGCGATCATTACCTGGGAAGCCGGCGGTGTAAAACGCAGTCGTCTGAAAACTGCCGGTGGCAGTTATCTTTCTTCCCACGACCCACGCGAGATCCTGGGTATCGGCACAGCGACTAAGATCGACAGCATCGAGATCAAATGGCCCAGCGGCCGAGTCGATAAGATCACCAATCCGCCCCTCCGAAAGTATTTAAAAGTCGTCGAGGGTCAATCCGCGGGTTCATCCGCGTCATCCGCGGCTCAATAAGAATGAGCAATCTCGGTCGTTTACTGATATTGATCTGTCTCGCCGCCTTTTTACCACACACGTCTCCACCGCTACAGTATCCTTTCCAGAATCCCGATCTTCCGATCGAACAGCGCATCGACAACATTCTCTCCCTAATGACAATCGACGAGAAGATCGAGTGTCTCGACACAAATCCAAGCGTGCCTCGTCTTGGCATTAAAGCCAGCGGCCACGTCGAAGGCATTCACGGACTAACTCAGGGTGGACCAGGCAAATGGGGACGACCGTTGACCGTTCCCACAACGACCTTTCCTCAAGGGATCGGCCTCGGCGAAACTTGGGACACAGAGTTACTAAAACAGGTCGGAGCAGTTGAAGGCTACGAAGCTCGCTACGTTTTTCAAAGCCCAAAATATCACCAGGGCGGAATCGTGATCAGATCCCCGAATGCTGATCTCGGACGCGATCCGCGTTGGGGCAGAACTGAGGAATGCTACGGCGAAGACCCATATTTCAACGGCGCGATGGTCGTTGCTTTCACGAAGGGCTTGCAAGGTAACGATCCCAAGTACTGGCAAGCCGCCGCGTTGATGAAGCACTTTCTTGCCAACAGCAACGAAAACGATCGCGACAAATCGAGTTCGAATTTTGACGAGCGTCTGTTTCACGAGTATTACTCAGTACCTTTTCGCATGGGTGTGACCGAGGGCGGCTCGAGAGCATTCATGGCCTCTTACAACGCCGTCAATGGAGTGCCGATGACAGTCAATCCTGTGCTGCAAAAGATCGCGCGCGAGCAATGGGGACAGGATGGGATCATTTGCACTGATGCGGGCGCGATGCGCAATCTCGTCACGTCGCATAAATACTTTCCGGATTTCGAGACGGCTGCAGCCGAGTCGGTGAAAGCGGGCATCGGCCAGTTTCTCGACAACTATCGCGATGCTGTCAGAGGCGCGTTGAAGAAGGGCTTGTTGACTGAAGCAGATATCGATCGTGCGCTGCGCGGTAATTTCAGAGTCATGATCCGGCTCGGTCTGCTGGATCCGCCAGCCCGCGTGCCTTATGCATCGATCGGACAGGAGTCGAACGATCCCTGGCTGTCCGACAAACACAAAGCACTGGCGCTGCGGACCACACAGGAATCGATTGTTCTTCTGAAGAACTCTGCTAATCTGTTGCCGCTCGATAAGAAGTCACTGAAATCGATCGCGGTCATTGGACCACGTGCCGATCAAGTGTTGCTTGACTGGTACAGCGGCACGCCGCCGTATTCCATTTCACCGCTCGAAGGTATCAAGAATGCCGTTGGCGGATCAGTGAAAGTGAATCATGCGGCAAACAACGATGACAGCGCTGCTGTGAAGGCGGCGCGCGAGTCTGACGTGGCGATCGTTTGTGTTGGTAATCATCCGAATGGTGGATTTGATACTGTTTGGGCGAGAGTCTCTGTTCCTAGCGAAGGACGCGAGGCGGTGGACCGGCAGTCGATCACGCTGGAACAGGAAGAGTTAATAAGGGCAGTGTTTCAAGCGAATCCAAAGACCATCGTCGTGCTCGTCTCCAGTTTTCCTTACACAATCAATTGGACGCAGGAGAATGTCCCGGCGATCGTTCACATGGCGCTCAACAGCCAGGAGGAAGGGAGCGCGCTGGCGAGTGTGCTGTTCGGGGATTACAATCCGGCCGGTCGGCTGGTCCAGACGTGGCCCAGGTCGCTGGATCAATTGCCGCCGATGATGGATTACGATATCCGGCACGGCCGAACTTACATGTACTTTCGCGACACGCCGCTGTATCCGTTTGGTTATGGCTTGAGCTACACGACATTTGCGTATCGCGATCTGAAGACATCTCTTTCGCGCGACGGACAAATCGGCGTCAGCGTTGTCGTGAAGAACACGGGCAAGCGCGCCGGTGATGAGGTGGTCCAGTTGTACGTCAAACATCTCGATTCCAGGGTTTCGCGTCCGCTTAAAGAGTTGAAGGATTTCACGCGCATTCATCTCGCGCCGCAGGAAGAGAAGACCGTAAAGTTTTCCTTGCCTGCTTCGCGTCTGGCTTATTGGGAGGCGGAGACGGATCGCTGGGTCGTTGAAAAGGATCAAATTGAGATAACTGTTGGCGGATCTTCGACCGACGCGAGACTGAGAAAGGCTATTCGCGTTCAATAGTTCATTATGAAAAACTTCCTAACTCTCCTTGCTCTGCTCTTTGTGTTCTCAGTGCCCAATATCTACGCGCACGACAACGGTCTTGCAAAAACTCCGCCGATGGGCTGGAACAGTTGGAATAAGTTCGGCTGCAACGTCAGCGAAAAGCTAATCAAAGAGATGGCCGACGCAATGGTGACGAGCGGCATGCGCGACGCCGGCTATGTTTATCTCGTCATCGACGACTGTTGGCAGATCGAGCGAGACGCACAGGGAAATATCCTGCCGGATCCGCAACGCTTTCCTTCCGGAATGAAAGCATTGGCCGATTACGTTCATTCGAAAGGACTCAAGTTTGGACTCTATTCCGATGCCGGCACGCTGACGTGTCAGAAACGACCGGGCAGTCGTGGTTACGAATTTCAGGACGCGCGGCAGTACGCGGCGTGGGGTGTGGACTATTTGAAGTACGACTGGTGCTCGACGAGTACGCAGAACGCGCAGGCGTCCTACTCAATTATGCGAGATGCACTTCTCAAATCAGGTCGGCCGATCGTGTTTAGTATTTGCGAGTGGGGCACGGCGAAGCCATGGCTGTGGGCCGGTGACGTTGGAAATCTCTGGCGCACGACTGGCGACATTCAGGATTGCTGGGATTGTAAACGGGATTGGGGCGGCATGGGCGTGGTCCATATTCTTGATCTTCAGGACGGAATCGAGTCGCATGCCGGTCCGGGTCACTGGAACGATCCCGACATGTTGGAAGTTGGCAATGGCGGGATGACGGCAACTGAGTATCGCTCGCATTTCAGTCTATGGTGTATTCTCGCCGCGCCATTGATGGCCGGAAACGATCTCCGCAGCATGCCGGCTGAGGTGAAGGAGATTCTGACTAATCGTGAAGTGATCGCGGTGGACCAGGATCCGCTCGGATTGCAAGGCCGCAGAGTAAAGCGCGAGACCGACAGGGAAGTATGGGCGAAGCAATTGGCTGATGGTGGCAGAGCGGTCGTGCTTTTCAATCGCAGTTCGCAGGCGGCTGAGATCTCGGTTTCATGGACGGACATTGGATACCCGCCGCACTTGGCTGCGAATGTGCGCGATCTCTGGGCGCACAAGGATCTCGGAAAATTGACCGGCAAGTTTTCTGCAGAGGTGCCGAGTCACGGTGTGGTGGTGGTGACGATTAAACCTTAGCCACAAAGATGCACAAAATTGCTTGAACATGCCGGCGAGTTGTTAGAGAATTGGCGTTCCCTGCATCGTCTCTATATATAAAGGACAGCTAGCTCAGCCAAAGCTTTCATAGGAGTCTTACGTGCACCTTCTGCCGGGTCGTGCAACAAAGTTCGCCCTAATCATTTTCGCATGCGCCATGGTGGGGCGAGCGGAAGTGCGGCTGCCCGCGATTATCGGCGACAACATGGTGCTTCAACAGAGGACGAAAGTCCGCATCTGGGGAAGTGCTAGTCCGAACGAGAAGGTAGCGGTTACTTTTCAGAACAAATCGGCGAACGCAGTCGCGGACGCGCACGGTTACTGGGAAGTTTTCATCGGTCCTTTCAAAGCCGGTGGACCATCTGAGCTCACTATCAAAGGCGCCAACGTTCTCACGATCAAAAACGTTCTCGTCGGCGAGGTGTGGCTGTGCTCGGGTCAATCCAACATGGAATGGCCGTTGGTCAACACCATCAACGGCGCGGAGACGGTCGCGCAAGCGGATTATCCGGAGATCAGACTGTTCACGGTTGAAAAGCACACTTCCGCGACGCCGCTCACAGACGTCGTAGGTCATTGGGTAGTCACCACGCCCGAGGAGGCTGCGCACTTCTCAGCGGTCGGATATTTCTTCGGACGTGAACTCTACCAACATCTGAAAATTCCGATTGGTTTGATTCACAGCTCGTGGGGTGGCACACCCGCGGAAGCATGGACCAGCCACGAAGCCCTTGTTTCATCGCCCGAACTAAAACCGATTCTCGATCGATACGAAAGTAGTTTGAACGCGCTGCCGCAAACAAAAGAAACTTACGCACGTGCGCTCGCCGAGTGGGAAGAGAAAAACCTCTACATCGATAGCGGTAACAAAGGTGAAGCTTTGGGCTACGCGAATCTGGCAACTGCAACGGACGGCTGGAGCAAGATGGATCTCCCCAAGCAGTTTGAAGCAGCGGGATTGCTCATTGATGGCGCGGTCTGGTTTCGAAGAGCCGTGGAGTTACCTGAGTCATGGGCCGGCAAAGAGCTCGTGCTGAATCTTCCTCCGATCGACGATTACGACACTACATATTTTAACGGCACGAAGATCGGTGCGATCGGTCGAGAAACACCGAATAGTTACACGGTGCCGCGCAGGTATGTAGTGCCCGGCTCGCTGGTCCATGCCGGCGCAAATACGATCGCGGTACGTGTTTTCGACAGTGCCGGAGAGGGCGGCTTCAGTGGTGGCGCCATGACAATTGGACCACCCGGCACAGACGAGTCTCAGGTGATCTCGTTGCGTGGCCCCTGGGACTACAAAGTGGAACTGGCGCTCGAACCGAAACATCCTGACTGGGGCACGCGTCCGGAAGCTGTCGGAGTGAGTAACCAAAACAGTCCCAGCGTGCTTTACAACGCGATGATTGCACCGTTGGTCCCGTTCGCGATCCGCGGCGTCATCTGGTACCAGGGTGAAAGTAACGCGGGGCGCGCATATCAATATCGCACGTTATTTCCGGTCATGATTCGCAACTGGAGAAGCGCGTGGGGACGCGAGTTGCCGTTCTACTTCGTACAGCTTGCGAACTGGCACGCACACAAAGCTGAACCAGACGAGAGTGATTGGGCCGAGTTGCGCGAAGCGCAGATGATGACCCTGCGCGAGCCGCAGACCGGAATGGCAGTCATCATCGATATCGGCGACGAGAACAATATTCACCCGCGTAACAAACTCGACGTCGGTCGAAGGTTAGCAGCATGGGCTCTCGCCGGCACGTACGGTCAGAAAGTGATTCCCTCAGGGCCGCTCTTCGATAGTTTTTCGATTCAAGGCGACAAGGTTCGAATAAAGTTCAAATACGCCGATGGATTGAGAACGATCGATGGTGGTCCAGTAAAAGGCTTCGCGATCGCCGGAGATGATCGCCGCTTTGTTTGGGCGGACGCGCGCATTGAAGGCAATACGGTTGTGGTTTCGAGTCCGCAGGCGCCAAAGCCGGTCGCTGTACGTTATGGCTGGGCCGACAATCCTGTGGTCAATCTATACAACAAAGCAGGCTTACCAGCATCCCCTTTTCGCACAGACGACTGGCCCGGAGTTACCGCAACACATCGTTAGCCCCAAAGATGCACAGAAGGGCGGACCAGTAAAAGCCGCGAACGTGACTGTGAATGTTGATTACACCAGCCCGCGTCAAACTCTCGAAGGCTTCGGCGCTTCCGTCTCTGCGGGTGCTTTCACGATAACCGTGCCGGCGAAGTCAGTCGTGACGGTGGTTGGTTAAACTCGGGTGGTGCAGTTTGCGAAATACGCCGAAGGTGTTGGTTAATTCCAGCCCAGCGGTTGGAGCGCAGCGACAACCCTGGGTCAGAAGACCGAATAAGAATAAACGCTGAAAGCGTTAGGCGTGTGCGGTGTAACCCTTTCAGGGTTGAAATAATGGCGGTTGAGGCTCCCAGGGTTGTCGCTGCGCTCCAACCGCTGGGCTGAAATTAGTTAACGCCTTCGGCGTTATCAGGCTGGCGCAAACCGCATCACTACCTTAATTCGCTTCCCAAATGGAGGACACGACGAGTGAGCAGGAAAATTTCCAGACGCACGTTCGCAAAGATTGCGGGCGCCACGGCACTAAGCTCTACGGTCCAATTGCCCGCGCTCGCGGCGAAGGCTTTGCCGCAGGGCGGAGCGGTCACACAAGGTGACGCGTTGCGCGCGTTCCCGCCAGGATTCATCTGGGGCACAGCAACCGCTTCGTATCAGGTCGAGGGCGCGGTCAATGAAGATGGGCGTGGTCCATCGATTTGGGACACTTTTTCGCACACGCCCGGTCGAGTCGTTGACAACGCAAACGGCGACATTGCCGACGATCACTACCACCTCTACAAGGCCGACGTGCAGTTGATGAAATGGCTTGGTGTGAAGGCGTATCGCTTCTCGATTGCGTGGCCGCGCGTTTTTCCGAATGGTGATGGTCCAGCGAATCCGAAAGGTCTCGACTTTTACAATCGACTGATTGACGAGTTGCTCGCGAACGGTATTCAGCCGTACGCGACACTCTACCATTGGGACCTGCCGCAATCTTTGCAGGATCGTTTTGGGGGTTGGGAAGGGCGTGATACGTCGAAAGCTTTCGCCGACTACGCTGGTTACGTTGCTGCGCGCTTGACCGATCGTATCAAACACATCTTTACCATTAACGAGTTTGGTGCGTTTGTCGAAGTGGGTTACCGCTGGGGCGTTCACGCACCGGGTTTAAAGTTGACGGGCCAGCGACTGAATCAAACGCGCCATCACGCGGTGCTCGGACACGGTCTGGCTGTGCAGGCTATCCGTGCGGCCGCGAAGAGCGGAACGAAGGTCGGGCTCGCCGAAAATATGTTGATCGCTCTCCCAGCCTTCGAGACGCCGGCTCACATCGCGGCGGCTGAACGCGCCACGCGCGAGGTGAATGCTCAATACCTGACAGTGATACAGGAAGGGAAGTACACCGACTGGTATCTGCAACAGGCCGGTGCTGATGCGCCGAAGTTCACTCCTGAAGACCTGAAGATTATTTCTTCGCCGCTCGATTTCGTGGGCATCAACGTTTACACAGGCGACGTCGTTCGCGCTGATGAGTCTTCAGCAGTTGGCTTTGTACCTGTGATGCGTCCGAAGTCTTTCCCGCACGCTCCTTCATTCTGGCTTTTTATCGCGCCAGAGGCGTTGTACTGGGGACCGCGACACGTTGCGAAGTTGTGGGGCGTGAAAGACATCTACATCACCGAGAATGGTTGTTCATCAGCAGATGAGCCTGATTCGGACGGACGTGTTTATGACACGGATCGCGTGACTTACCTGCGCAATTACCTAACGCAACTGCGCCGTGCAACTGCTGAGGGCATTCCGGTGCGTGGATATTTTCTCTGGAGTCTAATGGACAACTTTGAGTGGGCCGACGGCTACACGAATCGCTTCGGCCTTCATTATGTTGACTATAAAACGCAGAAGCGCACGCCGAAATTGAGCGCAGACTTCTACCGGGAAGTCATTGCACGCAACGCTGTTGTGTGACTAGGATCCTCATCATGATTGATGCGAACGCAAGCACCTCTCCCCAAAAGCAGCGCCTCAAAATCGTCTATGCCGGAAGGCTCATCGACGGTGTAAGTGATAACGTTCGCACAAACGTGTCGCTGATCGTGGAGAACGGCCGGATAAGCGACGTGCGGAGCGAAAAAGTCGCGCTCTCCGATGCTGAGATCATCGACCTAAGCGACTCGACTGTGATGCCCGGCTTTATAGACTGTCACACTCATTTGAGCTTTCAGTTGGACAAAGGCCGCACACTCAAAGATATCGTCTTAACTCGAAACTCCGAACTTGCAATTCAAGCAACTGTTTACGCCCGACGAACACTGCTGGCCGGCTTCACAACCGTTCGCGATGTCGGCTCTGCAAACTTCATTGATGTGAGTCTGCGCGATGCCATTAACCGCGGAATAGTTCCTGGTCCAAGAATGTTTGTAGCGACTCATATCTTGACTATCACTGGCGGACACGGTGATTTCTCTTCAGGTTTGCGTGACGAGTTGTTAGCAGAGCCTGACTATCGCCGCGGCATCATCAACTCGAGCGAAGACGCGGTCCGCGCGGTACGTTACATGATCAAATATGGTGCGGACCACATCAAGATGGCTTCTACTGGCGGAGTTTTGTCTCTCGGCGATTCACAGGCGGGCGAACAACTCACACTTGCAGAGATGAAGGCCATAGTCCAAACAGCACACACGCTCGGAAGAAAGGTCGCGGCTCATGCACATGGAACTGCCGGAATCAAGAACGCGCTACGGGCTGGAGTGGACTCCATCGAGCATGGCACATTCCTCGACCAGGAAGCGATAGAAATGTTGAAGGAACATGATGCTTACCTTGTGCCGACAATCAGTGCAGGAAAGTGGGTGGAATCCAAACTCAGTGACTACCCGCCAGCCGTCGCCGCGAAGGCTGAGGGATTAGGGACGCTCATACAAAAAACCTTCGCCAATGCTTATCGTCAAAACGTCAAGATAGCATTCGGGACTGACGCGGGCGTTTACCCGCACGGCGAGAACGCGCGCGAGTTTCAATATATGGTTGAGGCAGGAATGTCTCCGATGGAAGCCATCAAGACTGCGACCTCTAACGCCTCAGAATTGCTCGGCGTATCGTCGAACCTCGGTACTCTTCAACCCGGCCTCTACGCTGACCTGGTCGCGGTTGCAGGAGACCCGTTAGCCGATATCAATCTTTTGTCACACATCAGTTTTGTGATGAAGGAAGGACAGATTTATAAGCGCGATCACCGCTTCACTGACTTGTAGGGAACTGTGGGTAATGCGCGAAGCTCTGCGGCCTTTTCTTCGGGACTGGTGTCGCTCAGAAAGTTTCCACCGCCAATCTCCGGACCGGCAAGATACTTGAGCAGATTTGGACGTCGTAATGGCGGGTGAAACTCGAT
>DATFHH010000152.1:0-25046 GCA_035248565.1 Pyrinomonadaceae bacterium | reverse complement strand
TGGCAGCGAGACAATAACCCTTGTGTCCACCGCTAATGCGATCGCCGCCTAATGGCAACAACGCGCCACCATGGACGAAATCAGCCGGGCGCGTTGTCGGTTTGCCGTCACGATCGATCAGCAATCCGGTGGGTAACTCTTGGCCGTTGCGCGTTGCCATCTCGACAACACCAAACGAGACACCACTCGTAGACATATCGATCACGACGGGTGACTCATCTTTTCCCGGAAATGCGACTGCAAGCGGGTTAGTACCCAGCATTCGTTCCGCACCCCAGAGCGGACTCACAAGTGGCGGAGTGTTTGTCATGGCCCACCCGATTAGATCCCGCTCAAGTGCTTTGAAAGGGTAATAACCAGCGATACCGAAATGGTTTGAGTGGCACACGCTTACCCATGCCGAACCGACAGCCTGGGCTTTCTCCATTGCCATCTCATTGGCCTTTGGGCCAACGACAAGCCCGAGTCCGTTGTCCGCGTCGAGCACAGCCGTGGCGGGAAGCTCCCGCAGTGTCTTGATTTGCGGGCGTGGGTTGACCAGGCCGCGTGTGAGCATCTCAAAGTAGGCCCGCAGGCGCGCGACTCCGTGTGAATCGATGCCCCAAAGGTCGGCGGTCAATAACACGTCGGCAGCTCTCGACGCATCTTCTGCTGGAACACCGCAACTGGCAAAGACGCGCATCACGAATTCACGGAGGCGTTCTAACGGCCAGGTGTTCACTTCAATGACGGCTGCGGGTTGCAAAATTAACCTCTGAAACAAGGCGTCTCGGGCTTTGTCTCAAAAATCGCATTCAGGCCATACAGCGCCAAAGGCGCGCAATATGACAGCCAGGGGCAAGTGCTGAGCGAAGCGAGGCGCGTCGCCCCTGGATACAAGCCTGATGATCGCAAGCTCTGAAAGAGTGGAATAAATGGTTTTGATATTTCGCACTTTCAGTGCTCTTCAATTATTCCTGATAACCAGGGGCAAGCGCTGAGCGAAGCGAGGCGCTTGCCCCTGGCTGTCATATTCCGCGCCTTTGGCGCTGCGCAGATGAAATTCCACTTTTGGGGCAAAGCAGCGTGCGTTCGACAGCACGACTGAGGCGAGCGATAGCCTCGTTGAGTTTTGCGGGGTCGTTGTTTGAAAAGTTGAGACGCATGCTAGTTGAGCGCGCCGAAGTTTGCTTAACCGCGAACGCCTGACCGGGAATGAAACCCACTCCCTCCGTTTCAATTGCCGTCTTTACGAGGACACGCATATCGACCGGTTCGGGTAGTTCGACCCATACAAAGAATCCGCTCGAAGGCTCGCGCCAGCAGGAGCCTGGCGGAAAATGTTTGACCAACGCTTCGAGCATGGCATCGCGACGCTCTCTATAAACACGTTGCAGTTTCTCGATGCGGGCCGGCAAATCCGCTTCATCGAGATAGGCCGAGATAGCCCGCTGATTAAGCGTACACGTGTTTATGTCAGTCGCTTCCTTGATGATGGCCAGCTTTGGAATCAACTCTTCAGGTGCGACGATCCAACCGGTTCTTAGTGCCGGAGCGAGGATCTTCGAGAACGTTCCAATGTAGAAAACCCACGAGTCGTTGAAAGCCCGCAGTGGTGGCTCACAACGCCCTTTTTTGTAATAGATGAAACCGTAGGCGTCGTCCTCGACGATCGGCACACCATACGCGTTGGCGAGCTCAGCGAGCCGCCGCCGCTTTTCAGGACTCATGCTGACTCCCATCGGATTCTGACCATCTGCAATGACGTAAATGAAAGCAGGTTGCGTCTGGAGGAGTGTTCTTTCGACTGCTTCCACATCAATCCCGCTGTCCGGGTCTGTCGACACCGTCGAGATTAAAGGTTGGAAGGGTTCGATGGCCTGCTGAAAACCGGTATAGACGATCTCTTCGCAGAGGACTTCTCCACCCTGGTTCAGCAGCAGTCGTGTGAGCAAGCTGATGCCCTGCTGCGCACCCGCGGTGAGAAAGATCTGCTCCTCGCGACACCGCACGCCACGCTGTTCCATCAACTTCACGATGTGAGTCTTTAACGCTTGCGAAGGAAAACTGTACTGGAGCGCGAATGGTTCGCGGCGCAACACCGATTGCAATGCCGCTCCCATTTCTGCGGCGGGAAAAAACTCGGCAGCCGGCAGGCCCAGCGAGAGAGAGATTACGTCGGAGCGATTGGCAACCGACATCATCTGCTGAAGCGGTGAAGAGCCGGTGGCCTGCGCCCAACTCGCCAAGACAGGCTTTGCCGTAACCAGTCCCGTATTCAACATACTACTACTCCCATCGAACTCACTTTTAGCTGGTCCATTTTTTGAATTCAGGTGACCAACGCGAAGGTTGCGTCTCAAAGATTGCCGCGTTTTGCCTGGTCTAATTCAAGGGCGGTGAAGAGGGCTTTGATGTTGCCGCTGCCAAAACCGCGTGCACCGCGACGCTGTATCGCTTCCATGAAAACGGTCGGACGGCTCTGGACGGGTCGCGTAAAAATCTGCATGAGATAGCCCCACTGATCGCGGTCAACAAGAATGTGTTCGGCTTGCAACTCTTCCACGTCTTCATCAATCCTGCCGACACGCTCCTCGAGCATTTCGTAATAGGCGTTTGGCACTTTGAGGAATTCATTGCCCGCGGCCCGCCAGGCCTTGACTGTGTCCACGATGTCGCTCGATAAGAACGCCACGTGCTGCACGCCTGGACCATCGTAGTACTCCAGATATTCTTGAATCTGCGATTTCCGTTTGCCGACTGCAGGCTCGACCAGCGGAAACTTGATCTGCCCCGACTGGTTTTGGACGACCTTTGAATTCATGGCGCTGTATTCAGTGGCCACGTCCTCGCGGTGCGATTGATGAAAACCCATCGTCTCTTCGTAAAACCCAACCCATTCGTCAAGCTGCCCTTCCGAAATACTGATGGCGAGATGGTCTATCTCTGCCAGGTTGGTCGAAAAAGGAGGTGGCGGCACATTGTCAACCGCGCGAAAGCCGGGCAGAAACTTGCCTGCATAATCTTTGCGTTCGATGAACGAATGGATCGTGTCGCCGAAGACTCCGATGGAAGCTTTGACAATCTCGCCCTCGTCGTCTTCGATCAGGGCTGGTTCCATAACGGGACGCGCACCACGCGTAACCGCCTCATTAAAGGCGTCCTCGGCATGGTCCACGATGAAAGCAATGTCTTTGACGCCATCACCATGACGACGCACATGACCGGCAATCTCATCGTCAGGGTAAAGTGACGAGGTGAGAACGAGACGGGCGTCGTTCTCTTCGAGGACGTATGACACCCGATTGCGAGCGCCCGTTTCGAGACCGCTATAGGCAACGAGCTTCAGACCAAAGGCGGTGCGGTAGAAGTGGGCTGCCTGCTTCGCGTTGCCAACATAAAGTTCGACATGGTGATAGCCCTTCAGAACCAGTGCCGTCTGGTCCGGTACCGGGAGGACTTTTTCTTCAGTCATAATCATGGATATTGATCACCTTTCTGCTGATCGCTTGGTGAAGAAATGAATTGTTAGTCTGTTGCGTTACTGCGTGAGATTCGGCGCCGGCAACTTAGCGTAAAGTCGCAGCGAAACCATTTCCGAGTCTTTCGGTTGAGGTGAACGTGGTACCGCGTTTATGCGGCGTGATGAGATTGCACGAGATCGCTCTTGCCACAAGAAGGCACAACAAGCACAAAAGATTTCACTTCTGAGTAACTTCTGCGCCGTCGACTGCTTTATGCCTGGTCCTCAATGCTTCCTTTTCCGCTGGCGACATGGCCTCCAGCTTTTTCAACAAGCGTGCTTTGCGCTCCATCAGGCCCGGCTCAGTTTCATTTTCAATGATGGCTTGTGCGAGCAGCGCTACGGTCGTTGCTTCAAAGACGGCGCGTAACGGCAGTTCGGCCTGAAAAATCCTGCGAATGCGCGCCATTACCTGCATCGCCGCAAGCGAGTGGCCACCAAGCGCAAAGAAATTGTCTTCAACTCCAACGCGCTCCTGCTTGAGCACGTCAGACCAGATATCGGCCAATACTTCCTCGACTGCTGTGCGCGGCTCCACAAAACTTCGATTCAGCTCGAGACTCACGCCTTCGGCTTCAGGCAGCGAGCGTCGATCGACTTTGCCGTTGGGGTTGAGCGGCAGCGACTTCAAGCGCACGAATTCAGATGGAATTAAGTGCTCCGCCAATCTCTCTCGCAGAAAGTTGCGCAACTCGTCGGCAGTGGGCACGATGTTTTGCCGGCAAACAATGTAAGCCACAAGCTGCTTTTCGCCTCTGACATCTTCCCGCACTATCACTGTCGCCTCTCGCACACACTCGTGCTGGAGTAGCGCAGCTTCAATCTCACCTGGTTCAACGCGATAACCATGAATCTTCACCTGATCATCATTGCGCCCGAGAAACTCAATATCTCCACCGGACTGGTATCGGCCCAGGTCGCCAGTCTGATAAAGGCGCGTTCCCGGCGAGCCGAACGGATTAGGGACAAATCGTTCCGCAGTCATTTCCGGATGGTTCAAGTAACCACGCGACACACTCTCACCGCCAACGTATAACGCTGCCGCGACTCCAAATGGCGCCGGCGAAAGATTTCGATCGAGCAGATAGATTTCTGTGCCGGCGAGCGGTCGTCCCAACGGCAAGGTTGCTGCGGCGCCTGCGAACGTGTCGCTCACCGGGTAACTCAGAACTCCGACTGTCGTTTCTGTTGGTCCATAGTGGTTGATGATGCGGCAATCCGGAGCGA
Organism: Pyrinomonadaceae bacterium; assembly: GCA_035248565.1. Classification (GTDB taxonomy): domain Bacteria; phylum Acidobacteriota; class Blastocatellia; order Pyrinomonadales; family Pyrinomonadaceae; genus PSRF01. The sequence goes on along the minus strand of DATFHH010000152.1, from coordinate 20,317 downwards.
GCACGGCGATCTTCTGGACCAGCTCAGTGCGCAAAGCCTCACCGCCCAGCACCAAACAGCGTCGCGGCAGCACCTTGGCAGGAGTTGTCGTCTCGAGTAACGCTTCCAGATGGCTCGGCACGATCTTCAGACAATCGATCTCGAGGCGCCCAAAATACTCGGCCAAAGCTTCAGCATTCGTCGCCCGGTCTTGCGAAATCACGTGTAAACAGCCACCGGTCGACAGCGCGGAGAAGATCGCGGTATGGCCGAGATCGGCGGCAAAAGTGGAAACGGTCGCGTAGCTCGCGCCCGGATGCAAGTTGAGCCGGGGCGCGATGCCGCGTAGATAGTTTTGCAGTTGCCGATGCTCGATTCCCACTCCCTTGGGAACGCCGGTTGAGCCGGACGTGTAAATCACATAAGCAAGGTTTTCATCACTCCACGTTTGCCGCGGTTTCGCGGTGCTCTCCGCCGCAATCATGTTGTACTCGCTGTCCAGACAAACGTTTCTGCCTCCATGACGGGGAACCAATGGCAACAGAACCTGCTCGGTCAACAGCACTGGCGGCGCTGCGTCTTCGAGCATGAATGACAATTGTTTGGGCGAGTAATTCAGGTCCAAGGGAACATACGCGCCGCCGACCTTGAGCACTCCGAGGATTGCCAACACAATCTTTGCCGAACGCTCCATGCAGATCGCGACGCGCGTTTCCGGTCGCACGCCGAGGCGTCGCAGATAATGCGCGAGTTGATTGCTGCGACGGTCCAGTTCATGGTAACTCAGCTCCTCATCCTCACCGACCACGGCCAGATGATTCGGAAACCGTTCCGCTATAGTTTCAAACGTCCGGACAAAGTTTTGCGATTTTCCGATCGTTTCATCGTCTGCACGGCTCAGCTTGTGGACCAGATAATCGCGCTCGTCTTTCGTGACGATCGGAAGGGCGTCGATCGGCTGGTTGATGTTTTCAACCGCGGCTGCAACAAACATCTGCATGCGCCGCAGCAGTAGTTCAACATCGCCGGAGCTGCCGGAGACTAACTCGAGCGCCACCGTCTCACCGGTCGTCTCACATCGTAAGCCGAGCTGAGGTTGATGTATCGCGCTTCTTGTTTCCAAAACTCGCCACTTCAAAGCAGGCGCTGCGTTCGATTCAACACTACGCTTGACGTATTCGTAACCGACCGTAACCTCGGCCTTGTTGTCAAAACATTCCTGCCATTCCAGCGCCGTTTGACGACGCTCCTCGAGCTGTTGCGCCAACGCAGCGAGAGTTTGCCGCTCGTGGAAGCGCGCTGAAAGCGGTAATGCGCGCGCGAACAGTCCGATGCAGTCTTGTAACTCTTCATACTGGCGACCGTCGAAAACACAAGCGATCGAGAAAGTTTCCTGCGCGGTAAGCCTCCAAAGAAGCGCGCACCAGCAAGCCAGCAATATTGTCTCCATTGAAACTTTACACTCGCCGGCAACGCGCTCGAGCCGTAAAGAGACATTGCGCCCAAGATCTAAACGCGCGCGTTGTCTGGTTTCGCCCGAGCACGAACGCAAAACCGCAAGCGGCAAGTTCAGGGCGGGAGCCGACTGTTGTTCCAGCCAGAAGGCGTGTGCTGCTTCAGTACCGTCGCTCTCTGCCAATTCGTGTTGCCACTCCGAAAATTGTATGTACTGGACAGCGTCAGGATTGAATTCGGACGTTGCGGTGTATGCCTCGAAGATTTCTCTGGCGATGATGCCGAGCGACACTTCGTCAGCGCAGAGTATCGGCACGCTCAACACTACGCGATATTCTTCCGTTGCCACTCTTATCATGGTGACTCGAAAGCTTGGACCAGCGTCCGGAAACCGCATCACACTTTCGTCTTTAATGACCGCAGCGAGTAGCGATTGCTGCGCGTCACTCAGTTCGCTGCTGAAATCTTCTTCGCGCCAAACGATTGACGGTTTTTCATGAATCACCTGCATCAGTGTGCGCATGCCGGGCCGGAGAGGAAAACTCGTACGCAGGATTTCGTGACGCGCCACGACAGCGGTTGCGGCCTCGCGCACCCGGTCGGGTACAAGACTGCCATTGACCGCGAGCACGGCCTGCGCGCTATAGCTTGGCGTCACGTCGTCATGCGCGGAGCGTTTTTGCTCCTGCCAAAGCTGCTTCTGCTGTGGCGATAAACGGTAACCTGTAATTGTGGAAGCGCTCTCTTCCAAGAGAGTGTTTTGCATTGCGTTACTTTCCAGAAGCACAAATGATTTCCCGAGTTTATGTGCCTTTTGTGCCTTTTTGTGGCTGTGTGATTAGACTTCGATGGCGGCGGCGACGGTGATGACTTTGGGTTGCACCTGTTCGAATTTCTTGAACTTCGCGGCCAGGCGCATTTGGCGATTGGCGGCTTCTTGTTCACTATCAAAGTCGACCAACCTGGCAAGCGTCGTTTTGAGCGGCGCTTCCGGTTGAGTTAGAGCAGACTCGATAAGCAGTTCGAAGTGTCGCAGGATACGCGCGACAGTTTCCGATTCGACTAACTGGCGATCGTGGAGTATGCGAAACGTGAGTTGCTCGCCCATTCCGGCCTGCACGAGAATGGCATAGTTGGTCTTCTCAAAAGCCTCAAACTCTGAAAACGTAAACGTCTCTTCAGGCGACGGAGAATCAAATGAGGCAGCGTTGGGAACTGGATAATTATCGAAGACGAGAATGTGATCGAAGAGCGGCAGGTCGGAAGCGACGTCGCTCCATTCCTGCAACTTGATGAGCGGCGTGTATTCATATTGCCGCATTTCAACCTGCTGCGTTTGCAGCTCCTTGAGCCACTCGAGCATTGTCTCTTCGCCGCGGACATGTACGCGCACGGGCAGCGTGTTGATAAAGAGACCCACCATACGTTCGACGCCTTTCAACGAGGCGGGACGACCAGATACGGTAGCTCCAAAAACGACGTCTGTGCAGTTGCTGTGATGGCTAAGTAGCAGCGCCCACACTCCCTGCACGAGCGTGTTGATCGTAAGTTGATATCGCCGTACGAACGCGCGCACACCTGCTGACGTTTCGGTGGAGAGTTGTAGCTCCTGCTGCTCGTAAATCTCCGCTTCCTGGTTGGATGCGACACCGCGCTTGCGCGCTGGAGAGGTCGGTCCCTTGAGACCACGCAATGCTTCTCGCCAATAAGCCTCAGCTTCTGACATGTCTTGCTGTTTGAGCCATTGGACATAGTCGCGATAAGGCCGTGGCTCGGGCAAACTCGGCGTGCGCCCTTGCCGGAAAGCTTCGTAGCAAAGAAAAACTTCCTCAAAGAGAATCGGGATGGTCCAACCGTCGAGCAGCAAGTGATGGTGGCTCCAGATGAAACGGTGGGTACGTTCGTCGAGCTTGATCAGTCCCATGCGCATGAGGGGCGCAATGGCTGGGTCAAACAGCTGGGCGCGGTCGTCTTTGAAAAACAGTTCCAGACGGTGCTGCTGCTCGAGGGGGCTTAGAGTGCGCCAGTCAAGCTCAATCCAGGGAACGTCGACCCTCTGATGAACAATCTGCAAAGGTTCATCCACGTCCTGCCAGCTAAATGAGGTACGCAGAATCGGATGGCGATTCACGACTTCCTGACAAGCTTGGCGAAATGCGTCCGTGTTTAACTTGCCGCGTAACAGACAAGTCTTTTGCTCAAAATATAGTCCACCTTCGGGAGCGTAGAGACTGTGAAAGAGCAAACCCTGTTGGACGGAGGAAAGCGGATAGATGTCTGCGACAAGTGGCGTGTCTCGCGTCAATTCATCCAACTCAGACTGGTCCAGGTGCGCCAGTGGGAAATCAGAAGGCGTAAAGCTGCCGGCCTCTTCAGCGGCTGCATACGAAAGCAACGAACGCAAGGCTTCGCTGAAGTACGCAGCCAATTTTTCGATCGTCGCTCGATGATGAATATTGCGACTGTACGTCCAGTTCAGAATCAACCGGCCACGGGTGACGCTGCCAGTGACCTCGAGGAGAAAAGGCCGTTTCGCCGATGGGCTACGCGAGGGCCCCGGATTTTCATGCGCGAGCGTAAACATTGCCGAACCGGGCAATGTCTGATCGATTTGGCCCAGGTAGTTGAAACTCACCTCGGGCCGTGGCGCGACGCGCAACCGAGCTTCGATCTCTACATCGGCGCAGAGATACCGCAGCAGACCATAGCCAAGGCCGTGTCGCGGGATGCGCCGCAAATGTTCCTTGATGATTTGCAACGCCTGACCCGGAGTATTCGCCGCCGCAATGTTCAAGACCAATGGATAGTGAGTCGTAAACCAGCCGACCGTGAGCGAAACGTCCAGCGCCTCATCAATCTCCTCGCGACCGTGACCCTCCAACTCGATCAGCGTCGCAGCGACGTTGGTCCAGCGAGTGAATGCCTGGGCCAACGCCGCGAGCAGCGCATCATTTATCTGCGTATGAAACTTCGCCGGCAGATCCTGCAACAGCGCGCGGGTTTCATCCTCGTCAAGTTCGGTGCTTAAGACTTCTGACGAGCCAACGGTGTTTTCGCCGTCCTCTCGATCGCGCGGCAAGGTACAAACAGATCCGAACTGTTCCAACCAGAAGGGTAGCTCGTCGAGTGTCTCGGCTGATTGCGCATGTTCCGTAAGACGATGAGCCCAACGTTTGAAGGAAGTGGTTTTGGGCGCCAGTTTCACCGTCTCGCCGCGCGCGAGTTGATCGTAGGCAGTCTGCAAGTCAGCCAACAGAATCCGCCAGGAGATACCATCCACAGCCAGATGATGAATAACTAACAACAGCCGGCTCGGTTCACCAGCCCCGCAATCAAACAAAACCGCACGCAGCAAAGATCCTGCGGATAGATTAATGCTGGACTGCACTGCAGCGGCGCGCCGCTCGATAGCAGTTGACTGTTCCGCACGCGTTAGCGCACTCAGATCCACGTGCTCATAAGGCACGCTCGCTAGCGCGACGGCGTTGAACTGTTGCCAGCCTGTCTCTACTTTCGTGAAGCGCAAACGCAATGCATCGTGATGAACAAACAGATGCTCCAACGCCTTTTCAAGTAACGACGATTGAGGTGTCTGCTTCAGTTCCAGCAGCAACGACTGGTTCCAGTGATGTGGTTGGGAAAGATTCTGTTCGAAAAACCAGTGCTGCACCGGCGTCAGCGGCACGGGTCCGCTCACGATTCCCTGGTCGGCTTCAAACTGCGCGCCGGTGGTGTTCGCCACTGCGGCCAGCGTGGCAATTGTTTGATTTTGGAAAAGCTGTTTCGGCGTCAGTCGTATGCCTCTCTGATTCGCGCGCGCGATGATCTGAATACTAATGATCGAATCGCCGCCGAGTTCAAAGAAGTTGTCGTGAATTCCCAGCTCAGTGATTCCGAGCACCTGCTTCCAAATCTCGGCCAGAGTTCTCTCAATATCTGAGCGCGGCCCCTCGAGCGAACGCACGACAGGCGCCAGACGTGCGGCATCAGGAGCCGGCAGCGCGCGCCGATCGAGCTTGCCATTTGCCGTCAAAGGCATCTCGTCAAGCACTACAAAGATCGACGGCCATAGATATGCCGGCAGTCTTGACTGCAAAAAACTTTGCAGCTCGCTAACGCTTGGACCAGGTTTGCAAGACGGCACAAGGTAGGCCACGAGACGTTTGTGTTCGCGCTCGTCGCTGTTAGCCAGCACTACTACCTCGCCCACCTCCGGATGTTGGCGCAGCGCCACTTCGATCTCGCCCAATTCAACACGATGACCGCGAATCTTCACCTGGCTATCGACACGTCCGAGGAACTCGATCGCGCCGTTACGCACGTGCCGCACGAGATCGCCGGTGCGAAAAAGTCGTGCTCCGGCTCTATCCGAAAATGAGTCGGGGATGAAACGCGCGGCGGTCTGTTCCGGTTGATTCAGGTAACCGCGCGCCACTCCTGCGCCGCCGATGCAAAGCTCGCCAACGGCGCCGAAGGGAACGAGGCGGCCGTAGTTATCGATAACGTAAGCATGAGTGTTTGCGATCGGACGTCCGATCGGCACAGTTGCCGCATTTACTGAACTGTTGCGCAACTCCTCAACGTCGAAGGTGAGACATCCGACTGTGGTTTCGGTTGGACCATAGTGATTCATGATCCGGCAGGTACCGGCAGTTCGTCGCAAATGGTCGACGAGTTGGAGAGAGAGCGCCTCACCGCCAAGCACCAACCACTGGCGTGGCAGAACCTCGCGACCCGACAACAACGCGTTGAGGTGCGATGGCACGATTTTCAAAACGTCAATCGGGTTTGCCTCGAGATATGCAGCGAAGCGTTCAGAATCTGTGGCGACTTCGTAGTCGATGACGTGCAGGCATCCGCCCATGACGAGAGACGGGAAAATCGTTGTGTGACCCAGGTCAGCCGCGAGTGTCGAGACAGTCGCAAAGGTCCAAGGTTCGCCCGCTTCAAGCTGAAGGCGTTGGCAGATATAAAGCGTATAGTTCAGTAGGTTTCCCCGCGTCACGGCGACACCTTTTGGCGTGCCGGTCGAACCGGAAGTGTAGATAACGTACGCCAGATTTTCCGGAAAGCTCATGGCTTCCAGATCCTGCTCCGACTCATGCTCCCAACAGCGCGCCACAGAATCGAGACAAACGATGGTCCCAGCAAACTCAGGCAACCGGCTGAGTAGTTTCTCTTCAGTCAACAGCAACGGCGCTTGCATGTCTGCCAGTTGCTGGGCCAGACGCTCCTGCGGCTGCTCGATATTCAAGGGCACAAAGGCTCCGCCGGCTTTCAACACGGCCAGTAAAGCGACAAACGCATTTACGGTGCGTTCAGTGAACAGCGCGACGCTCACATCAGGACCGACGCCCCGCGCGCGCAGGAAACGGGCAAGCTGATTGGCCTTCCCATTCAACTCGCGATAAGTCAACTGCCCGTCGCCACACACACATGCCACTCGGGTCGCGTAGCTCTTCGCCGCCGCCTCAAATAGACTGACGATGCTTTGTTCTTCCGGCACGAACATGGCCTCGCTCGTGCCCGCCTCAACCAGAAACTTGCGCTCGCGCTCTGAGACGATCGCCAGTTCGCCGATCTTCTGGGTGACCTGCGCGACCAGGCTTTCGACCACCGTCTGCATGCGCTCACTCAGCCACTCAATGTCTGACTGGGTGTAGACGTGAGGGTTATAAGAGAGCTCTGCCTTGATTTCGTGAGCTGCAATTCTTTCGCATCGCAAGCCGAGCTTCGCCTGTTGTATCTCGCTGCGCTGGTCCAGCACTGCCCACTGCAAGCCGCTACCGCTCACGTGCTGGTCCATTCTTTCGCAGTATTCAAAACTGATCTGTTCCGTCATTGGTGTGTCAATGTCGTAGTACTCCTGCCACTCCGAAATCTGAGCACAGCGATCCTCAGTTTCTCGTGCGAGCGAAAACAGCGTCTTTTCATTGTCTAACTGGCAGCACAATGGCAGCGAACGCGTGAAGAGCCCGATCGCGCCGTTGAGTTCGTCGTAATGGCGCACGTCGAAAAGAGAATTGAGTTGGAAACTGTGTCGTCCGGAAAGCCGTGCTAGCAGGACTTGCCAACAGGCCAGCAACATAGACTGCGTGGAAATGCCGTGATGGACCGCCAACCGCATGAGCGCTGACGCAGTTTCTAAAGCGAAGGTGAAGCTCAGGCCTTCCGGCGTCGTGAGCGAAACGTCTTCTGTCTCGAACGGAAGACGCAGCGGAGTAGACGTTTGTTGATTGAGCCAGAAGACACGTCCAGCCGCCGCTTCTTCTTCGCCCTCCGCTAACTCATTTTGCCACTCCGAGAAATCCGCATATTGCAGAAACTCACCTGGCACTATTTCACCGCTGAAGCAATGATCATAGGCTCGCACGATTTCACGTGTGAGTAGTGAGAGCGAGGTGTAGTCGGCACACAGCGCCGGCAGCGTCAACACGAGCACGTGAGATTGATTTCCAAGCCGGACCAGCGAGATTCTCAGTGCCGAGCTTTCTCGCTCCGCGGCTTTGGTGTGCTTGTCGGTTTCACATACGCGATCGATTTCGCTTCTCTGCGACGTCGTGTCGCGGTTGGCCAGGTCTATCTCGCGCCAGTGCAAAACGGGCTGCTCGCAGATCACTTGGACCGGTGTGCGCATGCCGGGCTGTCGTTGGAGAGTCGTGCGCAGAATCTCATGCTGTTGGACGACGCCCGCGATCGCGGTGCGCAAGATTTCAGGGTGCAGCAGGCCCGTTAACCTAATTACACACCGCGCGCCGTAAGCGATCGTCGCCGCCTGTTGCCAGAGCTGTCGCTGCTGTGGGGCGAGACGATACCCAACCAACACCGGGCTATTTTCCTTTTCATCCACTGCGTTCACCTTGCCTCAAAAGTAGTTTTCGCCACAAAGAAGCACAAGAAGCACAAATGATTTCCTGACTTTTTGTGCCTTTTGTGCCTTTTTGTGGCTGTGTGTCTTAACCACTGGCCTCAACGAACAGATCATTCTGTGCCTTTTGTGCTTCTTTGTGGCTCACTTCATGCTCCTCGATGAGTTCTCCCATCGCGACGACGATTTTGCGCTCGCCGCTGTAAGGCTTACGCCCGTGCGCGACAAGCATATTGTCAAGCAGAGCCACATCCCCACGCTGCCAGTTGAATAACACTGCTGCTTCGTCATAGGCCCGGCCGATCTCAGCCATGTCTTCATCGCTGATCGGTTCTCCATTGCCGTAAACGACGTTGCGCGGCAATCCGGCTTCGCCAAAGATCTCAAGCAATGAGTTGCGCACGTCCGGACTAAGGCTCAAAGGGTGGTGAAGCTGCACCTGATTGAAAAACACCTCTTCACCCGTGAACGGGTGGCGCGTGATCGCGTCGCGGTGCTGCCACGTCCGCAATCCTTCGTCGCCAATCCACTCAAACTCAGTTCCCGCCTCGACACATTTACGTTCGACCTCTTGGCGGTGCGTAGTGTGAAAGAAGTCCTGCCAACTCACATCGATAGCGGGCGCGAAGTTGCGCACGTAAGTCAAGCCCTTCTCCTGCAAACGCCGGCGGAGCGATGGACTCAATAGTTGCAGCACGCGACGACAATCGACGATCGGTGTCTCACCTCCGGTGAGCGGCGGCTGAACACAGAAGAAGAAGATCTTCATGGGCCAACGCTGAAGGTGCGAGCTCTCGTTGTGAAACAGAATAGGCTGGTCAGCCGGATAAGGTGTCGCACCGTATACCTTGTTGGAAACTCCTTCACGCGGGAGGTCGCCGTATTCACCAAACAGTTGCCGGCACAGCAGATCCGCAAAACGCTCAAAATCTGTGACGGACGAAAGCTGGAAATCTCGAAACAGGAGAGCGCCATGTTCGCGCAGTTTCGCCTGCACGAGAGTACGGTTCGCCGTGGCCCAGTCGAATGGATCGACATCCGCTGCCAGCGCGCGAATCACTAGCGGCATCGGGAATTCAGGGTTGAGTAGTTCTGTTTCAACCAGCTTCTGTTCCTCGAGATTGATCGACTTACGTCTAATGCCGGCGAGCTTTTTGATTTTTGACTGTTGGCGTTGTTGTTTACTCAGCAACTGCTGTTCTCTTTCACTGTCGTTGAGTCGTTGGGTGAGTGCCGTGACGGTTTGGGAAGGATCCGCAACCGCAGCTTCGAGCAGCTTCTGAAAATTATCGGCCATGCGCTTGATCGTTTCCGGATAAAAGATATCAGCGCTGTATTTCCAAATCGCGTGCAACCCTGCCGCTGATTCAGTGATAAAGAGAGACAGATCGAATTTCGTCGTGCCGTTGTCAGCTTCAAGCGTGCTCAACGAAAGCTCCGGAAGTTCGAACGACGGCATCGGCGCATTCTGTACCACGAAGAGCACCTGAAACAGCGGTGTATGACTCAGGTCGCGCTTCGGTTTCAACGCCTTCACCAGCAGGTCGAAAGGCATGTCCTGATGAGCAAAGGCGCCCAGCGACACGCCGCGCACGCGCGCAAGCAGCTCGAGAAAAGTAGGCTCGCCTGATAGATCCGTTCGCAGCACCAAATGATTGAGAAAGAAACCGATGAGGCCTTCAGTCTCCACACGATTACGGTTTGCTGCGTCCGTGCCAACGACAATGTCAGTTTGTCCTGTGTACCGATAGAGCAGCGTGTTGAAAACCGCGAGGAGCATCATGAAGGTTGATACTCCTTCTTTACGGCTGAGGGCATCAATACTCGCTATCAACTCTGACGGCAGCTCAGATACTTGATACGCGCCGCGCAGGCTTTGTATTGCCGGACGTTGGTGGTCCGTCGGTAGCTCCAGCGTCGGCAAACCGGCGAGCTGCTTGCGCCAATAAGACAGAAGTTGTTCCAGGTTTTCGCCCTGCAAATAATCTCGTTGCCAGACCGCAAAGTCGCCGTACTGAATCGGAAGCGGCTCAAGCAGCGCCGGTCTGCCAACCGAAAAGGTTGCATAACAAACCGCAACTTCTTTAATCAGCAGGCCCATAGACCAGCCGTCGCTGACGATGTGGTGCATTGTCACTAACACAACGTGTTCTTTGTCTGTCAGGCGAAGTAGTGTGACGCGCAAGAGCGCATCGTGGGCCAGGTTGAAAGGACAGAGCGCGTCTGCCATTGCAAGGCGATGTGCTTCCGTTTCGCGTTCGGCCTCGGGGAGCGGCTGCAGGTCGATTACTTCCAACTTCAGTGGACGAGCCGGCGCTACCACTTGCACCGGCTGCCCTTCCTGGGAAAGGAAGTTTGAGCGCAGCGTTTCGTGGCGGCGCACGATTTCATTAAAACTCCGCTCCAGGGCCGCGACGTTCAAATTGCCGCGCAACCGGATCGCCGAAGGAATGTTATAAAACGGGTTACCCGGCTCCAGCTGATCGATAAACCACAGACGTTGTTGCGCATATGAAAGTGGCAAGGGTAGTTCACGACCCACCGGCGTGATCCGTTGCGTCTTCGACTCTTCACCTCTCGCTTGCGCCGCTGCGATTACCTTCGCCAGCGCACTCACCGTTGGCGTAGCAAAGAACTTGTCGAGTTTCAGTTCGACTTGGAAAGTTTCTCTGACGCGCGAAATCACCTGTATAGCTACCAGTGAATGGCCGCCGAGGTCGAAGAAGTTGTCGTTGACTCCGACTCGCTCCAGTCCCAGCACCTCGGCCCACATCCCAGCCACCAACTCTTCCACTGCGGTCGTGGGCGCAACATAACCCGCCGCCAATTCCGGCCGCACCCCCTCCGGTTCGGGTAACCGCCGGTGGTCCACTTTCCCACTCGCGGTCAATGGCAGCTCTTCCAATAGCATGAACACAGACGGCACCATGTATTCCGGCAACCGCTCCTTTAAATAAGTGCGCAACTCGTTGCCGGTGGTGGCGCGCGGTTCCGCAACTACATAGGCCACCAACCGTTTATCGTCGCGGCCTGCATCATTTACTACCACCACACTCTCTCGCACGGCTGCGTGTGTTCTCAGCACTGCTTCTATTTCTCCCAACTCGATGCGGAACCCACGTAGCTTTACTTGTTTGTCGACCCGGCCCACAAACTCTATCTCTCCACTTGGAAGCCACCGGCACAAGTCTCCACTGCGATACAGTTTTTCACCTGGTTCACCACTGAACCGATCCGGCACAAACTTTTCCGCCGTTAGTTCCGGTTGTGACAAATAACCGCGCGCCAAGCCGTCACCGCCAATGTAAAGCTCGCCGGTGACGCCAGCCGGCACCGGTTGTAAATCGCGGTTCAAAATGTAGACGCGCATGTTTGAAATCGGCCGTCCAATGGGAGGAGCACTGACATCTGCTTCGTCGCACAAGTGCATAGTGGCGCAGACGCTGGCTTCGGTCGGACCATAAGCATTGAAAAATCGGCGTCCTTTGGACCAGGCCGTGGCAACCGCCGCGGAACAAGCTTCACCGGCGGTGATGAGTGTCTTTAAAGTGGGAAAATCGTTGGGATCAAGCAACGCCAGGACAGTGGGCGGCAACGTGACGGTTGTGATTTTTTGTTCGTTGAGTAATTGAGTAAGCGACTCTGGCGCGGCCAGGAGAGTTCGATCCGCGAGATACAGAGTCGCGCCGACGGTAAGCGCCATGAAGATCTCCGACACTGACGCGTCGAAACTAAAGGACGCAAACTGAAGCACACGGCTTTCGGGTTGCACAGCGAACGCGCGTGTCTGTGCGGCTACCATGTTGCACACGCCGCCGTGCGGCACTACGACGCCTTTTGGTTGACCAGTCGAGCCGGATGTATAGATCACGTAAGCAGCATTTTGTGGATACGAGCATTTAAGCGGTGGGTCGCTGAAAGATCCGGATTGAAAATCCGCGTAATCGGTGGCCAGGGTTTCCGCTGTCAACAGCAGTTTGACGTCTGCGTCCTGAATCATGAACGCGAGACGCTCTTGCGGGTAAGCAGGATCGAGCGGAAGATACGCTGCTCCTGCCTTTAATACTCCGAGAATAGCTACGATCATCTCCACTGAACGTTCCAGGCAGACGCCGACTCTGTCTTCCAGCCTCACGCCACGTGAGATTAAATAAGCAGCGAGCCGATTGGCACGTTCATCGAGCTCACGATAGCTGATGCGTTCGCCGGCAGTCTCAACAGCAATCGCATCCGGCTCGCGTTCCACCTGTGCCGCAAACATTTCGTGCAAACAAGAGTGTTTGGGACGAGGCGCGGTCGTGTCGTTCCAATCGACGAGGAGTTGTTGTTGCTCCGCTTCACTCAGGATTTGGATGTCGCGAACCAGAACGTTAATGTTTCCGGTGACGGCCGTCAGGACATTGAGATAATGACCGACAAAACGTTCCAGTGTTTCCTGGCGGAATAGTTTGCTGTTGTATTCGAGCCTGCCGGAAATAACTTTCGCACTCTTTGTAAACGTTAGTGCTAAATCGACGTTGAGTGGCGGCAGCTCGCCGTGGATATTCTTCAACGCTGCAGTGACGCCAAATAGTGGAGAACGATTTGTTATGCCGTCGAGATCGAGATCGCGCAGGAGACGTTCATAAGGATAGTTTTGTTTCGCATAAGCTTCGATGAGTGCCTCACGAACCGACATCAGCAGCGTGCGAAATGGCGCGTTGCTGTCGACTTCGTTAATTATCGCGAGCGCATTCGTCGGCGCCGCGCCATCTTTCTCGCGGGCGGGACTTCCGACCGTGGTGATGCGCGCGCCGGTGTACTTCTGCAGGCACACTTGCAAGCCCGCCAACAACGCCGCATAGATGAGAAAAGGAGAATCTCCCGCGAGCTTCGCTAAGCGCAGCGCCACGTCGTCGAAGAGCGCAAAGTCGAAAGAGTTCGTTTCCACTGCGCCGTCAGACGGACGGACGAAATCAGTCGCGAGTTCCGTCACTTCGACGTCGCGCTCAAATTTCTTGACCCAGTAGTCCTTCTCTTCTTTAAAGGACCTGTCAAAAACAGACAATCGGGACTTGGCCACGCTCATGAATGTCTCTCCGTCGGAATCAGTGCTTTGTGTAATCTAGCTTTGCCCTCAAAAGTCTTTTTCGTTCAGTCAAAAACAAAAGTAGCTTCGACTGGCTCTGTGTCTGCGACCGGCGAGGCTGTCTCTTGGATCATGTCGTTGTCTTCGTTCGTCGCCGGAAGAGTGATTTCGCATTTGCCGAATAATCTCTCCGCGTGCGTGAAGCCCGCTTCCCTGGCAACGTTCAAGAGACTGGTCGACTCCCTGAGTTGCACGGCATCTTCGTCGTAGGCAAGCCCGAGGAGATGCTCGAACCACGGCTCCATTCCCATCGCATAAATATAGAGACGCTCGGCTCCTACTGCGGCGAGTATCCTTTGCCCACGCAACGAATCGCTGCCCTTGTATCGTCTGCTCTGATCGCATGCGTGGTCGGGCTTGACGGGAAAGAAAGGCCCACAACTCCACGAGAGCGGCGCGCCCACGCACTCCATTCCCAGAAACACAGTGTGAATCGTTCCCAGGCTACGGCGAACGTTTTCATACATCTGCTCGTCGAGGCAGTCGGAATCTGCGGCAAACATGATTCGCCGGTTGCCCGTGCGAATGACGTAAGCAGACTTACTATGTGGCAGATCGGCGTGTTCTCCCATGAACGGGATGGCAACGATCTCGCCGTCAGGGAGCGCGATTGACTGCATGCAGTCGAGTTCAACGATATTCTTGAAGCCGATCTTTTGCGCTAGCAGCTTTAACGACAGGTCGCCGTAGAAGAATCCGGATGAGCGTGGCACAACCAGACAGCCAATTTTATGACGCAAACGCAGCAGCGTCTCGAGACAGAAATGATCGTGATGATTATGCGTGATGAGAACGTAATCTATTCTCTCGGGCAGATCGTCGTATGTCAGGCGATCGATACCGCCGCTCACCGGCCATACGCCAATGTATGGATCAGTCAGTATCGACAACCCCTTCCATTCGACCAACGCGCAAGCATGACCGAAGTAAAGGATGCGCGCGTCCGGGCCGTTCCACGTTTGTGATGAAACAACCGGAGGCTTTTCCGAAAGCAAAGACAGCAACAGTTCATCACTCGCCGTCGGACTGCCGAGTAGCTCGCGAATGTAACCGAACGATTGTGGTTTGCTGTTGAGACGAAAGAATTCGTCAACCGCCGCCTCAGCAAAGGGCACGTTCCACTCGAACTGATCGCTCTCCGGCAGACGCGGTGTGCTCATGATGAACGAGCGCGAGTTGTCGTGTTGTTGTCGAAATATTCGGAACGACTGCACGTCGCTTCTGTAGTAAGGACTCTCGTATAACAATCCCTCGAAGAAGCGAACCGCGGGACGGCTGTAGTAGTCGTAAATGAGTTCGACGTAACCGCGCAACTCGTCGGGAAGTCGTTCGTAGAAAGGATCGAGACTGAGCCCTTTGGCCTCACGCACGAGGTAATTCTGAAACTCTATCGTACGTTGGGCCAGCTTGAGATTCGCAGCTAGTTTCTCCTCGGTGCGCTTGAGAAATTCTTTGACTTCACTGGCGCGTCGCGGTGCGACATCGACGAACGGGCCGCTTCGCAGTTTCGGGTTCGCGCAGGCATCAGCGTGAACCTGCGGGTCAGCCAGGTACGACTGCAATAGTTTGATCTGGTACTCGCGCAGATGCAGGCTTGACGGCACCGGCGGAATCAAGTGCGCCCATGCTTCCCAACGGTTGACGAGCGGCTCCGCTACCGTTGAATCGTGAAGACGATACACCGCTGTTCGCGACATTGGTTCATTGCCTTATTTAGCCACAAAAAGGCACAAACAGGACGAAACACACTTCTTGTGCTTTTTTGTGGCTACAGAACGAATTCATCCTCGCTGACGTCCGCCGGCACGCCGGAGATATTGCCTAAACCGTTGCTCTCGTCTTCGTGCAACCGCACGTCGAAGAGTTGCAGGTCCGGACACGAGGCCACTTCCTCCAGCAGTTTCAGAAAGTGTTGCACCATTTGCGCCACCGTCTCCGGCTGGAACAGGTCGCTGTTGTAGTTGAGTAGCCCCTCGAGCCCGTACGGCGTTTCGCCAAGCGTCAGCGTCAGATCAAACTGCGACACCTCACGGCCGGAGTCGATGCGACTAAGCGAGATCCCCGGCAGCGTGAATTGCGTGGTCGGCGTGTTGTTAAGTGCAAACCAAACCTGGAACAAAGGCGTGGTGTTGGCTTTGCGCTCAGGTTGTAACCGGGTGATTAGCAGCTCGAACGGCAAATCCTGGTGCGCGTAGGCGTCGAGCGTCACTTCACGCACGCGACCGAGCAGTTCGCGGAACGTGGGACTACCGCCGAGGTTGGTTCGCAGCGCGAGCGTGTTGATAAAACACCCGATCAGATTTTCTGTCTCGACCTGGTTGCGATTGGCGATTGGCGAACCAACGACGATGTCATCCTGCGCTGTGTAGCGATGCAGGAGCAGCTTGAACGCGGCCAGCAGCGTCATGAAAAGTGTCGCATCTTCGCGCCGGCTCAACTCTTTCAACATTGCCGTTAGTTGCTTCGACACTCTGACCGGTTGCGACGCGCCGCTGTGGGTCCGTATGGCGGGCCGCTCGAAGTCTGTCGGTAGATCCAGTTCGCGCGGCATAACCGCAAACTGCTTCAACCAGTAAGACAAGTGTTCTTCGAGCGTTTCGTTCTGGAGCCAACTACGTTGCCATGCTGCATAGTCGGCATACTGAATCCGCAGTTCCGGCAACTCCGGCGAGTGTCCTTGCGAAAGCGCCGCATACAGCGCCGCCATCTCCTTCATCATCACGCCCATGGACCAGCCGTCGCTGACGATGTGGTGCATCGTGACCAGGAGAATATGCTCCTCATCGCTGAGACGCAGCAGTCTGGCGCGCCACACTGGTTCATTGTTCAAATCAAACGGAGCTTCTGTTTCCGCCACGACAAACTGGCGTACACGATACTGCCGCTCCAATTCAGACAACCCGCCGAGATCAATTTGCGTGAGCACTTCTTCACGCGCGGGGTGTATCACCTGTATCGGCTGCCCTCCGTACCCAGTAGTGAAGGTGGTACGCAAAATTTCGTGTCGCTGCTCCAAGTCGACCAGGCTCTGTTCGAGTGCCGCCACGTTCAACCGGCCCTGGAGACGCATCGCCAAAGGTACGTTGTAAATAGAAGTGCCGGGCGCGAGCTGGTCCAATAACCAGAGACGTTGCTGTGCGAAAGATAACGGCAGTTCCACTCCGTCGCGCTCGACCCTCATGATCGGTGGCGCCGACAGGCTCCGTTCCTGGCGCAAGGCGCTCTCGATCACTCGCGCCAACGTCCTGATCGTCGTGGCCTCAAAGAAATCACGGAGCGGCAGCTTGACTGACAGGACCTCTTCCACACGCGCGAGTACTTGCGTCGCCAGCAGTGAGTGACCACCCAACTCGAAGAAGTTGTCGTCGACGCTTATTCGTTCAATGCCAAAAAGCCCGCTCCAGATTGCTGCCACCATCTCTTCGACAGGTGTTGCTGGAGCGATGTATTCCGTCGTGAGGTCGCGAGCGCGTGAATCGGGAGCAGGCAAGGCGCGACGATCGACTTTTCCGTTCTTCGTCAGCGGTATCGCACCGAGTTTGATAATCGCCTGTGGCACCATGTAGTCAGGCAGCCGTGACCGCAAATGGTCCTTGAGCTCTTCGTTCGTGACTTCAATTCCTTCCTCAGTCGCAACGTAGGCGACAATGCGCTTCTCACCATAGTCTTCTCTGACGATGACGACGCATTCTTTGATGGAATGGTGCTGCGACAGCACCGTCTCAATTTCGCCCAACTCGATCCGGAACCCGCGCACCTTCACCTGGTGGTCCAGCCGACCCAGATACTGTAGTTTTCCCGCAGCCATATAGCGCGCCAGGTCGCCGGTGCGATAGAGACGTGCTGCAGGTACGCTGGAAAATGGATTCGGAACAAATCGTTCCGCGGTCAGCTCAGCGCGATTGAGATAACCGCGGGCCAGTCCATCGCCGCCGATGCAGATCTCTCCCGCAACGCCAAGCGGCACAGGCTCGCCATTGCGGTCCAGAAGATGGACCTGGTAATTGGCCAGTGGTGTGCCGATGTGTGGAGTAGGTGATTCATCAGTAACGCGCGTTGCAGTTGCGTTTACGGTGCATTCAGTTGGACCATAAATGTTGAAGAACGCGGCATCGCGTACCTGGGCAAGTGTTTGCCACATCGACGGGTCCATAGCCTCTCCGGCCACCAGATATAACGACGGCTTGATTCGTCCTTCCTGTAACATACCGGCGGACAGTAGCAGTCCAAGTTGTGAGGGCGTGCAATCGAAGACGTCGATCTTGTGCTCGGCCAGCCAGTCGAGTAAAGCTCGGCCGTCCGCCCTGATGTCGTCTGGTACGACGTAGAGCGTGTGGCCTTTCGTCAACAGGATCAGTTGTTGCATTGAGGCATCGAACGAGAGCGGCGCGTTGATGCTGGCGTGCAGTTGCGTGGCGCTCTGTTGCGCGTAGACGGCGTGCTCCAATCCTTTGAGCAGGTTGAGTGGGGAGTGGTGTTGGACCATAACCGCCTTGGGCGTTCCGGTCGAGCCGGAAGTGTAGATGACGTAGGCGAGGTTCGCAGCCGTGGCGCCGCTTTCCACACGCTCTTCGGTCGTGCCGGCGAGACTCAGGGTATACGAATCAACCAGCACCACCTGTCGCGACTCGGTCGCCGAAAATGGCAGCCTCGCGACGAGATGCTCCTGCGTCAGCAATACTTGAACTTTCGCGTCGTCCAACATGAACTCGAGCCGCTCGGAAGGCAGTTCCGCGTCCAGCGGCAGATAGGCTCCACCGGCTTTGAGAACCGCCAGCAGGCTGGCTACCATTTCCGTACTGCGTTCCAGCATCACGCCGACAATCGCTTCCGGTTGCACGCCCAACTCGCGCAAGCGCACCGCGAGCGCTGCCGCGCGCTGGTCCAACTCCGCATAAGTGAGTTGCTCTAAACTGCTGACGATCGCGATTCGATTCGGAGTGGCGGCCGCTTGTTGCTCGAATGCCTCGTGTATCGTGAGTTCGCGAGCATAGTCGAGCACTGGACCACGAGCCAGATCGAACAAGTGCCTGGATTCCGGCGCCGAAAGCAACGGCGCCTCCGACACGCGCACATCGGGCGCAGCGACGATCGCCTCGAGCAGCGTTCTGAAATGCTCGCTCATCCGCTGAATGGTCGAAGCATCGAACAGGTCTGTGTTGAACTGGACCCATCCTCTCAAACCATCTTTCACTTCCTGCATAATGAATGAGAGATCGAAATGAGTGGTGTCGACCTGGAGACTGAGGGGCTTCAGAATCAGCCCGGAGAGTTTCAGTTCCGGCACGGGCATGTTCTGTAAAACAAACTCGCATTGGAACAACGGTGAGTGACTGAGACTTCGCTCCGGCTGCAACTCTTCCACCAGCTTTTCAAACGGCATGTCCTGGTGCGCGTACGCGCCCAAACTCACCTCCTTCACTTGCGCCAACAACTCGCGGAACGTCGGATCTGCCGAAAGGTCCGCCCGCATTATCAGCATGTTGATGAAGAAGCCAATCAGCGCTTCCGTTTCGGCACGACTGCGATTTGCAATCGGCGTCCCCACCACGATGTCGCTTTGGTTTGTGTAGCGGTGCAGCAGTGTTTGGAACCCCGCCAGCAAAGTCATGAACAAGGTCACACCTTCGCGCCGGCTCAGTGCATTGAGTTGCTCACTCAACTCGCGGCTGAGTTGGAAGTAATGCAGGGCGCCGGCAAAGCTCTGGATTGCCGGCCGCGGCCGATCGGTTGGCAATTCCAGCACCGCCGGCGCGTCCGCCAACTGCTCGCGCCAATAGTTCATCTGCTCTTCAAGGACAGCGCCTTGCAGCCACTCGCGTTGCCAAACGGCGTAATCAGCGTACTGCACCGGCAGCTCGGGCAACGTAACCTCTGCGTCACTGGTGAAGGTTTCATACAGAGAAGCCACTTCGCGCACCAGCACCCCGATGGACCAGCCGTCGGCGATGATGTGATGGAGCACACACAAGAACACATGCTCTTCGGCGCTCAGACGCAGCAGCCAGACGCGTAACAACGGCGCACGCGCGAGGTCAAAAGGAAGATTCCCTGCGACCGACGCGAGATCCGCGATCTCAGCCTGCTGCATTGGCTCAGTCATTTCGGAAAGGTCTCGCCGGCAAATCTCAAGCTCGATGTTTTCAGCGATCGTCTGCACGAGCTGACCGTCGCTCATGCTAAAGCTGGTCCGCAGAGTTTCGTGTCGGCGTACGATCTCCCGAATGCTATTTTCCAACGCCTGAACATCGAGATTGCCGCTGAGTCCGAGGCCGATCAAAACGTTGTAGGCCGCGCTGTCGGGTTGCAGTTGGTGCAGGAACCAGAGTCGTTCCTGTGAGAACGAGAGCGGTGCGTTTCCCGCACGCGCACCAGGCAGCACCGGCGGCGCCTGCGGCCCGCGCCCGCTGTAGAGTTCTCTCTCTACATATTGTGCAAACTCAAACAGCGTAGACGACTCGAACAAGTTACGCAGAGGCACGTCAACCTTCAGTGACTCTCTTATTCTCGTTGTCACCTGAGTTGCCAACAGCGAATGGCCACCCAGCTCGAAGAAGTTGTCGTTGCGGCCAACTCGCTCCAGCCCCAACACCTCGGCCCAGATCCCTGCCACTAGCTCTTCCGCTGCGCTGGCGGGCGCTACATAGTCCGCCTCCAACTCAGTTCGCATTCCCTCCGGCTCAGGTAACTGCCGCCGGTCCACCTTGCCATTGGCAGTCAGCGGCATCTCTGGCAACAGCACAAACGCCGACGGCACCATGTACTCCGGCAAATACTGCTTCAGATAACTGCGCAACTCGCTGTTGCTTACCGCAATTTCAGCCACCACGTACGCCACCAGTCGCTTATCCACGCCTGCTCCAGTGACTACCACTGCACTTTCCCGC
>DATFHH010000151.1:0-21979 GCA_035248565.1 Pyrinomonadaceae bacterium | reverse complement strand
ACGGTCTGGCGCATCACCAAATTACCAGCTTCCGAATACAACAAGACTTGAAACGTCGCCATCGTCGATCCGGTGGCTTGGCTTTCGTCGACTTTTATGTCGCCGAAAAGAACGTGCCCTCCGCTTTGCGCAACAACGGCGCCAGCTAAAATAATGACGGCTATTAATGAAGCAATGCCAACCTTCATTTAACCAACTGGAATAAACGGGCTGAAGCCTTGTTAGGCTCCAGCCCGCTTTGAAGGATGTTCAGATAAGAATCGCTAGAGCAGTTTAGAATTCATACCTGAACCCAAATTGCAATACCCGCGGGGTTCCCTGAATCGCAGTGAAGTTGGACCAATTAGTCGGCGGGGTGGCGGTTTGTGGATCGAGCACGATCCCAAAGCCCGTGCGACTGGTATCATATTGGCCTAACCGTTGGGTGTTGGTAATGTTGAAAGCCTCAACGCGAATCTGGAGTTTGTGTCTCTCACTCCAGGGCATCCTGAAGCTTTTACCGAAACCCATATCGAGATTCACATAACCGGGAACGCGAAACACGTTCCGATCGCCAGTTTCTCCAGGTTTGGCGTTGCGGAAGCTACGATAAGCATCCTGGGTATTGCAGCCAAACAGCTTCGCAGCACCACTGGAATCGCCACGTGTTGGACAAGTGTCGATCGGTGCGATTCTGGTTGCATTACTTTGCACGTTCCAGTTAGTAGCCCAACGTGCATCGTCAAAGACACCACTATCGCCATAGAAGCCGACTGGCAGACCGGAGTTCCATCTAAAAATTCCTGACAATTGCCAGCCGCCAATGATGCTGTCAACCAATCCATTGGCGTTGCCAAATAGCATACGTCCTTTTCCGATAGGCAACTGCCAAATGCCGTTAACATTGATGATGTGACGAATATCAAAGTCGGAGTTCGCGTAGCTGCTGCGTTGGAGGATTGGGTTCACGATAAACGCTCCTCCAAACGCACCGCTTGTCGCTAGACCTGACGCATCATCGAGTGAATGCGATAACGTGTAGTTGAAGTCCATTGTCAGCGCTGTGCCCAAACGCTCTCGCAGGGAGACCGTTGCGGCGTTGTAGTTTGATCTGGCAATACTGCTGAACGAAGAGAGAGCCCCATATTGAGGCTGGAAGAACAGATTGTTTTGAGTCGATTCACCCCCGTTAACGGCCTGGTCGATCACGTCCTGAATGTCTGTCCAGTCGTTGCCATAAAGATCCGGAATTGTATTGGCGAAAATCGCCTGTGTTTGATTCAAATGCTCATCGATGGTCCAATTCGCGGGATTCAGGCAATTCGGATCCGAAGAACCGCAACCCCAGTAATTGACGTTCATCAAGTGGGCTAGATTAGAGGGGAACAGATTTGCGAAATACGGTATCTGGGCCACCTGTTCCGCAGAGACACCAGACCGCCTTAAGTCTTCCAGTAATCCCGCAGCGGAGTACCAGTCCATTCCGGATTTAGGATCGACGAGGTTATTCAACGCCATTACGTCGCGCGAGGCGATCAGATTGCGCGCTGAACGTCCGATGTAAGACAACTGGAGCACCATCCCCTTCGGTAACTCTCGTTCGAAGGTGAAGTTCCAACTGTAGTTGATCGGTGCAACGAGCGCGCTATCCAACGAACTCTGAATAGGCCTGGCAAAGGTCATCGGCGCGGTTTGTGGGAAACTCAGATTTCCAGGAACAGTAATTCTGGGCAATGTACGGACTGCCTGGCCGAATCCGGTAAACAGAGGAGCGAGCGGTCGGTTTGTGCCTGTAACGCTAAAGGTGTTCGCATTGATATTTCGGCTGGACGAAAAACCCAAAGCATTATTAAGGTCAAAAGTAACCGCCAGTTGTTGACCGTAGTAATCGTTGGTGATGCCGAATCCACCGCGAAATACCGACTCGGAGTTTGTTCCGAACATCTTGCCAAGGAATCCATTACCAAACTTCGGTGACCATGCAACTGCTACTCTGGGTTGGAAATTGTTCTTATCCCAGTTGTACAACGGCGGTTGGCCGTTTACTTTTCCGGACAACTGGATCGAGATCAGCTCGTTGTAAGGCTTGCCGGCAGCAGCACCCGCCAAGCGTCTTTCGAAGTAGGTGGTAAGTGGAATGCTGGTAGTGGTCTCAAAACCCTTAGTCTCCCAGATAGGCGTGCTGATGCTGTAGCGCAAACCGTATGTCAAAGTAAGATTTGGGCTTACCTTCCAAACGTCTTGTCCATACGCATCGTACTCGTTGGCGCGGAACTCTCGATCAGCCGGTGCTCCGGCAGGTAAAACCGAACCATCGTGACCAAAAGTAAAAAGAGCCGAGTACTGAGAGAATCTGCCAATTAACGCAGTCGTAGCGTTTTGGACTGCGGAGGCAAAACCAGGCGCGACCTGGAATGGACCAGCGTTGACAATGTTAGAGATCGTGGCGCCACCACCTATGTAGAACGAGGGATTTGTGATCGCATTATCGTAGGCGTTAGCAAAGCTTGAACGCACATTGCTAATGATCCTTATGTTCCCGCCGTACTGCATCGAGTGGTTTCCGCTGGTCCATGAGAAGTCGTCCGTAATATTTTTAACGGGCGTGATCCTATTCAACGTCCTCAAGAACCGGAGCGGCGCAAATACGAAACGAAAACTGATTGCATTATCCGCTGAATCCCCCTGTTGGCTGAATGCCTCGCGCGTTTCTCCGTAGCGGAGGTTATTCACAAATCTGCTGCTGATGGTCCAAGTGTGACCGGCAACAAAACCCCACGGGTGTTCCCAGAGATTTGGAGCGGGCGTGTCAGGGAATTGGGGAACGCCACCCGTTAAATCGTAAATGACATTTGCCCGAAGGAATAGTATCTGTTTACTGCTGAGATTGTAATCGAAACGTCCCGAGTGGGAGTTTAGTTTCACCGGCGTCGGCGCATTGAACCTAAAACCTCCGGTATTGATACCATCGCCAGTAGTCGTAAAATCGTTCGCCGGATACTTGGCAGCCGCGTTAGCCAATGCAGCAATAGCGACAGGATTCATTTGCGCAGCTGGAAAGAGCGCGTTGAGTTGCGCCAGGTTAAGGCTGACTGGCTTTTGATTAGCTTTTACTGTGCAGTCTACGCCCGGATCGCAACCGACGTATCGCAGAACTCCCTGTCCGAGATTGGCCAGCGGGACAGTTCGCGTGACTCCTGTTTCACTAATGTCTTTACGGCCTTCATAGCTGTAAAAGAAAAAGAGCTTGTCTTTCATGATTGGTCCGCCGATCGCACCACCGTAGGTATTACGAATGAGTTTGGGGCGGGGCACACCGGCTTGATTATTAAAAAAATCGTTCGCCGTCGTGCTGGTGTTGCGATTGGCCAAAAACAGAGCTCCATGCCACTCATTTGTTCCACTCTTACTCACGAGTGAAATCTGTGCACCGGAAGAGCGACCGGCTGCCGCGTTGGCATTGACAGTCGTTACTCGGAATTCCTCGATCGCTTCAGCGTTAAGTCGAATTACCGGACTGCCGACCGAATTTGTTTGCGCCTCATTAATATCGACGCCGTCGAGCGTGATATTTGACTGGTCGCTTCGTGCGCCCGCTACATAGCCTTCTTTAGTCACAGCGGGTTGCAGGGTTACCAAAGCAAGTGGACTGCGCGCCTCTAGTGGTAACTGTGTAATCTGCTGATTGACGAAATTATTTCCGAGGGTTCCGTCTTGTTTGTTCACAAGTACTTCACCGGCGCCGGACGATACCGTCACCACTTCTGAGACATTCCCGACTTCAAGTTGAACGTTGAGAGTGGTGGGCTTTGCAACCTGCGCACTCACATCCGTGAGCACGGCTTTTTTGAATCCCTTAGCTTCAGCCTCGACCTGATATTGGCCCGGCGGTATTAAGCTGAAAGCAAAACTGCCGCTGTCGGTAGTCGTCTGAGTCCGGGTGAAGTTCTTCTGCGCGTTTGTCAGAGTCACTGTTGCGCCCGGAATTACATTTCCCTGTGGATCTACGACACTTCCTGTAACTGAAGAGGTGCTGCTCTGAGCCATGGCATTCAGACAGCACATCAAAAAAACCAGAAGAACACCGCACCAAACAGCGATCCCGCTGCTTGTTTTGAAGCTCTCTCTTTTCATTGGGGTCCTCCGATGAAGATGTTCTGCAATTTAGCGGCGTGACACCGTTGAGTATCGCGCTCGGAATTGCAGAGTTCTAGTTGATCACGATTGATGAATTTACTTCCCACCTTCAGGGAACACGAACGGACATGATGCCCGACGACTCAAATTCATCAGCGGTCTGAAGGTGGTGGGTGCAAACCCTGGGTACAGCCTGTCGATTAATTCGTCTCTTGCAGATACTATTCCGCGAGGCCTGTTGTACGACTCCTTCGCCAAATCCTCACATTTTCAGGCTCAAAATACGAATAGTTGAAGCTTGAGGATTGGAAGTATATCCAAATTTCTGGCGCAGTCTACAGAAATTCGGAATTTGTCCACAAAGAGGCACAAAAGGCACAAAGGTCGGTCTGACCTGTTGTGCCTTTTTGTGTCCTTCGTTTGGAAGGTTGTTGGGGACCGACTTAGAACACGTAGCTTAACGCGAACTGCATCACGCGCCCGGCTTTGTTTTCACCAAGCGGCGCCTGCGTGTCAGTGAACTGTCCAAATCCCGGCGGCGGGCGCACCACCGAAAATGAATGGATCGGTATTCAGACCGGTTCCGTTGAAGCCGGTGAACCGCTGTGTGTTTGTGACATTGAAGACTTCCCAGCGGAAGGTTAATGCCTGACCTTCTCAGGGCATCTTGAAAGTCTTGTGTAATCCGGCGTCCAAGCTGAAATAACCCGGGGTTACTTAGCCGCGGATGACACGGATGACGCGGATTATTTTTTGCCGAGGCCTTCGACGAGCACTTCGGACAGGCGTGACATCAGCAGGTACGCGGGATTATCTACAGACCACATCACCTCCGGCATGTCGTCGCACGAAATCGCCATAGCGATTCTTCCTTTCTTCGTATAGAGGATTCCCACCGCGCTGCGCAGACGATCCAACGCGCCGTACTTGCTCGCCATCGGCACGTCCCAAAGTGATCGCCCAATCGCATTGCGGCCCTGCTCGCGTTTCATCAACTCGATCATCTCCTTCGATGCTGCCGGGCTGATGATTTCACCGCGTTCGAGTTTCTCCATCACCAGCACCATCTCGCGCGGCGTCGCAAAACCAAGTCCGTATTTCTTATTTTCCGGATCTTTTCCGGCCATGCTCTCACCGCCACTGCCAACTTTCCTCATGATCTTGATCTGCTTAAATCCAAGCGACTCCATACGCGCGTTGACTGCGTCGGTCGTGAGAACGTCGAGCACGAGATTGGTAGCAGTGTTATCGCTGAGGATCATCATGAGATTGACAGCGTCGCGCAGCGTGAGTCGCAGTCCGTCTGAAAGTTCGATGAGTATGCCTGAACCGGAGACCTTCTTCTCTTTCGTGAGCACGACTTCGTCAGTCCACTTCGCCTTTCCTTCGGCGACGCGCGCAAACGCTTCGATCATCACGGCGATCTTGATCGTACTCGCCGTCCGCACGCGCTCATCGGGATTCAGCCCATACGTTTCACCTGTATCGAGGTTCTTAGCAAACAGATTCACCTTGCCCTTGAACGACGAGACGATCTGTTTCACTTGCTCGTCAAGGTTTGTCTGCGCCTGCGCCGCTACAGCAACCACCAAAATCGTCAATGTGATCGTTATTATCTTCTTCATCTGCGTAATCTGTGGATGGTTTTTATCGTTTTAAATATTCCAACCCAATCAACAACTCGGCATTCAAAATCGCCGCACCCGCAGCGCCGCGGATCGTGTTATGACTGAGCACCACAAACCGGTAATCGAGCACTGCATCCGGCATCAATCGTCCGATCGTTATCGTCATTCCTCTTCCCGCATCACGATCCAGCTTCGGCTGCGGCCGATCTTCCTCATCACGCACTACAATCGGCGCCGCGGGCGCAGAATGCAGTCGCATCTCTTGCGGCAACGAACGAAATGACGCCAATGCTTCACGTAAATCTCGCAACTCCGGCTTGCGATCGAGCTTCACGCGCACCCCAGCCATGTGTCCGTCGGCAACGTTCACGCGATGACACTGCGCACTGACAGCCATCGACGTGGCATCGAGGATCTTCTTCGTTTCCGTTTCGATCTTTTCTTCTTCACCACGGATGTGCGGTAACACGTTGTCGAGAATGTCGAGTGAAGCGACACCCGGATAACCAGCGCCCGAAAGCGCCTGCATTGTTGTCGCCGCGACTGCTGAAACACCAAACGCTGCATGCAATGGCGCAAGCGCGAGCGCCAACATGATCGTCGAGCAATTCGGGTTGGTGACGATGTAACCTCCGGATGAGTAACGTCGCTTCTGCTTTTCGATTAAACGCAGATGTTGGTGATTGACTTCGGGAATCAACAGCGGCACGTCTTCATCCATGCGAAACGCGGACGAGTTGCTGATCACTGGATAACCAGCCGTCGCAAAACTGCCTTCGGTCTCACGCGCGATCTCACCAGGCAAACTGGAGAACACGAGGTCACAATCGAGTGGTGGCGCCGGCGGCTGCACTTTCATCGACCGTACTGCCGCAGGCACTTCACCACCCAGACGCCACGCACACGCGTCACCGTACGCCTTGCCCTGAGATCGATCCGACGCAGCAACAGCAGTAACTTCAAACTGCGGATGATTGGCGAGCAGTTCAATAAATCGCTGCCCCACCATCCCCGTCGCACCCAAAATTCCAACTCTGTATTTCATCTGTTTTAATCTGTGTAATCTGTGGATAAGCCTTTCTTTATCCTCTTCACGCCCTCCGCCAGCACCTCGTGATCCGCGCAGAACGAAACGCGCAGAAAACCTTCACTCTCGCTACCAAACGCCGCGCCGGGCACGGTGATCACGCCCTGATTCAATAACGCATCCGCAACTTTCATCGATGGCCCATAATCACTCACGTCCAGCATCGTGTAGAACGCGCCGTCCGGCGTTACTGCCCGCAATCCCAACTCCGCGTCGATTAACTCGAGCAGATGATCGCGTCGCACGCGAAACGTCTCACGAAATCCAGCGCGTGCTTCTTCCGCCTCCTCCGTCCACGCCGCCAGTGACGCCTTTTGCGAAATTGCCGACGCACACGTCGTGACGTAGCCATGCAACACCAACGCAGCCTTCACCGAGGCGTCATCACCACACAACCAACCCAAACGCCAGCCGGTCATGCTCATCGACTTTGAAAGACCACTAATAATGATCGTGCGATCGTAAAACGACGACAACGATCCCGGCCGCTCCGGTGTGTAGTAAAGATCGCGATAGATCTCATCGCTGATCAGATATGCGCCGTGATCTCGCAGCGCATCACCAATGCTTGCCAGATCGTCTCGCGACAACATGCGGCCGGTCGGGTTCGAGGGACTGATACATACCGCGACTTTCGTGCGCGGCGTGAGCGCGCGCCGAAACTCATCAACGTCAAACGCAAAATTCTTCTCTCGCGGCAAGCGATAGAAGATCGACTTTCCGCCGGCCATCTTCACGATTGTCGGATAAGCAACAAAACCCGGATTCGGAAGCAAGACCTCATCGCCTTCATCAACCAGAGCGAGCAACGCGAGATACATAGCCTCCTGCGAACCCGCCGTGATGATTACGCGTTCTGTTTTTCCGTCGAGGTAGGGATACTCAGTCGCAACCTTTTCGCGCAACGCCGGTAGACCAGCCTGCGACGTGTAACCATTCTGCTCTTCAACAATTGCTTTGACGGCGGCGCGGCGAATCACATCGGGCGTGGGTAAGTCGGGCTCGCCGAGTCCGAGATTGATGCTGCCGGGCCGTGCGCTATCGAAGACCTGCCGAATGACACTCTTCTCGATCCCTTGCAACCGTTTCGGGGGCGCGAATTCTTTCATCGTTAAAGCCATCCACAGATTACGCAGAAAAGAATCTGTGGAATCTGTGGAATTCTTTCAACGCAAATAATCTTCTAATCGCACCGCGGTGTCGGTCTTCTCATCGCGATATTTCACGATGACAGCGGCGTACAGTGACAGGCCCCACGCACGTCCGCGTTCAGTGGTTACTGCACGCGAACCAGGAACGACAACCGCACCTGCGGGAATCTCGAGCGGCGCATCAGTTTCTCTGTGATAGACTTCGCCGCGCACCAGATCGTAAACAGGAGTCGAACCAGTGAGGATCGTTCCCGATCCCAACACCGCACGCTCGCGCACGATCGTGCCTTCGTAGACTCCGCAATTACCTCCGACCAACACGTCGTCCTCAATGATCACCGGCACAGCGCCGACCGGTTCGAGCACACCGCCGATCTGCGCGGCCGCAGAGATGTGAACCCGTTTGCCAATCTGCGCGCAGGAACCAACTAGCGCGTGACTGTCGATCATCGTGCCCTGGTCCACGTAAGCGCCGGCGTTTACAAACATCGGTGGCATGCAGACGACGCCCGGTGCGATGTAGGCCCCGTCTCTGATTGTCGAACCGCCGGGAACGATGCGCACATTGTCCTCGATCTTTGTTGGACGCGAAGGATAGGTATCTTTGTCAAAAAATCTGAAGCTCGTGCCCGTCGACATATCGCTGATTGCGCCCATGCGAAACCCGAGCAGCAGTCCCTTTTTCACCCATGCGTTGACTTGCCACTTGCCGCTGTCGCTTTTTTCAGCCGCGCGAACTTCGCCGCGATTGAGTGCACGTTTGAACTCCTCGAAGACTTCCCTGTCCTCGCGAGAAAACTGATTATCCTGGCGTGCAGCGAGCGTTTCGATCTGTTCACGCAATGGCATGCGAAGTTTCCTTCAGTAAACCAAGCTCGCTCAAGATCTCTCGCAATCGCACGCGCGTCTTCTCCTGAACCGGCACGAGCGGAAGACGAAGGTTCTCTTCCAGCAGGCCCATCATCGCCATCGCGGCTTTCACTGGCCCAGGACTCGACTCGATGAAGTTTCCTTCCATCAATGGCAGCAGACGATAATGAAGCGCGCGGGCTTCATCCCATTTGCCTGCTAACGCGAGATCGTTGAGTTGTGACATCATCTCCGGCGCTTCATTTGACGCGACTGAAATCAAACCGTCTCCTCCCAGCGCGATCAATGCCAACGTCAGGGCATCGTCACCTGAGATCACCCGAAAACCTTCAGGACGGCCACGCAGGATTTCCATGATCTGCGAAAGATTTCCCGACGCCTCTTTGACTGCGACGATGTTTTCCGCGTCGCGCGCGAGCCGGAGTGTTGTTTCGGCGGAGATGTTCGAAGACGTGCGACCCGGAACGTTGTAGATGACCACGGGCAGGCCACTCACTGACTCCGCGATCGCGCGGAAGTGTGCATAGAGACCTTCCTGGGTCGGCTTGTTGTAATAAGGAGCGACCGTCAGCACGCCGTCGACGCCGAGTGAACGCGCGGCCTGCGAACGCGCGATCGTCACGGCGGTTGAATTACTTCCGGTGCCGGCGATCACTTTCGCGCGTCCGCGAGCAAGCTCGACAGTCGTCCGAATGACGAGACCATTTTCTTCGTCAGACATCGTCACGCTTTCGCCGGTCGTGCCGCAGGGAACGAGCATGCGCACGCCACCCGCGATCTGATACTCGATCAGATCACGCAGACGTTTCTCGTCAACCGCGCCATCGGCTGCAAAAGGAGTAACCAGAGCCGTCGCACATCCGCGAAGCCAGTCGAGTGGTAATGTCATAAGTGCCCTCCTCTAAAAAACCATCCACAGATTACGCAGATTAATCTGTGTAATCTGCGGATGGTTCGGCAATAATCTCATCAATAACTTCACCAAATTCAAACACGCCTGTTCGTCCTTTGATCCAATGCGCTGCCAGCAACGCACCACTCGCGAAGCCTTGTCGCGAACGCGCCGTGTGCGTAAGCAGAATCTGATCGGCTTCCGAGTCAAACCCGACGCGATGTGTTCCAGGGATGTAGCCCGCGCGTGTCGAGAACGTCGGAATGTCTGGTCCAAGATGCTCCGACATCAACTCGCGCAGCTTGAGCGCTGTCCCGGAAGGCGCGTCGCGCTTGCGCTGATGATGAGCTTCTTCGATGAACGGCGCGTAACCTTCAACGGCAGCGAACAGCGATGCCGCTTGTTTGGCGATCCGATAGAAAAGATTGACACCGATCGAGAAGTTCGCGCCATAGACCATCGCACCGTCGTGTTCGGCCATGATCTGTTTCGCTTTTGCCTCGTCTTGTTTCCAACCGGTCGCTCCTTCGACAAGAGGCACGCGCGCTCGCGCGCAAGCTTCGACGTTCTTGAGAACCGTTTCGCCGACTGAAAAGTCGATGGCGACATCATGGCCGTGCAGTTTGTCAGCCAATTGATCGATGGTCAGATCTCGGTCTTTGCTTGCGATCACAGCGCCAACTTCATCGCCGGCCTTGCGCGCCTCGGCAGCAACCAGTTGGCCCATCACTCCAAATCCGATTAACGCGAGTTTCATATGCTTCTTTGCGTTCTTCTTTGCGCCTTGGCGCCTTTGCGTGAAAAAATCTTTTCTCACGCAAAGCCGCAAAGACGCAAAGGAAAACTATAGTTGCTTCGCGAGGTTTACGTAATGATCGACAGCATTCATGAGCTCACGTTTGGAAACTCGCTCGTGATCCGTGTGCGCGTCAAGAATCGATCCCGGACCAAGCAGCAATGCTTTGCCCCAATTCGACAGATACGGAATATCGGTCGTAAAGCGAACGACGCACTGTTCAAAACCTGGAACCGAATACAGCCGCACTGGATCGTGCGCCGTCTCATACTCGAGACGTCCGCGACCATCAACCGCCGTTTCGAGCACGGTCTTGACCTGCTCTATATCGATCCCGAGTCGAATTTGCAATTCCGCACGTGCTTTATCTGCGATCACGTTCGGTCGCACGCCGCCGGCAAGCACGCCGATGTTGGACGTCGTCATGCCAAAAAAACTATCTTCCGGCCACTCATGTGAGCGAATGTCCTGCAAAATGTTGAGCAACTTCTCGATTGCCGAGTCACCAGCCTCCGGATACGCAGAGTGTGCGGCGCGGCCTTCAGTCGTGATGATCACGCGCACCGATCCTTTTGTGCCGGTTGCTAAGCGATTGTCAGTCGGCTCTCCGTTGATCAGAAAATGACATTCGCGCGCGAGTGGATGATTGTTCACAGCTCGCGCGCCGGCGCTAGCCATTTCCTCATCGACTGTGAAAAGCATTCCGATGTCGTTCACACCTTCTGCGCGCAGACGTTCGACGGCAAAGATCTGCGCCGCGATAATTCCCTTCGCGTCGCACGATCCACGGCCGTAGATAAACTCTTCATCCTCGCTCGATGCGATGAACGGTGGCACCGTGTCCATGTGCGTTGAGAAAACGATGCGCGGCGACTCCCGCGTCGTGGCGATCACGTTGAAACGTTCGCGTGTAACTTCCTGCCTCTCAACCTGATAACCCCAGTCTTCGAGATAACTGCTCAGAAACTGGCCCACGCGCGCCTCTTCGCCCGTCAGCGACGGAATATCAATCAGCTCCCTTGTTAACTCAAACAAGTTCATCAAACGTTTTGTCCTCTTTGTGCCTTTTCGTGGCTAAAAAACGCTTCGTGCAATCTCGTGACCGCTTCCTTCACGCGCTCCTCTTCGATCGCGAACGTAAAATTGATGCTCGACGCGCCCTGCGAGATCAGCGTCACATTGATATCGCTGATCGTACTGAACACTCGCGCGGCAACACCCGGAGTTCCGCGCAAACCTTCGCCGACAACGCAGATGATCGCGCGTCCTTTTTCAACCCGCACCGTTCCGAGTTCTCCGAGTTCTTTAACGATCTCGGGCAGCGCACTGTCATCGTCCAGCGAAAGCGAAACACTGACTTCCGAAGTCGTTACCACGTCGACCACCGTTCGGTTCCGGTCAAAGACTTCAAACAGCGCGCGCAAAAAACCATAAGCGCCAAGCATGCGCGCGGAAGTGATCTGCACAGTCGTGACACCCGTTTTGTGCGCGATGGCTTTGATGGTCCGCGGTGAAGTCTCTGTTTGTGGTCCAACAAGCGTGCCGCGCTCCTGCGGCGCCCGCGAGTTACAGATCCGCACCGGAATGGAATTCTCGATGGCGGGTTGAATTGTTTTTGGATGGAGAACTTTAGCGCCAAAGTAAGCAAGCTCGGCAGCTTCACCGTAGGATAGCCGCTCGATAGTTTGCGCATTCGGAACCACGCGCGGATCGGCAGTCAACACGCCCGTAACGTCGGTCCAGATCTGTATCTCGCGTGAATTGAGTGCGGCGCCGACTAGTGCGGCAGTGTAATCCGAGCCGCCGCGGCCCAGTGTCGTGGTTGCGCCATCGACGGTTGCGCCGATAAAACCTCCGAGCACCGGAATCACACCGGACTCGAGCAGAGGCTGCAACTGGTTCTGAGTGTGTGAGAACGTCTCCTTTAATAGAGGAGCAGCACAAGTGTGCTCGTCGTCAGTGATGATGCAGCGACGTGCGTCGACTTTCCGGGCTTCGACACCGCGTTCATTCAGCACCTCGGCAAGCAAAGTGCTGGAAAGAAGTTCACCAAACGAGACAACGGCATCCTGAATGATTTTCCGTTTTGAAGGACTCTGCGCACCTGCTTGCAGCAGCTCTTGCGCATGACTTTGAGCGCGCTTTACTACTTCGTTAAAGCGAACTAATGCGGATCCGTGAAGAAGTTCTTGTGCTACTGCCAGGTGGCGATTGAATATCGGTTCGAGTGATTCCGGTGTCGCTGCCAGCAAGCCATCCGTGACACTGCTTATCGCCGAAACAACAACGACCGGCGACGCATCGCGCTCGGCAGCAACGATGCGAGCGACATTTTTGAAGGCGGCAGCGTCAGCCACTGACGTGCCGCCAAATTTCATCACGATCGACATTCGCCACAGATTACACCGATCCGTGTTATCCGTGGCTAAATTTATCGCTGCGGCGAGACGTAGCGAACGAAGTCGAGCTTCGCTAACATCTCCAATTTCTCCACCGCGATTCTTCCGATGATCAATTTCGAAGACGCTGGATCGAGCACGATCTCGAAACCGAGTTCTTTCAGCTTCGCTTTGGTCACCTCAGATTTATCCGTCAACCACACTTGTACTTCCGCTTTGCCGTTGCGAATAAACCCGGCTTCATCAGCGCTTGAAAGCGTCTCTTTCTTTCTGAGCCGCTCGACGACTGCGAACACGGACGGGTGCAGTTTGCCTTGCAGCTCACGCTGCTGCTTCTCGTCGGCCGACTCTATTTTCACAACGTCCGCTACCCCGACGCTCGACACAACTGGCGGCGAATTTGGAGGCGGAGTTGCTGTAGCAGGCACACGACGATTCGCAAAACCTCCTCCTGCCCCTCCCGCAATTGCCCCTGACCTGTAAACCGCCATGTTTTTAGGCGCACCGACATAGCCAAAACTAGCCTCGCCGTACGCCGTTTCGCGGTTCACACCTTCCGGCACCGCAACCGGTACATCAATCCGCCGCGGCTGTCCGCCATCGGTCACAACCATCTCTTCGACCGCAACAAACGAAGTAAACTGCGTCATCAAGCGAAATTCGATCCCGAGTTGAGTGATCGTATTTTTCAACTCCGGACGCATGTTTCCCGTCTGCGCGCCCATGTAATCCTGGCCCATCAAGTCGTCGATTCGAGCACGCGCCCAAAGCGACGCTACCGCATCGTGCGACGCCGTACCCTCGGGAAACTGAATCGGAATATCTCGCACATAATCGCTTCCAGCCATTCTTCCTTTCAGTGTGATCGTGCCGTTGCTATGGCCGGTGAAACGTCCGGTTACAACCACGGGCTTCGCGCCAAACAGATCGGGAATGCGTTTCGGGTAAACATCTGTTACCGGCATGCCCTTCCAGTCGATCGAGATGTCAGTCAACAACGGATTGCGCACGCGATCGTGAAAACGACGCGCCGCGGCGGAGCCATCGTCATTTAAACCGACGTACTCCACTTCGCCTCGCCCGGTTTCCGCCATCTTGTCCAGCAGAAAACGGTTTACTGAGCTGCCGATGCCAAACGCAAACACGCGCGCGTTCGGATGCTTCTGCACTTCGGATACGATCTCCATGTCGTTGCCCACATAACCATCCGTCATGAAGCAAACAATGCGCACGTGAGATTGATCGTCTGAGGGATCGAGCGCGGCTTTGATCGCCTTCATCATCTCTGTGCCGCCTGCGCCTGACCGCGACTGCAAAAACGCTTGCGCCTTTCTCAGGTTCTCTTTAGTAGCCGGCACCGGTTGCGGAAAAAGAATCTCGGTATCGCCGGCAAAGGTGATGAGATTGAAAGTGTCAGACGGGTAGAGATTGTCGAGGGCCAGTCTCATCGTCTCCTTCGCCTTCTCGATTGGAAATCCTTCCATCGAGCCGGAAGTGTCGAGCACGAAGACCAACTCTTTCGGCGTCACATCATCAACAGTAACGCGCTCGGGCGGTTGAAGAATCAATGTGAAGAAGTTTCCTTTGTCACCTTCATTTGTCAACCATGCATCTTGAATCGTCTGGCCCGCTACGTCGTAACGCAGAACGAAATCCTTGTTGGGAATAGTCGCGTTTTCTTTAAGCCGGAGATGAGCGCTGCGCGGGTTCGGACGTTCGATATCGATTGCATGCGTCTTTGATTCAATGTTGTCGATGATCAAACCGGCGTCGAGTTCGACATTGAGCGAAATGTCGTGTCCGCTGCGCATGTCCGGGGGTATTGGTCTCGGAGTAATGCGTGAAGCATCGGGAACACGATCTGTATCAGAAGCAAAACCGTTACCTTGCTTTTCGCCACTCGGTGTTCCCGGCACGTAGCGAGGACCAACAACCATCGGAAACATAAACTCGTAAGTACCGTTCTCGTACTTCAATGTTTCGACGTAACTGATCGTGATTTTGACCTGGTTGCCCGGCAGTATGTTTGCCACTGACTGGGTGAAGATGTTTGGACGTTCCTGATCCAGCAAGCTGGCCACTTTCCCACCCTGTTTGGCTGCTTCATAGACCGCCTGCGCCTGTTCACGAGGAAGAATCTTTCCGCGCACGACGCGATCGCCGACCATCATGGTCATGTCGTCAACCGCTGCGTTTTGCGGTAGCGGAAACGTGTAAACCGCCTCGATCTTCTCTTTAAAAGGGTTCTCGAATTCCTGCGTCACCGTGACGCGTGACATGAAACCAGTAATCTCGGCCTTCACGTCCGTGTGTTTCAGCGGACATGCTGCCTTCGGTTTTCCTGACGGATCGAGCGCGGTGAGCGCACCGGGCGTGTCGCCTGTTTGGGCGAGGGCCGTGGTTTCAGGAGCAAAAGCGAGAAAAACCGGCAGTGCGAGAACGCCGAGAGCAAGCAGCAGAAACGACTTGGGAAAGGACTCTTTGAGCATGATCTTCTCCTTTTGAGGAATAGAACGGCGCAGAGACGAGGACTTGCATCCGTTTTTATCCGGCCTAATACAGATTGAAGTTATACTCCAACTGCATAAACACTGACACTGGCCTTCCATTCTTCATCGCAGGCACAAATCTGATCTGCCGTGCGGCCGCGATTGCGCGTTCGGTAAGACCATACGGCAGCGTTCGTATCGCTCGTATCTGATCCACTTCGCCCGAGCTCGAAAAGACGACGCGCAGCACAACTGTGCCAGTGATCTGATTAACTCGTGCTTCTTCGGTGTACTGCGGTTCCGGTTTGAACAACAAACGTGCTCTTTGCTCAATCTCGGAGGCGCGAAACGGTCCTGGTCCACCTGTACCTTCCGAACTGCCAGAGCCGCAGCAACCAGCCTGTCGAGATCCGCCGCCGATGTTTCCGTTTATGCCTGGTCCAACACCAGGACCATCGCCCGAGCCGATTCCGCGTCCATTGTTAATTCCGATTCCTCCTCCATTGCCTGGACCCTTTGACGGTGCTTCAGACGTCGAGTTCGGATCACCGTAAACGGGAGCTTTGAGATCCCTCCACAGCGCGGGATCGATGTCGATGCCGGCGACGGGAAGTGACTGCGGATTGATCGGAGGAGTTATCGGTATCGAGGCGAATATATTTGAAGGCGGCGGCAACTTTCCGGCTTGCGGTGGCAGTGGATTGTGATCTCCTCCGCCACCACCTCCTTGCGCTGGTCTTGGTGTTGGACCAGAACCTTCACCAGTGCCGCTTTGAAAACCCACTCGGCCGGATCCGTTCTTGCCGATTCCGGCTGAGCTAGTTGGCTTTGTAAGATCGAGATAGACCAATTCCAATGGCTGTTCTTCCGCAACTGCTGTGTGCGGGCCAGATCTCGCCGCGGATTTATCAATTAGCAGCACGACGAGCACGATTGATGCCACTGTGATAACCGCTGTGGCATTCGGAGCTGACAACAACTTCAGCAAACGGTGACAGAGAAGACGAGTCGAGCGCGTTACAAATGCTACCGGCTCGTTCTTGAAATCGATCCAGGTTCGTTGAAG
The DNA here is from genome assembly GCA_035248565.1 of Pyrinomonadaceae bacterium. Taxonomy (GTDB): domain Bacteria; phylum Acidobacteriota; class Blastocatellia; order Pyrinomonadales; family Pyrinomonadaceae; genus PSRF01. Next base: position 5,485 of record DATFHH010000151.1, on the reverse strand, counting down.
TTCATAAGTTAGAAACGCAAGCTGCGTTGCAAGTCGTTCGAGTAAGAATCGATTGTCGATGATCGTTGGTTGGTAATCATTCATGACACACCTATCCACTCCGGATTGTGCGCCTCCTTGGAGTGCGGTGCCTTGGCACCGCTTTGGCCAAAGCGCCGACAAGTCGGCGCACTCCAAGGAGGCGCACAAATCCAACTCAGCAATACGGTAATACCGGCACAGGGATGCGCCGGCGCGGGGAGCCTCTACTGCTTGTTACCGAAACCAGTGAAAAGGTGACGCTCTGAGGAGACTATTGATCGGCCATTGTGATGAGGAGTCGCGTCATTAGGATGCTTACTCGTTTACTTGATCTGGTTGAAAAGTTTTGTCGCGCGCGTGCTGTCGATGCGTTGCAGAATTCGATACTGCTCTAAAGCGGCGTTGCGATTGTGCAGCGCTACGTACGACATGCCGAGGTTGTAATGAGCCGAGGCGTAATCAGTTTTTTGCCTGATGGCCATTTGATACTCCTGCACTGCCTCGGCATAACGTCCTAACTGATGGAGCGCATAGCCAAGCTCGTTGTGCGCTTCAGGATAGTTTGGTTGCGACTGAATGGCTTTGCGCAGCTCTTCAACCGCTTCGCTGTAGCGAGACATATCGTTGTAGCACCAGGCGAGATTGTATTCCGCGGCGGCATTGCCGGGTCGCAGTTCGAGACCGCGCTTGTAGGACTTCGCGGCTTCAGCGTATTGCTTCGTGTTGTAGTAATAGACGTCGCCGAGTCCCAAATGCGCGAGGCCGAGATTCGGGTTGAGGCGAATCGCTTCCTGATACTCTTCGATGGCTTCAGAGTAGCGGCCGAGATTTCGCAATGCGTAACCGAGCTCGTTATGTGCTTCCGCGTAGTTCGAACGATAACTGATGGCCAGCTTCAGTGCTCTGACTGCGTCGTCGTAATTTTTCTGTTCGTTATAGATCCAACCGATTTCGTAATGCGCAGCAGCGTAATCCGGTTTGATGCGAATAGTCTGATTGAATGTGTTGAGTGCTTCGTTAAACCGCTCTAACTTGCGATAAGCGTAGCCGAGCTCAAAATTCGTGGCCGCGTTGTTTGGTTGTAACGTTACCGCGCGTTTGAGTGGATCGATGGCGGAGTCGTACTCCTCGAGATCGTTGTAAATCCATCCCATGCGGTAGAAAGCGGCGGCCATCGAGGGATTTAGTTCAGTGGCCTTCACATAATCATCGAGCGCTTCACGATATTTCTTTTCGCTGTAGAGCGCTTCGCCTTGTTGATAGTAAGAGTCGGCGCTTGGCCCGCTTGGTGTATTGGTTGTGGGCTTTCTGACGGTCGTGGTAGTAGGGCGTCTGGTTGTTGATGCTGGTTTGTTCGCGGGTTTGCTTGCAGGCCTAGTCGACGGGCGTCCGGTGCTGCCTCCGATCATGCCGCCGCCGGTGACGCCATTGGGATCGTGTTGCGCGAATACGGCGCTGGTAATAAGGAGAACCAGGATAGCGGGCAGACAAATTAATCGAGGGCGGAACGGATTGGACATCGTTATTTCTCCTGCGGCTAACTCGGAATGGGCGGCAGACAAACCGCACGACGTATTATAGGCAAGAATCAGGTGTGGTGGAAATGGGGTTTGTTTGAGTGTGCGTTCGGTTTGACAGTCAATAAAGGGGTACGGTAACGTAACGCGCTTGCGCTAGAGGGTAAACAACTCACCATCTGCGTCCCGTTCGTCTAGCGGCCTAGGACACCGCCCTTTCACGGCGGCGACACGGGTTCGATTCCCGTACGGGACGCCAATACTATCAATCATTTACAAAAGTCCCATTTTCGCCGAGGGTCCAATAAGGGTCCATTAAGCTAGACCGCTTCCCTTTTGCGAATACCAGGCAGAAGCATCTTGACGACCTTGCTCTGCGCTTTGCGTTTCTCATCACTAACCGCTTGGACGTAAGTGTCCATAGTGACTTTGAGGTTTGCATGACGGAGCAATTCCTGAATGACTTTCGGGTTCTCGCCGTTGGCGTTCAAGATGGTTCCGAACGTGTGACGAAACGTATGCCAACCGATACGCTTGGTTAAGCCGATCTTCTTCGCGGCTGGTTTGATATAGACGCGGAAGATCGAGTTAGGCCAATACGGTTGCGTACCGTTCATGGCAGGACTGGCATACACCCAATCGTCGGGCCGATTGTAGTTTGTTTTCATCTTCCAGAGTCGAAGTGCCTTTGCCAATTCCGTATTCAGTGGTATCGGCTTTTGCGAGGCTTCGGTTTTAGGTGGACCAATCCTCTGTTTGACGATCGAGCGTTTGATGTGGATTACGTCGCGCTCGAAATCTACATCTTCCCATTTAAGCCCTAACAGTTCGCCGACGCGCAAACCACTAGCGCCATCCAGAAAGACCGCTGTTCGAAACGGCTCTGGAATGGCGTCTAATAAGCTCACGAGTTCATCAACTGTCAGGATCTCAGGAACTTTTTGTCGCTTTGCGCTTTGCCGGACACTCGTTATTGGATTACTCGTCGTCCATTCCCACCGAATCGCGTGAGAGTAAAGCGCACTCATGATGTTTCTGATCTTGGCCTTACTGCCTTTCGCTAGCGGATCGCCGTTCTCGAAGCAAAGTCGTTTAAGCCATTGTTCGACTTCGACGGCTCTAACTTCCGATAACTTGTGTGATCGCCAGCGAGGTAAAATCCACTTCCTCAAGTAACCGTCATAGGTGTGTTGCGTGGAATAAGTCTTTCGTTGGTCATCATCCGAGACGTGGGCCGCCGGATCGTTCTTATGAAAGATGTCCGGCAGTTCATGTTCGGAATAGTGATTAACCAAAGCCTCCACTGTAATGTCCTTGTTGGCTCCTCGACGAGTGGGATCGTTGATGTTTAAGCGCAAGCCATCTGCCGCAGCTTGGGCGTCCGATTCAGTTGGATATTCCTCAAGAGTCCCAACTATAGTCGCCCGGCGTTTGCGAGTGCCATCGGCTTGAATTTCTCTCCATCGATATTTCCAAGCCCTGACGCCGTCCTTGCGCTTGATAAGACTTAAACTGCCTCGTTGATAACGTGCTCGCCTCATTGCTTCGTCTCCTAACGTTGAGGCGGCATGGATAGCGGACCTGAGTTTACCTTACGCGTCAACCATGCATCGAGGTCACTCTGACGAAATCTCCAAAGTCTGCCGATCTGAATAGAAGGGATTTCACCGTTCCGAGCCATCCGCTTAAGTGTGCGGGGATGAATGCGGAGATATTCAGCGGCCTCTACGCTATTCCAGATCGTTGTAGATGGTGGTGACGCATATTCTGTAGTCATTGCTAAAACCTCATCGGGTAAAAAGAGTCTTTGGTTAAAGAATCAGGTCGCCGAGATCGATGTCCGGGCCTTCAATCTGAGGCTCGGCGGCTTTTGTCGGTGCTGGAGCGGTGTGAGTTGGGGTTTGGGTTAAGCTGTGATCGGTGGATGGTTGTTGCTGTGGTGCGAGTGGATTTTCGCGTCTCAATTTATCGAGTTCTTTTCGCAGGTCCAATAGGCTGTCTCTGGTGGCTTCAAGCGCCGATTGCTTGTTTGTGCTGCGATCAAGAGTGTCGCGTAGGTTCTGCGCGGAGTCGGTATAGATCTGCGCATCGTGGCGTGCTCTGGAAATGGCAACGTAGGCCATGCGGTCGTTTACTAATTGCGCTGATTGCCGCGTATCAACGTTGACCAGCACGCGATCAAAAGTTAGTCCTTGCGATGAGTGGCTGGTGACGGCGTAGCCGTGATCGAGGTGGCGAAACTGCCGCAGGTCAAGACTAACTTCGCGTTTGCTGTCGAGGGTTAGACCTATTCGCTCCCCTTCGATTTTCGTGATCGTTCCGAGCTCGCCATTGGCGATCCGTTTCGCTCGGTGTGGAGCGCGAATCTGCACGCGATCGCCTACGGCAAAGGCACGCTCGGCCTCGTTGTAAACACTCACGCCGGAAAGTCGTTTCGGGTCATAAATGAGCTTGCGGCCATTAGCAAAGCGAACCTTGATCTCGTTCTTCTCGTGGTTAGTCTCCATCACTTTTGCATAGTCGCCCGGCTTCGTTTTGTAGACCTTGCTGGTGTGGTTGTAGCGGATAACGTCGTCGGGTCGGTAGGCATTGGCAAAGGTGCGCTCCGGGCCGGTCATATCCCGATTGACGTAAACCTTGATCTGATGATCGTCGCGGCTCACTTTTCCTTCGCGCTGTAGTTGTTTGTGGATGCGCAAATTGAGTTCAACGCGTTCGCGATTGGCTGGCGAAACCACGAGAGTCCCGACCGGGTTCTGGCAGTAGTTTTTGGCTATCGCCTCGAAACGTTCCTGCTCGTTCGCGATCTCGATAACCTTCCCTCGGCGGGCGAGTTGGTCCACTGCTTCCGGTATTTTCCGGCGTGATAAATCGTTGACCGTTTTTCGCAGTTTGAGGTTGCGCTGCCTGACGATCTCGCTTAGTTGCACGGTAGTCATGCCGTGCTCTTGAAGCTGCTCAAACGGGCGTCCTGCTTCGACCGCTTGATGCTGGCGCACGTCGCCGACCAGGAGCACCTTGTCTGCTATGGGATTGAGGCGGGCAAAGAATTTGTGGAGGTTCTTCGTGCTCGCGAGTGAGCTTTCATCGAGCACAAAAAGACGTTTCGCCGGTGCCGTCTTTTCCTTTCGCCGGCGGATAAACATCTGGAGGGTTTCGGTCGGGATTCCGCTCTCCTTAAGTTGCTTCGCGGCGCGTGTGGTGGGCGCAAAACCGCGTACCTGATAACCTTCCTTTTCGGCTGCTTCCCGTACCACGGAAAGCGCCGTGGTCTTGCCGGTGCCCGCGCCACCTTGCAGACCAAACACACGATCTGTGCTCGACAAGATCGCTTTGATTGCCGTCTGCTGATTCGTGTTTAGTTTGCGCTGCTGTCGCTCGGCGGTGGCCGTAACAATGCCTTCGACGCGCTCCGGTTGAACGATGGCGGCATGTTTTCCTTTGCCGTCGATCACGGTCTGAATATTTCTCTTTTCCATCGCCAACATGCGCTGAGTGGTCGTCTCAGGTGCTTGTTCCGGGCGCGTGATATTGATGAACTCGCCACGCTCGAAACGGCGGTTTAATTCGGTCATAACCGCGTCACAGGTGGTGAGGCCAAGATTGCGTGCCAGGGCGTCAGCCTTTACCGTGCGAACGTCGACCACGGCTTCCTTTTGCACGGCATTATCGCGGGCATAAGTAACTGCTTCCTGAGCGCGTTTTTCGATCTCGTTTTGCGTTAAGCGGAGCGGCCCGCGCGCCCGCGCTTCCGCTACAAGACGTTGCGCTTGATAGCCGTGCCTTACGTCCATTTCGAGGGCGCGTGTGTCCATTAGGTCACGGTCGAATTTTTTGCTGCGGCGATTAATTCGGGCGGCGACTTGTTTCAATCTCGCGTTCTCGGAGAGCGTTTTTCCTTCGCGCTCCATGCGCTCTTTCATCTTTTCTTCTTCGGTCAAGACCTC
>DATFHH010000150.1:0-9146 GCA_035248565.1 Pyrinomonadaceae bacterium | reverse complement strand
CAAATACGCCACTTGCTCACCGTAGCCATTGAACAGCAACGTATTCCGCCGAGTGTATTCGCCGATTCTTCGTTCCGTCGCCTGGCTCCAGCGCGGATGCGGCACATTCGGGTTCACATTCGAATAGAAACCGTATTCGTTCGGCGCCTGAATGTTCCACGTTGTTGGCGGCTCATCGGCAACCAGAGTTATCTTCACAACAGACTTGATGCTTTTGAATCCGTACTTCCAGGGCACGACAAGCCTGATGGGCGCTCCATCCTGCGGCGGCAGCGTTTCTCCGTACATTCCTGTTGCCATGATCGTCAGCGGATGCATCGCTTCGTCGAGACGCAGCCCTTCGACGTAAGGCCACTCGAGTATGCCAGTCCGCTGGTTGGGCATCCGCTCGGGATCGAGAAGTGTTTGAAACGCGACATAATGAGCCTGAGAAGTCGGTTCGACTTTTTCCAACAGCTTTTGCAGCGGAAAACCAACCCACGGGATGACCATCGACCAGCCTTCAACGCACCGCAAACGGTAAATCCGTTCCTCCAGCGGAAACTTCAGTAGCTCGTCGAGATCAAAAACCTTCGGCTTGTTTACTAAACCTTCGACTGAAACCGCCCACGGCCGAGTGACAAAACCTTTCGCTGCATAAGCGACGCCGCTTTTGGAAGTGTCAAACTCGTAGAAATTGTTGTAGTTGGTAATGGCTTCGAGAGGCGTCAACTTGTCGCTTACGGCGAAACCTTCTTTGACGGCTTCGGTCTTGGGTGCTTTGGCGACCTCAGTCAGCTTATCGCCTTCGACTCGTTCGGCCGGCGGTGGATTTAAGTGACGATAAAGCAGGGTGCTGGCAGTCGCGGTTCCAGCCAGAACTGCGGCTTGCATGAACACTCTGCGGTTTAGATAGACATGTTTGTCAGTAACTTTCTCTTTGTTTTCCGCCATTTAAGCCCTTGCTTTTTTAGGATACATCCATTTGTCGTTTGGTTCGCCAAATACTTACAAGCTAACCTTTGTGCGCCTCCTTGGAGTGCGGCGACTTGGCGCCGCCTTCGCCTCGATCAGGCGCGATCGATAACAAAGCGGCGCCAAGTCGCCGCACTCCAAGGAGGCGCACAAATCAATTCGCGCCACCACTTAACTCTTGAGTAAGTAGTATCGAACAGAATAGTATCGCCGCAGTGCCTGCCGAAACCCCCGAACAAGAATCCGTCGACAACATCGGATTTCGAAGCAGACTCCTCCGTTGGGGAATTGTGCTGTTGGTCGCCGCCGGTATTTTGCTGATTCCGATACCCAGCGGTATCACCCCGCAATCGTGGCGCCTGCTCGCGATCTTCGCCGCCACGATCATGGGATCGATCGTGCGGCCAATTCCAGGCGCGGCGGTCGTTCTACTCGGTGTCACGGCACTCCCGCTCTTCCGAGTATTGACGATCAATGACGCTTTGGCCGGGTACGCAGATCCAGTCGTGTGGTTGGTGCTAGCCGCCTTTTTCATCTCGCGGGGAATGATTAAGACCGGACTGGGACGGCGAATCGCTTTTCTCTTCATCAAAGCCATCGGACGCCACTCGCTCGGACTTAGTTATGCGCTCGGCTCGACCGAAATGGTGCTCGCCACCGTAATCCCATCAACGGGCGCGCGTTCGGGTGGAATCATCTTCCCGATCGCGAAGAGCCTGGCTGAAGCTTACGAATCGAGACCCGGACCCACCGCCAATCGACTTGGCGCTTTTCTCATGACGAGCGTTTATCAGTGCAATGTCATCGTTTGTGCGACATTTTTAACAGGTCAGGCTTCAAATCCAATCATCGCGCGGTTTGCTCAGGAGGTGACGGGAATAGAGATCACTTACGCACGTTGGGCCGTCGCCGCAATCGTTCCATCGCTGCTGAGTCTTTTATTGGTTCCGTGGCTGCTCTATCGAGTTTTTCCGCCGGAAATAAAACACACGCCAGCCGCCAGCGAGCTTGCTTCGACGGAATTGAAGGCGATGGGACCCATGAAATGGTCCGAATGCTTAATGTTACTGGTGTTTGCGCTTGTATGTATTCTTTGGATTACCACCAAGCTTCACGGCATCGACTACGCCGTAGTTGCGCTGCTCGGCATCAGCGTGCTTTTACTGACTGGCGTTTTGGATTGGGAAGACTTGATCAGTGAGAAAGCGGCCTGGAGCGTTTTCATCTGGTATGGTGGACTCATTCGCATGGCCGAAGCTCTGGGACAGACCGGAATCACAAAAAGATTTGCCGAGGCTTCAGCGAGTTTGACCACTGGCTGGAAATGGTGGCTGGCGCTCGCCTCGTTACTGTTGATCTACTTTTATGCGCATTATGTTTTTGCGAGTATCACCGCGCACGTAACTGCGATGTACACGCCTTTTCTGATCGTGATACTAGCTGCGGGAGCTCCCACTTACCTGGCGGTGCTTTCGCTGGCTTACTTCTCCAATCTCGGTGCATCGCTGACTCATTACGGGACAACGCCCGCGCCAATCTATTTCGGTGCAGGCTATACATCGCAACGAACCTGGTGGTTACTCGGGCTGATTACATCCGTCGCAACGATTATTATCTGGAGTGTCGCGGGTTTTACGTGGTGGAAAGTACTTGGACTTTGGTGAAACATGGCTGGATACTCCTCGACACCTTTAGCAAAGAAGCTTGGAATTAAAGAAGGCTCTCGTATCGGGTTAGTCAATGCGCCTAAAAACTTTAGAGTCGACCTGGGAGAACTGCCTCACGGAGTGGAGTTCGTAAAGCGCTTGACTAACTCGCTCGACATCATTGTTTTCTTTGTGTTGTCTGAGCGTGAGCTTGCCGCAGACTTTTCAAGACTCGCAGGGAAGCTGAAGATGAATGGAATGATCTGGATTGCGTGGCCGAAAAAGAGTTCAGGCGTGAAGACTGATCTTTCATTCGAACCTGTGCAGAGAATCGGTCTTGATTCCGGGTTGGTAGATGTGAAGATCTGCGCGATTGATGAGATGTGGTCAGGGCTGAAGTTTGTCTATCGCGTCAAAGATCGATCGAGGCCACAAAAAAGCACCAAAGTTTTCCACAGGATCTGAGGAAAACTTTGTGGAAATCATAGTGCTGAGTTTTACAAAGCTGTTACAAACGCACACTTACAACATTTTGCACACGTGAGCGGCGAGCCCAAAAAGCTTTACAGATGAATGCGTTAAGCCTTGCAACAGCGTTCATCAAAACGCGCGCGGCGACAGTTGGCCCATCGATTTCTCACGCATCTACTAATTGTGGGACCAGTCGAATTAATACGAATTGCTTGCGTGAAACATACGGCGAACGCTTTTTGATTTTAAAGAGAGCGCTCAAATTTTCTAATGAATTTCGAAGGTTCGCTAACGCTCATTGTTACAATTACGACACAAAATCCAACTTCAACATTTGCGTGATGCGATCACGTATCCTCTCGCGTAAGAGTTGTTTGCGTTCACAAAAAGGTTTGTAGAAGCATCGATCAATTCACAAAATTTCGGAGTTGATTTTGATGCGAAACATATCTGAAAAAGGTGTTGCAAAAAAAGTCTCGATCACTATAATGCGATTCCCTCGCTGAACATTTGATTGCCAATTAATAAGTTGTCAGCGGCCTGTTTTTGATCGATTCGTTTGAAGGTTTACTAGCTCTCATTTTTCTCGCAATTGCCCGGAAGCCTTCAGCGGAAATGCAAGTCAGGTAAGTATGGGGGCGTGACTCGTGCGGCAGTTGCGCATGGCAATCTCGGCGATCGCCCAGTGGGATCTTCGCCAAAAAATAACCTCAATCTAGATGTTGTCGCCGGAGGAATTAAGAGCCGGAGTCAGGTGTAGTTTTGTCTGAATGCTGAATGTTGAGAGTCTTGAGCCCAGTTGGAGTGCGGAAATGACCGAAATACAAATGTCCCCCCAAGTCAAACACTGTCCTATTTGTTCGAAAGATTTACCGATATCTGAATTTGGAATTTGTCGTGCGCGTAAAGACGGTCGCAATCTCTATTGCAAGAGTTGCATTCGTCATAAAGTCACACAGAGTCGTCGTGCTTTAAAGGAGTACAAAACCGCCCGTAAGAAATATATTTCGCAGCAGGTTGAAATTGCCGAACTTCTTTCCGAGTCGGTCGGCGCTGGTCCATATCCGGCAAAAGCAATGAGCAAGTTATCGCCGGTCGAGCGTGTCCGCGACGCGATCAGGCGAGGCTCGCGCACGCAACGCGAGATCGCGCAGGAAACAAAACTCGGAAAAGACGAGATTGGGGACGCATTGGCCAATCTGTTGCTTTGGACTCACGAAATCAGAACGCAGGTCGTGGACAATACACGGCTGTATTTTCTGAATGACGAGACAGAGACAACAGTTGACGATGGTCCACGTCTGCCGGCAAGAAAGCGCGACGTACCGAGTTCGTTCAGTTCATTGCAGGGTTTAATGCCTGGCAGGAACCCTGAAGGTGCACCCGAAAAAATCGGAGGCTGGGTGGCAGCCTAGCCTCGTGTATTGCAGATAATCCACAGATTACGCTGATTCTATTAATCAATCTGTGTAATCTGTGGATTAAGCAGCGAAAGCCTCGAGGACCTCACTGGCGTGATCTTCGGGTTTTACTTTCTCGAATATCTTTTTGATCTTACCTTTCTCATCGATCAAAAAGGTGGTTCGATGAACGCCCATGTATGTTCGTCCCATGAACTTCTTCTCTCCCCAAACACCGTAAGCCTCCGCGATCGATCGATCCGTGTCGGCTAACAGTGTGAAGGGGAGTTTGTACTTCGTCTCGAACTTCTTGTGGGATGCTTCGCTGTCTGGAGAAACACCCAAAACGGCAATACCTTTCTTTTTGAACTGGGAAAAAGCGTCACGAAAAGAGCAGGCTTCTTTGGTGCAACCAGGAGTGTCGTCCTTAGGGTAAAAGTAGAGCACCACCTTCTGCCCACGAAAGTCTTTCAAGCCGACAGTTTCGCCGTTGGCATCTTTGGTTTTGAAAGCGGGCGCCGTGGATCCTTCTTTGATCATGTTTGTCCTCTGTCTAAGTTTTATATGGTCTAAAACACAATACTAGAATATCAAGGTCATTTTCATGAAAGCCGCAACCAAGAACAAACACAACTATTGGATGGTGAAGCAGGAGCCGGAAACTTATTCGTGGGCCGATTTCGTCAAAGACGGCAGTACTGACTGGACCGGAGTGCGAAACTATCAGGCAAGAAACAATCTGCGCTCCATGAAAACCGGAGATAAAGTTCTTTTTTATCATTCGGGCAAGGGAAAAGAAGTTGTGGGTCTGGCTGAAGTGACAAAAGGCGCGTATCCCGACCCGACAGCAGATGATCCGCAATGGGTGGCTGTAGATCTAAAACCAGTGAAACCTTTGCTGACTTCAGTACAATTGGCCGCGATCCGGTACGACAAACGTCTGAGCCAGCTTCCGCTGATTCGCCAATCGCAACTCTCCGTGATGCCATTGACCAAAGATGAATTTGACGTGATCATGGCGATGGGCAGTAACAGAGCACGTAGACGTTAGTGAAGGAGGGAAGATGTTTAAGCAGATTGATTACACCATGATCGTCGTCTCTGACATGGAACGCTCGGTTGAATTCTATCGGGACAAGTTGGGAATTCCTTTGAAATTTCAATCGCCGGAGTGGACTGAGTTCGCTACGGGTACAACCACGCTCGCTCTGCACGGAGGTGGCGTTCGTTCACAGAATCCGCCGGCGGGAGATCCGTCGAAGATTGCAGGCGCATGTTCGATTGGTTTCAACGTTGACGACGTGGATAAGACTTACGAAGAACTTCAAGGCAAAGGCATCAGATTCATCATGCCGCCAACTCAACGCGAGGGAGAAGGGATCAAATTGGCTGTCGCTTTGGATCCCGACGGTCTGCCAGTCTCGTTCGCGCAGTTGATCGCACAGGGAGCAGCAAAGTAAAAATATTTCTCACGCAAAGGCGCAAAGACGCAAAGAAAACCGTATAGAGACGCGGTAGCGCCTTTGCGTCTTTGCGCCTTTGCGTGAGAACTCAGTTGAACAGCTCATTCTCGCGATCTTCGAGCGACGTCGCCGATTCACTCAGCCGCGGATAAGCTTTAAACAGCGGCTCTGGTGCGGGAACAGGTTCCTCTTCCAGAGCCGCTTTGATCTCTACAGCATTGACTACGGCCTGCCCGCGAAAGTGATTGTTAGTGATGACGTAGGTCTCGCGAGTATTTTTCGCGACCTCTTTGATTCGTGTGATCCACGGATCCAGCTCGTCCAGTGAATAGAGATAGTCGTAACGCTCATCGCGCTCTGCCTTGTCTCGAAACCAGTTTTGATAGTTCCTGCCATGAAGCCGCACGTAGCCGATAGGTGAAGTTGTCAACGCCGCCGGCCGGATCGACCTCTTAAAAACCGGCTGATCGATGTTGCAAACCCCGACTCCGCGCTCCTCCAGCCATTCGTAAACCTCTTCGTTGTTCCACGACGTGTGGCGAACTTCAACCACCAGCGGGTAATCCGAAAAACGTTCCAGCAGTTGCGCTAGATAAAACCGGTCGTCCGGCGTGTTTTTGAAAGACCAGGGAAATTGAAGCAATACCGAGCCCAGCCTATCGGATTTTGCAAGCACGTCCATTCCCTCGCGAAAGAGTTTTTCATCCTCTGCGCTCGCTTTGCCGCGTTCGTGCGTGAAGATACGGTGCAGTTTTGCGGTGAAGACAAACTGTTTGTTGGCGGCGACTCGATTTGCCCACGCTTTTGTTGTTGAAGCGGTGGGCGGGCGGTAAAAACTGCTGTTGATCTCGATGGTGTTGAAGTATTGTGCCAGATATTCAAGCGGGTCGAATTTCTTCCCGGGTTTTTGCGGATAAACGATGCCTTCCCAGTCTTTGTACGACCAACCTGCGGGACCAATACGGATTATTGGCTTCGACATGTATGCGCCTCCTTGGAGTGCGGTGCCTTGGCACCGCTTTGGCCAAAGCGCCGACAAGTCGGCGCACTCCAAGGAGGCGCTCAAAGTCAACTCCCGCTTGACAGGATTACAGAATTTACAGGATTACATATCATGGAATCATTCGAAAGGAGGTGAGGAGCGTTGCGTCTGACGGAGATGGTCTCGTGTTCTGGTTGAGCGGCGAAGCTTAACCCGAGCTTACTCGCTCAGGTTTTGAGCGAGCTGCCCCAACAACCTGCCGATCCAAATCTGATTGTGGGCTTCGATACAGCCGACGACGCGGGAGTATACCGTCTTCGCGACGACCTCGCGCTCGTTCAGACGCTCGACTTCTTTACTCCGATTGTCGACGACCCATACGACTACGGACGTATCGCCGCACTCAATTCCATCAACGACGTTTGGGCCATGGCCGGCACGCCAATCACCGCGATGGCAATCACCTGTTTCCCAAAGAAAGGTGTCGATCCTGCGATTCTGCGCGAGATCATGCGCGGCGGGCTCGAGACGATTAACAAATATCGTGTTACGTTGATCGGCGGACATAGTGTCGACAACCAGCAGATCATGTTTGGCTATTCGGTCACTGGCGTCATTGACCCAAACAAAGTTGCTAAGAATTCCGGTGCGCGCGCGGGCGACGTGCTCATCTTGACCAAACCAATTGGCACTGGCGTGATTTCCACAGGGATCAAAAGTGGGCGCGTCGATGATGCGGTTGTCGCAGCCTCCGTCGCGACGATGTTGACGCCGGGAAAGTATGCGGCAGAGACAATGCGCGAGTTTGACGTGAAAGGCGCGACCGATGTGACGGGTTACGCGTTATTAGGGCACGCGTGGGAAATGGCGCGCGCCAGTAAGGTCACGATCGAAATCGACGCGAAGGCAGTTCCGCTGCTCGATGGTGCGTTGCAGCTTGCTTCGGCAGGCATGCTCACCAGTGGTGACAAAACAAATCGCGAATACGTCGGTGCTGACATCAAAATTGAAACGGCGGTCGATAAAGATTTGGTGAAGTTGTTATTCGATCCCCAAACAGCCGGCGGGATGCTGATTGCGATTGCAGAGGACAAGGCTCAAGCTCTTCTCGGCACGCTGAGACAAAATTATCCAGCAGCGCAAGTCATTGGACGTGTTCGTGAAGCCACAGATTTGACGGATTTTGTTTCGATAAGTGTAATCTGAGCAATCTGTGGAGTATTATTGGCAGCAATCAAATCATGGCTTCCACAATCCACGACTTTTCAGCGCCGCAGACCGTCTCGATAACGGATCTCTACACGCAGGTCCGCGCGCGTACGATGAAGATCGTGGCGCCGCTGGAGATCGAAGATTACGTTATCCAAACTGCCGACTTTATGAGTCCGCCGCGTTGGCACATCGGCCACACGTCGTGGTTTTTTGAAACGGTCCTGCAAGCCTACAAGCCCGGTTATAGCGTCTATTCTGAAGACTATCTCTTTTATTTCAACTCGTACTACGAAGGATTTGGCCAACGGATCGAACGTCCAAAGCGCGGCACAAAATCGCGTCCCACCGTAAAAGAGACGATCGCTTACCGCAATCACATCGACGAACAAGTACTCTCAGTTTTGCAATCGCCCGAGAGTTTGCCCAACTCAGAAACAGTGCTGTCGTTAGTGAGGCTTGGGTTGGAGCATGAGATGCAACACCAGGAGCTGCTTGTTTACGACATCAAGCACCTGTTGTGCGACCAGTTCAACGCGCCGCTGAAGCCGTTGCCGCGCGTGTTAACAACCGTTGAGGGAATGGCTGAGGTTGAAGGTGGACTGTTTTGGCTTGGCTTCAACGATTCGCAGTCAAACGAGTTTGCCTTCGACAACGAGAAACCTGCTCATCAAGTCTTTCTCCAAGATTTCGCGATCGATAAAGCTCCCATCAGCAACGGGCAGTTTCTCGAATTTATCCACGATGGCGGTTACCAAAACTTTCGCTGGTGGTTTTCCGAAGGCTGGGAGGCCGTCAATCGCGAGCATTGGCGCGCCCCACTCTACTGGGAAGAGCACGACGGCGAGTGGATGATTCGCGACTTTTCTGGTCTTCACAGCGCTGCGAGTCGTAAAGACGAACCCGTTTCGCACGTCAGTTATTTCGAAGCTTCAGCATTCGCGAAGTGGGCCGGGAAACGATTGCCGACTGAAGCGGAGTGGGAGAAAGCGGCGTGTTATGATCCGCGCCGCAAAATCAA
>DATFHH010000149.1:0-73132 GCA_035248565.1 Pyrinomonadaceae bacterium | reverse complement strand
TTTGCGATACCGTTGTTTGGGATGAGGGCGCTTGGCGTCAGCGCGCCGTGGTGGCTCAAGATAGCTTGTGCGTCGGGCTTCATCGTCACGCTGATCTATATCCGTTTTGCCATCGTTCCGATCAGCGAGGTGGAGAGTCTCCGGTCATTTGCGCTGAAGATCGTTACGACAGTCTTGATAGCGAATGCCATCGGCATCACGATTTATGTCCTCGGAAAAAGAAAGTAAGACAGTTGCGGTCATTAACTGTTCGCAGCTTGTGACGCTTGCTGGACCCGCGCGGCCGCGTGTCGGGACTGAGATGCGCGAGCTTGGAATTATCGCGCGCGGCGGGCTATTCGTGCGCGATGGGTTAATCGAGAGAGTTGGGACAGCGGCTGAGATTGAAGCACTGATCGAAGGCCACACTGAAGTGGTCGATGCGGACGACCGTGTGGTTCTTCCCGGATTTGTTGATGCACACACGCATCCGGTGTTTGCGGGCACGCGTGTTGACGAGTTTGAAGAACGAAGTCGTGGGGCGACATACGAAGAGATTGCCGCGCGCGGTGGTGGCATTCAGTCAACTGTCAATCGAACACGTGCTGCGAGCGTTGACGAGTTGGTCGCAGTGGGTCGTCGCTATGCTGAATGGTTTTTACGCGGCGGCACGACAACGATCGAAGCGAAGTCAGGTTACGGGTTGTCGTTGGAAGACGAACTCAAGATCCTGCGCGCGATCAAGCGTCTTAATGATGAGACGCCGCTGCGGTACGTGCCGACGTTCCTCGGAGCACACAGCATCCCACCCGAGTATCGCGCCCGACGCGATGAATACGTTTCGCTGATCATTGAGGCGATGTTGCCGAGAGTGGCTCAGCAGAAGTTGGCGGAATACTGCGACGTATTTTGTGAAGAGAAGGTGTTCACCACTGACGAGGCATGGAAGATACTTTCAGCCGCGCGCTGCCACGGACTCGGGCTGCGGATGCATGCCGATCAGTTGTCGTTGTCGGGCGGTGCAAAGCTCGCTGCCGAGTTAGGCACAGTCACCGCCGATCATCTCGAACACACGGACGCCGCGGGGATCGACGCTTTGCGAAGCGCAGGCGTGCAGCCGGTGCTGCTGCCAGGATCTGTTTACACGCTCGGTTCATCTCAATATCCAGCCGCGCGTGAGATGATCGATGCAGGCCTCGCCGTGGTTTTAGCGACTGATTTTAATCCTGGCTCTTCACCGACACCTTCGATGACGATGGTTCTGTCCCTGGCTGCGACACACATGAAGATGACGCCTGCGGAAGCGATCACAGCGGCGACGATCAATGCTGCTTACAGTTTGAATCGTGGCGGGCAGATTGGGTCACTCGAGCCAGGAAAGGTCGCTGATTTTGTGATTCACGACTGCGACGATTATCGCGAGCTTGCGTATTTCTTCGGCGTGCAGCACGCGTGGAAGGTTTATTTAGCCGCGGATGAAGGCGGATGACGCGGATAAAATTACCGGTTGACGCTTACTCGCTTCTGCCTTATGATTTCGTCAACACTGGAAAGGAGGTGATTCAAAAATATATGAGTTCTTATCACAGTGAGGTGGCTGCGGCCTGACCTCTGAACCAGCTTAACCGTTAGGATTCTGGTTCGGTAGTCTCACTGCTTAGTGCTCCTCCTTTCTGGAAGCGGCACACAGTTAGCCACAGGCCAATCCCAACAGTTCACCGAAGCCGTCCACGATCTCGATCGTGGACGGCTTTTTCTCTACCATCCGCAAAAAGCTGAAAGATCTACTCTACTGGCTTGACCTTAGAATCGCGGGGTGAGAGATTTATCAGTTCATAGGGAGTTTGCTTTCTTGGCCTCCGAATCCCCCGTTTTCCACGACCCCCACGGTCGTCGCTGGCGTCGCGTGCGACGCCTCTGGCTCGCAGTGTCGATTATCGTCACTGGGGTCGCCGTCGTGTTTATTGCCAGCGTGCTCGCCAATCCGGTGTTGCCGACTTTCAACTTGCGAGCACTGCCGAACCTGCCGCACTCAGTCGATCTGAAGCCCAAGCTGCCAAACATTCCGGCAAACCCGAGTGAGCGCAAGGCGCGAAACGCACAAGCGGATCTGCAACGCGCGCTGGCGAAGACCAAATACGTCGTTCCCGGCAAGCGACGCACGCACATCGCAGTCGTGCCGCCGCCGCCAACGGTTCCTGCTCCAATCGTTCCCACGACGCGTCCGCTGTCCGTTGGTTTCTTTATCAACTGGGACGAGTCGAGTTACGAGTCATTGAAACGCAATCTCGATCATCTCGACTGGGTTATTGGCGAGTGGTCGCACCTGCGCAACGTGCCTGACGGTCAGAATCCACTTGTCACTGACGTAGATGCTCCCGCGTTGAACTGGATCCGCCTCACGCGTCCGGAAGTGCGCATCCTGCCGATGGTGCAGAACGTGCTGAACGAAAAATGGCAGAGCGATCTGTTAGCGCACTGGATTGCCGACGAGCCGCACCGCCAAACGCTGATCAGTTCGTTGACAGCATTTGTTCAGGACAACAAGTTTGCCGGTCTTTGTGTCGATTTTGAAGAGCCGCCAACATCGTCGCAACCCAACCTGCTCACCTTCATGCAGGAACTCCATACGACGTTCGCTGCGAAAGGTCTGTTGGTAACGCAAGCGGTGCCCTTCAACGAAATCGACTGGAATTACAAAGCTTACTCTGCGGCCAGCGACTACCTGATTGTGATGGCTTACGACCAACACTGGACCGGTAGTGATGCTGGTCCGGTGTCCGGGCAGGACTGGTTCGAGCAGAACCTCATCCGTAGAATGCATGACCTCGATCCGGCAAAGACGATCATTGCCCTCGGAAACTACGGTTACAACTGGAGCGATGCCGACAACAACGTCGATGAAATTACTTTTCAAGAGGCGCTGATTACTGCGCGCGAATCGGACGCCGTTCCGACTTTCGATCCCGCGTCGCGCAACCCTTATTTCGAGTACGACGAAGAAGATCAGTCACATCACAAAGTTTGGTTTCTCGACGCTGTAACCGCATACAACCAGATTCGCGCGGCGAGCGGTTATAAGCCCGCGGGATTTGGCATTTGGCGTCTCGGCTCTGAAGATCCGTCAGTGTGGTCGATATTGGGAACTCAGAACAGTTCGCCCGACGCACTGCGAACGATCAACTATGGATACGAAGTCGACTTCGAAGGGAATGGCGAGTTGTTGAAGGTCATGTCGCGGCCGCAAAAAGGTTCGCGCAATCTCGACATCGATCAGACAAGCGGATTCGTGAAGTCGGAACAGTTCACAGCGTTGCCTTCGTCGTATGTCGTCGAACGAACAGGTGATCGACCGGGCTTGTTGGCACTGACTTTCGACGATGGTCCGGATCCGAAATGGACGCCTGCGATCCTTGACATTCTCAAGCGCGAAAACGTGCCGGCGACGTTTTTTATCATCGGTAAGAATGGGCAAGCGTATCCCGATCTCGTGCGCCGCATCGCGAACGAAGGTCACGAGCTCGGCAATCACTCCTTCACCCATCCGAACCTCGGTGAAATTCCATTGTCGTTAACTGAGCTGGAGTTGAATGCCACGCAACGACTGATCGAGTCGGAGATTGGTCGTTCAACTGTGCTCTTTCGTCCGCCTTACTTCGGCGACGCAGAGGCTGACAAGCCGCAGGAAGTCGAACCGGCGATTGTCGCGCAGAACCTTGGTTACATCATGGTCGGCGTCCGTATCGATCCGGACGATTGGCAACTTCCAGTGACCGCCGATCAGATCGTGCAGCGCACAATCGATCGCGCGATGGATTCAAATCCTGAAACACGTGGCGAAGTGGTTTTGCTGCACGATTCGGGTGGCGATCGTGCAGCAACGATCGAGGCATTGCCGCGGCTGATTCACGAGCTCAAAGCGCGCGGATTTCGCTTCGTTCCCGTGTCGGAGTTGGCCGGATTGTCGAGAGATCAGGTAATGCCGGAGATCCCGCCGAATCAACGTGTCTACACGCGCGCCGACGCGATCGCATTCTTCTTTCTTTCAACCGGCGGCTGGACACTTCAATGGGTTTTCCTCATCGGAATTCTCCTCGGACTGGCTCGACTGTTGTTCGTCGGCTCACTCGCGCTCCAGCAGTGGCTCAGATCGCGACGAAGAGAACGAATTCACGCAGGCAGCGAATACAATCCTTTCGTTTCCATTCTCGTGCCGGCGTATAACGAAGAACCTGTTATCGCGAACACGATTCGCAGTCTGCTTGCATCTGATTATCCGCACTACGAGATCATCGTGATCGACGATGGTTCGCAAGACAACACGAGCAAAGTCGTCGCCGAGCAATTCAAAACCGAAGAGCGCGTGAGGCTCTTCACCGTCGCAAATGGCGGCAAGGCTGAGGCGTTGAATATCGGCCTGCGACACGCTCGCGGCGAGATCATTATCGCGCTCGATGCCGATACGCTTTTCGCGCCGCACACCGTTGGCGCATTGGCCCACCGGTTTTTTGATAAACAACTGGGCGCTGTTGCCGGAAATGCGAAAGTTGGCAATCGCGTGAATCTCGTCACGCGTTGGCAGGCGCTGGAATACATCACATCGCAGAACATGGACCGGCGTGCGTTTGCGAGTTTGAATTGCATCACGGTCGTTCCCGGGGCCGTTGGAGCGTGGCGAAAAGATCTACTCGACAAAGCCGGTGGTTTTCCGTCTGATACCTTGGCCGAGGATCAGGATCTAACGCTTCAGATCAGACGGTTCGGTTACCGGATCGGTTACGAAGAAACGGCGATCGCCTGGACGGAAGCACCGCACAATTTAAGTTCGCTCGCGAAACAACGATTTCGTTGGGCGTACGGCACATTGCAGTGCATGTGGAAGCATGCCGATGCATTGTTTCGCGCGCGTTATGGCGCGCTCGGTTTTGTAGCGATGCCCAACGTGTGGGTCTTCCAGATTCTCTTTCCGTTGATTTCCCCGGTGATGGACCTGATGCTGCTCTATACGTTGATTGCAATAGGTTACGATTACTGGCAACAACCTTCCGGGTACACTTCTACGAATCTTCAACAAGTGCTTCTCTACTACGCGTTGTTTTTAGCCATCGACTGGATCTCGGCGTGTTTTGCTTTTCTGCTCGAGCGGCGCGAACGTTGGAGTCTGCTCTGGTGGCTGTTTTTGCAAAGGTTCTGCTACCGGCAGGTGATGTACTACGTAATGATCAAGTCTGTGGCGATGGCGGTGCGTGGTCACATCGTGGGTTGGGGCAAACTCGAACGCAAGGCGACGGCCGAGGCTGGGCCATGAGTTTAGCCACAGATTTTCGCGGATGAACGCGGATTTGAAAAAGAAGATACGGCTTTGGTCTGCTTATGCTCTCCTCCTACTCGTCGCGCTCGGTTTTCGGCTGTTTGTAGCGCTACGCCTGCCGAATGACGAGCCTGACGACGGCAGGGTCTACTCACAACTGGCGCGCAACATGCTCGAACAGCATGTTTACTCGCACGACAGTCAAGCACCTTATGCCCCTTCAATAATTCGTCTGCCTGGTTATCCACTTTTCATCGTGGGTGTTTATGCAGCTTTTGGTCATGGCAATAACACAGCGGTACGTGTGGCCCAGGCGGTTGTAGATACAGCGACATGCGTGTTGATTGCATTGGTTGCGCTCGAGTGGTCCATCGACGACGAGCGCAAGCATCGAGCGGCGATCATTGCATTTGCGTTGGCGGCGGTCTGTCCGTTTACGGCGATTTATGTGGCGACAATTCTCACGGAAGCATGGGCCAGCTTTCTGGCAGTCGCGATGGTGCTGGCAGCCACCTTTGCTTTCAAGGGGACGACACGGAAAAAGGCGTTTGCCTGGTGGTTTGTCGCTGGATTAATCGGAGGCTTAGCCGTCGAGTTTCGGCCGGACAGCGGGCTCTTTGCCGCGGCAGTTGGCGGCACGCTTGTGCTTACAGCTATCGCTAGATCGACGCGCTTGATCTTCGCGCGGATTCGCGAAGTTATTCCTGCCGCAGTTCTCTTTTCGTTGGCATTCTGCATCGTGCTCATTCCCTGGACCATTCGCAATCGACGAGTGTTTCATGTGTTTCAGCCGCTCGCGCCGACGCATGGTGAGATGCCGGGCGAGTTTGTGCCGCATGGTTATCTGCTCTGGTTGCGCACGTGGCTCGACGACAGTCGTTACATTGGCCCAGTACTATGGTCCGTCGACACGCGTCCGATTCGCATCACGGATTTTCCGGCAAGCGCCTTTGATTCAAATGAAGAACGTGATCGAGTAGCGGCGTTGCTCGAAAAGTACAATCATCCGCCCGACGAAGAAGCCCCATCTGACACTCAGGCCGAAGACACATCACAACCGGACGAGCAGGCGTCGAACGATCAGGATAACGATCAAGGAAACGATGAAGAGAATCAGGACGAAGAAGAAGAACCGGAGCAGGAAGAGCAAGCTGAACCGGAGGAAGCCAATGTCGAACTGACGCCCGATATCGACGCTGGTTTCGCACAACTAGGTCAGGAAAGACGCTCGCGTGCGCCGCTTCGCTACTACGTTGTGTTGCCATTAAAGCGCGCGATGACGCTCTGGTTCGACACGCATTCACAGTACTACCCTTTCAATGGCGAACTGTTGCCACTCAAAGATCTCGACTATGACATTCATCAGCAGTATTGGCTGCCGCTGTTTGCCGGGTTGACTGGGCTCTACTCTTTGTTGGGGGTGCTTGGTGGTTGGTTGCTCTGGCGTTCAAGAGATCCCAACGCAAGAAGATGGTTGCTGCTCGCGGTGCTGCTGATCTTCTTGCGGCTCGGTTTCTTCGCGACGCTCGAAAATCCCGAACCGCGTTATGCGGTCGAGATCTTTCCGTTCTTGATCATTCTCGCCGGCGCGGGCGCGTCGACGATCAAGGCTCCTCTTTGGAGTGCGGTGCCTTGGCACCGCTTTGGCCAAAGCGCCGACAAGTCGGCGCACTCCAAGGAGGTGCTCACCTATCAAGGTGTGGGCGAAGGCGACGGAGACGGAGATGGTCGCTGTTCCGACGGCGGAATGACTGCCGGATTCGGATTATCGGGCGAAGAGTGCAAATGAATAGCTTTCCAGGCTGTGCCGAATCGTTTGAAAACCAATGTCATGCGGCCGGTCACCGTTTCAGGCGTGCCTTTGTAGTTTTGTGACTGTGTCCACTGGCAAGTAACGACAGCGCCGTCTCGTCCGAGCATGGTGACTGAAACATCGCGCACGTCGAGCTTCACGTCTTTGATCTCGGGATACGAGCTCTGGCGGTTGTTGCGCACCTGCTCCCAACCTTTCGTCACACTGCCGTTGTAGTTGAAAAGACTCAGACGTGGAGAATTCCAGTAAGCAGACATTACTTCGTTGACGTTCGCGTGCCGGATGCCATCGAGCAGACTATTGAACGCGGCGAGCACGGCGTCGGAGCCAGGTACTTCTTGCGGTGCAGCCGCGGGCCTCTTCGGTGTGGGCTGTGGAGTGGGCGTTGGAGTCGGCGTCGCGCGGTTTGTATTTGTGGTTCGTTGGCGGCTTGGCGGTGTGCTTGATGAATTTGAATTCTGGGCCAAGACAACGCCACACATTAGTAAAAAAATAATCACCTTCATCATTAACAGCCCCCTAATCTGCGTAATCTCTGGATGGTTTTCACCACGGCAGGCCGCTTCGCAATCGTTGCACCGAGCGGTCGCGGCCGAGCACCTCGAAGATTTCGAACATCGATGGTCCAACTGCTTGTCCCGTCAGCATCGTACGCGATCCGTTTATCAGCAAACCAGCCTTCACTCCCGCCTGATCGGCAAAACCGCGCAACGCCGCTTCCGCAGTCTCTGCGTTGAACGGCTCAACCGTTTCGAGCTTGTCCGCGAGTCCATTCAGCAACTCGCGTAACTGCGGCTCTTTTCGCAAGTTCTTATTGACTGCCGCTTCATCAAAATCGAAATCGTCGGAAAAGTAAGCCCGTCCCTGCGAAGAAAAATCTTTCAAAGTAAAGTAGCGCTGGCGAATTAGATCGACCGTCTTACTAAACCACTCGCGGTCTTCATCATCATACTCTTCGCGCCAGAGTTTGTTTGCACGAAACTCCGCTTTGACCATCGGCAACAACTCGTGGAGCGGCATCGTGCGAATGTACTCGGCATTCATCCACAGCGCCTTGTCGTCGGTCCAACGGCGCGGGTCGTTCTCGTGAAAATTGAAGATCGCATTGGCGCGGCCAATTCCTTCCAGCGAAAAATACTGGACCAACTCCTCTTTGCTGAGAATCTCCTTGCCTTCAGGCGGCGACCAGCCAAGCAGCGCCAGAAAGTTGCGAAATGCGGCCGGTACAAAACCACGATCGCGATAAGTTGTCAGCGATACAACCTCGCCGTGCTTGCGTTTTGACAGTTTGCCTTTGTTCGGAGCAAGTATCAGCGGCAAGTGTGCAAACTGCGGCACTTTTGCGCCCAAAGCCTCGTACAAAAGGACCTGCTTGTGTGTGTTGGTGAGATGGTCCTGACCGCGTATGACGTGCGTGATGCCCATCGAGATGTCATCGATGACGACCGACAGGTTGTAAAGCGGATGACCATCAGAACGCAGCAACACCAGGTCTTCAATCTCCGCGTAACTGCGCTCCTGCGGTCCGTAAACAATGTCGTCAAATCTTGTCTGCCCGTGCGTGGGCACTTTCAAGCGGATCGCAAACGGTTCGCCCGCTGCGGCACGCCGATCTGATTCTTCTTTGGATAGCTCGCGAAACGGATTGCTGCGCTGGTCCACGCCCTCCATCGTATTCGCACGTGCACGTTCGGCGATCGTCTGCTTCACCTGTTTGTCGTCGCGTTGTTCCTTCGGTATGAAATCGCGATACGCCTTGCCTTCTTCGAGAAGCCGATTTGCGGCGGCCCTGTGTTGCGGTGCATTGGCCGACTGGAAAACGAGGTCTTCGTCGTAATCGAGTCCGAGCCACTCGAGGCCTTCGATGATCGAGCGAGTGGATTCTTCGGTTGAGCGTTGAAGATCGGTATCTTCGATGCGCAGCAGGAATTTGCCGCCGGTCTTACGCGCGTAGAGCCAGTTGAAGAGCGCCGAACGTGCGGCGCCGATATGGAGGTAGCCGGTCGGCGATGGAGCGAAACGTACTCGAACAGACATGGGCCACAAAGAGGCACAAACTTCAAGCCACAAAAAAGCACAAAAGGCGAAAAAGATCCACCTGAAAATCATTCGAGCTTTTTGTGCTTTTTTTTGGTGGGTTTCTGGCGGAGATGACAGGATTCGAACCTGTGAAGGGCTTTTGACCCTTAACGGTTTAGCAAACCGCCGCCTTCAGCCACTCGGCCACATCTCCGTGCCGCAATTCGGCGAAGACCAATTCTAGTCGGCAGTCGCGGATTGTCAAATTTAATTGACAATCGAAGCACAGTAGAGTACTTTGCATCATGAAGTCGCTACGCGTTAGCAAAACTTAGCGATTGGAGTACAATGCGGCCAAGATGACGCTTCTTGAGAGTATTAACTCGCCAGCCGACCTGCGGGCTTTACCAATCGATCAGTTACGAACAGTCTCCGACGAGATTCGCACCTACATCCTCGAGACCATGTCTCGTGTAGGCGGTCACACCGGCGCGTCACTCGGCGCCGTCGAACTAGCCGTCGCGCTGCATTACGCCTTCGACACGCCCCGCGACCGTCTGGTGTGGGACGTCGGACATCAAGCCTATGCACACAAGATCCTGACTGGTCGTCGAGAGTTACTCCCGACCATCAAACAGTACGGCGGCATTAGCGGTTTTCTGCGGCGCGACGAATCGGAGTACGACACGTTTGGCGCAGGTCACGCATCGACGTCGCTTTCCGCCGCGCTCGGAATGGCCATCGCACGCGACCGCAAAGGCGAGGATCATCACGTCGTCGCGCTGATCGGCGACGCTTCACTCGCAGGCGGCATGGCGATGGAAGCGATTAACCAGGCCGGTCACTTGAAGAGCCGTCTCATCGTCGTACTCAACGACAATCAGATGTCGATCGCGCCCGCCGTTGGAGCGTTGACGGGTTACCTGAATCGCATTCGCGGCGCACACGGCTATCATCGTTTCAAAGACGAAGTGGAAGAGAAGTTGTTAGCGATTCCTTCAGTCGGCGAGCGTCTGCATCACGCGGCCAAGACGATGAAGGACGTCATCGCGGCCGCGGTATTGCCGGGCGCGCTGGTGCACGAGCTCGGGTTCAAGTACATCGGCTATGTTGACGGACATAATCCGCGCGCACTCGTTGCCGCGCTCGAAGAAGCGAAACAGATCAAGGATGGACCAGTCATCGTTCATGCACTGACCACGAAAGGAAAAGGTTTTCCGCAAATTGAGCCTGATTACTATCGCTGGCATGCAACCGGTCCATTCGATCTCGCCACTGGCAAACCACACAAAAGTTCGGCCAAAGCTCCGACTTATACCTCTGTATTTGGCGACACGCTTAGCCAGTTGATGGAAAAGAACCCGAAGGTCGTCGCTTTGACTGCTGCCATGCCCGACGGCACGGGCATTTGCACCGCGCTCGAGAAGTTTCCCGATCGCGCGTTTGACGTGGGCATCGCCGAGCAACATTGCGTCACTTTCGCTGCCGGTATGTCGTGCGAGGGACTGATCCCAGTCTGCGCGATCTATTCAACTTTTCTCCAGCGCGCTTTCGATCAAGTCATTCACGACGTCTGCATTCAGGATCTGAATGTTAAGTTCTGTCTCGACCGCGGCGGCATCGCCGGCGGCGACGGACAAACTCATCACGGTTTACTCGATATCGCGTACCTGCGTGCCGTTCCAAACATCATCTTGATGGCGCCGAAAGATGAAGGCGAGATGCGCGACATGTTGTTCACGATGATCGAGCACACCGGACCAGCCGCGATGCGTTATCCGCGTGGCAATGGCGTCGGCGTTCCGATCGATCGCGAACCTGAACTGCTCGAGATCGGAAAAGGCGAGATATTGCGCGATGGCGGCGAGGTCGCGATTGTCGCTTACGGTGCGATGGCCCATCCGTCGCTTGCTGCTGCCGAGCATCTCGCGAAGGACCGGATCGAAACCACTGTCGTCAACGCCAGGTTTGCGAAGCCGCTCGACGCGCCATTGCTGCTAGCGCTGGCCCGAACGAAGCGACTGATCGTTACCGTTGAAGAAGCATATCTTGCGGGTGGTTTCGGCTCAGCGATAGTCGAGCTGCTCGAAGAGAATGGTCTGCAAGACAAAGTTCGCGTAGTGCGAATGGGAGTCCCGGATCGGTTGATCACGCATGGCGACGCCAAGTTACTGCTTGCCAAGTACGGCCTCGATGCTGACGGAATTTACAACCGCGTCCGAGAGAGCATCGAAGTGCTGGATGAGCGCCGGGCCAAAACTGGGTTTTTAAGCCGCGGCTAAAAATCACAACAACCAGCGCGTTGTTTTAGTGCACCAAATCGGAAGATTTTCGTCCTTCTCCCCACTCAAACCGTACCAAAAATGGCGTGGCCTCGTGATTGCAACGATTTCCGAGTAGCAATTGAAGATGAACGAATACACGTTGGAGAACTCACCCGAAACCTCTGTGCCGCCACTGTCGCCGCAATTCGATGACGAGCGAACGATTCTGACGGCGCGGCCAGTCGTGCCTCTGGAAAAAATCAACGCGAGGGTGAGACATCGCAGACACTGGTTTCTGGGCGGCGCGTTTGCGCTCGCGATGTTGCTGGGCGCCGGTTCGGCACTGTTGGCTGCGTATCTGAGACTGCGAACTGCTTCCAACTTAGGTACTCAAATCGCGACGCCGGTGGTCACCACAGCCCCGTTACCGGTAGATGAAAGCGTCATGAGCGAAGTATCGGCGGCTGAGAATCCTGCAGATAGTTCTGTCACTGCGACAGACGCACCGAAGAAAGATCCAGTCGTTAAACGTAGAGCCGTAGTGAAACGTCCTTCAGAATCGATTGAGCCCCGCGATCTGCCAAACGTGAGCGAGGAAGACCAGCTTCAACAGATTCGCGACGCCGTGCTTTACGATCAGTGGCAGGAACGACGCGCACGTCGCGTGATGAGGCGCGAGCGCCGCAACCGTGCCGATCACCACGACGAGCGCGATCTCTCGAACCTGGATGAGATATTCGAGGGTCGCAAAAAACCGTATTGACGAGAACCTGATCGAATGGCATCATCTGACTCCAACCAGGTGGGTGCCCTGTTTTTCAACTCACACAGTAACAATTTCCCGACACTTGAATAACGTTCATATTTCGCGCGGGTGGCGCGAGGAATATGGTGAAACATTATGACCAGGCAGATGTTTCGTGAGCGGGAGTGTATTCATCGTGACGAAGGCGCGGATGGTGATTTCTACAATGGGGCGTTTTATATTCAGGCGTTGCAGCGGTTACGCGTCGACGATGCGGTGAGAGTAGCAGGCAAGGTGAGTTCATTCTTTTGGTCCGATGCGCCACACATACTCGTCTGGTTGTGTCACGAGTGCGCCGCGGAGTTGCGCTTGAGTGACACGCCGCGGGCCGTGACGCGACGCGCTTAAGTACCAGGATTTACATGATAAAGATTATCCTGTAAGTCCTGTGAAGCGTGAGCGTATCGATAAACTGCTCGTCGAGCGAGGCCTCGCCGAATCGCGCACCAAAGCCCAGGCGATGGTGATGGCCGGAGTGGTGCTCGTCAACGACCAGCGCGTCGAAAAACCTTCCTACCTGTTCGATACAAACTCAACAATTCGCGTTAAAGGCGCTGAGGATCCGACGACTCGTTACGTCGGACGCGGCGGACTGAAACTCGAAGCCGCACTGCGCGAGTTTCAGATCGACGTTCGAGGACTGACGTGTCTCGACGTTGGCGCTTCAACCGGTGGATTTACTGACTGTCTGCTGCAACATGGCGCGAAGAGAGTTGTTGCTCTTGACGTGGGACACAACCAAATTGACTGGCGACTGCGCAACGATGCGCGCGTGGAAGTTAGAGAAGGTGTGAATGCGAGATATCTGAAACCCGAAGACTTTCCGCAGAGATTTGATCTGGCGGTGATCGACGTATCGTTTATTTCGGTGACGAAAGTGCTGCCGGCGATCGTTCCGTTGCTGGTGGATGATGGCTCGATCGTGACGCTAATCAAACCACAGTTTGAGGTTGGTAAAGGAGAGGTTGGCAGTGGCGGCATTGTCCGCAATGCGGAAAAGCGAGCGCGGGTGATTGAGGAAGTCAACCGTGCGGCGACGGCGCTTGGGTTGAGAGTTGTGAACGTGATTGAGTCGCCAATTAAAGGCGCGGAAGGAAATGTGGAGTTCCTCGTTTTGTATGAATTAGCCGCGGATTTGCGCGGATGAACACGGATGCGTATCCTGCAACGCAAATGTCGCCAATCACGCGGATAGGCATCGTCCTTAAACCGCACCAACCTGACGCCCTGAAGACGATCTGCGAGCTGGTCGTGTGGCTTGCCGAGCGAAACATTCAGCTCGTCGGTGGTCCGGAAATCGAGCGCGAACGCATCGAGCACCAGACCGGCTGTCCGGTCGATGAAGTTCAAGAGGACAAACTCGCCGACAAGGTCGATTTGATCCTCGTGCTCGGCGGCGACGGAACGATGATCGCCACCGCGCGGACGATCGGCGATCAGGAAGTGCCGGTACTCGGAGTCAACTACGGCGGCCTCGGCTATCTCGCCGAGTTTCGCATTGAAGAACTTTACAGCGCGCTCGAGTCGATCCTCGCGGGCAATTACCAACTCGATAAACGCGTCATGCTGTCGGTGGAGCTTCGTCGCGGCGACATCGTCATTACAAGTAATCGTGTTCTCAACGATGTTGTAATCAACAAATCAGCGCTGGCCCGCATCATCGAGATCGAAGCTTATCTTAACCGCCACTTTGTTAATTCGTTCCGCGCTGACGGCTTGATCGTTTCAACGCCCACAGGCTCGACCGCTTACAACCTCTCCGCCGGTGGACCAGTAATCTTTCCCTCAATGAATGCAGTGGTCATAACTCCGATTTGTCCGTTTACGCTTTCCAACCGTCCCATCGTCGTGCCGGACAATGCCGAGATCGAGTTGTTGCTGAAGACTGAGCATGAAGAGGTTGCATTGACGCTCGACGGACAAGTTGGATTTCCCCTCGAACCGGAAGATAAAGTGACGATTCGCAAAAGCCGCACGACTTTCAATCTCATTCAACCGATGAATCGAAACTATTTCGACGTGTTGCGCGACAAACTGCGCTGGGGTCGATAACCAATGCCGGAAAAAGAAGACCAAAACCGAGTCGCTCGAGACGCATTCGAGCGCGAGATAGCAACCGATCTCGACGAAGAGACTCCCGACAAGCCGAAAGGCATGCCGCTTCACACACGCATTCTCATTGGCCTCGCAGTCGGCGTGATCGCAGGCATTGCTGTAAATCGTTTTTGGGGCGGCGATCATCCGCGCGTCGTCTGGATCGTCGACAACGTCACGCAGCCGGTCGGCCAGTTATTTCTGCGACTGCTGCTGATGATCGTCGTGCCGTTGGTGTTTTCTTCACTCGTCGTAGGCGTTGCCGGCATAGGCGATATTCGCAAACTCGGGCGCGTTGGTCTTAAGTCGTTTGGTTATTGTCTCGTAATCTCCGCAATCTCGGTTGCGATTGGCATCACTCTCGCTAACACGATCCAGCCCGGCAAGCGCATCGATCCAAACACCTCAGCAGCGCTGCAACAACGTTACGCCGGCGATGCTACCAAAAACGTCGAAGCTGCAAAGCAGGCAAGCGGCGCGACTCCCAAGCCTCTGATGGCTGTAGTCGAAACGATCGTTCCGAAAAATCCTTTCTATGCTGTGTCGGGCAAGGAAGATCCAAACATGCTTCACCTCATGTTTTTCGGACTGGTCGTTGGAATTGCGATCACGCTGCTGCCCGTGACTGTCACCGCGCCGGTGTTGCGCGTCCTCGAGGGCATTTACGAGATCACGGCGAAGATCATTGAGATCATTATGAAGTTTGCGCCGTACGCGGTGGCGTGCCTGCTCTTTAACAACACCGCGCGGTTTGGATTGGACCTGCTGCAAGCGCTGGCGTGGTTTGTCGTCACTGTGTTGCTTGGCCTGGCGATACACATGTTTGGCGTTTACTCGCTCTCGATCTATTTCCTGTCGCGCATGTCTCCGCTGGAGTTTTTCAGACGAATAAAGACTGTAATACTGACCGCCTTCTCAACCTCCTCATCTAACGCTACGCTACCGACAGCGCTGCGAGTGTCAGAACAGAACCTCGGAGTGCCACAGGAGATCAACAGCTTCGTGCTGACTGTCGGCGCCACTGCAAATCAGAACGGCACGGCGCTGTACGAAGGAGTCACCGTGTTATTTCTGGCCCAGCTTGCAGGCGTCGATCTCAGCCTGGGCCAACAGTTGATGGTGGTCTATCTGGCGATTCTCGGCGGCATCGGAACGGCGGGCGTACCTTCAGGCTCGATACCGTTCATTATTGGAGTGCTGGTTACGATCGGTGTCAATCCAGCTTTGATCGCGATCATCCTCGGAGTCGATCGTTTATGCGATATGTGTCGCACCACGCTGAACGTTACCGGCGACATTACGGCCGCAACATACGTCGCGCGTTCGGAGGGCTACGAATTGCTGAAGCCGCACGAGCCTGCGCTGGTTCATGCAGGTGTTTCGCTCGCGGACCGTGGCATGGATTAACTCTTTGTAACAGCCACGTCATAATCTGCGCATACAACAGGCGTTAGAATCCGCGTCACATCGGGATGAGGTAAGAGGACCATGGTTCTTCCGCTGTACGACGACAACTCAGACAGAACGATCACGCCGATTATCAACTACGGGATCATTGCCCTGAATATCTTTGTCTTTGTTGTTCTACAGAAGCTCGGAAGCGACACTCAATTTACGTATGCGTTTTCAACCGTGCCTTTGGAGATTATTACGGGTCACGACGTCGTTACTCAAAGCCATGTGGTAGTTGATGCAATTACGGGACAACGACTCCTGCAACCCGGATTGGCTGTAACGCCGGTTTCAGTCTACACGACGCTGTTCACGTCGATGTTCATGCACGGAAGCATTTTGCACATCGGAGGCAACATGCTCTTCCTCTGGATCTTCGGCGACAACATCGAGGATCGCCTGGGCCATACAAGATATCTTTTCTTCTACTTAATTTGCGGAGTGCTCGCTTCGTTGGCCCATGTGTTTGCAACGGCAGCGTTCGCGACGGATCAAAGCAGTCTGCTGGTTCCGAGTCTCGGCGCATCGGGAGCGATTTCAGG
This sequence comes from Pyrinomonadaceae bacterium, assembly GCA_035248565.1. Taxonomy (GTDB): domain Bacteria; phylum Acidobacteriota; class Blastocatellia; order Pyrinomonadales; family Pyrinomonadaceae; genus PSRF01. The sequence continues at coordinate 56,853 of DATFHH010000149.1, read as the reverse complement.
AGTGTTGGGTGGTTACATCCTGCTTTATCCTTCAAGGCGGGTTACGGTGATTCTCTTCCGCTTTCTCACAGCTGTTCCTGCGTGGGTGGCAATCGGGATCTGGTTCGCGTTTCAGTTGATCAGTGGTTTGGGCGTGTTTGGCGGCGGCTCACAACAAGGTGGCGTTGCGTACGCGGCGCACGTTGGTGGTTTTGTCGCCGGCCTCGTGCTGATCAAGATCTTCGCCATAGGCCGTGGCAATCGTGCAGCGTTGAGTTGAGCGCCTCCTTGGAGTGCGGCGGCTTGACGCCGCTTTGTTATCGATGGCGCTTGATCGAGGCCAAAGCGGCGCCAGGCCGCCGCACTCCAAGGAGGCGCCGCTTGTGCGGATGGGTTAAGATCCGGCAATGGAAATCCAGTCGACGCCGCGCGAGGAGATGAATCTATTTCTGCTGGAAACGTTCGCCTATGAATTTCCGGGTCGCGAAATCAAAATCAATTTCGAGATGACCGAGTTCACCGCGATCTGTCCGTTCTCAGACTTCCCTGATTTCGCCACTATCCGGATCGAATACGTTCCAAACGAGCAATGCATCGAGCTCAAGAGTCTGAAGCTCTACATAAACTCATTCCGAAACGTAAAGATCTTTCACGAGCACGTAATCAACATAATTCTCGAAGACTTTGTCGCCGCATGCGATCCTTTGCGCGTCGAAATCGAAGGTGACTTTCACGTCCGCGGAAACATCAAGACGATCGTTCGTGCCTCTTACACCAGGAAAAACTGAAACAGGTTTGTGGGGCCGGTATCGCAGTCTTCCACGAAACGTAGTCGCGATTGGTCTGGTTAGCCTGCTCAACGACGCCTCGAGCGAGATCATTTATCCGCTGCTGCCCGTCTTTCTCACGATGACTCTGGGCGCTTCAGCTAGAGCGATCGGGATCATCGAGGGACTCGCCGAGTCGATATCAAGTCTGCTGAAACTATTTGCCGGTTATCTCAGCGATCGGCTTGCAAAACGAAAGCTGCTGGTCGTCGCCGGTTACTCGCTCGCATCGATTGCGCGTCCTCTTTTAGCGTTTGCTCAATCGTGGACACAGGTGCTTGCGATCCGGCTGACCGATCGCGTCGGTAAGGGAGTGCGGACAGCCCCGCGTGATGCGATGATCGCCGACACAGTCAACATCTCGCAACGCGGACTCGCGTTTGGTTTTCATCGTGCGATGGACCACGCGGGCGCGGTTATTGGACCACTTATCGGCTACTTACTTGTCGTTCTATTCGTTGCTAACTACGGCTTTCCGACTGCGGGTGAGTTCACACGGATATTCCTCATCGCGTCAGTGCCGGCATTCATGGCAGTGTTAGTCGCGATCTTTTTCATGCGCGAGTCGCCGGTGCAAGCGCCACGAGGAGCGGAGATTCCGAGATTCACGCTGCGTGGTTTTGACAACAACTTCAAACGCTTTCTGCTTGTGCTTGCGCTGTTCACCCTTTCAAACTCATCTGACAGTTTTCTCATCTTGCGGGCGACGAACACAGGAGTGTCGACCGCGATGGTGCCGTTGCTTTGGGCCGCTCATCATGGCAGCAAAGTTCTGAGTTCGCTGTTTGGTGGAGATCTTTCAGATCGGTTTGGACGCAAGAGTTTGATCGTTTCGGGATGGGCATTGTACGCGGCTGTTTACGCCGGATTTGCCTTTGCGACGAGCAAAGCGTCGCTGTGGATTCTGTTTTTGATTTACGGTCTTTACTTTGGGTTGGCGGAGGGCGCTGAGAAGGCGTTGGTGGCGGATCTTGTGCGTCCGGAACAACGCGGCACCGCGTATGGCTTGTACAATCTTGCTTTCGGTATCACGGTGTTTCCTGCTTCGCTGTTGATGGGTATGATTTGGGATTGGAAAGGACCGACAACGGCGTTTCTGGTCAGCGCAGTTATGGGTGCAACTGCTGCCGTGCTGCTGTTGATCTTTGTGAAGCCATCCGCAGATTACGCAGATTGATTAATCTGTGTAATCTGTGGATGGCTTTATATGAATTATCAAATAATCAAAACTGCCGAAGAAGTTCGGAAAGCAATTGAAACCCTCACGACCCAACCCGTCGTGGGGCTCGACACCGAAACCACCGAACTCGATCCATTTACCTCGCGATTGCGACTACTCCAACTCGCCGGGCCTGATTGCGTTTTCATCTTCGACTTCGATCACTTCAGCAACGGCGACGCAGCGAAGAGCGAAGCACTCGCGCCACTGCGACGACTCCTCGCTGCTCCACGCCCAATCAAGATCGCGCACAACGCAAAGTTCGACGCGAAATTCATCAAGCACAATCTCGGCGTCGATCTTGGTGGACTGTTCGATACGTTGCTGGCAAGTCAACTCGTCGGCGCGGGCGACATCGAAGAACGCCACGGGCTCGAAACAGTCGCCAGTCGTTATCTAAATCAATCTGTCGACAAAACCGAACGTTTGAGCGACTGGAATTTCGAGTTGTCTGAAGCCCAACTGGAATACGCCGCGCGCGACGCCGCCATCCTGCTGCCGCTGCGTGAGAAGTTGATCGAGAGACTAAAAGCCGAGTCCCTGGTGAGGTGTGCGCAACTCGAATTTGAATGCGTGATGCCGGTGGTCGACATCGAGTTGGCTGGCTTTTACATGCACAAGGACCGCTGGCTCGAGCAGTTGAGCATTGTCGAAAAACGGCGGCGCGAGCTTGCCGAACAGTTGCAGGAAGTGCTGGCGGAAGAATCGTCGCAAGGTTCGTTGTTTGGTGGACCACAGCGCGAAGACATCAACCTTGATTCGCAGCAGCAGTTGACTAAAGCACTGACCCGCCTCGGCATTCCGGTCCCTGAATCGACGCGCAACTGGAAACTCCAGCCACTCGCGGCGGAATATCCGATCATCGGAACGTTGCTCGAGTATCGCACTGTGCAGAAGGCGCTCACGAGTTACGGCGAGAACATGATCGAGATGATCAATCCCATGACGAAGCGACTGCATGCCGACTTCCGCCAAATCGGCGCGCCAACCGGCCGGTTCGCCTGCACGAATCCGAATATTCAGCAGGTGCCGCACACGATCGAATACCGGCGATGTTTCAGTGGTTATCCGGAAGGACGAAAGTTGATCATCGCCGACTATTCGCAGATCGAGTTGCGAATCCTGGCGGAGTTTTCCGGCGATCGCGGTTTCATGGAGGCTTTCAATTCCGGCGCGGATCTTCATCGTGTGACGGCCGCGCAGGTCTTCAACGCTTCGCTGGACCAGGTCACAAAAGAGCAGCGTGATTTTGCAAAGCGATTGAACTTCGGTGTGGTTTATGGCATCGGCGCGCAACGCTTTGCGATGATGACTGGCTTGAGCGTGCCAGATGCTGAGAACGTGTTGCGCCGCTATTTTGCGACGTATCGGCAACTGGATGCTTACTTGCGCGACGCGGCGAACCGCGCAGTCAGTGAGCGGCAGGCGCGCACGGCCTCGGGACGTCTGGTGCGCTTTCGTTACGACGAAAATGATCGACAACAGATCTCGATGACGCAACGCAACGGGAAGAACACGCCGATTCAAGGCACAAGTGCTGACATCCTGAAACGCGCGCTCAAGTTGTTGAAAGAAGAATTAAGCGATACGAACGCACAGATCGTGAACATCATTCATGATGAGATTGTCGTCGAGACGGATGCTGATGAAGCGCAGGCAGTTGCTGAAAAAGTCGAACGCCTGATGTGCGCCGCGGGCCAGGAATACCTGAAGACGGTGCCCATTAAAGTCGAAACTGAAATCGCGGATGAATGGGTAAAATAATCCGCGTCATCCGCGTTTATCCGCGGCTCCAAACGAAATAGATCGGAACGCCTGTAGCCACCAGCAAATACCCAATCCCCGACGTGGACGGCGCCAGCACCGCTAAATCAACAATAAACAATCCCGCAATCAAGAGATAAATCAGCGGCACGATCGGATATCCAAACGTTCGATACGGCCGCTCAATCTCCGGCGCTTTGCGGCGCATCACTATCACCGCTCCCACCATCAACACGTAAAAGATCAGATCCGCCGAAACGATGTACTCCAGCAACTGCGTGTAAACGTTGCCAAAGGTGTACGCGCCTGTCTGTCGATTGCTCGTTACGGTGCGAGGAAGCACCAGAAACGCCGCCCACACGCCCTGTGCAATCAGTGCCACGGCCGGCACATGATGCTTGTTTACGCTGTCCACTCGTTTGAAGAAGAGCCCATCTCTCGCCATGGCAAAGTAAACACGCGCGCCGGCGAGTATCAGTCCATTATTACAACCAAATGTGGAGATCATGATCGCGATCGCCATGATGATGGCGCCGCTTGGGCCAAGCACTGCTTGCATCACCGCTGTCGCAACTCGATTCTGCGGCGCGTTCTGAATGCCCGCTAAGGGCAGCGTCACGACGTAAGCCAGGTTCGCCAGCAGATACAAAGTCACTACCAGACCACAACCGAGCAACAACGCGCGCGGTAAGTTCTTACCGGGCTCTCGCACTTCGCCGGCCGTGAACGTCACGTTGTTCCAGGCGGATTGCGCGAAGAGTGGCCCAACCATCGCGCGGCCAAGCAACATCAAGAGCGCCAGAACGAGCAGACCCTGGCCCGCCGGATTAAACCAAACCTCCGATGCGGAAGGTCTCCAACCGTTCTGCCACGGTTGCCACCACGACGACGTGTAAGCCGCACTGCCGTGATTCCAGCCGAGAATCAGTCCGATCAAAATCAATCCGACCAGCGCGGCGGTTTTTGTAAAAGTAAATGTGTTCTGAATAATCTTGCCGGTTTGCAGTCCGCGTGTGTTGATAATAGTGAGAAAGAGAATCATTACAACTGCGAGAAGTTGCTGGGTTGACAGACTCAACGCGTAACCATTGAATGAGAGTTGGCCGATCGTGAATGGTTTTATCAGTACGAGTGGTGGAATGAGATAACGTTCGGCTGAGATCAAATCAGTGAGCGCGCCAGTGAAATTCGCAAAAGCGACCGCGACCGCCGCAATGGTGCCTGATTGAATAATCAGAAACAGGCCCCAGCCGAAGAGAAATCCGACCGATGGACCATAAGCTTCTCGCAGAAAGACGTATTGGCCGCCGGCGCGCGGCCACATCGCTGCCAGCTCCGCACAACACAGTGCGCCGGTGATCGTGAGCACGCCGCCGAGAGCCCAGGCTGCGATTAGCCAGCCAGGTGAGCCCACCAGCCGCGATGATTCCGCCGAGGTGATAAAGATGCCGGAACCGATCATCGAGCCCACGACGATCATCGTTGCGTCCAGCAGGCTCAGGCCACGGACGAGTTTGGGGGGTTCCCGGCTCATTTTTATCCACAGATTACACAGATTTCACAGATCTGTGTAATGTATAATCTGCGTAATCTGTGGATGGTTCTATGAAGAACGAACTGATTAGTCGAATAACAAACAAACAGGCGCACGTCGGCGTGATTGGTCTTGGATATGTTGGTTTGCCTTTGATAGTCGAGTTTGCCTCCAAAGGTTTCACGGGCACCGGCTTTGAAGTAGACGAAACCAAAGCCGGCAGCATCAATGAAGGCGTCTCTTACATCGGCGACGTGTCGTCGCAGCGATTGAAGCAAGTTGTCGATGCGAAGCGTCTGCGCGCCACAACAGATTTCAGTCATCTCAGCGAGTGCGACGCGATCATCATCTGCGTGCCCACGCCGCTGCGCAAAACAAAAGAACCGGACGTCTCTTACATCTTCGCTGCGGCCGAGCAGATCACGAAGCGACTTCGTCGCGGCCATCTGGTAATTCTGGAGTCGACCACTTATCCCGGCACAACCGATGAAGTGCTGCTGCCGATGTTCGAGCAGACCGGCTTGAAACTCGACCAGGATTTCCTGCTGGCGTTTTCACCCGAACGCGTCGATCCAGGCAATCCTCAGTTTATGACGCACAACATTCCGAAGGTCGTCGGTGGCGTGACAGACGACTCCACTGAGGTTGCGGCGCACTTGTATTCACAGATCGTCAACGACGTTCACGCTGTCAGCTCGGCGCGTGTTGCGGAAGCCGCGAAGCTTTTGGAGAACACTTTTCGCGCGGTCAACATCGGCATGGCCAACGAGATGGCGCGGCTTTGTTATGCGCTCAATATCGATACGTGGGAAGTAATCCGCGCGGCTGCTACCAAGCCGTTTGGTTTTATGCCTTTTTATCCGGGCCCTGGGATTGGCGGCCACTGCATCCCACTCGATCCGCACTATTTGTCGTGGAAGGCGAGGCAGCACGGTTTTGATTCGCGTTTCATCAGTCTTGCTGAAGAAGTCAATTCGCGCATGCCAGAGCACGTCGTCCAACTCGTTTCTGACGGGCTCAACGACGAGTGCAAGTCGATGAAAGGATCGAATGTATTGCTGCTTGGTGTGGCATACAAGCGCGACATCAACGACGTGCGTGAGAGTCCGGCGCTCTCGATCATCGACCGGCTCCGTGCGAAAGGCGCGAACGTTCGTTATCACGATCCATTTGTGAGCGAGCTGCGGTTTGACGACGCGCATACAGAGGCGACGCATGAGCCGATCAGCTCCGTGCCGCTCACCGATGAAGAGTTAAAGTCGGCCGATTGCGTGATTATTGTCACCGACCACAGCGGCATCGACTACAAACACGTGTGTTCGCTGGCATCGGTGATCGTCGACACACGCAACGCGTTGAATGGTGATGTGCGGCGCCAGAGCAAGGCACGCATCATACGGCTGTAGAAATCTGTCTTCATCCGCGTCATCTGTGGCTACAAACGATCAATGCTGAAAGTGATAAATGTTGTCGGCGCGCGGCCCAACTTCATGAAGGTGGCGCCCATTGTCGCCGCAATGAAGCGGCGTCCCACGCGCTTTCAACCGCTCGTCGTTCACACCGGCCAACATTACGACTCAGCAATGTCTGATTCGTTTTTTCACGATCTCGATCTGCCGCAACCTGACACTCATCTCGGCGTTGGCTCCGCTTCGCATGCCGCTCAAACCGCAGCGGTGATGGAACGCTTCGAACCGGTCGTGCTGCGCGAAAAACCTGACTGGGTTTTGGTCGTTGGCGACGTTAACTCAACACTTGCTTGCGCGCTTGTTTGTGTGAAGTTGGGCGTAAAGGTGGCGCACGTTGAAGCGGGACTACGCAGCCGCGATCGGTCGATGCCGGAAGAGATCAACCGGCTGCTCACCGATCAGATCGCCGATCTGCTTTTCACGCCGTCGCACGATGCTGACGAGAACCTGCTCGCCGAAGGAATCCCGCGCGAACGAATTCGTCTGGTCGGCAATGTGATGATCGACTCGCTGCAAAAAAACCTCGAAACAGCGCGAGATCTGCGCACGAGAGAAAAGCTCGGCCTCAGCGGGGCTGATTACGCGCTGCTAACGCTTCATCGACCATCAAATGTCGATCTGCGCGACTCGTTCGAGCGAATCCTCGCCGCGCTGGAAGTGATCGCACAGAAGGTACCGATCCTGTTTCCAGTGCACCCGCGAACACGCAAGACAATCGCTGAACTCGGTTTGAGCAATCGAGTCGAATCGATAAAAGAGTTGCGCACTATCGATCCGCTCGGTTATCTCGACTTTCTGAACCTCTCGAGCAGCGCGCGACTGGTGCTGACAGACTCCGGCGGTATTCAGGAAGAGACGACCGCGCTCGGTATTCCCTGCCTCACGCTGCGGGAAAATACGGAACGCCCGATCACCGTCGAGATAGGCACAAATGTCATCGTCGGCACTGACACTGCCAGGATCATCGCCGAAGCGACCGCCGCCTTAAATGGTTCGGCAAAAAGGGCTACCCGCCAGCCGCCTCTTTGGGATGGGCGCACCTCTGAGCGTATCCTCAATGCGCTCGAAGAGAGTGAACTGGGTGTCTCCTTGGAGTGCGGCGGCCTGGCGCCGCTTTAATATCGGTCACGCTTGATCGATAACAAAGCGGCGCCAGGTCGCCGCACTCCAAGGAGACGCCCGATTCAAACACTCCATTGATGGCAGTTCTAAAGAAAATCAAACGCGCAGTTAGAGGAGAAGTGAAACTGACGACCGCGGCGCTCGAAGCCTGGCGGCGTAGTCGAGTGTCGCTTCAGCAACGGAAAGAACGCGCCGGTCTAAACGACAATGAACCACTGGCGCTAACGAGTAGTTTCGCAGGCATGAGCGCGGATGAATTGCTGGCGCACTTTCGTAGTGCTCGTCAGGCGAAGCTCTTTGACATGGTTGTCGAGCAAGACGCGGCAGAGCTGCTCTCTTCGGCAAACCGCATCGTTAACGATCATTCGTGGCCTTTGCTCGGTTTCGGCGAGAAGTGTTTCGGTAAAGACATTCAATGGACGCGCGATCCGCTTTCAAATTATGTTTGGTCGCTGGATTACCATCGCGATATCAAGTTAATGCGCAACGATGGTTCAGATGTGCGCGTGCTGTGGGAGCTGAACCGCCTGGGCCATTTCCTCATGCTCGCCAGTGCTTACTCGCTGACGAAAGATGAGCGACATGCCGCCGAGTTTTTTGCACAAGTCGGCAGCTGGGTCGAGCAAAATCCTTACGGGCGTGGTCCAAACTGGACCTGTGCCATGGAAGTGGCACTGCGTGCGATGAATTTGGTGGCGGCATTTGAAACGTTCCGGCATTCGCCGGAATTGACTGCCGATTTTCTGTTGCACTTTCTGCAACTGCTCCAGCAGCATGGCAAATATATACGACGCAATCTCGAGTTCTCTTACATTGCCACCAGCAACCACTACCTCTCCGATGTCGTGGGACTGCTCTGGTTGGGACTGATGCTGCCGGAGCTTCGTGCCGCTGAAGAGTGGCGCGATTTTGGCTTGAACGAAATGCTCCGCGAGATGGACAAGCAGGTGCTTGGTGACGGAGCAGATTTCGAAGCGTCAACCGGCTATCATCGCTTCGTTACGGAACTGTTTCTCTATTCATTTCTGCTTTGCCGCGCCAACAATGTCGAGATCGAAGCGCGGTATTGGGCCAAGTTGCGGCAAATGCTGGTATACATTTCTGCGTACTTACGCCCGGACGGATTTGCTCCCCTGATTGGTGATACAGATAGCGGACAGGTTCTACCATTTGTGCGTCGCCGCGCCGATGACCACGCTTATCTTTTGGCGATCGGCTCGACTGTCTTCGATGATCTCGAGACATGCGCGGTGTCGAAGGCGTTTCCGCATGCGGGCACTTACATCATGCGCGATGGCGATCTCTATCTTTACTTCAACGCGAGTGATGCGGGAATAAATGGTCGAGGGTCGCATGGACACAATGATGCGCTGAGCATCGAGGTCTCGGCCGGCGGGCACGCGTTCATTATCGATCCCGGAACGTATGTCTATTCCGCCGATCTTCAGAAGCGTCATGACTTTCGTTCGACTGCGTATCATTCAACGGTGAAGATCGACGGCAAAGAGCAGAATACGATTGATCCGCAAATGCCGTTTGTGATCGGAAATGAAGCGAAGCCGCGTGTGCTGGAGTGGAAAACAAGCGACGACTTTGACAAGGTTGTTGCGGAACACTATGGATATTCGGTCGTTCACCGGCGGTCGGTTACGTTCGAGAAGCGTGAGCGGCGTTGGTTAATTGAGGACGAGTTTTTTGGTGAAGGCGAGCATGATTACGAGGTGAGATTTCATTTCGCGCCGGAGGTTGAGGTAAAGCTGACGGGTGAGGGTGTTGAGGCGCGCATGGGTGATGCTCGATTGAGAATAATTACCGAGCTTGAGGCGGTGTTGGAGAGGCCGGCGGTATCGCGGGACTATGGTGAAATGAAGGAATCGTTGGCGGCGTGCTGGCGCATTTCAGGTAGGCCGCGCAAGATTAAGTGGGTGTTAGCCGCGGATAACGCGGATTTGTAACGGATTATGTGTGGGATTTGTGGAGTTTGGGAATACGGGGCGAGTGAGAGCTCGATTGAAGAGTCGCTCCTCGCGCGTATGCGTGATGAGATGGTCCATCGCGGACCGGATGACGCCGGTGAGTTGATCTTTGACGATCGTCGGGGAGGTTTTGGTTTTAGGCGGCTCTCGATCATCGACCTCTCCGCCGCCGGTCATCAACCGATGCACGGCTGTGACGAAGACACTTGGCTCGTCTTCAACGGCGAGATCTACAACCACGCGTTACTACGCGCTGATCTCGAAAAGCGTGGGCACAAATACGCCTCCCGCACCGACTCTGAAACCATTCTGCATCTTTACGAAGAACGCGGCCTCGATTTCATTCACGAGATCGAAGGTGATTATGCGATCGCGTTGTGGGACGCACGTAAAGAACGACTCGTGCTCGTTCGCGATCGCGTCGGAGTCAAACCGCTCTACTTCTATCACAAGGACGGGCGTTTCATTTTCGCGTCAGAGATCAAATCGATCCTGCAACATCCGGCAGTAACACCCGACATCGACGAGCAAGCGCTCTATCACTACCTCACTTTTTTAACTACTCCAGCGCCAACCACGCTGTTTCGCGACATCCACAAGCTCCCCGCAGGTCATACTTTGATCGTCAAGCGCGACGGTTCGCTCAACATGCAGCGATACTGGGATGCGCTTCCTCCGCAACAAACTATCGCACGTGACGAACAAGAGCAGCGCGCCGAAATCCTTCGACTGCTACGCGACTCGATTCGCAAACGGATGATGTCTGACGTGCCGTTCGGAGTTTTTCTGTCAGGCGGCGTTGATTCGTCTGCAAACGTCGCGTTGATGTCGGAACAGATGTCGCGCCCTGTTGAAACATTTACGGTCGGCTTCAGTGACGCCGAATACCTGAACGAGCTGGAACCCGCACGTCGAATCGCAAAAGAGTTTGGCACGAACCATCACGAAGTGATCATCTCCGAAAAAGAGATGCACGACTTTCTGCCGCAAATGGTGTTTCATCAGGACGAGCCGATCGCCGATCCGGTTTGCGTGCCGCTTTATTACGTTTCAAAGTTGGCGCGCGATTCGGGAACCATCGTGGTCCAGGTCGGCGAAGGGTCAGACGAGATCTTTAGCGGATATGAAAATTACGTGCGCCATTTGCGCATCTATGAGAATTTTTGGCGACACGCTGAAGCGTTGCCACTTTCATTGCGTCGCGCGATCTCAAATCTTTCGCGACCGGCGCTTGAAGCCACCGGTCGCAAACGCGCGGCGATCGAGTTGATCCGCCGCCTCGGCGCTGACGAGCCGTTGTTTTGGGGTGGCGTGGTGGTCTACGACGAGACTTTCAAACCGCGAGTGCTTTCCCAGCAAATCCGCGAACGTTTGAATGGTCTCTCATCGCTGCGGGTGGTCGAGTCGTATCTAAAGCACGTCGAGCGAGAGCGGCCCGACTCGGATTTCCTGGCGCGCATGACTTATCTCGAGTTGAAACTGCGCCTACCGGAACTGTTGTTGATGCGAGTTGATAAGATCACGATGGCGACGAGCGTCGAGGCGCGCGTGCCGTTTCTCGATCATCACCTCGTTGAATACGCGCTCGGTTTGCCGCGCTCTTTGAAGGTCGAAGGGGCGAGCGGCAAACACATTCTCAAACGCGCGCTCGAAGAGGTCCTGCCGCGCGATTTGCTTTACGAACGCAAACGCGGTTTTGGCGCACCCGTGCGTGAGTGGTTTAGAGAAAGTCTCGGAGGATGGTTTGACGAACATGTGATGAACTCGACCATGCGCAGGCGAGATCTACTCGATTACGGGTTTGTCGGCCGCATGTTGGATGAGCACCGCAGGCAGACGAAAGATTGGGGATTTCATCTTTGGGCATTACTGAATTTGAGCCTCTGGTATGAGCGTTGGATCGACAGAAGCAATCCACAGATTACACAGATTAAATCTGCGTAATCTGTGGATGAAAGTTGCATGGACCTTCGCGACACGTCTGCTAATGATCTTCAACAGCGTGGCCGCGGGCATCATCGTGGCGCGATGGCTTGGGGCTGAGGGAGTCGGTCAGTTGGCCGTCATCAACGTCGCAGTGGCAACAATCGTTCAGCTCGGCAGTTTTGGTCTTCCTTCTTCGAATACTTATTTCATCGCGCAGGACCAGGCGCGCTTCCGCTCTGCCGCGATCAACTCGCTGATTTTTGCTCTCGTCATCGGCTCGATTCTCGCAATCGCGTTAAGTGTAATGGCCTCGCTTTGTGCCGACTGGTTTGGCTTCGTCTCACCTGAACTCATTCGCATCGCGGCGATCTCAATTCCTTTTCAACTGATCGCATTGATTGGGCTAAACATTCTGCTCGCGGTTGGAAAAATAAAAGAGTTCAATCTGCTCGATCTCGCGGGACAATCGTTTGTACTGATCAATGCGCTGCTGGCTCTGATCGTTCTCAGCAGCGGACTAAAAACGCTGGTGACGTTCAACACCGTCGCCAGCATTTTGGTCAGTATCGTTATCGGTTCGCTGCTGGTGGCTTCCGCCAAGAACCTCGCGCAATCGCAATGGCGAGCTGACGTGACTCTGCTGCGACGCATGATCACCTACGGCATCAAGTTTCATATTTCGATTCTGGCGGGTGCGATCATCCTCCGCGCCGACTTGCTCGTCGTCAATCATTTTCGTGGGGCCGCCGAAGCCGGTGTTTACAGTGTCGCTTCGCAATTCGCGCTTTTGTTGATGCTGTTGCCGGGTGTGATTGCAACATTACTGTTTCCGAGGGTTACTGCCGAACAGGACGCGCGTGGTGAGACGACTTGTTTGGTCACACGCTACACGACGCTGATCATGTTTATCTGTTGCCTGGCTGCAGTGCCGTTGAGCCTGTTATTGCCGCTGGTGTACGGCAACGTGTTCGCCGACGCGACTAAGTTGCTGCTGATCCTCTTGCCCGGCGTTTATCTCATGGGTTTGGAATCGGTGCTGGTCCAACACTTCAACGCTCTCGGACTGCCTCGTGCGATCCCGATCTATTGGGTTATTACGTTAGTGTTGAACCTGATTCTGGTTTTTGGGCTAGTGCCGCGCTTCGGCGCACAGGGTGCTGCGATCGCTTCGACGATCAGTTACGCTGCGATCTTCGCACTGGTCGCTTTGCACTTTCACACCAGCACCGGACGTTCGTTCACAGAAGTCTTTGTGCTGGGGAGTTTGCGTGGATGAAGGTTGTTCTGCTGGCACTCAGCGGCGACTTGTCTCGCTGGCAAGACCAATTGGTCCAACTCTATCCCCAATGCTCGATCGATCTCATCTCGCGCGCTGAATTTGAGACTGGTAGTCATTTGAAACGTTTGAAGTCGTTGCGCGCGTTGCGTCCGGACGTGCTGGCGATTGCGACAGAACGATTGCCGTGGCAACGCGGACAACATCTGTTCATGCTGTTTGGTGCACTCGCCGGAGCTCGCGAAGTATTGATGATCGACGCGCATGGTGGACTGGTGCGCAAGTCGCGAGCGAATCTGCTCGCCGGCGCGCCGGTTCGGCTGAGCCGTGAAACGTTAACGGGTGCGACTGATGTCGCGCAGTCGCGCTGTGAATTGTTGAGGCTTGAACAAGAAGTTCAGAAGAATTCTACGAGCGGCCACGCAAAGCCGTCCAAAAAAAACGCCTCTCGAGTTGTTTACCTTCGCGCCACGCCAGGACCAGGCACGCAGGCGGGCGGCGCCGCGAGTCATATTAAAGGTGTGGTCGAAGCGCTCGAGGCACTCGGTGTTCAAGTGCACATTATCAGCAACGATCTGATCGCGGGGATAGAGGCGGCGAACGATCGGTTTACCGTCGTCCCGCCGCAACCCGGCGGTGGCACGCGCGCACTTTTCGATATTCATAACAATCTCGTATTCACGCGTGGCGCAGTGCCGCTTGTCGAGCGCGCTCGGCCGGATTTTATTTACCAACGATATGCGCGGTTCAGTTGGGCCGGCGTGGTTGCGGCCCTGCGCACGAAGCGGCCGCTGTTTCTCGAATACAACGGTTCCGAGGTGTGGGTTGGGCGACACTGGGACCGAGTCGGACGGCTGGATCTGTTGGAACGTTACGAACGATTGAACCTTGACGCTGCGGCGCGTATTTTTGTCGTCTCTGAGGTTGAGCGCCGGAATCTCGAGGCGCGCGGAGTTGACACGAGCAAGATCGTCGTTAATCCGAATGGTGTTGACGTAGAACGTTTTCGACCGGGTGTTGGGGGCGCCGCGGCGCGACGCGAATTAGGATTGAACGACGATGACGTGGCGGCTGGTTTTGTCGGGACGTTTGGTCCATGGCACGGCGTCGAAAAGCTCGCTGCGGCAATCAAATCGATTTCGAGTGAGTTGCCGGTGCGGTTTCTGCTGATCGGAAGCGGCAGTTTGCTTGCGGAAGTCCAAAAAGAGCTGGAAGTTGAAACGCGCGAAGGCAGAGTGATCTTTACTGGCGCGGTGGCGCACGATCGAGTGCCGGCGCTGCTCGATGCCTGCGACATACTCGTCGCTCCTCACGTGCCGCTCGCCGACGGAAGCGAGTTCTTTGGTTCGCCGACGAAAGTATTTGAGTACATGGCGATGGGGAAGGCGATCGTTGCGAGTCGACTCGGACAGATCGGCGAAGTCCTGAGTGATAAAGAAACAGCATTGTTGGTGGAACCGGGAAATGTGAAAGAGCTCGTGGCGGCTATCATCGAACTGGTTCAGTCGGCTGAGTTGAGGAAGAAATTGGGCGCGAGAGCGAGGGAAGTTGTCGTCGAGAATTTTACCTGGGCGCACAATGCGCGGCGCGTGTTAGAGGCGTATCAAAACCTGCGGCAGGATTGACCAGATGAGCTTGGCTGAAGAAAAGCTTCGCGCTCGCGAGCACTGGGCACAGGATCCCTGTGGTGCTGAATACGATCGCGAACACGAGCTCGGCACGCGCGAGTTTTTTGATGCTATCGAGCGACATCGCTACACAGAGTATGCACCGTGGATGCCACGCGTGATGGACTTTGAAAAGTTTCGTGGTGCAAAGTTGCTCGAGATTGGTTGCGGCATGGGCACTGACCTGTTGCAGTTTTCGCGCAACGGAGCACGGTGCGTCGGCATCGATCTGACGCCGCGCTCGATCGAAATCACTCGGCATCGTTTCAAGCTATACGACGCTGACGGCGCGTTCATGATTTCCGACGGCGAGCATTTGCCGTTTCGCGACGAGAGTTTCGACGTGGTCTACTCCAACGGAGTGTTGCATCACACGCCCGATACCGCCGGAGCGATACGCGAAGTGCATCGTGTGCTTCGGCCAGGTGGCATGGCGAAAGTGATGCTTTACCATCGCAACTCATTGAACTACTGGATCGAGATCGTTTTGCGACGCGGGTTGCTGGGCGCTGAGTTTTTGCGTGGACGATCGGCGGAAGAAATAATGAGCCGCGTGATCGAACACAGCGATCACGACGCGCGGCCACTGGTGAAAGTCTACAGCAGGCGAAAGGCGCGCGAGCTCTTCAGCCAGTTCACGGACGTGAAGGTCGAAGTAGAACAGTTAACACGCGCTGAACTACGCTTCCTCTCACCACTTGTTTCCGAATCAATGTTTGAGACACTGCAAAAAAAGATCGGCTGGAACGTGATCGTCACCGCCATCAAATGACGATTCGCCTTCATCCGCGTTCATCCGGAGCTCTCCTTACGTTGCTGCTAATCATGATTAGCGTGCGTGTCCTCACGCTGCATTTCATGCGTGCGCACCTCAACGATCCAGGTTGGTTTCAAGTTGGCTCTTACGCAAAATTCGATCGACAAGCACGCGATATTCTCGACGGCCGGCAAAAGCTCTTTTGGATCGACGATCCTACTCGCACTGACCTCGTTCAATATCCGCCGGCGTTTCCCGCGTTGGTGGCGCTGATCTACAAGCTCTCCGGCGAACGTTCAGCTTATTCAGTTCAGATCGTATTGTGGTTTGCCGATCTGATTCTTTCGTTGTTTTTGATCGGAGGAATCGCCGCTAGTGTATTCGGTTGGCGCGTCGCAATCGCGAGTGGTTTTTTGGTTGCGCTGTCACCACTATTTGCGTTGTATGCGGCTTATCCGTCGGCTGATATGCCGACGACGTGGTTTGTGCTTGGTGGCAACTGGCTGTTGCTGCTCGCCGCACAACGAAGGAAGGTGTGGCTCGCATTGGCGGCGGGCGTGACGCTCGGCATCGCTTGCTGGCTGCGGGTGAATCCGTTGTTTTTATGTTTCGCATGGGCCATCGGGCTGCTCGTTTTTGTGCAAACGACGTGGCGAAGCAAACTAAAACTCAGTGGTGCAGTTGTACTCGGAACATTCGTCACGATCGCGCCGATAGTTATACGCAACTACTTCGTCTTTCCTGATTTCACTCCGACCGGTGGAACGATCGGCGTGAATTTGTGGGAAGGTCTTGGCGAAACAGAATTGGGCAGAAGCGGTGGATTCATTTTCGGAGATGACAAGATGGTCGAACGCGAGCGCGTGAAGATGAACTTGCCGCCCGGCGTTCCACTCGACCCGCAATGGCCTGACGGAATTCGCCGCGACCGCGAACGAACGCGTGAAGCGATGGCATTTATTTGGCAACATAAGATCTGGTATATCGGCGTGATGGCCGGCCGGATGTGGGGCATGCTGAAAGTCGGCGGCGGCGATCCGGTGCCGTATTGTGGAACGAGTGGCATCAACGTGACGAGCAGGAAATGCTTGTCGCCGCAGTGGCAGGGCGGAGTGCTCGCCGCGGCCGTGAATTTGCTCGGTATGATTCAGAGTGTTGTGCGTTATCTGTTCTTACCGTTGGCTGCCTTTGGAATTTACGTCGCGGCGCGAACGAATTGGAGGTTGACTTGTTTGTTGCTCTTGACCGTACTTTACTATCTAGTTCCAGGCACAGCCGCGCACACTGAGATTCGCTACGTGCTACCGATGCACGCCTTGTTAATTGTTTTCGCGGGCGCTGGTGTCAACGGCTTAATCCGCGTCATCCGCGGCTAATATTTCATGAAATTACGTTCCGATATCGCAAATCCGCTCCCCCGCGAGATGATGGAGCACACGTACCCGATTCTCTTTCGCGTGGAGCAGTCGCATTGGTGGTACACCGGCAGACGAAAGATCATCGCCAGCTTCCTCGAAGATATCTGTCGTCGTGTAACGGATCGACGTCCGCGTATTCTCGACGTAGGCTGCGGCACCGGCGCGAATCTGCTTTTGCTTTCGAAGTATGGAGACGCGGAAGGCGTCGACGTGTCAGAGGACGCGCTGGCGTTCTGTCGAGAACGCGGACTCGACAAAGTACGGCTCGGCGCAGGCGAAGAACTTCCTTACGAGGACGCCACGTTTGACTTAGTGACGGCGTTTGATGTCGTCGAACACATGGACGACGATCTGGCGGGCTTGAGTGAGATGCGACGAGTGTTGCGACCGGGCGGACGAGTGTTGCTGTTTGTGCCGACGTTCATGTTTTTATGGGGCGTGCAGGATGAAGTCAGCAATCACCGCCGGCGCTATCGTCTACCACAACTGCGCCGCGTGCTCGAACAGGCTGGGTTTGAAGTTGAGCGCATGACCTACGCGAACATCACGTTCTTTCTGCCGATTCTGATGGTGAGAAAGTTGATGCAGTTAACCGGGATCCGAACGTCGAGTGAGAACAACATCAATGCGCCGGCGCTCAACGGAATTCTGGGGAGACTGTTTGGGGCGGAGAGTTGGGTTTTGCGATATATGAACCTGCCGTTTGGGGTATCGGGATTGTGTGTCGCGAAAGTCAGGGCCGCGGATTAACGTGGATGCTTACGGATCGAATGCTGCGCGACCAATCGATAATCTGTTTTGGTGGAGAAGACTGGTGGTATCACCACCCGCACTCCAAGGCACACCTGATGCGCAAGTTTGCGCGCGCCGGAAACAAAGTGATCTTCGTCAACTCCATCTCGATGGGTCTCCCTGGTCTGGCGCACAAAGATCTGCTGCCGCGAATCAAGCGCAAGCTCGGCAGTTATTCCAAACTCGCGCGACAAACAGACGAAGGTATCACCGTTGTCTCGCCCGCCAGTTTACCTTTTTTCGGCACGGCAGCAGCGCGAACGATGAACCGGCGTTTGATCGGAGCGCAAATCAAACGTCTCGCGCGGAGCCGTGGTCTGAAAAAGCCGATTCTGTGGATCGCTATTCCCACCGCTGCCGATATGATCGGCACGCTCGATGAATCGATGGTGGTCTATCAAGTCTCAGACAAGTATGATGCAAACACGATGGATCATGCTACGGATCCGGCATTGATACGCAAGCTTCACGAAGGCGCCATCGACGCCGCGGATCTGATTTTCTATTCGGGTCGAAAACTTTTTACGGAAGCGACGCGCGGATGTGAACGATCGCATTTACTCGAGCAAGGTGTTGATTTTGAACACTGGCGACGTGTCGCAGAAAGAGCTGTAGCGCCTGAGATCATGAGGCTGCCGCGACCTCGTTTGGGTTACTTTGGAGCGATTGAGCCGTGGTTGGTGGACCAGGAATTAATCAAGCGCGCCTCTCAGGAGCGTCCTGAGTGGCAATGGATATTTATCGGCAATCGCTCGCGTGGTCTCGACATTGAGGCCTTACCGAATGTTCATTTTCTGCCACCCGTTGCTTATAACGATCTTCCGTCTTACGCTGCGGGATTCGACGTTTGCGTGTTGCCGTGGGAAACTGAGCAGTCTTTTACGAGTTACGGCTCGGCGATTAAAGTTCGGGAGTACCTCGCGACGGGAAAGCCAGTCGTCATCTCGCCGTTGCCGGAGTACGAACCGATGCGCGACATTCTCAGGATCGCCCGCACGCGAGATGACTTTATTCGGTTAGTCGATGAAGCCCTTCATGACACGGATGCGAACGCGGCCGCGCGACGACAGGCGGCGGTCGCTTCGGGCACGTGGGACGCGCGCGCGGAGTGGGTTAGTGAGTTGATCCAAAGAGTTTTAGCCGCGGATGACCGCGGATGAACGCGGATAAGCATGAAACAGGTTCTGCAAAATAGGAAGACGGGGCGGCCATTTGTTGGTGAAGTGCCGGTGCCTGCGTTGCAGAAGGGCCGAGTGTTGGTGCGTACGGTCGCTTCGTTGATTAGCGCCGGGACCGAGCGCGCCGCGGTTGAACTCGTCAGCAAAGGACTGGTCCAGGAAGCACGGCAAAGACCTGATCTCGTCAAGGCTGTAGTCGCGAAAGTCAAAAATGAGGGACTACTCAACACGTTTGCATCGGTGCGCGACAAGATGGCCGCGTCGCAGGCGTTGGGATACAGCGCTGCGGGTATAGTTTCAGCCGTCGCGGATGACGTGACGGAGTTTCAGATAGGAGATCGCGTTGCTTGTGCGGGCGTTGGTTTTGCTGCGCATGCGGAAGTGTTGTCGGTGCCGAAGAATCTTTGTGTTCATCTTCCTGACGACGTGAGCTTTGAGTCGGGGGCATACGGCACGTTGGGCGCGATCGCTTTGCAAGGCGTCCGGCTTGCTGAACCGACGCTTGGCGAATCGGTCGTGGTGATCGGTCTCGGTTTAGTGGGCCAACTTACGGTTCAACTGCTGAAGGCGAATGGGTGTCGCGTGTTCGGTTTAGAGCTGGAGCAGTCGCGAGTTTCGCTGGCGCTCGAGTTGGGCGCTGATAGAGCTCTGGTTTCGAATGAAGATGCGGCAAGAGAGATCGAGACGTGGACTCGCGGTCACGGCGCTGACGCGGTGCTGATCACAGCCGCAACTGATTCGAACCAGCCAGTCGAGTTGGCGGCGCAAGTATCGCGTTTGAAAGGCCGTGTGATCGTCGTGGGCATGACCGGAATGGACATTCCACGCGCGCCTTTCTTCAGTCGCGAATTAAAACTGATCGTGTCGATGTCGTATGGACCAGGCCGTTATGATCCCGATTACGAAGAGAGAGGTCATGATTATCCGCTACCTTACGTGCGCTGGACGGAGAATCGAAACATCGAGAGCTTTCTGCAACTCGTCGGCGACAGGCGCGTCGATGTTGAGCGCCTGACGACTCACCGCTTCCCGATCACCGAAGCGGAGCATGCTTATCGTTTGATCTCGGGAGATGTGCAGGAACCTTATCTGGGCGTGGTGCTCAATTACGATCCGGAAGCGGAAGTCGTCCGGAAAGTCTCGCTGGGCGCGGCGCCGGCAGCAAGGAAGTCCGAGAAGTCGATCGTTTTAGGAGTGATTGGCGCAGGTGGTTACGTTCCGGCGATGTTGCTGCCGCACTTCAAAAACGAGGGAGTTGAACTCCGCTCGATAGCTACTGCGACAGGGGTTTCCGCACAGAACGTAGGGAAACGATTTGGTTTCGCCTATGCCGTTTCGAGTGCTGATGAAGTGCTCGACGACGCGAGTGTGAATCTCGTCGTCATCGGCACACGAAACGCCACACACGCTGAACTCGCGCGCAAAGCCCTGGAACGCAACAAGCACGTCTTCGTCGAGAAGCCACTCGCACTCAACGACGCGCAGCTCGAATCGGTCCTCGACGCAGCAAAGAGTTCAACCGCCAAACTGATGGTCGGATTCAATCGCCGGTTCGCGCCGCTCGGACAACGCGCAAAAGAGTTCTTTGCCCACTGCGACGCTCCCCTCTCGGTTCTTTATCGAGTGAATGCCGGCCGCATTCCGAACGAGCACTGGATGCAGGACGCTGAAGAAGGTGGTGGCCGAATCCTTGGCGAGGTCTGTCACTTTATCGACTTCATACAATATGTGACGGGCGCGCAACCTGTGTCGGTCTTTGCGGAGTCGCTAAGTGCGAAGTCGAGCAAGATCGTCGATGCTGACTCTGTTTTCATTACGCTGCGTTTCGCTGATGGTTCGAATGGCGCGGTGGCGTATCTGAGCGAGGGCGACAAATCGTTGGCGAAGGAACGCGTGGAGATATTTGGCGCGGGAAGAGTCTTTGTGCTCGATGACTTTCGACGTGCGACGCTCTACAAAGACGGGCGTGAGGAGCAGTTGACGATGAAGGCACAAGACAAAGGTCAGCAGGCGCAGGTGCGTGCGGTTTGTTCGAACGTGCTTGCCGGCGGAGCTGTTCCGATCGCTCTCGATGAGTTAGCGGCTACCACGAGGGCCACTTTCCGAGTGCTTGATTCACTGCGCGAGCGTAGACCCTTCGAACTCTGAAACATCCACAGATTACACAGATTATGTGTGGTATTGCAGGAATTGTCGGCATCGAACCGGTGAAGTTTATTGGTCCGATGCTCGCGAGTGTGGAGCATCGCGGTCGAGACGATCAAGGTGTTTGGGTTTCAGAGCCGATCGATTCAAACAATCGGCGCGCCTGTTTGGGCCATCGCCGGCTCGCGATCATCGACACGAGTCCTGCGGGTCACGAACCCATGCTCTCGGCCGACGGCCGTTACGTCCTCATTTTCAACGGCGAGATCTACAACTATCGCGAACTCCGCGAACAATTAAAAACCCTGGACCATAACTTCCGCACCGATTCAGATGCCGAAGTCTTGCTTGCGGCGGTCTCGGAGTGGAGCTGGGATGCGATAACTCATCTCAACGGCATGTTTGCTTTCGCCGTCTGGGACAACCACCAACGCATGTTGACGCTGGTCCGCGATCACGTCGGCATTAAGCCGCTTTACTACACGTTCATTCCCGCCCGCGACGATGCCTCCGCAACGTTTGTCTTCGGCTCAGAAATCAAAGCAATCCTCGCAACAGGTTTAGTGAAGCCTGAGTTGAATCCCGAAGCGCTGCATCAGTTTCTAACGTTCCTCTGGTCGCCGGATCCAAATACGTTGTTTGCGAACGTGAAGACTGTGCCTCCGGCCCACTTGCTTCAGTTTCATCATGACGAACTGACGCTGAAACAATGGTGGGACGTTTCATTCGACACGATCGAAGAAGGCAAGAACGAGGCATGGTGGCGCGAGCGTGTGCTCGACACTTTCGATCGCGTCGTAAAGAGGGAGATGGTCGCCGACGTTCCACTCGGATCGTTTCTCTCAGGCGGCATCGACTCTTCCGGTATCGTCGCGATGATGGAACGCCACAGCAACGGCCAGCGAATCAGCACGTACACCGTCGGCATCGAGAGCGAAGATCTGCGTTATGACATCATTCCCGACGACGTGCGTTGGGCCAGGCGCGTCAACGAGCAGTTGCAGACTGACTATCACGAGATCATGTTGAAACCATCGGTCGCCGATCTGCTGCCGAAGCTGGTCTATCACATGGAAGAGCCGCCGATCGACATGGCGATTCCGAGTTATCTCATTTCCCATGTCGCACGTGAGACTCTGACGGTGATGCTTTCGGGCATGGGAGGCGATGAAGTGTTTGCCGGCTATCCGCGCCAGATGGCGATGCAAATTGCGTCGGCATTCGATCCAGTGCCGCAACTGCTGCGACGGCCGTTGATGAAGACAGTTGCGGGTGCGTTGCCGGGCGGATTGCCAGGGAAACTAACTGCGCCGCTTCGCAACGCGAAGAAGTTTGCTCGCAGTGCCGCGCTCGACTTTGAAGATCGTTATCTCGGTTATGGCACTTACTTCACGAACGAGATGAAGCAGCGACTGTATTCAGATGAGTGGCGCGCCCTCACGCACGACTATGATCCTTACTCGACTCATCGCCTTTACTTCGCGAGCGTGACGAACGCGGCGCCTTTGAATCAACTTCTTTACGTCGATTTAAAGACTTTTCTGCCTTGTCTAAACCTGATGACGACTGACAAGACGTCGATGGCCGCCAATCTCGAAGTGCGAGTGCCGTTTCTCAATCGCGAGATGATCGAGATGGCGGCACGTATGCCGCCGCGATTGAAACTGCGCGGACTGAAGCGCAAGTACATCTTTAAGCGGGCCATGGAAACCATGCTGCCCAAGGACGTGGTTTGGCGAAAGAAGGCTGGTTTCGGCGCGCCGATTCGCTCCTGGCTGCGCGGGCCTCTGCGTCCGTTGATTAACGATCTGCTCTCTGAGGAGTCTGTGAGGCGGCGCGGCATCTTCCGTCCGAATGCCGTCAAACGGGTGCTGGAAGCTAATTTTTCGGGCCGTGAAGACTACAATTTGCAGGTTTTTCAGCTCCTCGGGCTTGAGCTCTGGCACCGCACCTTTATCGACTGAGGACTTTTGCCGCAGATGAAACACGGATTGAGCGGATAACTTCGTTAAACATTGACAATCACGTTGGGTCAGTCTAATCTGCATTTGGCGAGTCCTCCCTGGCTCCGACCTTCAGAGCCCTCACGCCCGCGGAAGTCCTGCGCAGCAGCCATGATCGTATCGAATAAACTGGAAAGACCCGGCAATGGATTGCACTCGGCACAATCACCCGAGCAGCGCCCGTGTGTCTTGTTGGTCGAGGACGATCCTGCGCTCAGACGTTATCTCGAAGTGGTGCTTCAGCGTGCCGGCTACGACGTCATTTCTGCCGGCGATGGTCTGGAGGCGATGAGAGTTTTACTGACCGCGCGCGTCGACGTGATAGTTACCGATGCGCTGATGCCGAATTTGGATGGGTATGGGTTGTGCCGCTTTGTGAGGAGTAGTCAGCATCTGACCAACTTACCGATTATCTTGTTGAGCGCGCTCGATCCGAAGAATTCGACTGACGAATCTGAGCAGGTGAATGCGTTTCTGGCGAAGCCGGTGTCGCCGGAAGAACTGATTAAAACCATCCACAGATTACGCAGATTCTATTAAATCAATCTGCGCGCGTTGCAGCTTGCCACTGAAGTCGACGTAGATAGACTTCCATTCAGAGAAGATGTCCAGCACCTGCGTGCCTGCTTCACGATGTCCATTACCAGTCGCTTTGGTGCCCCCGAAAGGAAGGTGCACTTCAGCGCCGATGGTTGAAGCATTGACGTAGAAGATGCCGGTGTACATCTCGTTCATCGCTTTGAACGCACGATTGACATTTTGCGTATAGATGGCAGCCGAGAGTCCGTAACGAACTCCGTTGGCGATCTGAATCGCTTCTTCGAGTGAGTTTGCCGGAATGACAGTAGTGACTGGTCCAAATATCTCTTCCTGAGAGACGCGCATGTCAGGAGCGGCATCGGCGAAGACTGTCGGTTCGATGAAATGACCGTTGGCATAGTCGCCGCGCGAGAGTCGTTTGCCGCCGCATGCCAGCTTAGCGCCGTCATCGTCGCGTCCGATGCGGATGTAACCCATGATCTTCTCGACTGCGTCGGCGTTTATGACTGGGCCAACGTCAGTCTTCGGATCCGCGCCATCGCCAACCCGCAGCGCCTTCGTGTTTTCAACCAGCTTCGTTACAAACTGCTTGTAAACTTTCTTATGGACCACCAGCCGCGACGACGCAGTGCAGCGCTGTCCTGACGTACCAAAGGCGCCCCAAATGGCGCCCTCAACAGCTAAGTCAATATCGGCATCGTCCATCACGATGATGGCATTCTTGCCGCCCATCTCGAGCGAACAGATCGCGTTTCGCTCCGCACAGGCGGAAGCGACGATGCGACCCGTTTCAGTCGAACCGGTGAATGAGATCAAGCGCAACGCGGGATGATTGGTCATTGCTGCGCCGACAGTTTCACCATAGCCGGTCACGAGATTCACGACTCCCGGCGGAATGCCGGCTTCTTCGCATGCTTTGACCAGATTGTAGGTTGAAAGTGGCGTGTCTTCGGCGGGTTTGATGACGACCGTGTTGCCGCAGATCAATGCTGGAATCAGTTTCCACGACGGAATCGCCATCGGAAAATTCCACGGCGTAATCAAACCGCAAAGACCGACCGGTTGGCGCACGCACATCGCAAACTTGTCGCGCATCTCAGCCGGTGAAGTAAATCCGTGAAGCCGCCGGCCTTCGCCCGCGGTGTAATAGGTGCAGTCAATCGCTTCCTGCACGTCGCCGCCGGCTTCTTTTAAGACCTTACCCATTTCGCGTGTCATGTCGGCGGTAAAGCGTTCTTTGTTGTGGATCAGGATCTCGCCGAGACGAAACAGCAGTTCCGCACGCTTGGGTGCGGGAGTGTTGCGCCAGCGATCGAACGCATTTTGCGCGGCATTCACAGCCGCATTAACGTCGTCGCTGGTTGAGAGAGGAAAACGTCCAACAACATCGCGGTTATCGGCAGGGTTGATGTTTTCAAACATCTCACCTGATTGGCTGCCGACCCATTTTCCGTCGATGTAGTTTTGATAAGTCTTGACTGCCGCGCGGGCTGCGTTGCGCGCCGCCATTTTCCCGCTGGTTTTTGAGATTGCCTTTTTTGCCTGAGACATAAGTTATTGGCAATGATCTTATTGATAAGTAAACTGCACGATCAG
This sequence comes from Pyrinomonadaceae bacterium, assembly GCA_035248565.1. Taxonomy (GTDB): domain Bacteria; phylum Acidobacteriota; class Blastocatellia; order Pyrinomonadales; family Pyrinomonadaceae; genus PSRF01. The sequence continues at coordinate 31,665 of DATFHH010000149.1, read as the reverse complement.
CGGGACCGGTCGATCGCCTTTCGCATCTCGCACAATTCTCGTAATGTTCAAGACGATCGGATCGCCTGTCTTCAATCCACTCAACACACGTTGAAAATCGGCGAGTGAAGTCACTGGAGTGCGGTTGATGCGATTGATGACGTCGCCTTCGTTTAACGCCGGGGTGCCTGTTGGTGGAATGCGAACTTCCGCGAGCAGGCCGTTGGGATCGATATCTTTAACGTAAAGACCCTGCAAGTCCGTGAGATGTCGATCGGTTCTCAGTTGCGGAGTCAGTTCTGCGAGTGTGACGCCAAGATGCAGAGCGTTGCCGCGGGGATCGCTCGTCTTCGGCGTCGCTTTTGTTGGTTCTTCCCATTCGCGCGTGGTTGACGGAGGCCGTTCGCCTAAGGCCACGGTTGCAGTCTTCCGTTCCATCTTGCCGTTGTTGTCTCGCAGATAAACCAGCGTCACTTGCTGGCCCACAGGCGTACTGGCAACGCGCTGAATCAAATCCTGTGCATTGAGGATCGGCGTGCCTTCAAACTCTACGATTATGTCGCTTGCTTGAAGACCAGCTTTCGCTGCGGGCGTGGGTTGGCCGTTTTCAATCGGCGCAACCTGAGTAATGATCGCGCCCTTCGCTTCGGGCAGACCATAAACTTTTGCAAACTCGTCATGCACGGAGTCGAGAGTTATTCCGAGATATCCGCGCTTTACTTTGCCTTGGGCGATCAACTGCTTGTAGACGAAATTGGTTTCATTGGCCGGCAGGGCGAAGCCGATACCGTTGTAGTCACCGGTCGAAGTCGCGATCTGCGAATTCATCCCGATCACTTCGCCACGCATGTTGACGAGTGGTCCACCACTGTTGCCGCGATTGATGGCGGCGTCAGTTTGCAGAAAACGCTGGAAGACGTTGAAGTACGGACTCTCGCGTTCTTTCTTGGAAATGATTCCCGCCGTCACCGTTTGATCGAGACCAAACGGGGAACCCATCGCGAGTACCCAATCACCAACCTGCGCGGCGTTCGAATCGCCGAGAGTCACGGTCGGAAGATCCTTTGGCGTGTCGATCTTGATCACGGCTACGTCGGTTTCAGTATCAAAGCCAACAACCGTGCCGCGATATTTTTCACCTGATTGCAGACCGACTGTGATTCGCGCAGCGTCCTCGATCACGTGATAGTTCGTCAGGATGTAGCCTTTCGGACTGACGATAAAACCGCTGCCGACTCCGCGCGCGGGCCGTCGCTGTTGACGCCGGAACATGTCAAGCAGTGGATTGTTCGACGACTGATCTTCTTTATCTTCGTCCTTTTCGCTGACTTCCAGCTGGGGCTGGGTGGTTTCAATGTTGACGACGGCGGGCTCCACGCGCCGCGCAATCTCGGCAAATGAGGCGGACAAGGCTTCGGGAGCGCGCGCGATCTGCGCTTCAGACTGCGCTATAGTCGACCGGCCTGACAACATCGCGCCGATGCCGATGCCAGCGAGTAAACAAGCAACTGCCAGCGCGGCAATCCAGATGCGCAGTTTCCGGAGAATGGTCCGTTCCTGGTCCGTCGAGCTGTTCTGAGAAACGTCAAACATATTTCACCACCTTCTGGAAAATCCAAGCCCAGGGAAAGGGCTAGAGTATAGCGAAAGGGTTTTCCATTTGCCATTAGAAGAAGGCACCTCCTTGGAGTGCGGCGGCTTGACGCCGCTTTGGCCTCGATCGGGGCGTGATCGATAACAAAGCGGCGTCAAGCCGCCGCACTCCAAGGAGGCGCTCAATCTATGGTCGTAGCAGGACTTTTAGCACGCCTTTCATGGCGGCACGGCGCATTGCATCAACACCTCTTGATAGCGGGTATTCCTCGCTAATCAGACTATCGACGTCGACCGCGCCTTTCTGTAACAGATGTAGGGCTGGTTTGAAGCGCCCGCAACGCGAACCGACGATTGAGATCTCGTCAACGACGATCCGCGCGGCATCGATTTCTGTCTTGCCGTGAAAAGTGGATTTCAGGACCAGTTGACCCTTTGGACGAAGAAGATCGAGCGCGAGTCCGAAACCCGCTGCGGCGCCTGATGCTTCGACAACCACGTCAAACTGTCGCCGGCGTTTGGCTGCTTCTTCCGGAGATGTAGTTTCGATGCCACGCTTATCCACGATGCGCAGTTTGGATTCGTGTTTGCCGATGAGGAGCAACTGTGCGCCGGTCACCACGAGCGCCTGTGCGCAGAGCAGTCCGAGTTTGCCATCGCCGATCACTGCAACGCGATCTGACTTCGAAATCGCGACGCGCTCGAGAATTCCACACGCTGCAGCGAGTGGTTCAGTAAAGACTGCGTGTTCGTCAGTAATGTTGTCAGGAACGAGCAACAGGTTTCGTGCAGGAAGTTGAAGAAACTCGGCGTGTGCGCCATCGCGGCCGACGATGCCGAGCACGGTGTGATTTGGGCAATGGCGGGAGTCGCCTGCACGACAAAGATCGCACTTGCCGCAGCCGGCGTTTATTTCTCCGACGATGCGTTGACCAACGAGTTTGCGATCGGTGCTGTCTTCAACAACGCCAACAAACTCGTGTCCGATCGTGCCGTTAAAACCAGCGTAGCCGCGCGCGATTTCGAGATCGGTATTGCAGATGCCGGACAAGAGCACACGCACCAGCGCCTCGTCAGGTTGATGAGGCTTCGCGACATCTTCGACTGCCAGATGTTTGTTCTGTACCCGCAGTGCCAGCATTCTGTGCCTTTTTGTGGCTAAAACGTCTTGCTTCTCGTGTAGGCGTTCTGAGGTGTTAGTTCGACGACTTGCCTCGCACCGGTGACTGTCACCGGCAAACGCCACTCGAGCTGTTCGTCACCGGAAAGCGTCGCATGCAACCACCAACTGCCGGGCGCCAACGTCACCGATCCCTGTCCTTGCTTGTCCAACTGTGCATTGATCGGCGAACGCCCTTTCATGCGCTCTTTCAGAAAATCTTCAAAGCGCTTACCAGCACGCGGCTCAGTGAAGAACTCGTGACGCACCGCGACAATATCCACCGGGTAAAGACTCACCGCGACGTCCAGCGCTGGTCCAACACTCTCCGGAGGCTGTCGAATAATAATTTGCAGTGTCGTGGTCTTTTGATCGGATCTAACGTCCGCCGCGCTCGAAGGAAGTTGTCTATAGATCGCCCAACCTGCACCGAAGAGCACGATCAATAAGCCGACTTGCAAGGCGAGAATGACTAAACTGCGAAATGAAAACATGAATTGCTACTGCTGCTGTGCTTTAAGCTGGCGCACAAAATCCACCAGCGAGTCGGCCTCTTTTTCATTCAGTTTGTTGCTAAAGGAGGGCATGTTACCGCGCACATTGCGCCCATTCATGATCGAGTTGAAGATGCGTTCGTCGCTGACGTCTGCTTGCCACTGCGGGTCAGAAAGATCGCGCGCATGGCTAAACTTGCCTTTCGAAGTCTTCGCCTTTCCGTCATTTCCATGACACGAGATGCAATAGCGACGATACAACTGCGGCGCTGGACGCGCGGTGTTCGCTTTAGCGTAGATCAGCCAACTCACAGCGATGATCAACAATACTGACAAGGCAATCTGCATCACGTTTCGAATCATATCAAAAGCCATATCCGTCTTCATCTGCGGAAATCTATGTCTGTTTTATAGTTGAAAGCTTTGCGAAGGCAAAGTAATCTCCACGCGTGACTGAAAACGAGAACGACAAACTGCATGAAGAGTGTGGTGTTTTCGGAATCTACGGACATTCGGAAGCCGCGCGATTGACTTACCTCGGTTTATACGCGCTGCAGCATCGAGGTCAGGAGTCGTGCGGCATCGTCGCTTCCGACGGCGCCGAACTGCGTCTCGAACGCGCGATGGGTCACGTGTCCGAAGCATTTGGTCAGACGCATCTCGATCGTTTGCGCGGCATGAGCGCGATTGGACACGTGCGCTATTCAACCGCCGGCGAGGTGTCGTTGCTCGAAGCGCAGCCGTTTCTCGTCAATTGCCAGCACGGGCAGATCGCAGTTTGTCACAACGGCAATCTCCCATTCGCACGCGAAGAGCGGCAACGCCTCGAACGCGACGGCGCGATCTTTTCTTCAACTTCCGACACGGAGGTCGTGCTTCATGGTGTGGCCCGATCGCGCTCGCCCATCCGCGAGGCGATTCCGCAGGTCTTGTGCGAAACGGAAGGCGCATTTTCGATGCTCTTCCTGACGCCCACGGAGCTGATCGCGATTCGCGATAGTCGCGGCTTTCGTCCGCTCGCTTTGGGACGGCTTGGCGATGCGTGGGTGATCGCTTCCGAAACGTGTGCATTTGATTTGATCGACGCTCAGTACGTGCGCGACGTCGAACCGGGCGAGATGATAGTGATCGATCGAGAAGGTTTGCGATCGTCGAATCCGCTGCCGCCGCGCAAGCATTCGATGTGTCTGTTCGAGCACGTCTATTTCGCGCGGCCTGATTCGTTGATCTACGGTAAATCGATCAATAAGTCGCGACACAAGATGGGCCGGCAACTTGCAGTCGAGCAGCCTGCGGATGCTGACATCGTCGTTCCGGTGCCTGACTCGGGCGTGGTCGCGGCGATCGGTTATGCGGCTGAAAGTGGTCTGAGTTTTCGTTTTGGGCTGGTTCGCAATCACTATGTTGGCCGGACCTTCATCGAACCGCGACAATCGATTCGTTCGTTTGGCGTGCGAATAAAACTCAATCCCGTTCGAGATCTGATCACCGGCAAACGCGTAGTCTTGATCGACGACTCGATCGTGCGCGGCACGACGTCGAAGAAGATAGTGCGCATGGTGCGTGAAGCGGGCGCGAAAGAGATTCACGTGCGTATCAGTTGTCCGCCGACGATCAGCCCGTGTTACTACGGCGTCGATACACCAAACAAGTCTGAACTGATCGCCGCGCAGATGTCGGTGGAAGAGATTCGCAAATTCATCGAGGCCGACTCGCTTGGTTACCTGTCGCTCGAAGGAATGATTGCAGCGACTGGAATCAGCCCCGACTCCTCATGCGTTGCTTGCTGGAACGGGAAATACCCCACGCGCATCACGAGTGAAGCGGAAACAATGTGGGAACGCGACCATGAATCGGTAACTTGAGCCACAAAGAAGCACAAAAAGCACAAATGCATTTGGGATGAAGCGTTAAGCTTGATTAATCGTTTGTGACTTTTGTGCCTCTTTGTGGCAAAAAAATTTTTGAGGCGGGTCGAGATTGGGACGAGCTACCAGAGGCTGTGGTTGTGCAGTTGCCGTACTTTTGGTTTTAGCCGGAGCTGCGGCGTTCGTCGGTTGGAAGTACGTACTTCCGTGGTGGAAGAGCCAGCCACCGCCCGCTTCAGGTGGCGAACTGACGATCCACATACTTGATGTTGGTCCAATCAACGGCGATTCGATCCTCATCTCTTCACCGTCAGGCAAGACGGTGCTCGTCGATGCCGGCGATACGATGAAAGGCAAGGTTGTTGTCGACGCGTTGAAGCGCTACAACATCCAGCAAGTCGACTATTTCATCGCCACGCATCCACATCCCGACCACATCGGCGGAGCTGCTGAAGTTTTCAAAGCCGTCAAAGTTTTGAATGTGATCGACAATGGTCAGCCGCCGGCTGTGCCGCCGGAGCTCGCTGCCGCGGCGGGTCAAAAGCAAACGACCGCCAAAAAACCGCCGACCACTGCGAAGTCAAACAAACCAGCATCGCTGACTAAGTTTTATGACGATTACAAAGCAGCGGTGAACGGCAGCGGCGCGCATTATGAAAAAGCGCGACCGGGAACCAAATACGATCTCGGTGGCGGTGTGTTGTTGACTATCCTGGCGCCGTCAGAACCGATGTTCACGAAAGACAAGATGAGCACGGGCGGCAATGATGTAAACGCGAATTCGATCGTGGCGCGTTTGGATTATGGATCGTTTTCGATGTTGCTGGCAGGTGATGCTGAAAGTCAGACTGAGCATCGACTGTTGACGAAGGACTTGGATCTGCAAGTGAAGGTTTTGAAAGTCGCGCATCACGGTTCGAAGTACGCGTCGTCGGCTGATTTTTTGAATCGCGTGAAGCCGGAAGTGGCGATTGTGTCGTGCGGCGCGTGGAACCGTTATGGTCATCCGGCGCAGCCAGTGCTCGATCGTTTGCGTGCAGCGAACGTGAAACTCTATCGCACTGACTTGCAGGGCGAGATCACGATTACGACGCGCGGCAAAGAGAATGACATGACGATTAAAACGGCGAAGGAAACGACGGAGGATCTCTGGGCGGGCCGGACCGCGCAGAAGGATGATTCATCGCGGTCGGGATTTATTGCGTATGGTGACTTCGGTCCACCTCCGAGACCGGCAAAAAAGAATCAATAAGCCGCGGATAACACGGATGAAAAAGCCGATTTCATACAGCGATGCGGGTGTTGACATCGACGCCGCGACGCGAGCAACGGACAGGATCAAGGAGCTCGCGCGACAGACCTTCAACGATCGTACGCTTTCCGAGATCGGAAGCTTCGGCGGCATGTTTGACGCCGCATTTCCAAAGCTGAAGCAGCCGGTACTGGTTGCGTCAGCTGATGGCGTCGGCACGAAACTCAAGATCGCTTTTGCGACAGGCGTGCACAACACAGTCGGCCGCGATCTCGTCAATCATTGCGTCAACGACATTCTGGTCCAGGGCGCGCGACCACTATTCTTTCTCGACTACATTGCGACGGGAAAATTATCGCCCGATGTTGTGGCGAGCATTGTCGAAGGCGTGACGAATGGTTGTCGTGACAATGGTTGTGTGTTGTTGGGCGGAGAAACGGCGGAGATGCCGGGTTTTTATCAGGACGGTGAATACGATATTGCAGGTTTTATTGTCGGCGTTGTCGATCGAGAAAAAATCATCGACGGAAAAACCATCTCTGCCGGCGATGTTCTGCTTGCCTTGCCATCTGCTGGACTACACACAAACGGATATTCACTCGCTCGCAAGCTCTTTTTTGAAGTTGCAGGATACGAGCCACAGACTCACCTGCCGGAACTGGAAATGACTGCCGGCGACGCGTTGCTGCTGCCGCATCTCAGTTATCTCAGACCCCTCTACGATCTGCTCGACAAAGGCGTAATCAAAGGCCTGGCGCACATCACTGGCGGAGGATTGACTGACAACATTCCGCGAATACTACCGCACGGCACAGCGGTGAAGATCCAACGAGACTCATGGACCATACCTCCTCTATTCGAACTCTTGCGCCGACTTGGAAACGTTTCTGACAGTGAAATGTATCGCACGTTCAACATGGGAATCGGCATCGTGATCGTCTGCTCGCCCGGTGATGCTGAAACAGTCGAGAATGACCTGCGCGGTCGTAGCGAGACTGTTTACACGATCGGAAAAGTGATAAGCGGGAATCGTGAGGTGTTGATTTAAGTCTCGTGAAGAAAAGAATCGCGATTCTCATCTCCGGTCGTGGATCAAACATGCTTGCGCTGAGTGATGCTGTCAGCGTGGGAAAGATCCCAAAGGCTGAGATCGCGATCGTGATCAGCGACAAAGCTGATGCGCGTGGGCTACAACTCGCAGAAGAACGTGAACTCGAAACGCGTGTGGTCGAACGCCGTGGTCGCAGTCGTGAAGAACACGAACGCGAGATCATCTCGATCTTACAAGAACAGAAGGTTGACCTGGTTTGCTTAGCGGGATACATGCGATTGTTGTCGCCGTGCTTCATCGAGGCGTTCAAGGGGCGAATATTGAACATTCATCCAAGTCTGCTGCCGGCGTTTCCCGGGCTGGACGCACAGCGACAAGCGCTCGCTCATGGTGTGAAGGTGAGTGGATGCACGGTGCACTTTGTCGACGAGACGCTTGATGGTGGGCCAATCATCGCGCAGCGGATTGTGCCCGTAATGGAGGATGATACTGAAGAGACGTTGTCGGCGAGAATTTTGGAGCAGGAACACCAGTTGTATTCCGAAGCGGTAGCATTAGTTTTAGCCGCGGATGAACGCGGTGACGCAGATTAAATCTTTCCCCCGAGGGATTGTGCGCGCTGATACGCTGCCCAAACAGCCTTCGACATCACCGTTCGCAAGCTGCCCTTCTCCATCTGATAAATCGCTTCCGCCGAGGTTCCGCCTGGCGAAGTCACCATGTTTCGCAACTCCGCTGGATGCTTGTGCGACTCGATCGCAAACAACACCGATCCGAGCATCATTTGATGGACCAGCTCCTGGGCCACGTGTCGCGAGAAGCCCATGTGCACACCGGCATCAACCAGCGCTTCCATCACCAGAAAGATATACGTAGGACCAGTGGAGCTCAGCGCGGTTGCCATGTCAATCTGTCGTTCGTTTTCAACATGTACACCCTTGCCTAGTGCGTCGAGCATTGCACGAACCTGACTCTCCTGCTTTGCACTCACCTCGGGACTAGCGGTCCACGCAGTTACACCTTCGCCGATCTGTGCGGGCGTGTTTGGCATCGTCCGCACGACCGGCGCGTGCAAAAGATGATCGGAAATCGTTTCAATCCTCGCACCGGCAACAACTGAAATGACGAGCTGCTCCGGATGCAGCGAACCCTTCAGTTCTTCCAGCACGCGATGAAGACGTTGCGGTTTTACTGCGAGGATGATCATCGAACCAGCATCCGGTGTTTCAGGGGCGCTAGCCAGTGCTGCCTCACGGTTCTGCTCAAACATTTCGATGCCATACTTCACGTGCATCTCTTCGCGTCGAGCCTGCCGCGGATGAATGCCCACGATCTGTTCAGGACCAACCAACTTCTTGCGCAGTAGTCCCGCGATAATCGCTTCCGCCATCACGCCGCAACCGATAAAAGCCAGACGGCAGTTGCTAAGAGGACTGATGTCAGGTGTTTCAGTAGCCATGAAATGAGGATAGCGCACCATTCAATAGTTGAGCTACTCTATTCGCTCATGACGATCGACGAACAACTCGCATATCTAAGCAAAGGCACCACCGAGGTTATTCGCGACGCAGAGCTGCGCACGAAGCTTGAGAAATCAGCCAAGACTGGCAAGCCTCTGCGCGTCAAACTCGGCGCCGATCCAACCGCCCCCGACATCCATTTGGGCCATACAGTCGTGATCCGCAAGCTGCACGCGTTTCAAGAGCTGGGCCACACGGCGATCTTTTTGATCGGCGATTTCACCGGCATGATCGGCGATCCGTCAGGCAAGAACGCTACGCGGCCGCAACTCACGCGCGACGAAATCAACGCGAACGCCGAAACCTACAAGCACCAGATCTTCAAACTACTCGACCCGGAAAAGACAGTCATCGATTTCAACTCGCGTTGGATGGACACGCTGGGTTCGGCCGGATTTCTCAAACTCGCAGCACACGTCACCGTCAAACAGATTCTCGAGCGCGATGACTTTCAACAACGACTCGAAGCGAACCGTCCGCTCGCGCTGCACGAAGTGATGTACCCATTGGTGATGGCCTACGACTCGGTTGCGCTCGAAGCCGACGTCGAACTCGGCGGAACTGATCAGAAGTTCAACTTGTTGATGGGCCGTAATCTGCAAAGAGAATATGGACAGGAGTCGCAGGTCGCGGTGATCACGCCGTTGTTGGAAGGCACTGACGGCGTGCAGAAGATGTCGAAGAGTTTAGGCAACTACATCGGCATCAACGAGCCGCCGCAGGAGATCTTCGGCAAGGTGATGTCGATCTCCGATGAATTGATGTGGCGTTACTACGAACTATGTACCGATCTTTCGATCGCGCAGATAGGATCGTTGCGCGAGAGTGCCGAGCGCGGGCAGCGCAATCCGCGCGACATCAAAGCCGAACTCGCGAAACTAATCGTGAGTGATTTTTACTCGGACGCTGAAGCGCGCAAGGCGGAAGCCGAGTTTGATGCGATGTTTCGAAACAAGCAGGCGCCGGAGGAAGTTGAGGAGCGTGCGTTGGAATCGGGAACGTGGAAGTTGCCGCGGTTGTTGGTCGAACTCGCGTTGGCGCCCTCGATGGCCGAAGCGCGGAGGCTGATCGAACAAGGCGGAGTTTATGTCGAGGGTGAACGACGGACGCAAACGGATTTCGAAGTCGAGCTGAGTGGAGATCGATCGTACTTGATCCAAGTTGGAAAGCGCAGGTTTGTAAGAATAGTAAGCCGCGGATGACGCGGATGAAGACGGATTATGTCGGCGACAGTCGCAACTGAAGACATTCTGATCATCGAGACGCCCGAGCGCGTGCCGCTGCATTTTGCACTCGCCTCGATCGGCAACCGCTTTCTCGCCTGTGCGATAGACCACGCCATTCAAGGTCTATCGCTGGCGCTGATTGCCATCGCCTCGATGGTCGTGGCGAACTACTCGACCGTAGAACAGTCGCTGTCGAGCGCGCCGAAGTGGGTCTACGCCGTGATGATCCTGCTGCTGTTTCTGACGTTCTCGGGTTACTTTGCCTTCTTCGAGTGGATTTGGAGCGGACAAACTCCAGGCAAGCGTTGGTTGAAGTTGCGCGTGATTCGAGAAGATGGACGTCCGATCACGTTTTGGGAAGCGTCAGTGCGAAATCTGCTTCGCAGTTTCGACATGATGCCGTTTCCGTTCTACTCGATCGGGCTGATCTCTGTGTTTGTAACCAATCGCGATCAACGTATCGGCGACATGGTGGCGGGCACTGTTGTCGTTCGCGAACGCGAAGCCGAAGCACCGGAGTTCTCGCAAGTCTTTGCAACACCGGTAAGCGATCCGGCGCTGCGTCGATCTTTTAAGCCGGTTGACTTCACTGCCAGCCTCGGCAGTTTGACGGAGTCGGAGATTCAGGTAGTGGAAACGTTTCTGCGCCGTCGTTGGGATCTATCTGACGTGCCGCGCCAGTGGATGGCGTGGCGAGTTGCCATCCCGATTCTTTACAAGATTCGACCTGCCTACGATCTAGCCACGTTTACATACGAAGGCTTTCTGGAAGAATTGCTGCACCGCTATCTCCAGGAACATCGCTTTAGTGCTTGATTTATGTCTTTGCGACTCTTTGTGGCAAAATCTCTTACAGAGGAATTCAGATGAGTAAAGACGTTTTTATATTAGGTGGTAAGCGCACGCCGATGGGCGAGTATGTCGGCGTGCTCAAAGATATATCGGCAATCGATCTCGGAGCAGTCGCCGCGCGTGGTGCATTGGAAGCAACAAACATTAACCCCGACGAGATCGATCACACAGTTATCGGAAATGCCTTACAGACCTCGGGCGACGCGATCTACGGCGCTCGTCACGTTGCTTTGAAAGCAGGCGTCCCGTTTGATCGTCCCGCGCTGACTGTCAATCGACTCTGCGGCAGTGGCATTCAGTCGATCGTGTCAGGCGCGCACATGATTCAGCTCGGCGAAGCGCAAACGTGTTTGGTTGGCGGCATGGAATCTATGTCGCAGGCGCCGCACGTCATTCGTGGCGCGCGCTCAGGTTTTGCGTTGGGCCAGGGAAAACTCGAAGACAGTTTGATGGTTGCGTTGCTTGATACCTACTGCAACACGCCGATGGCCGGCACTGCGGAAAATCTTGCGCGCAAGTTTGAGATCTCACGCGAAGAGCAGGACAAGTACGCGTTGCGATCGCAGCAGGAGACGAAGCGTGCGAAAGACGCAGGCTTCTTTGCTGAAGAGATTGTTCCTGTTGAAGTGAAGACGCGTAAAGGAACTATTCAAGTCGATCAAGACGATCATCCGAGACCTGAAACGACACTCGAAGGTCTTGCCAAGTTGAAACCCGCGTTTGCTCATGATGGTTTTGTCACGGCGGGAAATGCGTCGGGAATTGTCGACGGCGCAGCGGCGCTCGTGATCGCGGGTGAAGAGTTTGTGAAGCAGAGAGATCTCACTCCGATGGGCCGGATTGTGAGTTGGGCATATGCGGGAGTCGAGCCCGAGATCATGGGCATTGGCCCGGTGCCGGCAACTCGTTCCGCACTCGCGAGGGCGGGATTATCGTTAAGCGATATGGATCTCGTGGAAGTGAACGAAGCTTTCGCGGCGCAGTATCTGGCGGTTGAGAAAGAGTTGGGATTGGATCGTGCGCGGACGAATGTTAACGGCGGCGCTATCGCACTGGGACATCCTTTGGGAGCTACGGGCACGCGACTCGTTTTGACAGTGTTGCATGAGCTTCATCGTCGCGGCGGACGCTATGGTTTGGCGACTGCGTGTATCGGTGGGGGTCAGGGCATCGCGATGATCGTGGAGCGCGTTTGAAGAAACTATCCGCGTTTATCCGCGGCTAATTTTGTCTCCCGATTTTTAGATCAAATCCAAAATCTTGTGCGGATCACGGCGGCCGTCTTGCTGAAACACCCGAGATCTTAACCGGCACGGCTCTTGCGAGTTTTTCTCGACCGCCAATTGGCCGGTCAGGCTTTCACTCGACTCATAATGCGTCATAAAGATTTAATAGGTTCAATCACGACTTAGACTTGCGAATGCAAGCTGGGCGTGATAGAAGTCGCGTCTTGCTTAGTAGGCCATTCGCGTAAACAATCCTGCTTGAATTGTTTTAGGTGCTCTCAAATTTGGCTAATTATCAGCGCAGCCCGAGGGGTCGAGGTGCGTTCAACGTTCAATCCATTGCCTAAGGAGTTCTCAAGTATGTGGAGAATAGTAAAGCTCTCTTTTGTGAGTTTGTTCGTGCTCATTCTTAGCACGGTAGCTTTTGCGCAGTCGACCACCACCGGTTCAATCGGAGGGGTCGTTAGTAATCCGAATAAAGAGGTTGTTCCCGGCGCCGCCGTTAGTGTTAAGAACATCGGCACCAATAAAGAAGACAGCGCCACGACTGACGACACTGGCCGTTTCAAGGTTGCAAACCTTCAACCTGGTAATTATTCCGTAACCGTAAACTCATCCGGCTTCAGTCCAATCACCGTAGAAAATGTCGTGGTTGAAATCGGACGTGAGACAAATCTTGAAGTTGCGCTCGTGGTTGGCCCCGTTACAGGTACGGTAGATGTCACTGCCGAAGCGCCAGTAATCAATACCACTCAGCAAGACTTTTCCACCAACCTTAATCAGACGTCGATCAATGAGCTTCCCGTCAATGGGCGCCGGTGGTCCAATTTTGCAATTCTTACACCCAGCGCTGTTCCCGATGGTAATTTCGGCTTAATCAGTTTTCGCGGTATCTCTGGACTGCTAAACAACAGCACGGTAGACGGTGGCGACAACAATCAGGCTTTCTTTTCGGAAGAGAGAGGACGCACTCGTAGTGCGTATTCAATCAGTCAGGCTGCCATTCGCGAATTTCAGGTTAACACCTCAAACTTCGCTGCCGAGTATGGCCGTTCGGCGGGCGGTGTTATCAACGCCGTCACGAAGTCGGGCACCAATGAGTTTCACGGCTCCGCTTTTCTTTACGACCGCAACAACAAGTGGGGCGCTCGCAACCCGAATACTTTTATAAATCGGTTAGTCAACGGAGTCTCGACGAGAGAGGCGTTAAAGCCAAAGGATGTACGCTATCAGTTTGGTGGAACTGTGGGTGGCCCAATCGTCAAAGATAGTCTGTTCTTCTTCTTCAGCTACGATCAGCAGAAGCGCAATTTCCCAGGCGTCGCAGTGTTTAGCACTCCGGGTTACCTGAATACAGTTAACCGAACCACCCTTACTGCCGCAGCACGCGGCTTGACCAACACACAGATCGATTCCGCGTTGGGCTTTCTTAACAGCCTGACCGGCGAAACGCCACGGCGAGGCGATCAAAAGCTGTTCCTGCCGAAACTGGATTGGCACATCAACTCAAAGCACCAATTCAGTGCCACGTACAATCGTTTGCGTTGGAATTCACCCGCTGGAGTTCAAACCGGCGCGACTGTCACGCGCGACCGCGCAGGCTTTGGTAATGACTTCGTCGAGATCGACTCGCTCAATCTCCGTCTCGCTTCGACTCTAACAAGCAAACTCATCAACGAGTTTCGTTTCCAGTGGGCCGATGAGCTTGACTCCGCGTTTGCCCAACCACCACTGCCGGGCGAGCCGACCACAGCAGACGGTTTCTCGCCGCAGGTGACATTGACAAACGGACTAACGTTCGGCAAAGCCAACTTCCTGGATCGCGTTGCGTTGCCGGATGAGAGGCGGTTCCAGTTTGCAGACAGTCTTACGTACTCGACCGGCAACCATACGTTCAAAGTTGGTACTGACATTAACCGCGTGCGCGACATCGATGAAAATCTGTTTACGGGCGCCGGCGCCTATACCTATGGCAACATCAACGACTTCATCGTTGATTATGTAAACTTCAGTACTAATGGTTCCCTGCGAACGGCGAACAAAGTATGTGCGACGAGCACGCGCACCGCTGGAAAGTGCTACACAGCCAATTACCAACAGGGCTTTGGCCCACCGCGTTTCCAATTCAACACAACTGATTGGGCCTTCTTTGCACAGGACGATTGGCGCGTTACTCCGCGGCTAACTCTCAATTTAGGATTGCGTTGGGATTATGAACAGTTCCCGGAGCCTTTTCTGGTGAATCCCGCTCTGCCGCAAACCGGGAACCGCCCGAGTGATAAAAACAATTTTGGACCACGTATCGGTTTTGCCGCAGACCTGAGTGGCGATGGTAAGACGAGCTTGCGTGGCGGATACGGCATTTACTACGGCCGAATCAATGGCACGATCATCATTAACTCGCTGATCAACACCGGCCTTAACAGCGGACAGGTACTGAGCTCGGTGCCAGCTGCCTGTACCGCCGCGCTGTGCGGTAGTGCTAATGCTACCGACCCCGCAGGAAATCCGGCGGCTCCGCTTTTCCCGAATATTCTGTCTTCCGCACCTCTGGGAACAGCGGCAGTCAATTACTTTAGAGATGGTTTTCAAAATCCGCTCATCCATCAAGGAGACCTGATCGTTGAGCGCGAAGTGGCGCGAAACACCGTAGTGTCAGCCAGCTACCTGTTCAGTTTTGGAAATCACTTGACGACGTTCGTCGACACGAATCTGAATCCCCCCTCCAGCGAGGGTAGAATCAGTATTCTCGATGGACCATTCGCCGGTAACGTCTGGGTGTTTCCTTATTATCGCGGCTCCAGGCCTAACACTAACTTCGGCAATATTCTCGAAATCCGCGACAGCATCTCGACCAAGTATCACGCCCTCGTGTTGCAGGCAAACCGACGTCTGACACATGGCTTGCAGTTTCAGAGTAGCTACACGCTGTCGAGAGCACAGGACAATGGCGGATCGCAAAGTTCAGCCACCTTCACGCCTGGCTTCTCAGCGCTTTTCGACCCGTTCGACGCGACGGCAGATAACGGTCTCTCACCTTTCGATCGCCGGCATAAGTTCGTAGCGAGTGTCGTTTACAACACGAACTTCAACGGTCTGAATAACACAGGCAAGGCGATCCTAAATGGATGGACGATTGCACCGATCGTCAATATGTATTCAGGATTCCGCTACACCGCCGTTACGAACAGTTTTAGTACTTCCTCGGTCTTCGGCGCCAGTCCGGCAGGCGGCATTAATGGTTCGAACGGCTCGCTTCGTTTCGCCTTAACGCCAAACAATGCCTTCCATACGCCGTCCATCAAGTATGTCGACTTGCGCCTGTCACGCCGGTTTACGATAAAGGAAAGCGCGAAGTTGGAATTACTCGCCGAGGGCTTTAACATTTTCAATCGCACACAGGTGACAGGTGTGAATAACCGAATGTATGTGGTCTCCACGTCCGGCTCGAACGTAGTTGCGACTTTCGATCCGACGTTCGGCACGCCGAGTGACCTTTCGAATGGCTTTTTCTTCCGCGAACGTCAGATTCAATTAGCCGTTCGCTTCGAGTTTTAGGTAACGATCCGGTATCCACAGATTACGCAGATTTGTTTTAATAGAATCTGTGTAATCTGTGGATGAAGAAAACCTCAAATTTGGGCGCCATCCTCGGCCAATAAAACCTTGCTAAAGCTGGCCAAGCGTGGTAGAAGTCGCGCGTCGAGCGCATTCAGTCATTAACCCATCCGCATAAGGAGTTCCCCATGTCGAAAGCAATAAAGCTCTTCTGTGTATGCCTGTTATTGCTCGCTCTCAGCGCTGTCGCGTTTGCGCAGTCGACGACCACCGGCGCTATCGGCGGGGTTGTTACTAATCCTGCCAAAGAGGTCGTGTCGGGCGCTGCAGTTTCGGTGAAGAACACCGGAACCAATAAAGAAGATTCAGCGACGACCGACGACACCGGACGTTTCAAGGTCGCAAACCTGCAACCCGGAAACTATTCGGTGACCGTGAATGCTTCTGGTTTTAGTCCCATGACCACGGAAAACGTGACCGTCGAAATCGGACGCGAAACAAGTCTTGAAGTCGCGTTAGCGGTTGGCCCCGTAACGGGCCAGGTGGATGTCACTGCTGAGGCGCCTGTCATCAACACCACGCAGCAGGACTTTTCAACCAACATCAATCAGACTTCGATCAACGAGCTGCCGATCAACGGCCGTCGCTGGTCAAACTTCGCCTTGCTGACGCCAGGTGCGGTGCCTGATGGAACATTTGGCTTGATCAGCTTCCGCGGTATTTCCGGCCTGCTGAACAACAACACAATCGACGGCGGCGACAACAACCAGGCGTTCTTCGCTGAAGAGCGTGGCCGAACGCGTATCAGCTACTCCATCAGCCAGGCTGCTATTCGCGAGTTTCAGGTCAACACTTCCAGCTACTCGGCAGAATACGGCCGTTCGGCGGGCGGCGTGGTCAACGCAATCACGAAGAGTGGTACGAACGAGTTTCACGGTGGTGCGTTCTACTATCAACGCAACAACAAGTGGGGCGCTCGTAATCCACTGGCAGTCCGTCAGGAATTAATCAATGGCATCTTTACTTCGGTAGGCTTCAAACCGACAGACGTGCGCCACCAATTTGGCGGCACGATCGGTGGACCAATCGTAAAAGACAAAGCTTTCTTTTTCTTCAGCTACGATCAACAGAAACGTAACTTCCCCGGTTTGGCGGTGTTTGGTCAGAATGGTTTCCTAAACCTAAGCTCCAGCAATCGGACCGCGCTGATTGCACGCGGCCTGACCAATGCACAGATCGATAGCACGCTTGGCTTCCTGGCCAGCCTTTCGGGTGCGGTCCCAAGGACCGGCGACCAAAAGCTCTTCTTACCAAAAGTGGATTGGGTTCTGAATGACAGAAACACTTTGACAGTGAGCTACAACCGTCTGCGCTGGGCCTCGCCGGCAGGTATTCAGACGCAAGCGACCAATACACGAGCGGTCGATAATTTTGGTGATGACTTTGTTCAGATCGATTCGCTAAACACGAAGCTCGCCTCTACTCTAACGCCCAACCTGCTGAACGAATTTCGCTTCCAGTGGGGACGCGACAACGAGTTTCAATTTAGCCAGCCTCCGATCACGGGTGAGCCAACGAACGCCATTGGCGGCAGATCGCCGCAAACAATTCTCGTCGGTGCGACGACCTTCTCGTTTGGTATGCCCGAGTTCCTCGAGCGTGCTGCGTTTCCGGATGAACGGCGTTGGCAGTTTGCGGATACAGTGACGCTTACCTCCGGCAATCACACGGTCAAGTTTGGCGGTGACATCAACTTTGTCAAAGACATCATCAATAACCTGCGCTTCTCCGGTGGCGAGTTCAACTACACCGGAGCCACTACCGGAATCGCCGATTTCATCGTCGACTACGTCAACTTCCAAACCAACGGCGCAATTCGTGCGCTCTCGGCCACGCCGAACGGCAATCTCGGGTTGTGCGTCAGCTCAACGCGACGTGTCGGTAAGTGTTATGCCGGCAACTTCAACCAGGGATTTGGTGTTCTCGGTCTCAACATGAAGACCACCGACTTTAACTACTTCGTGCAGGACGACTGGCGCGTCAGTCCGAGATTCACCTTGAATCTTGGTCTGCGTTACGAGTACCAGCTCAATCCCGATCCTGTGAACGTTAATCCGGCGCTGCCGCAGACAAACAACAAGGTCGACGATCGCAATAACTTTGGACCGCGCGTCGGCTTTGCTTACGATTTGAACGGCGATGGCAAAACAAGCATTCGCGGTGGCTGGGGATTGTATTACGGGCGCGTGATCAACTCCACGGTTTACAACGCACTTGTTAATACAGGTGTAGGTACCGATCAAGGTCAGCGCCAGTTCACAACGAGCAACAGCAACTTACCGGCCGCCTGCACGGGCAGTAGCATCAGCGCCGATAACTGCACGTTATTGCCGATTTATCCAAACCTGCTGCCCGCTTCTAATCCGCCGGTTGGTGCAGTGCAGTACTTTGCAAGCAATTTCCAGCTCCCGCAGATTCATCAGTGGGATTTCATCATCGAACGTGAAATTGCGAGAAACACGGTTGTCTCTGCGTCATACCTCGGCAGTTTCGGAAATTCGTTGCCAAACTTTGTCGACACCAATCTGCCGCTGCCCAGACGCACGGTTGCATTGAGCATTGTTGGTGGACCATTCGCCGGGCAGACTTACCTAACACCGCTGTTTGTTGGACCGCGTCCGAACACCGCGTTCCAACAGATCACGGAAATCCGCAGTGACGTCTATTCGAAGTATCATGCGTTGGTATTGCAAGGGAATCGCCGGTTGACCAAGGGACTGCAGTTCCAGACGAACTACACGCTGTCTCGTGCTTCTGATAACGGTCAAACCTCGACAACGTTTACTGCGAACAATGTACCCTTCAATGCTTTTAACCAGTCGGGCGAGAGCGGACTCTCGGCGTTTGATCGCAGGCAGAAACTTGTGGCGAGTGTGGTCTACAATCCGAATCCGTTCGCGGATGGACCGGCAAAGCACATTTTCAACGGTTGGACCATCGCACCGATTCTCAATGCGTTCTCCGGCCAGCGATTTACAGGAAACATTGCCAACAGTATCAATCCGCAGTCGTTCGGTTTCGCCTCCAATCAGACTCCGGGCGGAGGTGCGAATGGTTCCGGTGGTGCGAACCGCTTTGCGCTGGTGCCGCGAAACTTCTTCAAGCAACCCAACATCTGGTACCTTGACGCGCGGCTTTCACGCCGGTTCAGCCTCAATGAACGGATGAAACTTGAGGTCTTGGCAGAAGGCTTCAACGTTTTCAACCGCACTCAAGTCACCATTGTTAACGGCACTCTCTATAACTTGTCCGGTTCCACGTTGACCTTTAACGGCACGGGAACCAATCCATTCCGCAATGTCACTGGAGCTGACAGCACGTTGTTCCGCGAGCGCCAGGTGCAGTTTGCGGCTCGATTCGAGTTCTAGGTAATCAGGAAGCTAGAGCATCCACAGATTACGCCAGATTTTTCGGTGTAATCTGTGGATGTTTTATTTCTCGATGTCACCACCTGTTTCTTTCCACGCCCTCCAGCCACCAGCCATCGAAAACACGTTTGTATAGCCAATTTTTTGTAGCGCGTCTGCCGCTAACGCCGAGCGATAACCACCGCCACAGTAGAGAATCAGTTCCGCGTTCTTGTCGGGAATTGTGTTCTCAACATCGCGTTCAATGACGCCCTTGCCAAGGTGCATTGCGCCCTTCGCATGTGCTTCGTTCCACTCGTTGTCTTCGCGAACGTCGATCAGTTTTACGTTGCTGTCATCGCTCATTCGCCGCTGAGTTTCGTCCGCACTCACCTCTCGAATCCGGCTCTTTGCGTCGTCTACTAGTTTTAAGAAACCTTCGGAATGCTTCATGATCTGGTCCTTTTGTGTTGTAGTTTGCTGAATGATTATAATGCCCGGTCTTTTATTTCATTACTGCTCCCATGAGGAGATACCTACAAAATTGGCGAACGAACAGTTTGACGTAACGATTATTGGCAGTGGACCGGGCGGTTATGTGGCGGCGATTCGCGCCGGTCAGTTGGGTCTTAAAACTGCAATTATCGAGAAAGATAACCGGCTCGGCGGCACGTGCACACTGCGCGGTTGCATTCCTACCAAGCAGATGTTGATGTCGGCCCACATCTACGAACAGATGCAGCATGCAGCGGATTTTGGCGTGCAAGCCTCAGCCATTCAATTAGCTTTCGCCGACGTGCAAAAGAGAAAAGACAAAGTCGTGCTCAAGAACTCGAAAGGCATCGAGTATTTGATGAAGAAGAACAAAGTCACAGTCTTCAAAGGCACGGGCAAGCTCGCGCTGCCGGGTAAAGTCGAAGTCATCGACGCGGAAGGAAAAAAGCAGACACTTCAAACCAAGAACATCATTATCGCTACAGGTTCAGTCGTGCGGCCTATTCCCGGATTTGAGACTGACGGCAACAAGGTTGTAAACAGCGATCACATTCTCGATCTACAACAGGTGCCGAAGTCGTTGATCGTGATGGGTTGTGGCGCAGTCGGCGTCGAGTTTGCTTCGGTCTACTCACGTTTCGGCGCCGAAACGACAATTGTCGAGTTATTGCCACAGATTGTACCGCTCGAAGATGAAGAGGTGTCAAAGGAGCTCGAACGCAGTTTCCGCAAACGCGGAATCAAGACGCAGGTAGACACGACACTCCAGAAGCTGGAAAAGACTGAAACAGGCGTGCGTGTTACGGGCAAGACATCGAAGGGCGAGCCGGTGAGTCTCGAAGCTGAGATGTTGCTGGTTGCTGTCGGACGAATGCCTTACACGCAGGGACTCGGACTCGAAGGCACGAAGATCAAGGTCGAAAAGGGTTTTATTCAGGTCGACGAATATCAGCAGACTGCCGAGAAAGGCGTGTACGCTATCGGCGACGTTGTGCCGACACCTTTGTTGGCCCACCTGGCGTCGAAGGAAGGGATAGTCGCGGTCGAGCATCTTGCCGGACGTAAGGACGTGCGTCCGATCAATCTGCGTTTAGTGCCAAACTGCACTTACTGCGATCCGGAGATTGGCTCTGTCGGACTGACTGAGGCGAAGGCGAAAGAACAAGGTTACGACGTTAAGGTTGGAAGATTTCCGTTTTCCGCGTCAGGCAAAGCGCGCATACTTGGTGAGGAAGAAGGCTTCGTCAAGGTTGTCAGCGAGAAGAAATACGACGAGATTTTGGGTGTGCACATAATTGGCCCGCATGCCACTGAGTTGATCGCCGAAGCTTGCGTTGCCATGCAGCTTGAATCAACTGCTGAAGAACTCGGTCGAACGATGCACGCGCATCCGACTGTTTCTGAGGCGGTGATGGAAGCTGCCGAAGGCGTTCACGATCTCGCTGTGCATATCTAAAGCCATCCACAGATTACGCAGATTACTTAACAGAAATCTGCGTAATCTGTGGATGGGCTTCATGTTATGGAAAAAACCAACAAACGTCGCCGGCGACCGCGTCCGCGTTTCCAGATGCGCGTGAGCACTAAATACGCGCCGCGCAAAGCAGTTGACGGCAAACCGCTAAGCTGTACGACCGAGACCACACTCAAACCAGAGCAGCATCTCGAACTGTATCGCTATCTAAAACTCACTAGATTAGTCGAAGAACGACTCGTGAATCTTTATCGCCAGACCAAAGTCGTCGGCGGCGTATTTCGTTCCTTGGGCCAGGAGGCGACGGCTGTCGGCAGTGCCTATGCACTCCAGCCGCAGGATTTCGTCACTCCATTGATTAGAGATCTGGGCGCAGTACTCATAAAAGGAGTTCGGCCGCGCGAGATCTTTGCGCAGTACATGGCCAAGGCCTGGGGACCTTCCGGCGGAAAAGATCTCAACATTCATTTCGGCGATGTACAGAAGGGATTCATTGGTCCAATCTCTCACCTGGGCGATATGATTCCCGTGATGAGTGGAATTCTTCTCGGTGGTCGCATGCTTAGGAAGAAGTTTGTTGCCGTTGCTTACATCGGCGACGGCGGCATGAGCACGGGCGCCTTTCACGAAGGACTCAACTTCGCCGCCGTGCAGCGACTTCCTTTGATTGTTATTGCCGAGTACAACCACTACGCGTATTCAACGCCGACGAATTTACAAACCGCCGTGCGAGATCTCGCCGAGAAAGCAGCGGGTTATGGCATACCTGCGCACGTCGTCGACGGCAATGATGTAGTCGCTTGTTATGAAGTGACAAAGCAGGCAGCCGAATATGCACGACGCGGCGGTGGCGCGGTATTGATTGAGGCGAAGACCTATCGTCGTAAAGGACACGCGGAGCACGACGATCAGCGTTACGTTGCGCCGGGTGAGATCGAGTGGTGGGAGAAGAATAACGATCCCGTCGATCGTTACGAGCGTTACTTGCTTGAATGTAACCTGGCGACGAAAGAGAAGCTCGAGGAGATCGTGGCGGGCGTTCTCCGCGAGATTGACGAAGACTGCGCCTGGGCAGAGTCTTCACCGATGCCCGAAGGCGAGCAGGCGGCGTATGGAGTGTTTGATAACAACATCGTGCCGCCGGCGTTTAGACCGAAAGTACTGGAGGGATAAATGACAGTCAAACCAGCTAACCATAGTTATCGACGACGTACCACTGGTACCTCACTTACCGGAGGAAAAGGAATGGGATATGTGTATGCGGACATTGAGCTGACAAGCGAAGATGATATAGCGCTCAACCAGCGCGGATTTTTGCCAGAAGATGAAATAAGGAGAGTTACCTGCAGGGCGCTCGTGGACAGTGGCGCGTGGGATCTCGTTATTAACAAAGACGTCCAAAAAAGACTGAACTTGCGGGTGCTTGGGCGGGGGACCGTCCAAATGGCCGACGAAACGTGGTTGGATGTGGACATCGTCGGTCCGGTGGAGGTGCGTTTCGAGAATCGTGCCACTACTGTAAGAGCTGTTGTGTTGCCACAAACGTCAGAAGTCTTGCTAGGTGCATTTCCACTCGAAGGACTGGATGCGTTCATAGATCCCAAAGGAGAAAGGCTGCTGGTGAATCCTGACGATATCAGAACAGTTAAGCGAGTTGCCTGAGTATTTAACGATGTCCACTGCCGTCAAAAAAGAACACAAATCCGCACGCCCAGAACGTGGCGGTCAGGCCACGATGGTTGAAGCAATTCGCCAGGGCATCTGGGAAGAGATGGAACGCGACCCGACCGTGTTTGTGATCGGCGAAGACGTGGGCGTTTACGGTGGTGCATTCAAAGTCACAGACGGCTTGTTCGACGAATTTGGCAAAGAACGCGTAATCGACACGCCGATCTCCGAAGGCGCAATCGTTGGCGCAGCGTGTGGTGCGGCGTTGATGGGTATGCGGCCAGTCGCCGAATTTCAGTTTATCGATTTTATTTCTGCTGGTTTTGATCTCCTTACAAATTACGCGGCGAAGTGTCGTTATCGTTGGGGCGCGGCAATTCCGGCCGTCTTTCGTGGCCCATGTGGATCAGGTGTACGAGCCGGTCCGTTTCATTCGCTGAACGCGGAAGCGTTTTTCCTGAACACGGCGGGACTCAAGATTGTCGAACCTGCGACGGCATACGACGCCAAAGGCTTGATCAAAGCCGCGATTCGCGATCCCGATCCGGTTCTCTTTTTCGAACACAAAAAGCTGTATCGACTGCCGCGACTGCGCGAGGAATTACCTTCGGATGATTACATCGTCGAGATCGGCAAAGCACGCGTGGCCCGTGCGGGACGCGATTTGACCATCATCACCTTTGGCGCGATGGTGTTGACGGCGCTCGATGCTGCCGAAGAGCTCGAGAAAGAAGGTTTGGACGTTGAAGTCGTGGACTTGCGAACGCTCGCGCCACTCGACAAACCGGCGATACTGGCGAGCGTTAAGAAGACGAGCAAAGCGATCGTGCTGCACGAAGCTTCGCGCACTGGCGGCATTGGCGGTGAGATAGCGGCGATGCTCGCGGAAGAGTGTTTTGAATGGCTCGACGCGCCGGTGATACGCATTGGCTCGATCGATACGCCGGTCCCATATTCACCGCCGCTGGAAGATTACTATTTGCCGCAAACGAAGGGCGTGGTCGATGCGGCTCGCAAGCTGGCGGCTTATTGAGCCGCGGATTTGCGCAGATGAACACTGATTCCTGGAGAAGAGATGAGCACTGAAGTGGTGATGCCTCAGATGGGTGAGTCCATTGCGGAGGGCACGATTACAAAATGGTTGAAGAAAGTTGGCGAGCGTGTCGAGCGTGATGAGCCGCTGTTTGAGATCTCGACCGACAAAGTCGACGCGGAGATTCCGTCGCCCGCTGCGGGAACATTGACCGAGATCAGGTTCAATGAAGGCGAGACAGTTGAAGTAAATACAGTCGTGGCTGTGCTTGATGGAGACCAGTCGACGGCGGCTGCACCAGCGAAGACCCAGCCTGTTGAAGCCAAGCCTGCCGCGCCAGCGCCAACGCCGCCAGCCCCAACGCCGCCCGCGCCACAAGCAACCACGCCACCACCAGCTCCAGCGCCAAAACCACCCACACCCGCTGCGCCTCCTCTGCCAGAACCGGTTGAAACGAAACCAACCGCGGCTCGAACACCTGAGCCGCCGGCCAAGAAAGATGGAGCGACTGCGACTGCGGAAGAGCTTCGACGGACCAAGTCAAGCCCGTTAGTTCGGAAGATCGCGCAGGAGCACGGCGTCGACATTTCACAACTCGAAGGCACTGGTCTAAGTGGTCGAGTAACCAAGAACGACATACTCAGCTTCATCGAATCGGGCGTTACTGCCGCGCCGCCGCAACGCAAAGCGGAAACTCCCGCTCCGTCTGCGGCACCGCAGGTCCATGAAATTCCTCCTCCGTCGCCACCGAAGCCACAGGTTGGCGATCGAGTGGAACAGATGAGCGTGATGCGGAAGAAGATCGCCGAGCACATGGTCCTGTCTCGGCGTACCTCCGCGCATGTCACCACCGTTTACGAGATTGACATGACGCGCATTGCGCGACTCAGAGACCAGCATCGCGATGCGTTCTACGAACGCACCGGCACCAAGCTAACGTTCATGCCATTCATTTTCGAAGCTGTGAACAAAGCATTGCGGAAGTTTCCGATTTTTAATGCGCAGGTTAATGGTGAGCAGATCATTTACAAGCAGGACATCAATCTCGGCATGGCCGTCGCGCTCGACTGGGGGTTGATCGTCCCGGTGATCAAACGAGCTGATGATCTGAGTATTTCTGGTCTCGCTCGCGCGGCAAATGACCTCGCCGATCGTGCGCGGACCAAACAACTCAAACCTGACGAAGTTACCGGCGGAACGTTTACCATTACGAATCCGGGCGTCTTTGGTGGTCTATTCGGCACACCGATTATCAACCAGCCGCAACTGGCAATCCTGGGCATCGGAAAAATCGAGAAACGCGCGAAGGTCATGACCACCGCAGACGGCGATGATTTCATCGGCATTCGCTGGATGGCCTATTTCGCGCTGAGCTTCGATCATCGCGTGATTGACGGCGCGGATGCTGAAAGATTTCTGGCATTTATTAAAGAGCAACTCGAGGCAGGCGATTTCTCACTTTAGCCCAAAGATCTTCACGGATTAACACAGATCGTTTCTAATCCGTGTTAATCTGCGCATATCTGTGTACTCATTCATTGCGATAAAGTGGTGATTAGATGAAGAAATGCGGAGGCTATTGACTTAACTCCGATGAAGTTCTAAGACATGTCATCCGCAAAATTTAATACGCGGGAGGCGAGGAGCAAGGACTCGCCACGAACAGCTTGAGGAGGACGCGCGGCTCAAGGAGCGCGTCAATCAGTTACTAGTTTGAAGGAGAAAATCAATGGTATTCACTAAACATAAAATGTTTGCCCCGGCAGTGCTTACTACCTGCCTGTTAGTCTTCTCAGCCTCCCCAATCCTGGCACAAGATACAACCAACCCCGCCGGTTCGCGTACCGTGACCAGCGGCCAAAAGATGAAAATCAAAGGCGTGGTTACCCGACGTGATGCGGATACATTTACGGTCCGTGACATGAATGGCGTGGATACGGTTGTGCGCCTGGACGACAAGACCAGTGTGAAGACCCATGGTGGGTTCCTGCGCGGCGGCAGCAACTATGCACAGACCAGCATCCTCCGTGGCTTGAACCTCGAGGTTGAAGGACGAGGGAACTCTACCGGCGAACTGCTTGCCGAGAAGATCCGGTTCAACGAAACAGACATGCGGACAGCACGCGCTGTTGAGTCGCGAGCTGCGCCGCTCGAAGAGAGAGCAACCGACACCGAAAACAAGTTGACGCAGGTTGAAGCCAATGCACAGCGGCTTTCGGGTCAGTTGGAAGAGTTGGCTGCTGTTTCCAACGCTGCCCGTGGCGGCGCGAAAGCAGCGCAAGCAACCGCTGATGCGGCCGTCGCCGGCGTTAATGCGACCAATGAGCGCATCTCGGCTTTGGACGACTACACACCGCAGGATACTGCCGCAGTGAACTTCAAGACAGGCAGTGCGGTGCTTTCACCTGAGTCGAAGACAACACTTGATGACATCGCCAGCAAAGCAATGAATGCCAAGGGCTATGTGCTTGAAGTTTCTGGTTATGCCGATTCAAGAGGAAGCGTTAATCTCAATCGTCAGCTAAGCCAGCGTCGTGCTGACGCCGTCATTCGTTACCTGGTTGAGAGTCACAATATCCCACTGCGACGAATCGTAACGCCGTATGGTTATGGTGAAATGAATCCGGTGGCGGACAACACATCGCGTGAGGGCCGTGCTCAGAATCGACGTGTTGAAATCAAATTGCTTGTGAACAAGGGATTGACATCCCCGGCGCCGACGATGAATCCGGGCACTTCGGGTTCCGGTTCGGGCAACTAATCAAGCATCGCGGATTTGATTAGTGCAACTCCGCGGATGTGACGTGGCACCAAAGAGTCGTGGATCATGCCGTCAGAGAAGCGGTAGGATAGGCAGCATGTGGCCAGCAAATCTGGCGGCATGAGACAAGACTCGAAGGGTGTCCAGATGATGGGGGTTGAGAAAAAATTTCTGCGGCCGGCATTCCTTTTCGGAGTGCTGGCTGTTTTTTTGTGCCTGCCTGCTGTTCAGGCGCAATCCGTTAAAGATCTGCCGCCGCCTCCGCCGGCCTGGAAAGCAAAACCAACACCGACGCCAAAGCCGCCCGAGCAGGAAAAGCTCGACGTTGTTCGCTTCACTTCAAACCTGGTGATGGTGCCGGTATCGGTCACCGATCAGCAGGGTCAGGCCGTGCAGGGACTTCAGGTTGCGGATTTTCGTTTACAGGAAGAAGGCAAGCAACAGGAGATCTCCGGCATTGGCGATCCGGAGCAAGTGCCTCTGGCGATCGCGCTGTTGTTTGACGTTTCGAGCAGCGTCAGTCAAAAAGGGTTCTTCGCGTTTCAACAAGATGCTGCGGCCGCGTTTTTGAAGCAAGTGATGAAGCCGTCCGATAGAGCTGCTATCTTTACTATCACCGACAAAGCTACGTTGGTCCAACCGCTTGCTTCGGCGGAAACATCCGCGGCCAAGATGTTGACGATTCCCGCTGCAACGACTCCGGTGCCTACCGCGTTTTACGACACCGTCTCAGCAGCCGCAAAGTATTTAACAGACAAGGCACCGAGCAATTACCGCCGAGTTATCGTGGTGATCTCGGATGGCGACGACAACTTCAGCGAACAGATCCGTGATTTATCGATTGCGGAAGCACGCGCGGCGCAGAACGGGCAGCAGACTGTCGCCAGCACTCGCGCCGGTTTGCAGGAAAAACACCGCCGCGCCGTTCAGGAAGTACAAAAAGAAGTGCAAAAGGCAGACGTGATCTTTTATTCCGTCAATCCTGGTGGTCCGTCGGTGAAGTTGAATCAGATCAGCATGCGTGCGGAGAGCGGGATGGAAGCGATTGCCGAAACGACTGGGGGAACTGCTTTCGTGCCTGATTCCGATAAGGATCTCGAGAAAGTCTTTCGTCAGGTTGCGGCGGAGTTGCGCGGGCAGTACTTGTTGCAGTATTACGCGAATGCCGAAGCGCCGCCGGGGGTATTCAGGCGAATCCAGGTTTCGGTTCCGGCACGCGGCGACGTGCGCGTCCGCGCCCGCCAGGGCTACTACCCCAAGAAGCAATAGCCACAAAAGGCACAAAAGAAACTCTTTGTGCCTCTTTGTGGTTACTGTCGCATGACCACCAGCACGTCCGTCAATCGATTGATCACATTGAGCAGTGTACGGCCGGCGGCGTCGAACTGATTCGCTGCAGCCTGCTCTTCCGCGGTCGCGGCCCCAGCGGCTACGCCGGCGAGTTTGATGTAGTAAGGCTGAAGCTCCGGTGTCCCACGAAACTCGATCTCGAGTTTATCCAGACTCTCACGAAACCCCGCAATACTCGATTTGAGGGTTGCCTTGCTCTGTTGATTCTGTTGGACAAGGGCCGGTGACGCTTCATTGCGGCGCACGGCCTCATCCACTTGCGCGATGCCGCTAGTCACGCCGCCAAGCAGGTACATAAACCGCGACAAAAACTTGATTTGATCTGCAACTTTCGTCGCTCCCGCGGTGCGCACTTGGGCTGCGCGCTGAGTTTGGGTCGCGGCCGGCGGCGTCTTGGACCGTGTAGTTGACCGAGTTCGCGATTGGGAGAACGCGGAAGAGGGAATTAAAAGGATTGTGGCCATTAAAGTGATTACGATTCGTTTCAAGGTAGTTTGTCTCCTCTTCTAGTTGTTCTCAGTTGGGTTGGCGGGTGATTGTACCAAAGACCAACGCGACTGGTAGAATGACGCCGAGAGTATACGCTCTGGTTGCATGATGAAGGAAAGAAAGCTGCTGGTCCAACGTTTGGGCCTGGTTGACTATGAATCGGCGCTCAGAACTCAGAAAGATACTGAACTGGCCGTTAAAAATGGCACCCAGCCTGACACACTTCTATTGCTCGAACACCCGCACACGTTAACCATCGGCCGCCGAGGCGACACCTCGTCGGTCCTTCTCAACGAAGAACAACTCAAATCGCGCAACGTTACGCTGTTTGAAACCAACCGCGGCGGAAAAGTGACCTATCACGGGTTGGGCCAGGTGGTCGGATATCCGATTATCAATCTTAGTCCCGATCGGGAAGATGTCCACAAGTATGTACGCGATCTCGAAGAAGTGTTGATTCGCACGATGGCCGATTTTGGTATCGAGGCTTTTCGCATCGAAGGTCTAACTGGCGTTCACACGCAACGCGGCAAAGTCGCAGCGATCGGCGTACACATCGCACGCTGGGTCACAACGCACGGTTTTGCACTCAACGTCAACACAGATCTCAATTATTTCGATCTAATCATCGCCTGCGACGGCGAACCAGTAACCTCGATGGAAGAATTTCTGGGCCGCGAAACTCCGTTAACCATTATCGAAGATCGCATCGTCGCCCATTTTATTGACGTCTTTACCTATCCGCCTTTATCCGCGTCCATCTGTGGCTAATATGCTTAACCTCCACACAATCCAGGAAGCCCGCGAAAGAATTCAATCGCGCATTCACCGCACACCCATCATCACTTCTCGTCAATTCAACGAAGCCGCCGGCAAAGAGGTCTTTTTCAAGTGTGAAAACTTTCAACGCGCCGGCGCGTTCAAATTTCGCGGAGCCACAAACAAGATCCAGTCACTGACGCCGGCCGAGAAGCAGCAAGGCATTGTCGCGTTTTCATCTGGCAATCATGCACAGGCGGTTGCGCTGGCGGGCCGCGAAGCGGGCGTGCGTGTCATGGTCGCGATGCCTGAAGATGCGCCGGCGGCGAAAGTTGCAGCGACACGCGGTTACGGCGCCGAAATCGTTTTTTACGATCGTCAGAAACAGGATCGCGAAGCGTTTGCACTCGATCTCGCCGAGCGCGAACGGTTGGTGATGGTCCCACCTTACGATGACTATTTCGTCCTCGCAGGGCAGGGCACTTGTGGTCTCGAGTTGCTGGAGGAAGTACCGGATCTCGATTGCGTGCTCACGCCTTGCAGTGGCGGTGGACTATTCGCAGGTGTCGCGGCCGCAGCCAAAGCATTGAATCCGAAGATTCGATGTTTTCCGGTTGAGCCTGATACTGCGGACGACACCCGGCAGTCGTTTTTGAAAGGTGAACGCGTTTCGATTCCGCCGCCGCCGACAATCGCGGACGGACTGCGTGTACAGATACCCGGCAAGCTGACTTTTCCGATCTTGCAGAAACTGGCTGACGACGTGCTGACAGTCTCGGATGAAGAGATCATCGCCACCATGCGGTTTATTCTATTTCGCATGAAGTTGTTGGTCGAAACCTCAGGCGTAACTGCCGCCGCGGCGGTCATGTTTCACAAATTGCCTGCTGAGGTGAAACGCGTCGGCGTGGTCCTATCAGGCGGCAACATCGACCCCGAACTATTATCCGCCTTCATCCGCGAAAATCCGCGGCCCACATGATCTCGCCCATTACGAACGAAGCCAGATTTGCAATCACGATCACGCCGAAATCTCTCCACGTCGCTTTTTTCCCAAACGCCAACCAGAACAACGCGCACTCAGCCACCGGCGCAAACACTTCCGCGATCAAGAGAAAAAACGCGCGCGAGTGATTCACCAGAAGCAGCGGTAACACGAGTACCACGATCGGATAAGTACACGCCGTCAGCCAAATACCGGCAAATATACGACGGCGCTTAGAATGCTGCGGTGAGAGTCCAAAGAAGAGAACGGGCGTTTCAATTGCGATCGTGAGCAGATATCCAAACGGCAAAAACCGCCAGAGTTCTGAGGGCATCACCTAAAGCATCCTCAGCAAGAACGGCGCTTCAGCCAGGACGTGCGCAATCGCGATGGTGAAGTAAACATCGCGCGTGGTTGTGTAGTTAATAGAAAACCCGAACCAAAGAACAACCACCCCTACGAGCGCAACGATTAGCAAACCGGCGATCAGTCGTGGAAATCCTTTCGGATGGCAGGCCACTGGCACCGTTTTTACTTTCCAGAATCTCGCGCTTGCTGTTGGACCAATCAGTGGCAGCACCACGATCCAAACGCCATAGTGCAGCGTCTCCAGAAACATGTGCACTGAAACCAACAGGTGACTCGACACTTGCGGCAACAGTTGCGCGCCCGAGTGCTGCGTGATGCGCCAGAAAAGACCGTTGTCGTCCGATAGTGATGAACTTCGAGAGAGTTGCCAAATCACTCCAGCGAGCATGAGCGGCAACAGACTGAGACACCGGCGATAAGCACGCAACCACGCCGGGCGTGTGCGGCGAAGCTGCCGGTCCAAAAACCAGAGCGCAATCAGTGGATGGACGTAAACGATTGCGAGACTGAAGAGATCGGGCCCCAGCCAGTTGAGTGAGGCGAGTGCGAGAGCCAGCGGAATGGTCCAGGTCCAGTTTGCCTGTAGTTTTTGTTTGCTGCGGAGCCACACAAGAATTCCCAGCCACAACAGCAATAAGGTATTCCACGCTGCAATCACGATGGACCATGCTTCGTCAGTCCACAGCGTCGCGTTGTAGATAAATGGAAGTGAAACGTAAGCGAGCGTCAACACGCCCAAGCCGGCAAACGCAGTGAGGAAGAAGTTGCGCGATCTGCCAAACCGCACGGGGAGTCGCATCAAAAAATAACGCAGCTCAAACCAGTTGTGTGGGCCAGCAAAGAGAAACAACGTTACGATCGAGACTTGCAGCGGCAGCCAACTCGCAAAAGCTGCCGCAGCAATAATGCACAATGCAATTATCACCGCGAACAGGTTCGCGTTCGGCACTACCCGCGCGGCATGCCACGTCCTGAGTTCGACTGCGTTCTGCACTTATTCCTCGCCAGGACCGTCCTGTTTTTTCAGTGGAATGATGAGTCTCATTGTTCTGCCGTTCATCTGCTCATCGGGAACAACTTCGACATTCATGGTGCCC
>DATFHH010000148.1:0-20239 GCA_035248565.1 Pyrinomonadaceae bacterium | reverse complement strand
TCCAGACGGTAGAACCGTCGGCAAGATTGAGACAGTACAGTTCGCCCTGTTCTGTTCCGACGTAAGCATGGCCATCCACGACGGAGAAACTGCCTTCCATCGATCCCAGACGTTCGGTCTTGTAGATGAGCGCACCGTCTGCGAGATTCAGCGCGTAGAAGAATCCATCCTCGCCGCCGAAGTAAACTCGATCGTCCATCACTGCCGCTGAGCAATCCACTTCAAAACCGGTCTTGAATTTCCAGATGAGTGAGCCGGTGCGCGCGTCGACGCAGTAGATGTAGTGATCGAGACCGCTGGCGATTAGACGATCGCCGGCGATGGTTGGCGTGGCTTTGAGACTATCTTCAGTTTTGTAACTCCAAACCAGAGTACCGTCGTGTTTGTCGAGGCAGTAGAGATGACCGTCAGCCGAGCCGAAGTACACGTGCTTCTCGTCCACTGAAGGTTGTCCGGGCCAACTCGAACCCCCCCAGGGATCTTTGTGCAAGCGGCCGGTTATGTATTTGGTCTCGAATGCCCAGACGATCTCTAAAGGGCTATTGGACCACGGGCCGGTTCCGTAGAAATTTCGGGAAGCGTTGCCGAGCCACATTGGAACAGAAGTGGGAGGCTTGGGTGGGTCTGGTCGTTTGGCTTCGGTCTTAGTAACCACCCTTCCGCCACAGGCGGTGATGAGTAAGACCAGAATGATGGGGGAGAGTCGATACATTGTGCTTAACCTGCGTAGTCTGTGGATAACTGTTCAATCCTGTAACCATTGGCCCGCATAGACTACTTCAGCCGTTCCCGTGATCACAACCTCTCCATCGGGTCGCCAGTGGATCTTCACCTCGCCACCTTCCATCACGACGCGCACTTCGCGGTCTGCTCGCTCATTGATCATCGCGGCCACCGCTCCGGCGCATGAGCAAGTACCGGAAGCAGTCGTTTCACCAACACCGCGCTCCCAGATCCGCAGCTCGATCAACTTTCTTTCCGCAGGCCTGACAAAAACCACGTTCGTGCGATCCGGAAACTGCGGATGGACCTCGATAGCCTTGCCAATTCTTCGCCAGTCCAACTCGTCAAAGTCGTCGACGAAAATGCAGCAGTTGGGGTTTCCCATCTGCATCGCCGTAATCGGAATACGCTCGCCGTCTACCAGCAACGGATAACCGATCACTTTGTCGAGTGGCGGCGCGATCGACATCGGTATTGATACGGTGTCGAATCGCGGCTGGCCCAATTCTGATTCGAAGAGAAACTTACCTGGCCCGGTTTGTCCACGTGGAAAGTATCGCTTCAATCCCGTGCGTGTGCTCAGTCGCAGCTCGTCTTTGTCCCACAGACCTTTGTAATAAAGATAAGCGACTGCGCAACGAGTTCCATTGCCGGAGAGTCCTGCTTCACTTCCATCGGGATTGAAGATGCGACAATTGAAATCTGCCGCGTCGGTTTCAGACTTCGCGATGATGGCGATTCCATCACTGCCGGCGCCGTAGTGCCGGTTGCAAATGCGCCGCGCGAATTCATCCAGATCGTCGATTCCGGTGAGTTGCTCAGCTTCAATTACGAGATAGTCGTTTCCGAGGCCGTGGAATTTCGTGAACTGTGGATTCATTTACGGGTTCTCGGGTTTGCCGGCGTAGGAGGCGAGCAACACCGCGATCGGATCGATGCAAACCAAGCGCGGCTCAACATCGTGCGGGTAGTTATTGACCATGATCGAAAACGCGAGCTTCTCGCCCGCCGCGGTCGTGAGATAACCAGACAAACTCGCTGCCGAACTCAGCGAACCCGTCTTCGCGCGCAAGTTGTTTTCGGCCGGCGTACCACGCATGCGATTGCGCAACGTTCCATCAACTCCCGCGATCGGCAGCGCGTCACGAAAAACGTTCGCGTAGCGGTGTTTGCTCATAAACGTGAGCAACTGCACTGACGCCTCCGCCGTGATCATGTCGTTGCGTGACAGGCCTGAGCCATCGTCGAGCACCAACGCGTCCGGTCTGATGCCGGCGGTTTTCAGAAACGACTTCACTGCTTCCAGGCCGAGCTCTTCCGATGTTTGCCCCAGGCTCGACGTGGTTGCCGGTGGTGGTGTGACTTTACCCAGCGTGCGCAGAATCAGTTCGGTGTAAAGGTTCTGACTCGGTTTCAACGTTTGTGACGCGATGAAGCTGAACGGCGGTGATTGCAAGGTGGCAATCTCGTTTTGCAGCGCGGTGTTGGTCCCGGAGATTGGTACGCCACTGATTAACGGCGGTTGGCTCACTTCGCCAGTCGTTCGCGACTTACCGGTGATCACTACGCCTTTCTGCGCCAGCGACGCGCGGAGCAGGTAGACGAAGAGCATCGCTGGATGCGAAATGCCGATGCCGCCGCTGTAACCTCTATCTTCGAGCGGAATGGTGCCGGTGATGGTGATTGTGTTTTCGCCGAGCCCACGTTGAATCGAGATCTCTCGGCGCAAGCCTTTTGCAGACGTGGTGACCTTGTTAACAATCGTCAACAGCGGATCGGGTGGACCAGTTGTAATCACGGCCGGTTGGCCGGCTGCGGCTCCGGGCTTGATGAACAGATCGAGCGCGTTATCGTTGACGGTGAGCGGTGTAATTTCCGCGCCGTAGTACCAGGTCAGGTCTTCCCATTCCCAGCCCGCACCGTATTTTGGTCCAACAAAGTAAGTCTCATCGCCGACAAGATCGCCTTCAACACGCTTCACACCCGCTGCAGCGATCCGCGCGGCGAGATCGTCGATAGCTTTCAGGTAATCACCGTTGTTGAAACGCGCGGCGAGCGAGGGATCACCTCGACCATAGATCGTTAAATCACCACGAACGACCCCCGCGGCATCCGGCTTTGAAGCAGCGTAGACTGAAGTCACGAAGCGATAATCCGGCGACAAACGATCGAGGGCTGTTGCGATTGTGTACAGCTTCATGTTTGAAGCCGGCCGGAGAAGTTTCGCGGCATTCTCTTCGAAGAAGACCTTACCGGTATCGAGCGAGGCGACCTTGATCCCGACTATTGCTGACGACAGCTCGGGCTTCGCGAGCACGTCTGAGATCTTCGATCGCAACTCCGGAAGTGTTCGCGGCGGCGCAGGCGCGGATTGCTGCGCAACTGCGGACGAAACGCAGAAGAGTAGAAGGTAGATAAGGAAAAATTTCCGTTTGTACATAGGTTTAAACAAAAGACCAGCCGCGGATGACGCGGATAACCGGATTTTTATACTCTTTCCATCAACTCCAGGAACCGCGGATCCCCGCGCAACGACGCCCAATTCGGATCATTCTCAAAACACGGCTTGTTCGCATTCCCTAACGAGATCGAACGCTCCAACCACTCAAACGCGTCGCCCTGCAAACCCTCGAGCGCATAAACCGACGCGATAGAATAACTGATGTCAGCGTCAACCTCGCCGTTGCGCTTCACGTCCGGCGTCAGTTGCGCCAACGCTTCATCGTGCTTTCCTTGTGCACTCAGAAACATCGCCATGAACGGCCGTATCCCGTGCATATTCGGATGCTTCTCGACAACGTCTTTCATCAACTCCGCTGCCGCATCGGTTTGGCCCGTGTAGTACAAAGCCAACGCGCGAAAAGTACGCACGAGCGCGTTGTCAGGTTCACCGGCATTGTCGAGCTGTCGGAACGTCTCGTCGAAGTGGCCCATGTACATGTGGACCAGCGCCCGACTATAACTCGCCACTACGTGCGCTGCCGGATCGAGACGCACCAAACGATCGTAACTGCGCAGCGCGCGTCCGTACTCACCATCGAGACGATGCAGCAGAGCCTTGACGAAATGGACCACTGGCTCATTCGGTGCTTCCTGCCGCGCGCGATTGACTTCTTCACGCGCCTTCTGTTTCTGGCCGCGCCACAGGTAAACAAACACCATCAGCATGCGTGCTTCAAACAAATTCGGGTCGAGCGCGAGGGCCTTTGTGAAAGCAGCTTCTGCGCGTTCGTAGTCTTCTGCTCCGCCAAAACCTTTGAAGACGCGGTTGACGTGACACGCGCCGAGACCATCAT
The DNA here is from genome assembly GCA_035248565.1 of Pyrinomonadaceae bacterium. GTDB lineage: Bacteria > Acidobacteriota > Blastocatellia > Pyrinomonadales > Pyrinomonadaceae > PSRF01. The sequence goes on along the minus strand of DATFHH010000148.1, from coordinate 16,220 downwards.
GGGCCAACGCAAAATTTGGATCGAGTTCGATAGCACGTTGAAAATGTGCAATGGCTGCGTCGCAATCGTCGCGCGACAAGGTACGGAAGATAAAGCGCGCAAACAGGTCGCGGCCACGGAGGTATTGCTCGTAAGCGACCGGATTCTGCGTCGAAGCTTTGGCGATTCCATCCTGTTCGGCGGGACTGAGTTCGACCCGCAAGCCCTCGACGATTCGTTGCGCAATCGTGTCCTGCAACACGATGATGTCCGACGCCGCGGTATCGATTCGATCGCTCCACAACAACTCGCCCGAATCGACGTCGATCAGTTGCGCCGTCACGCGAAACCGTTCACCGGCGTGGATAAAGCCGGCTGTCAGAACCGCACTCACGCTCAATTCTTTGCCAATCTCGCGCGGATCTCTTTGCTGACCCTGGTATCGCGCAATCACCGACGAGGGGCGCACGACCAGCGATCGCACGCGCGCCAGTTCTGTGATCACAGCATCAGCGATTGAGAACTCATAAAAACTCGACGCCGGATCGTTGCTCAAGTTGCGGAAACAAAGAATCGCGAGACTCTTCTTTTCCTGATCGGCGACGGTGGTGAATGGCGTTTCGTGAATCGTTTGCTTCGAGCGGGTTGCGTTTGGAGAAGAGGTGGGAGATTCGGTCCGCGTAATCGATTTCAGCCAGCGCATCGCACGCGAAACCGGATTTGCTCCAGTCAGATGACGCGGCGGTTCCGGCACGACGCCCTGATAAACACCTCCAGTCGCATCAATCTCCTGAAGCACCTGTCGCAGCTCGTTGCGAAAGTCTTCCATGTTTTGAAAACGATCTTTCGGTTCTTTTGCGAGTGCTTTATCGATGATCTGTTGCAGATGCGGTGGAATCGGACTCGAGCGCAACTCAGAAATCGGTCGCGGCGCATCGTGTAAAACTGCATGCCGCACGTCGATGGTCGTCTTGCCGCGAAAGGGCCAGGTGCCTGTCAACATTTCGTAAAGCAAAACACCGAGCGAGAAGATGTCAGCACGTTTGTCAACGCGATCGCCGCGCGCTTGTTCCGGAGCCGCATAAGTTGCAGTGCCATAAGGCACGCCGACTTCGGTGAGTTCGGTGCGATGAATGCCGGAGGTTCTGGCTTCAGTATCGTCCAGGAGTTTAGCGAGTCCGAAGTCGAGCACTTTCACCTGGCCGGACGCGGTGACCATCACGTTGCCTGACTTGATGTCGCGATGAATAATGCCGCGACTGTGCGCTGTCGCGAGTGCGTCAGCAACTTGCAAACCGATTAGCAGTGTGGTTCTCAATTCGAGTGGACGACCGGCAACGAGCTGGCGCACGTTCTTACCTTCGACAAACTGCATCGCGATGTAGTGAACGCCCTCAACTTCGTCGAGATCGAAGATGGTGCAGATGTTTGGGTGGTCCAACGAAGAAGCAAGACGCGCTTCGCGTTCGAATCGTTTGAGGTTTGCTTCTTTCGCGCTGAGTTCTGGTGGAATTACTTTGATGACAACCGGACGCCCGAGTTTAATGTCAGTTGCTTTGTAAACCGCTCCTTGCCCGCCCACGCCGAGCTTGGCGGTGATGCGATAGTTGCGGAGGGTCTTACCTAACATCCTGCTTATCCGTGTTCATCCGCGGCGAAAGTTTCTAATAATTCCTCGGCGGTTGCGGTCGCTGTACCAACTTTTGCAACGACAATTCCGGCAGCGCGGTTTGCGAGCGCGGCCGCCTCGATCATCGTCGCGCCGGACGCAAGCGCGGCCCCTAACGCCGCGATTACAGTATCGCCCGCTCCCGTGACGTCATAAACCTCGCGCGCTGCCGTTTCGACATAAACCGGTTCGCCGTTTGATTCCAGCAACATCATTCCGCGATCGCCGCGAGTAATCAGCACTGCATCGCATCCGAGTTTCTCTTTAATGACTTTCGCAGCGTGATGCGATCCGTCATCCGAAGTGTCTTCAGTGTCACTCATGCGCAATGCTTCGAAGTGGTTTGGTGTCACGAGCGTTGCCGGACGATAAAAATTGAAGTTGCGCAGCTTGGGATCGATGAGCACCGGCAACCGCTCGTAAGCGAACGGAAGAATGGCGCGCAGTATCGCCGGAGTTACCACGCCTTTGTCGTAATCTGAAACAACAAACGCATCGGCGCGCGCCAACTCTTCTTTTAACCTCGAAACGATCTCCGCTGCGATGTTTGCGTTTACGGCGCTGCGCGACTCGCGGTCCGCGCGAACTACTAGCTGATTGTGCGCCACGATGCGCGTCTTCGTTGTCGAAGGACGAGAGTCATCGACTATCAAACAATTATCAGGAATTCCGAGCTCATGCAGACTCATTCGCAAACGCTGACCCGCGAAATCGTTACCGACCACGCCGACCACCGATCCGGACGCGCCAAGCGACACCAGATTGGCGAGCACATTTGCGGCGCCGCCAAGATGGATCGACTCGCGACGCACATCGACGACAGGTACCGGCGCTTCGGGCGAGATTCGCGTGACGTCGCCCCAAACAAATTCGTCGAGCATCACGTCGCCAAGCACAACGACGTAACGGTCGCGAAGCGCTTGAAGTATCTCGGTCGCGCCGCTTTTAGTTAACTGAGGCATTTATGTACGGGGCGCCTCCTTGGAGTGCGGCGACCTGGCGCCGCTTTGGCCTTGAATACAATTATCGATAAACAAAGCGGCGCCAGGCCGCCGCACTCTAAGGAGGCTTCCATCCTACAAAACTCGTTCAATTGCGGCCGTCACGCGCGCGACCGGCACGCGCAGGATACATTCTGGTTGCGCAAATTTCTCGCAAAAATATCCGTGGCAGGGCTGGCAAGGCATTTCCTCAAACACCACCTCAGCACCAGCGCGGTTCCAGGGACGCCAGTGCGCGATGTTTGAAGATCCAAAGATAACGACTGACGGTGTTCCTACTGCAGCGGCGATATGCGCGATGCCGCTATCGTTACCGACGAACAGATGCGACCTCGCAGCCAAGGCAGTCACTTCGGGCAATGACAACTCCAACGACACGACCGGCGCGGAGCTTTGCGCTGTCAGATTCTTCAAAATCTCTTTTTCATGAGGCGCTGCGATCGCGACCGATGCGAATCCTCGCTCCGCCAGGAATTCGATCACACGCGCGAAGTTCTCCGTCGCCCATTGCTTCGTCGCAAACGCAGCAGCAGGATGAATCAGCGCGAGCCTTCGCGCACTGAGTCCAGCCACAGCGATTTGCCGGTCCACCGTCACCGCAGCCGCGGGCGACACGCCCAATTCCGTGCGCGGACGATCGGTGACCGGAACGCCAGTCCAACCAAGTAAAGCCAACTGCTGCTCGACGGAGTGCGTCTTCTGTTGTTGCCAAAGCAACAGAGGCGATGGCGCTTGATGATTGTGAAGTTGGGCGTATTGATAAGTCTTGAAGCCGACGCGGTGACGTGCGCCAGTCGCTCGAGTCAGAAACGTCGCGGTTGTTCCACCGTGAAGGTTGTAAACAACATCGTAACCGGCCGACCTGAGTTCTCGCGCAACGCGCGCACGCGCGACGAAGCCGTTGCGTTCCAACGTAACCACCTTGTTGATACGCGGATGGTTGTCGAGCAGAGGCGCCACCCAGTCTTCCACGAGCATATCGATCTCAGCGTTTGGCAAGAAACGTTTCAGTGCGAAGAGCGAAGGCGTGGCGAGTACTGTGTCGCCAATCGAGCGCAGCCGTATCAACAAAACTTTCCGCACGTCGCGCCAGTCCCAGCGAGGCGGCGCAAGCGGCTGGGCTGCTTCGTTGACGCATAACTGTGGAGAGAGTTCAACGATGTCGCGCAGGCTATTCATCGGATCATTCTTCGATGGTGGCCTCGTCGATGAGCATTACCGGGATGTCGTCGCGGATCGGGTAAACGCGTTTGCACTCGACACATTTCAGTGCGTTTCCATCAGGCTTCAACTCGACTTTAGCCTTGCAAGCCGGACACGCGAGTATTTCCAAAAGTTCTTGACTGACTGCCATGGCTTGACCTTTCTAGCGGCACTTGCGGGAATGCGGAAAGCTTATCACAAAGCGACAAGCGGGCGCTTCTTTGGAGTGCGGCGGCCAGGCGCCGCTTTGGCCAACGCGGTGCCAAGGCACCGCACTCCAAGGAGGCGCTCAGTACCTTATATGACCTATACTTCCTCCATGTCGCTGGAATTCGCGCTCCAATACACGTGCCCGCTTCGCGCAAACTATTCCGAGCAACACCTGCGCCAGTGGGGACGTTTGAGCAGTCTGCACGCGAGGCTCACCACCGGCGACGCCAGCACACCAACCGTCGAAAAGATTCAATGGGTCGAAAACGCCAGCGCCGAAATCGAGCGTATGCAGGCGGCGACAACAGTCTGTGCGCATTGTCCTGCCTGCCTGCCAGTAGACGCGGCCGGCGACGGCGAGTTGGTCGGTTGTTTGGGACGGATCAATTATCCGGTCGAGGCGCAGTTCGAGAAGTTTCTCGCCGATCGCGTGCAGCTTGCGCTCGACACGTTAGACGAAGATGACCAGCCACGACTGTTGCGTATTCTGATCGATCCGGAGTCGCCTTTTGATGGCGAGGCGACAAAAGAGTTGCGGCGTGTGATTACTGAAGATGGTTTGCGGTTTTTCGAATTGCGCCTGCCGATTGTTCTCACGCGCGAGGCTGCACGAATCACGACCGATAACATCTTCGATCTGCTTGCCGGTTTTCGTTCGGAAGACAGCGAGACAACAACCTACACACGCGAGCTTCCGTTCGAAGCGGCTGCCGACTACTACGACTTCCTCGATCTGCTGCTGCGTAGTGAGTTGAGCCAGTCAGAGGTGGCCCGTTTAACTTCACGCAGCCGAAACTACAACCAGTTTCTTCGCTTACTCACTGCAATCGAAAAAGCCGAAGCACTCAACACGCGCGTGTTGATTGACTGAGAAATTAGGCGACCAGTAATGTTCAGATCAGCTTCGCCGGCTGTCGAGTACTTGCTATAGCGGATCGATAGAACATCCCATCACGCGGAATTCGCTTTCGACCCAGCACCACCAGGCGCAGCGGCACCATCACGTATTCCGTAAGCCATTGGCTGATCATGAAATCATCGTAACCCGCCATGGCTCCATCGACCGCGAGTGTGCCGAGCCGTTTTGCGATTATCGTGTCGGAACTACTCGGCGTAGTTGCTCGGATCTGATGTCGAGGCTCATTGGTAAAAACTCGAAAGTTTTTCCAATAACCGTCAGGAGACATTCTCTCGTTTATATATTTCTGAATCACTCGAGAAACTAGCTTTAATCCGCCGCTGCGAAGCTCGTCGGGTGTTTGCCCGAATACTCGGCCCTTTTCCAAGAAGCGACGAATATACTCTCTCTCGCTTTCGCTCAGACCTATATCCGGATCGTCAAAATATCTTTCCGCATCTTTAGGAATAGCTGTCTCCGCCATCACAATCATCGCATGCGGACTTTCCAAGCGCTGGTCCGGCTTATATTGATCTTTGAGTCGCGTGAAGATGTAATCGCATACTTTAGTCATCGTAAATGGTACTTCAGGAATAAGGAACAAATCGCAAACACCAATAGCCGAAACCGCATGAGTTACCACGAATCCGGAATCGGATCCGAAGAGCTGAATGACGCAAACCCGAGGATTCGATTCAGCTTCCGTATGGAGTTCTTGAATGAGATCCCTGGAACGCTGCACCGCTGACAGAAAGCCAAACGATTGCCACATCCAAAGCACATCATTATCCATCGTCTTTGGTATTCCGATGATGGATGTGTTTTCGCCTAACTCACGAGCCGTTCGCCAGAGCGCGTGCGCCGCGCGCATGCTTCCGTCGCCACCGATAACGTAGAGAATATCTACATTCTGGGCACACAGATTACCTACTGCCCGTTTCAATGAGTCGCGCCTTTTCAAAGGATCAGTACTTGCGAAATTCAACGGGTCAACACTGGAGAATTCCTTTAACCGCGAGGTGCCCAGAATTGATCCACCGCGATCGGCCCAGCCCTCGACATCTGCCCGCGTCAACCGGCGCCAATGCTGGCCACGGCGGTAAACAGCATTCAGACCATTTTGATATCCGATTATCGTAAGAGCGTATCCGCCTTTCTCCCGGTAAAGGTTCTGGCGCTCAACAATGCCGGCAATTACAGCGTTGATGCCTGGTGCAATTCCTCCAGAGACAAGAATTCCAATAGTTAGGCTATCTCCTGCGCTGGAGGTTTCTCCCGTCATTAGAGGGTCTGCGGGGGTAGCTGGATATGACAATCGTTTTCTTGGACCTGCCTCTGGAAACCAAAGTCCTCGCATTGTGATCTGATTGGATAGATCGTTGAGCGCTCCGGCCAATATCTGTGATTCTTCCGTTCTGAATGTGTTCGGCTCCCTGCTGTAGTCAACGTCTCGAAAACGGCCCACGTCCTTTTCGTTGAGCGGTGATTCGGTGGTGAATGGCTTGCGCTCAATTGAAGGCCAACTCAGTGGACAACCTTTAGCGATCAGCTCAGAGTCCATGCTGTCCATGCTATAGGCGGCGATAATGTCCTTTTCATATTCGAAAATATATTCGTCAGGGATATCGAACGCGGGAGACCATCGTTTGCCTAGCGAAATGGTTAGCTCCTGCGCAATTAGTTGCGCACCTTTTTCATCGAGCGAGCTGACTTGAAGCTTGTGGAAGGCATTAAATAACGCCAGTTCGGGAGGCATCGTGAAGTTTGGGAATTTCACAATCAGGATTCGCTCTTCATCCAAAGAACTAATCCCATCGTTCAAAGAATTAGCTAATGCTAACGCTTCCAGCTTCTGCGTTTTTCCCAAAGCCGGCCCAAGGAAGAGCACAAATACATCCGTGTTTGAAAGTGCTCTACTAACCTCGGTAACCCAATTCTGCCGGTGGAGTTCGTCACCATAAACGTAGACGATTAAGTCTGACTGTGTCGTCAGGTAATACTTGGTGGATTTTACAAACTGCTCATCGGCGAATCGGTAAGAGAGGAATACCTTCATCTTCAGTTCTCCTGTGGAGTGTTTGAGGATTCAATCGACGGTTAAGATAACTCGATTGAACACAGATGCGGCTCCAGCGTGCTGTAAGTGGGCGTAATTCTCTCCGATACTCAGGAAAGAAGCAAGGATCTATAGTTACTGCTTCCGCTCGTCCAATTGACGCAACGTGTCGAGAATGAGGTTGGTGTTGCTGAGTGCCTGAATACGGACGGGAAACTGTTCCGCGGTTTTCTGGAATTCGAAGGTGCCATTTGAGATCTCGACCACTCGCTCGAATCCCTTCTCGCCTACTTCGCCGCTACACGACGCGTCGACAATCCGGCCGTCGTTGAACTTCACCTGGCCTTCGTGGTTCTCTCCGTTGAGCGTCAAGACGCCGTTCAAGCGTGCGTTTTCGATGACTTGAATGGCGTCGAAAACACTGACGGCGCTCAAGTCGCCGGCAAGCGTGAAATGTTTGCGTTCGAAATTTGGTTCGGCAGCAGGCGTTGGCTTCAGGTCAGGGCGCCGTGCGCGCCGGATTGCCTCAAGGCCTGCCGCAATATTTATCCGGTTGTCGAACTGTTTGGCTTCGAGCAGGCGATCGTGGGCCGTGTCAAAGTCTTCTCGCTCGATGTAGAGACTTGCGAGCGCGAGGCACTGCCGGGCGGCTTCCTCAACCTGCTTGTCTGAAGCGCAGACTTCGCGCAGCCGTTCGCGCAATTTGATTGAACGAGTGTTCACTTCCAGTGCAGCACGGAGACGTTTAATCGCGCGCTCCGGGGCCTGATACTTCATGAAGAGCTCAGCGTCGAGCAAAGCTGCTTCGACTTCGCTGACGTGCTCGGTTTGTGAGTCTGTGAGTGCCATCGACGGGAGTTTACCACAAGCCTTTTGGTGCTTCGTGATACCAAATCGTGCGTGGGGTGGTCCTTTTTTAGAGGCAAATGCGCGTTACGAGTAGGGGAAGACGATTGGCATGCAACCTGCGGGGCAACCGAATCGTAAGAACCTCATCAGAAGAATGGATGGTGAATGAAATGAACAGATGGATGAAAAGACGAATTGAGCGCTCAAGAGCGCGCTGTTTACGACAACGTAGCCGCAGATAACGCGGATTACGCGGATTGATGAGTCTTTTTTGCTAGGTTGTTATAGACCAACCTCTTGAACTTAGGCCTCATACCGAAGTTTAGCAATAATCCAACCTCAATCTCAGTAGCTCGTAAATAGTTGAGTAGCTGCGCTTGATGGGACGAATCCAACACACGCGCAGCTTTAAGCTCAAGCAACACGCAGTTTTCAACCAATATATCTGCTTCAAAGCGCCCAACTATCTGCCCGTGAAACCACACTGGGATATGCACATGACTGTGTACCGTCAGTCCAGCTTCCTTGAGCGCTAGACAAAGAGACTTGTGGTACACCGACTCCAAGAATCCGTGGCCTAACTCATTGTAGACCGAAAAGAACACTCCAATAATCTTTTCAGTCAACGCTCCATGTTTAAAATCCGCGTTCATCCGCGTCATCGGCGGCTAAAAGTCGATCTTTAGTCCGAGCCTAATTTGTCTCGGGCGCATGGTCCGTTTCGGTATCAAGAAGTCGTCGTCGAGGTCGATGAACTCCGATCCAAAACTGAACACCGTCTTATTCAGCACATTATCGAACTCGACCGACGGCCGCACATGCGCCCATGTCTTCAAACTCACATTCAGATCGAACACGAACAATCCTGGTCCACGGCCGGCATTGCGCGGCAAGTTTCCTGCCTGACCAAGCGGCGGCACACTGAACGCTTCAAGCACTCGCGGATCGAGCGGCTCACCCGGCGCACGCCAGCGAAGTAATCGAACATCGCCTGAATAGTTCGGCCGGTCGTTCGAAACGTCGTCGAGGTTTCGATCCACACCACCAAGCGAGATATTGAAAGGCGCTCCTGAAGCTACACGCCAAATCGGCGACAACTGTGCCCACCCAAAGTTGAACGTACCTGAAAAAACAAACCGATGCCGGCGATCGAGCAGACTGCGTGCACGTTCAGCGCGGAAATCTCCCGGCAAGACAGCATCCGAAGTGTTGACTACACCATCGTCGATCAAACTCGACAGCGTGTAGCCCGCGCGAAAATTGATTCGCAATCCGAATTGCTTGCGCAACTCCAAAGTCATGCCTTGATAAAAACTGTTGCCCGCTGAGATCAGTTGCTCGAGCTCAGCGCGAGATGGATCAGGCCGCAGACTATTCATTGCGGCAAGTGCAACTTCAAGCATCGTGCTCGAACTCAGATTATTCAGATTCATCACAGAAACGGGCACGCCAAACTCGACGATGCGACTCACGGCGTTCGAGTTTGAATTGCCGTATATGAACCTGACCAACTCGCCCGCAGTCGCAGCATTGTAAAGCGGACGACTCGACGTCGCGGTACTAAAGAAATTCGTGAAATCGCGCGAGGCGAGGAACTCGGAGAAGTTCTTGTAGCCGGCCGGAAGCACGGGAGCGTTTGCATTGAACTCGCGCCAGAGATGTATGCCGCGCGTGAAGCTGAGGTTTGCTTCTACAGAATATCCGCGACCGAGATCACGTTCGACGCCTGCGTTGATCTGATAACTTTCTGGAATTTTGAGCTTCCGATCCAGCCGCCGCGAAAACTCTGCATTCAAAACACCAAACTCACGCACTAAATTCGAATTCGCGCTGAGCGTCTCAGGAAAACGTAAATTCTGAGCGATGAAAGCGCGGCGCTGCTCGCCGGTCATCAACTTTCCAGTCGATGGATCGCGCAACTGATTCGTGTCGAAAAAGAGCTGTTGTTTGCCTAACGTGAAATCATCGATCGTTCGCAGCAACGGACGGTTGAAAAAAATTCCACTTCCAAAGCGCAGAACCAACTTACCCGAGGCAAGCGGGCTGTAGGCAACTGAAAATCGTGGTCCAAAATTGTTCGCATCACGAAGAATCGTTTCGTACTCGTAACGCAAGCCGTAACTCAAAAGCAGTTGCGGCAGTATTTGCCAGTCATGCTGTGCAAAGACACCGGTGTAGAGGTTCTTCTGTGTCGAAGCGCTCTGGAAGTTTTGTCGAAAACGACTCGGAATGCCGGCCAGGAAATCGCCCGCGCTCGCGAAGTTGAATGTACCGGAGATGTCGGACAGATCGATGAACGTCGAACGCACATGATGGATATCCGCTCCGAGTTTGAGCGAATGATCGCCGGTGACGAATGACAGCACCTGCTGCACTTGCACACGTTCTTCGCGCCGATCACTTCCGCCGGCGGTAGAAGAACCCGCCACGAGTGTTCCCGTCCTTCTATCAGGATCTTCAGCCATCAACGCGTCGTTCAACGCAATGAGCACGACAGGCGTGTTTCCACCATGAGCTTCGAAGGCGGGAGCGAGTCGTGAGTATTGAAATCGCAGTTGGTTCACGAGCCGATCGGAGAACACGAAATTATCTGAGTATGAGATCGCGTCAGAATTGCGCCGCCGGCCTTGGAGCGCGTCCGCCAGACGATTGCCGCCACCGAACTGTCTGAGATTGATGAGTCGCCCGCGTTGATATACGACCGATGCGTTGTGCATTGATCCAAACTGGTGATCGACGCGCGTCACAAAGCTCGTGTTTTTCAAAGGCGTGCTAACCGGAGAGATGAAGGGCGCAACCTCAGCCGGGAGCGCCGGCTCGTCGACGGCTTCAAGCCGCGCACGATCGAACTGCGTTGGGGAAGGCAACGGAAACACAGCGTTCTGTTTGACTGGAACCAGCGTGTCGATCAGCGCGCTATCGAGCACTTTGTTCAGCTCGTATGACGCAAAGAACACCGTCTCTGTATGCGTTAAAGCACGCATTGGACCACCGAACGTGAAACCAAACGTGTGTTCCTGCAACGGCAATCGCGCCAAACCAAGCGAGTTGTTTCTAAAGGTATTTGCGTTAAGTGCTTCGTCTTCAAAGAAGTGATACATGCGGCCGTGAAACTGCTGCGAGCCGCCGCGAGTCCGCAGGTTGACGCGACCTCCCGACGCGCGTCCATATTCGGCAGAGAACTGATTCGTGATCACCTGCACTTCGTCAACTGCTTCGAGCGACGGCTGAAAACGTTCGCGGGCGGCGCGATCATCGTTATTGTCGAGACCGTCAATCGTCAGGTTGTTCGAGTAAGCAGGTGAACCGGCAAGGGCGAAAGCGCCGGCTTCTTCAGGCGTGTTTGCGTGGTTCGCGTTGCGATCTTCGGCGAGGTCGCGAGTCGAAAGTGGCTCTTCGGTGATGCCGGGCAGCGTGAAGATCAAGTCCAAAACTGATCGAGTGTTGATCGGTAAGGCGTCTATTTCACGTTTGGTCAGTGTGGCGCCCACAATGGTGCGTTTCGTGTCTACGACGGGCGTCTCGCCTGCGTTGACAACAATAGGTTCAACCAAAACGTCTGACGGAATCAGCGTCGCATCGAAGTTCAAAGTTTGTCCGGCGAGGGTTGCGATGTCCGCGATTTCGTAAGACGCAAAGCCCGGAAATGAAATGCGAACGGCGTAAATTCCAGGCTCGAGCTGGATTTGACGATAGCGACCTTCATCGTTGGTTATCGTCGTGCGCTTCTGACCAGTCTTGATCAGCTTCGCCTCAACTTCGGCTCCCCCGATTGCGGCCGCGTTTTGGTCCATAACACGCCCTGAGATCGTGACTGTGTCGAGGTCTTGTGCGTGCGTTGTTTGAAAGTTGAAAGTGAGTAGAAAAATAGAGAGTAGTGTGAGACGTGAGGTCATCGTTTTGTGCTCCTGAGTTGTGAGGTTTACTAACCGCGCCACTTTATCACAGTCAAATAATCCGCGTCATCCGCGTTATCCGCGGCTAGAGAACCGCAGATGACGCGGATAACGCGGATTATGAACGTGAGCTGCGACGTCGCAGTGCAGCGGCGCGGGTAAGTGGAACAAGCGCGTCACTCGAAGCAGGTGTGGTCTCGAAGTTCGCCAGCTCGTCCGCATGCGACTGCAAATATTCAAAGAAGCGCTCAAACTCCAGGCGCATCGCGTCCATCTTTTCGCGCATGTTCAGAATGATCTCAACGCCCGCGAGATTCACGCCAAGGTCGCGTGTTAGAGAAAGGATCAGTTCCAGTCGTTCGAGATCCGAGTCGGTGTAAAGTCGTGTGTTACCTTCCGAACGTGACGGCTTCAACAATCCCTCACGCTCGTAGAGCCTCAAGGTTTGCGGATGAATGCCATACTGATCCGCAACCGCACTTATCGTGTAGGTTTTCGGCTTTCTGGTCATTCCAGCCCCATTTCCACTCGCGGGTTCGCGGCGTTTAGCTTCGAATACTCACGCAGCAATTCTTTCGTTTCTTCCGAAATCACTTTCGGCAAAGTCACTTGCACTTCGACGAACTGGTGACCCTTCGCGCCCGGATTGCGAAGCGACGGCGCACCACGGTCGCGCAAACGAAACTTCTGTCCTGACTGTGTTCCCGGGGGAATACGCAACTGAGTTTTTCCTTCCACCGTTGGCACTTCAATCTTCGCGCCAAGCGCAGCTTCGGGCACTGTGATGGGAACAGTCACATAGATGTTGTCGCCTTTGCGCGTAAAGTATTTGTGTGGACCAACGTTCGTGATGATGTGCAGGTCGCCCGCAGGCGCGCCCAGACGCCCGCCTTCGCCTTTCCCCGGAATTCTCACGCGCGATCCAGTCTCAACCCCTGCTGGAATCCGCACCTTCACTGTCTCCGTTTTGGGAATCGTGCCTTTTCCATGACAGAGTGAGCACGGTGCGCGCCGGCGACCAGTCCCACCACAATCCGGACACTCCTGTGCGAATCGCAATCGACCCCCGGCTCGCTGCACCTGGCCCGAGCCTTTGCACGTCGGACAAACAACTACTGGTCCACCTATATCGCCGGCGCCGTTGCAACGCGTACACTGTTCCGAACGATTGACTGTGATGTTTGTTGTTAACCCCTTGATGGCTTCTTCAAACGAGAGGCTCAACGGCATCTCAATGTCAGCGCCTCGTTGGGGCTGCGGCCGCGGCGGTTCTTTCTCTTTCGCCGAACCACCGCCAAAAAGATCTGCAAAAATATCGCGAAAGCTGCTGCCACCTGAGCTGGTTGAGCTGCCCCAATCAAACCCTGTGAAATCGAAACCTGGCGACGTGCGTGCACCGGATGGACCAGCACCTCGCGCGGCTGCATCGGCGAGGTTCTCGGAATACTGTCCGAAACGATCGTAAACACTCCTCTTCTTCGGATCGGAAAGCACGTCGTGCGCTTCCGACATGAGTTTGAAACGTTCCTCGGCAGCTTTGTCACCCGGATTCACATCAGGGTGATACTTGCGGGCCAATCGCCGGTAAGCCTTCTTGATTTCGTCAGGCTTGGCGTCGCGCTTCACGCCGAGTATTTCGTAATAGTCCTGCTTGGCCATGATGTTATTGCCGAGTGCCGAGTGCCGATTGAAGAAAAGGCGGAGGGAAAACACTATCTCCGCCTCTTCAAATCGGCAATTGACAATCGGAAATTGGCAATGCCTTATTTGTTTTCGTCTACGTCTACATATTCGGCGTCGATGACATTGTCTTCACCCGAACCGCTCGAAGACGATGCGCCCGCGGCCGATGCCTGATCGCCACTCGGTGTCGCTTCTCCTGGCGGCGGCGCCTGTTGATACAACGCTTCGGCCAACTTGTGCGAAGCAGTCTGAAGTTTACTGAAAGCATCATTCAGTTTTTCAACTCCACCTTCAGCCAACGCCTTCTTCGCTTCGGCAATCGCCGACTCGACGTCAGACGCAACTGCGCCGACTTTCTCACGATTGTCAGACAGCGTCTTCTCCATCTGATAGACCAAGCCATCGAGACGATTGCGCGCTTCGATCTCTTCGCGCTTGCGAGCGTCTTCGGCAGAATGCGCATCGGCGTCCTTCATCATCTTGTCGATCTCTTCCTTCGACAAACCGGACGACGCCGTGATCGTGATCTTCTGTTCACGACCAGTGCCCATATCTTTGGCCGAGACGTTCACGATGCCGTTAGCATCGATGTCAAACGTGACTTCAACCTGCGGCATGCCACGCGGTGCAGGTGGAATACCGACCAGATGAAACTTGCCTAACGTCCGATTATCGGAAGCCATCGGTCGCTCACCCTGAAGCACGTGAACTTCAACTGACGTCTGATTGTCAGAAGCTGTTGAGAAGATCTCCGACTTCCGCGTGGGAATCGTCGTGTTCCTTTCAATCAGCTTGGTGAACACTCCACCCAGCGTCTCGATACCGAGGCTCAGCGGCGTCACGTCGAGTAACAGAATGTCAGTCTTTTCACCCGAAAGAACACCGGCCTGCACGGCCGCGCCAACTGCGACCACTTCGTCAGGGTTCACGCTCTTGTTTGGCTCCTTGCCAAACATTTCCTTCACGATCTCCTGGACCTTCGGAATACGTGTGGAACCGCCAACCAGCACTACCTCGTCGATCTTCTTCGCATCGACACCGGCGTCTTTCAACGCGACCTCGACCGGACCTCTGAGCCGCGACAGAATTGGATCAACTAACTGCTCGAAACGTGAGCGAGTCAGTTTCATTGCCAGGTGTTTCGGACCAGATTGATCAGCGGTCACAAACGGCAGGTTGATCTCTGTCTCCATCGTGCTTGACAGTTCGATCTTCGCCTTCTCGGCCGCTTCCTTCAAACGCTGCAACGCCATCTTGTCGTTTGAAAGATCGATACCCTGATCTTTCTTGAACTCTTCGATGATCCACTCGATCAAACGCTCGTCGATGTCGTCGCCGCCGAGGTGCGTGTCGCCGTTAGTCGATTTCACTTCAACAACGCCCTCGCCGACTTCGAGGATCGAGATGTCAAACGTACCGCCACCGAAGTCAAAAACCGCGATCGTCTCGTCCTTTTTCTTATCGAGGCCGTAGGCCAATGCTGCGGCCGTCGGCTCGTTGACGATACGCATCACTTCGAGACCGGCAATTTTACCTGCGTCTTTTGTCGCCTGGCGCTGCGAGTCGTTGAAGTACGCGGGAACCGTGATCACAGCCTTGTCGACTTTCTGACCGAGGTAGTCTTCAGCCGACTGCTTCATCTTTTGCAGGATGATGGCTGAGATCTCCGGTGGACTCCATTCTTTGCTCCCCGCGACGATTCGCACGTCGCCACTACCTGCGCCCTGAACTTTGTATGGAACCTGTTTGATCTCTTCGGTAACTTCGTTATAGCGACGTCCCATAAATCGCTTTATCGAATAGACAGTATTTTCCGGGTTGGTTACCGCCTGGCGTTTGGCAACCTGACCAACAAGGCGACTGCCGTCTTTGGTGAACGCCACGACTGAGGGCGTGGTGCGGCCACCTTCGGAGTTGGTGATCACGGTGGGTTCGCCACCCTCCATCACCGCCACGACCGAGTTGGTAGTTCCCAGGTCAATTCCAATAATCTTGCTCATTTTCTTTTAGTCTCCAAAAGCCTTCCTTGATTAAATTTTCCGCCGCGGCGCTGCCGCGCTGATTTGTATGAGGCATTCGCCTTGAACGCTTGCACAATATAATACTTGAGTGCGTTGTTGTCAACTTTATTTGAGTCCTCGGTAGTGGGCACATCTTTGGAGTGCGGCGGCTCGACGCCGCTTTGTTATCGAAAAGCTTGATCGAGGCCAAAGCGGCGTCAAGCCGCCGCACTCCAAGGAGGCGCTCTACAATCGACGGTCCTCGTTGACGATTTTGGAGACGAAAAAAACGTAGTGGGCACCGGAAAGTACAGCGAAGACGAAAACCGTGGTGTAAATCGTCGGCAGGTAGTAGCCAGTCCCGTAGGGCACACTGGCGGCGAACATGATCGCCGCAATTGCCACGATCTGGACAGTCGTATTGATTTTCCCCAGCATTGACGGCCGAAAACGGCGAAAACCCGTGACAATGTTGATCGCGGCCGCTCCCACGAGGATAAACACGTCGCGGCTAATCACCGCCACAGTGACCCAGAACGGCACTGGCAAATGCGGCGGCAGCGGCTGCGGGAAAACGGCCCTCATGGACAGCACAACAAACGACGTCACCAGCATCAGTTTGTCGGCGATTGGGTCGAGTATTGTTCCAAGTTGCGACTTCTGGTCAAACCGGCGAGCCAGCAAACCGTCCAAACCGTCGGTTACGCCGGCCAGGACAAAAATGCTGAGAGCGAGTAAGAATCGCTGATAAAAAAGCAGAGAGACGAAGACCGGAA
>DATFHH010000147.1:0-38157 GCA_035248565.1 Pyrinomonadaceae bacterium | reverse complement strand
CGAGGTCTTGCGATCCCCCGCTTTAACAACTGTCACCATTAGGTGCCGCTGCATTATTCGGTATTAGCAACCGTTTCCGGTTGTTATTCCCAATCCAAAGGTAGATTACCTACGTGTTACTCACCCGTGCGCCACTCTACTCGCTCCCCGAAGGGAACTTTCGCGTTCGACTTGCATGTCTGAGGCACGCCGCCAGCGTTGATTCTGAGCCAGGATCAAACTCTCGTTAGAATTTGTTCTCTAGCAACATTATCGTTACTGGTTCTTACTTAAGTCTCGATAATGACTCTTGCGAGTTTTCGACGCGAACTTTATCGTTCGCGTTTTGACTCTCAAAGGTCTTGAGACGGACACGCTCTATCTAGTTTTCAAACATCGAGTCCAAATTGTATTTGGATTGCCTTACAGACGATTCAAACTCGCCCCAAGCAAACGGGGATATTAACCAACGACCCCGACTCTGTCAAGCAAGTCTGAACTGCTTTTCCTCGTCCAAAAGAGGAATGGGCATTATAGGGACAAATACCTACTTGTCAATACCTGCCTCGTTTCCACAATTGTTTTAATTGCTTGTGTGAGGCCCTGCGGTTAAGGCGAGCAGTTAGATGCGTCTTATGCATTCAGGTTGTCTGCCCTGGAATAGTAACTTCCGTCGTGGCAAGGGCGACAAAAGACCGCGCCAGCCGCGTCTCTGATCTCTCTTCCGTCGTTGATTCCTTCGCCACAAACCGAGCAAATCGCGCGCGAGCGTGGACTTCCCGGCGCGTCGAGATCTTTCAGTTCAACATCAACAAACTCTGTCTTGAACAATTCGTCGTCGGTAGCTTCTGAGTAGGTGCGGAACTGGCGATCTCGTTTATTTGCGATGGCCGGATAACGCTCGTCGGCGAGCGCACGCGAACTCTCCAACGCCACCAGACGCACGGCCTTGTTCGTGTCGGTATTTAAAAATGTAGCTGCAACCTTTCCGTAATCAACGAACTTCAAACTGCGCTTTCCGAGCCGCACGCCAGTCACAGCGCTGATCGCGTCAGTCATGCAGCGATCGATCTCTACCCAGACGATCAACTTCTTGCGATCCGCACCACGCGGATCTTCGATGCCGATCAAACGACAGCCACGCAGCGCCATTCGCGCGCCCAGCAACTGCCCGGCGCACATGTGACCGTGCAACCGTTCACACTCCGATAATATTTCGTCAAGCGACTGCACTACTGGTCTTCTCAACAACAGATTTAATTCGACTAATCAACGCCGTTGGATCATCTGCGTTCGAGACGTAGATAACGTCTGCATCATCCAGTGCGCGGCGCGCCGACTTCTTGATCTTATCGTCATCCGAGCGTCGCACCATGACGAACAGATCCACCGGCACAAACTGAGCGAAGCTATTGCCTTCGACAAACACTCCCGCTGCCTGCACACAAGCGAGCGCCTGTTTGATGCCCTTCTCTACCTGGTCGTCAGTTGCGATAAGCCAATGCACGTTGACAGCACCAGCGTCCCAGTAACGCGCCGTATCTTTGCCCGCTTCGTAAGTCTCTTTGCGACCGGAACGGACCAACGGTTCTGCGGATAATAGATGGCTGACACAACAGGCATGAGGGTCTTTGCCGCACGAGCGATAGTGACCGCGCGTTGTCTTGATTGCCTCCCAGCCGGGAAATGCGCGAAGAAGTTCACATAGCAGCGCCGTCTTTCCGACGTTGGAAGTGAATCCGCCGATGCCGATCACGATTGGTTGGTCCATTATCTTCGTCGTCGACCTTGTCCAATACTTGGCGCGTTGACTTTCAACACGCCGCGCGCGTCTTTGTAGAGCGTGTAGCGGACCTCTTTCAATGGTCCACCCTCCTCTTCCTGCACGCGCACCGTAAATGCCTTGTTGTCGCCCTGGCCTTCGATCTTCGCAGGCAGATAGCCTTTCAAATCCGGACTGCGATAGGCCGTGTAGTGTTCCTGATTGCGCTTGTCGTAACCAAGAACGTAGATGCGGTCGAAATCCGGTTCGTCAAGCGTGTGTGGCTGGCTGGAACTGCTCTTCTCGAGTATCAGCCAGCTTCCCGGTTTCCCTTCTCGCCCGGCGTCCTTGTCTGTCGCATTCTTGTCCTTCTGTTCACCATCGAGACGCTGCCACGCAACAAACTCACGTCCCGTGCGATAAAAAATGATGTCACTGGGAACAGAGAGCTCTACCTGTTTTCCGTAGATCCAACCTGCCGGCGCGGGCGATGCTGCCGTGGAAAGTCTCACCTTATACCAGAGCTCATTCGTCTCTTCCGGTTCCTGCTGCTCGTCTCCTCGCTGTCCCGCTTTGGATGTGCTTTGCTGTTGCGCGCTTCCTGCTTTGGGCGCGACGTCGCTCTCGATCGTTTCCGAGGATTTCGGCTTGGGCACACGCTTCCACGAGATGATGTCGAAACTCGAACCACTGTCGAGTCGCATCATGATATTTTCGTTTCCACTTCGATCCGGTGTGAGCCGAAGATTAGAACTCGCTCGTAGTTGTCCCGTAGCTTGCGCGGGCACGTCCTTGTCTTCATCAGCCAATTTCTTCGACGCATCCAGGACGTCTTCCGGCATTATGTTGCGCGATTCGATCCAGCCTTCGGTGCCGTCCTCGTCGCGCGCTTTAACGCGCAGCCATCTTTCCTTGCGCGAGTTGTCACTGGGATCGGTAACATCAGTGGATTCGAGTATGTCGATGACGTCGCCACGATTGACCTGCAACAGATCAGCGGCCACGACGGCTGTAGAACTACGAATCTGCGCTCGTCGCGCCACGATAACGCCCGTGCTGCTGTGTTTGGCCAACGTCTGACAACCAACCGACAACAACACGGCGGTAAAAATAACGAGGGGTTTGCTAAATCTCATTCCTGTTCCTTCGATGCGCCCAACGGGGTAAATCAGTGCGTGTATCCCAGCGAACGAAGCAATCGTTTCTGATCTGCATCAATCTTGTCAGTAACCCGAAGCTGCGAGCTCTTTCCGCTCGAGTCCAACGAAAGCCCGAATGCCGGAAGCACTTGCCCGAGTTCGAGCGTTTTACTGTTTTCAATGTACGACTTCGCGAAGTCTCTAACGGCCGGAGACCACGCCAGCACACTGATTATAGCTTCATTTCCATCCATCGCGTCAGTGAAGTGATGCCCGAAGAGGTCGCGATATCGATCCGCGAGGTTCGTTTTACCCGAAGACTCCTTTCTAATCAGCAAGTCGTATAAAAACGCGACCAGCATTCCTTTGTCGTAAACAAGTGAGCCAGGAGTGGTCCAGCGTCTTTCAGAAGCGTCAATCAGCGAGAGATTGTCGGAGTAGGAGAGATACGAATCGTAGACTCGCGCGAGAGTATCGAGAAATTCCTTAAAGCTTATGATCTTCAACTCGAGCGCGGTGCGTAAGGCTGTATATAACGTGAACCCTTCGAAGAACCAGTCGTAATCGCCCTGCAGTTGCAGTGAGTTGGGCACCCAAAGGTGAAGGAGCTCGTGAGTGAAAATGACGCCGAGTTGTCCACGCCAGTTTTTGAACGCCGCATTCGGATCGATCAGCAGGACAACAGTCGAGCCTCTCGTTTCGGCCCGCCATTTAATACTCCCGACCGGAATGGGAAGCGGCGCGATCATAATCGCTGATTTCTGCGGCAGTTTGAATCCAGTCAACGTCAGATACCTTTTCATCACCGGCGCGGCGGCTTGCAAGACATCGCTGTCCTTGAAAGCCCAGTCGCCGGCGAGAACGCTGTCGACCGTCATCCCTTCGATGCTTTTCGTCGTTTTGTGAAGTGAGCGTCCGATAAAGAATACCGCCTTCTCTGGCTCACTTACCTCATAACGTCCGTTCGTGTCACGTGTGATTGAAGATTCGATGGTCCAACCAGGCGGAAGCACGAATTCAGGAGCAATAGTTCTAATGTCAAGCGGAATCAGATCTGCAAACATCAAAAAACCGCGGTCGCCAACAAGCCAACTCACGTGAGATACATTCGCCGCACCCGGTTCTGAAAGTTTAACCGTGTAACTAATCCTCGTTGCATCCCGATCCGCTCGAAACTCTCCGCCAGCGATTTTGTTGACAGTGACATTCTCCGCGCGAAAGTCTTCGACACGCTCGGCAATGCCGAGAACTCCAGCATACGCATTCCGAAACGACCACGAGCGCATCGGCGCCGAAAGCTCAGCCTCGACCGTAATCTGGCCCGGCGTACGAACAGACACGCGCACGTTCGCTTTCGACGCGCCGAGCACGCTATAAAAACCGCAAAAAAGCACAAAAGGTACAGTGAGGCATTTGTGCATTTTATGCCTTTTTGTGGCACAATTCCGAAGCGCCTGGACTCTAACCGCCATGTTGATTCGTGCAGCACAAAACCACACCGACGCAGCCAAGCGCGGCCTGGCTCTTTTGCTGCTCGCGTTCATATTTTACGGCACCACCGTAGAAGCCGCGCACCGTCACGGCAGAGTACTTCCCTCACGAGCTAGTGCTGCGACATTTGTCAATCCAAACTCCAGCAATAGCCGTCTCAACACTACACCCGGATGCACCGACTGTCTCATCTGTCAACTGCATCAGAACTTCTCAGCAACTCTCATCTCGATAAAACCACACGCTGAGACACTAACCCGCCAGCAACCTCTGCGTCGATTAGATCCGATAGCGATCCGGTCGATAACTCAGAGTCCAACTTCGGGACGCGCACCACCTCGAGCCAACTAAAGAACCGCCCACTTCGTGTGGTGGTCTCACTACGCGAAGAGACTATTGCGGACGCAGCAACAACTCTCCAACGGGTTGAATTGTGTCGCGCTCGCATTGCTTCAACGGGACTTCTTAGGAGGCTTAGCAATGATATTTAGAAATCTGTTCAGAACCGTAATCATTTGCGGCATTCTTCTGCCGCTCAGTTTAACTGTTTTCGCACAAGCAAGAATCGGCAGCATTCAGGGAGTGGTCAAGGATCCAACCGGCGCGCTTGTTCCCAATGCACAAGTGACAGTCACTCAACCCGTCACCGGTTATCACCAAACAACTCAGACCGACGCGCAAGGCACGTTTAAGCTCGTCAACGTACCTTTCAATACTTACAAGGTCCGGGTCGAAGCAGAAGGCTTTCAACCGACTGAGCAATCGATCGACCTCGAAAGCACCGTTCCGCTCAATCTCCAGCTGGCGCTCTCACTCGAACAAACAACCGCAGCAGTCACTGTAACCACAGGCAACGCAGCAATGCTGGAGGCTGATCGGACGTCGTCCGATACAGACATTGCTCAGACGGTTCTCGAACGACCGATCGGAGCTGCACCTTCGCGCGCCATCGAGTCGATCGTCGCTTCCACGCCGGGTTTCGTGACAGACGACAACGGCCGCATGCATCCGCGCGGCTCTGAGTCGCAGGTGCAATACGTCGTCGACGGTGTGCCTGTGACCGACAACATGTCAGCAATCTTTTCGACGAGCCTGGACGCACGAACTTTGCGCACCGTCGAAGTTCTCACCGGCGGCATTCCTGCTGAATTCGGCGACAAACTTGCCGGCGTGATTAACGTCAATACTCGCTCAGGACTCGAAGGACCAACCCAGGGCGGACTCTCATTTTCAGGAGGAAGTTTCTCGACGGGCGAAGCGGCCGTCGACTTTTCTACGCACACGAAAAAACTCGGTTTCCTGACCAACCTCTCTGCCAGCACGTCGCAGCGATATCTCGACCCGCCTACGCTCGACAACTTTCATAACTTCGGACGCACCGGCAAAGGCTTCTTTCGCCTCGATTATCAGTTTGACGCGAACAATAGTCTGCGCGGCGTATTCAACTTTGGCGGTTCGAATTTTGAAGTGCCGAATCGAGTCAACCAGGAGCTCGCCGGACAAGATCAACGTCAGCGGTTGCGCGATAACTCACAGAACATCGGTTATCAGCACATCTTCTCGCCGAACACGGTGGCCGAGTTCTCCTTCTTTCATCGACAGAGCAATGCCAAACTCTTAAGCAACACGCTGTCGACGCCGGTTGTCGCTAACCAGGACCGCACACTTCAGAACTACGGCGCAATCGGATCGCTGGCGCTCACGCGTGGCAGTCACAACATCAAGTTTGGCGGCCAGATAACGATCACTCCAGTCGACGAACATTTCAATTTTTATCCGACAGTAGCTTTCCCTGACCTGGAAGATGAGGAGGGAAACGTCTTTCCAAATCCGGTTAACAACTTCAACGCCGCTCATCCATTCGTTTTCGATCAGTCG
Organism: Pyrinomonadaceae bacterium; assembly: GCA_035248565.1. GTDB lineage: Bacteria > Acidobacteriota > Blastocatellia > Pyrinomonadales > Pyrinomonadaceae > PSRF01. The sequence continues at coordinate 31,908 of DATFHH010000147.1, read as the reverse complement.
AAAACTGGTCGCACTCTGAGCGCCTACGTTCAGGATCGGTTCACGGCGTTTAAGAATATGACACTGGACCTGGGTGTGCGCTACGACAACTACAAGCTGCTCATCAGCGAGCAACAACTCAGCCCGCGCTTAGGTCTCGCGTACTTCATTCCCAAAACGCAAACCACACTTCGCGCTTCGTACAATCGCCTGTTTCAACCGCCGCCGGCGGAGAACCTATTATTGGCAAGCTCAGCCGAAGCTGCGGCGTTGTCGCCGATTGCGGTGCTGCAGGGCATCACTACTGTCGAGCCGATTCTGCCCGACAAAGAGAATGCTTATGAGGTTGGCGCACAACAGTTGCTCTCGCATCTCTTTCGATTGAATCTGACGGTCTATCAGAAGCGAATCAAGAACTTCTCTGACAAGGACCAGTTTTTCGAAACAGGCGTCATCTTTCCGATCGCCATTTCATCGGGACGAGTGACGGGCGAAGAAGTACGGCTCGAGTCGACTGACATACACGGGTTTCATACCTTCGTCTCATATGCGAATGCGCGCGCGTTTGGTGTTACACCGATCAGGGGTGGACTGTTTTTAGGCGAGGATCCGCAGGATCTGTTCTTGAGTGGTTTGAAGTTCGCAAACGATCACGACCAGCGTAACGAAGCGCAATTTCAGGTCAGTTACACGCATCGTCCGTCCGGAATCTATGCGAGCTTTAATGGGCGCTACGACTCAGGCGTTCCAGTGGATGTCGAACCGGGGACAATGCTGTCAGAGTTTGTTGCGCAGGGATTCGATCCGCGTTTGTTCGACAAGATCGACTTTCAGCGAGGACGGGTTCGGCCGCGAACGATTCTCGACTTCTCGGTGGGCGCCGACCTGATGCAAAAGGAACGGGTGTCGATGAACGTTCAGTTTGACGTTCAAAACATAACCAACGAGCTGTTTCTCTATAATTTCGAGTCGGTTTTTAGTGGAACGCACATTGGGTATCCAAGGCTTTTCAGTGGCCGGCTGAGTTTGAGATTCAAATAAATGGTTAGCCGCGGATCCGCGCGGATCCGCGGCTAAATTCTTGCCAACTACCCCGACGCAGTCTAGAATTACGGGCCGTGAGTCTCGTAAAGATCATCGTCATCACGATTATCGTGATTCTCAGTATTCTGCTTTTCGGTCGGTTTTTCGTATAACCGCACCGCTGATGCTGCGCCGTACCGCCTTTCTTCTGCTTCTCGTCTGTCTGTTCGCTAATACAGCACCAGCTCAACAAAGCGACGACGAGGACGTCGTTCGCGTCAACACCGATCTGCTTCTCTTTCCAATTCGCATCAGAGATAAGAAAGGCCAGGCGGTGGCCGGTCTAACAGATCGAGATCTGTTGCTGAAAGATCAGGAGCAGGTGACAACCGGAATCTATTTTTCTCCAGGCGCAGATCGGGTGGCGATGTTATTTGCGTTGGACCAGTCAGGCAGTCTGCGCCAGATCATCTCGCAGCAGCAGGAAGCCGCACTGGCTCTCTTCTCTCGTTTCGGCGAACGGTCGAGCGTCGCCGTGCTGCGTTTCTCTGACACGTCATCACTTGTAGTTCCATTCACCAGAGATCTTGAAGTGGCGCAATCGGGTTTTAGGTTCCACGCTGGCGCCAATCAGCGCACCGCCATCTTCGACGCAGCCGCACAGTCGCTCAAAGCATTCGACGATCTGCCACCCGTCCGCGCGGAGCGTCGCATCGTCGTCCTCATCAGCGATGGCCTCGACACTCGCAGCCGAACCAGTTCCAACAGCGTGATCGACGCCGCAATTGAAAGACGCGTCTCGTTCTACGTGATTCACTTACCACTCTTCGAGCCACGTGACGGACGACTCGAAGTGCGTCCGCCAGCGAAAGGGTTCCGCGACCTCGCGGAGAAGACTGGCGGAAAGTATTTTCTCGTCGGCGATGCCAAATCGGCTTTGTCGCCAAAGCCCACCGATTTGACGCCAATCTTTCAGGCAATCGAAGAGGATTTGAAAAGCCAGTACCTTTTGGGTTTCTATATAGCTGAAGCGTCGCGCGATAATCGCAAGCATATTCTCTCTGTAAGTATGAAGCCCGACGGTGTCGAATACTCCGTCGGCCGCATGGGTTATTCGCGCACGCACAAATTCATGATCAATTTGTCACCAGCCAAATGAATCGAATCAAACGCGCTCTAATCAGTGTCTCCGATAAGACTGGAATTATCGACTTCGCTCGCGAACTCAAACATTTCGACGTGGAAATCATCAGCACGGGCGGCACCGCCAACGCTTTGCGCGAGGCCGGTATCGACGTCCGCGATATTTCAGAGGTGACCGGCTTTCCCGAGATGATGGACGGCCGTGTTAAGACTCTTCATCCTCGCGTTCATGGCGGACTGCTGGCATTGCGCGATAACCCGGAACACGTGGCCGCGATGCAGCAACACGGCATCGAGCCGATCGACATGGTCGTTGTGAATCTGTATCCGTTTGCGCAGACGATCGCCCGCGAAGGCGTAAAACGCGAAGAGGCGATCGAGCAGATCGACATCGGTGGACCAGCGATGATCCGCTCCGCCGCGAAAAACGCCGGCGCGGTCGCCGTGGTCGTTGATCCGGCGCAGTATTCACAGTTGATTGAGGAGCTGCGCGAAAGCGACGGATCCATTTCAACTTCAACACGCGAACGTCTTGCAGCCGAGGCGTTTCAGCACACGGCGCAGTACGACGCTATGGTCAGTTCGTACCTTGCTGGCGAAGTTTGCCAATTCCCTGCGCAGATCACGTCAACGCGGACGAAAGTCTCGGATCTGCGTTACGGGGAAAACCCTCATCAGCTCGCTGCTCTTTACCGCACCGCCTCCGGCGGCGGACTCGCCAACGCCACGGTTCTTTCCGGCAAGGAGATGTCTTTCAATAACTACGTCGACGCCGATGCAGCCTGGCAACTGGTTTGCGACTTCAAAGACACGGCTTGCGCGATCATCAAACACACAAATCCTGCAGGTGTTGGCTTGGGCAAGACTTCCGCTGAGGCATATCAAAAGGCGTTGGCCACAGATCTAGTTTCCGCCTTTGGCGGCATCGTCGCTTTCAATCGCGCTGTTGATAGCGCCGCGGCTCAGGAAGTAACGAAGATATTTACTGAGGTAGTGATCGCACCGGATTACGATGCTGCCGCACTCGAACTGCTGCAAACGAAAAAGAACCTACGTGTGGTCCGTATGACTTCTGTCGAAAGAAATAATGAATTGGAGTTCAGGCAGATTTCCGGCGGCATGCTGGTCCAAACAAAAGACGTTCACGAATTGCGCAAAGAAGATCTGAAGGTGGTAAGTGAACGACAACCGACAGACGAAGAGATACGCGCGCTGCTCTTCGCGTGGACTGTCTGCAAGCACACGAAGTCAAACGCGATCGTCTACGCGCGAGATGGGCAGACGGTCGGTGTTGGCGCCGGACAGATGTCGCGCGTTGATTCGGTGAAGATCGGCGCGATGCGAGCGCAGTTGCCAGTGGCAGGTTCGGTCCTCGCCTCAGATGCATTCTTTCCTTTTCGCGACGGCATCGACGAAGCGGCGCGTCATGGAATCACGGCGGTAATCCAACCCGGCGGCTCAGTTCGCGACGATGAAGTGATCGCCGCCGCGGACGAGCATGGACTGGCAATGGTGTTTACCGGTGTCAGACACTTCAGGCATTAAGCTACTCCTTGGAGTGCGGCGACTCGGCGCCGCTTTGTCCTCGATCGGGCGCGATCGATTAACAAAGCGGCGCCGAGTCGCCGCACTCCAAGGAGGTTCGCTTTACACACTTGTCTTGAACCCAAAGCATAGCCGATACTCTTGAACCTATGTCTACCAACGATGACCTGATCAATAACCTTCCCTCGATCCGCTGTCGCTACTGCGGTCAGCGAAATCAAGTCCGTCCAGATGGTGGTGATGCACGCTGCGGACGTTGCCGTCTGCCACTGTCAGACGCGCCGCACAAGAAGTTCGCGCATCTCGACAAGGACCAGTACATCCATCCTGACGACAGTCGCGCGCTCGCAGCACTGCGAGCCATTCCCGGCATTGATTCCGCGCTCAAGAAACTTCTCGCAGTCACAGGCGAGTCGGCAATACGCGTGATCTTCACCGCGAGCGCCGTCAAAGTTACGCCGACGCAGTGTCCGGATCTCTACGCGAAACTTCAGATCGCCTGCACCACGCTCGGCGTCGATATGCCGGAGCTTTTCGTGCAACAGAATCCAGTCGTCAACGCCTTCACGGGCGGCGTGGAACGTCCGGTCATCGTGCTGTACTCACAACTGATCGAGCGATTGAATGACGAAGAGGTGTTGGCGGTCGTCGCGCACGAAGTGGGCCACATTCACGCTGAGCACGTTCTCTACCTGACCGCGGCGCGGTTGATCGAGTTTCTCGCGAAGAGCGCCGTGCTCGCGTCGCCTTTGACGTTCATCGTCAAGGAACTCCTGACGATGAGCATGCGTGCGGCCTTACTTGCCTGGGCCAGACGTGCCGAGTTGTCGTGCGATCGCGCAGCCCTGCTCGTGACGCAGGACGCGAATGTGATTGGCCGCACGATGATGAAACTGAGCGGCGGCACGTTTGCTTCTCGCGTCGACTATGATCAATTTCTCGCCCAAGCCCGCGACTTCCAAAAGAACTACGATGAGAAAGCGCTGGATCGTTTCTGGGCGGATGTGATCAACTCCGGCTTAAGCCATCCGTTTCCTGTTTGGCGCGTAGCGGAAATTTTGCAGTGGGTAGAAAGCGGTCAATACAAAGCTCTGATGACTGCACCCGAAAGCGCGGCAGCTTAGAAAATATAGGTCCTATACGGCCTATAGGACCTATAGGGCCTATACAAAAGATGCTCAAAAACAAAAATGGAATCATCTTCGGAGTGGCAAACAAGCGCTCCATCGCCTGGGCCACTGCTCAGGCGCTACACGAAGCCGGCGCAAACCTCGCTTTCACTTATCAAGGCGAGCGATTGAAAGAAAATGTCGAAAGCCTGACGCATGAAGCAATGCCCAGCTCTTTGCTGCTTTCGTGCGACGTCACAAAACAGGAAGAAGTTGACGAAACATTTCGTCGCGCCGGCGAACACTTCGGCCGTCTCGATTTTCTGATTCACAGCATCGCCTTCGCACCGCGTGAAGCACTCGGCGGCGAGTACCTCAACACTACCCGCGAGGCATTTCTCACGGCACTCGAGATTAGCGCCTACTCACTGCCACAACTCGCCCGCGCTGCCGCGCCGTTAATGACCGACGGCGGTAGCATCGTTTCGATGTCTTATTACGGCGCGGAAAAAGTAGTGGCCGGTTACAACGTGATGGGAGTCGCCAAAGCGGCGCTTGAAGCGAGCACGCGTTATCTCGCAAAAGATCTTGGCCCACGAAACATTCGTATCAATGCGATCAGCGCTGGTCCAATTCAAACTCTCTCAGCGCGCGGTGTAGCCGACTTCAGCACGATGTTGAAACATCACGCAGAACGAGCGCCGCTTGGTCGCAACGTCGACCCGCGCGAGGTTGGAAACGCGGCGGTCTTTCTCTGTAGCTCGATGGCGTCCGGCATCACCGGTGAGGTGATCTACGTCGATTGTGGCTACAACATCATGGGTATCTGAGGTAACGCGGATAACGCGGATTGAAAAAGAGATAATCGCGGATTCGAATGGACAAAAAAGACCATCGGCAGGGGCGGAAAGCTCCAGGCGCAACACAAGACGAACAACTGCTCGAAAGTCCACGGCCTGATGAGTTTACTCACACTGATCCGTGGCGCGTCTTCCGTATCATGGGCGAGTTTGTCGAGGGCTTTGATGAACTTGCGAGTCTGAGTCGCGCCATCGCCATCTTCGGTTCCGCGCGCACCCAACCTGACGATCCGGATTACAAAGCGGCACAGGAAACCGGCGCACTCTTTGCCGCGCAAGGTTTTGCGGTGATCACCGGCGGTGGACCAGGCATCATGGAAGCAGCCAATCGCGGCGCGTTCGAAGCTGGTGGACTGTCGATCGGCTGCAATATCGAGTTGCCGTTCGAGCAACGGCCAAATGCTTATCAAACACTCAGTCTGACGTTCAAATACTTCTTCGTCCGCAAGATGATGTTCGTGAAGTATAGCCTGGCTTTTGTCATCTTTCCGGGCGGCTTTGGAACGCTTGACGAGTTGTTTGAAGCGCTCACCTTAATCCAGACGAAGAAGATCCGAAACTTTCCAATCGTGCTCTTCGGCAGTAAGTATTGGAGTGGGATGTTGGATTGGTTGCGTAATGTGATGTTAGCGGACGGCAAGATCTCACATCTCGATCTCGACCTGTTTCACGTTACGGATTCGCCGGCAGAAGTGGTGGAGATTGTGAATCGAGCGCAGAGCTCGCTTATACAATTGAATCAGCCAGCCTCTGAAGAGATCAGGGTTTAGTTAACCACTCGAGATAAGGAGCCGAGCCGGCTGTGATGGGCACCGCGATAATCTCAGGCGTTTCATAACTGTGCAGCGCGCGCACTTCTCGCTCGAGCTCTTCGAACTTGTCCATCGTGGTTTTGGCCAGCAATAAGACTTCTGACTGCCGCTCAATCTTTCCCTCCCACCGATAAACGGATTCCATCTCCGGTAAGATCTGAACACACGCAGCCAGGTGTGCACCCACCACCATGTCGGCGAGTCGCGCGGCTTCTTCGCCGCTGGCAGCCGTCATGAAAACCACAATCGCATCGCCGGCATCGTCAGACATAAAAACTACTCTTCACCTTCAGTTGGTCCACCAGTGAGCGGCGTTGTATCGCCACCAAAAAACGCATTATAGATCTCCAACGCACGATCTGCGTCGCGTTCGTCTACAAAAATGACCGCGCCTTCGGACGTCGCCGATAAAAGTGGAGAGAAAGCATCAGCACCGCCAGACTTAACAACTGAGCGAACACCATTCTGCCTGAGTATGTCGTTCACCATCTCAGCCTCTGCGGGCGAGCCGAGTTTATGGAGCGCCACAAATCGCGCCTCGCTGCTGTCGTGACCCGTCGTCTCGGGAGTCAGTTTCTCGACGAGCGGCGAGTCATCATCAGGACAGCGCGTGATACCTGGTTCGTATTCAGCTTCACAAATGGGACAAAACATTCTGTGGAACTCCTGTTGGTTAAATCTGTGTAATCTGTGGATGCTTTTAACCGTTACTTCCTCGCAAACGGAATCTCCTCAAAGTGCGTCATGCGTTTGAACGCGCGAAAGCGATCGTTGATTTCTGCGTGTGTGAGTCGCCTGACGCGCTCGGTGCCAAACTCCTCGACGTTGAACGACGCCATCACCGATCCAAAGATCATCGCGCGCCGCATCGCGCTTTCGTCGAGCGTGTCCTGGCTCGCCAAATAACCCATGAACCCACCAGCGAAGGTATCACCTGCGCCGGTCGGATCAAAAACGGATTCGAGCGGGTAAGCGGGAATGGCGAAGTAACTGTCTCGCGTAAACAATGCCGCCCCATATTCACCCCGCTTGATGATCAGTGCCTTTGGTCCCCAACTCAGAATCTCACGCGCTGCTTTGATAATGTTCGGAATGGCGGTGAGTTGACGTGCCTCAGCATCGTTGATGATTACGACCTCAACGCCTTTGATAGTGCGAATCAACGAGTCGCGCGTGTGCTCGATCCAGAGGTTCATCGTGTCGAGCGCGACTAATTCTGCATCGGGCATCTGCTCGCGCACGCCACGTTGCAGATCCGGCTGAATGTTGCCCAGAAACAGTAGCCGCGAACGCTTCGATTCTTCCGAGAGCTTGGGTTGGAAGTCGGCAAAGACGTTCAACTCGGTGCAGAGTGTGTGGGCAATGTTCAGATCGTAATCGTAACGACCTTCCCAGCGAAACGTCTTACCGTTTTCGATTCGTTCAAGATCGCGCGTGCCGATGCCGCGACTCTCAAACACTTCCTGGTCCGCGAAATCACCGCCGACAACACCGACGATGCTCACGTCGGTAAAGAAACTCGCGGAGATCGAGAAGTGTGAGGCAGAACCGCCAAGCATCTTCTCGCATTTACCAAACGGTGTTTCGACTGCGTCGTAAGCGACGGATCCGACGACTAAAAGGGACATGTGGTCTTTGGTCTTTGGTCTTTGGTCTTAGAGCTTTGTGCTTTTTTTGTGGCTACGGCTGCTTCGCAACCTCGAGCGCACGCAACTCTTCCTGCGCTTGCTTAGCAAACGAGCTCTCAGGATGATCGTCGATTAGTTTCTTCAAATAATCACGGCCCATCTCGCGAAACTGTTCCGTCGTCAAGGTGCGCTTTTCACCCCCATCGAAACTGACGTACAAGTCAGGACTCTGCTTTCCCTTCTTATCAGCGAGCCACAGACTACTTTGCCCCGCCATCAGCAACACCTCGTCAATCTTCGCGAAGTTTGGGTTGCCAGCGATGATCTCCTCGCAGCGTTTCAATGCGGCGACGTACGCTTTCTTCAGTTTGAAATAATTCTTCGCGACTTCGAGGTTGTGATACGAGTCTCGCTCGAGATCCGGATCGCGCAGCGTTGACGGATCAGGACCACTCTTCACACCCTGCGCGTAAGTCATCGGCGCCAAAAGAAGAACGACAAGCAGCACTAAAAATTTAACTCTCATGTGTTACCTCAAAGAAATTCTCACGCAAAGGCGCAAAGACGCAAAGTGAGACCAAGATTTCTTTGCGCCTTTGCGGCTTTGCGTGAAAGAATTCTCTCATGATTTCTCACGTCCGGTACTTTTTGATGATCGCGTCGAGCTTTTTTGTTGTCGCCTCCGGCCAGAGTTCCGGCGCGGTGAAGATCGCATGCTGTAACGCTGAGCCGCACTTACAATCGCGATCCGCACTTTTCACACGCTTCACCGCTTCACGCAAGATGATCTGCGCATTGCGAACGTTCTTGTTCAAATACTCGACCACTGTCTCGACGCTGACCGCATCGTGCCCGGGATGCCAGCAATCGTAATCCGTCACCAGCGCCAGCGTCGCGTAACAGATCTCCGCTTCGCGCGCGAGCTTCGCCTCCTGCAGATTCGTCATGCCGATGATGTCCATGCCCCACGAGCGATAGACATTCGACTCCGCCACGGTCGAAAATGCCGGCCCTTCCATACACAAGTAAGTTCCATCACGATGCGTTTTAACGTCAGCCACTCGACATGACTCTTCCAACACATCGCCTAGCCGCGTGCAAACCGGATGCGCGAACGAAACATGCGCGACGATCCCTTCGCCAAAGAACGTCGACTCTTTCACACGTCCTCGCGTCCGATCGAAAAACTGATCGGGAATCACCATATCGAGCGGCGCGTATTTTTCCTGCAACGAGCCGACCGCAGATGCAGACAAAATACTCTCGACCCCCAGCAGCTTCATCGCGTAGATGTTCGCGCGAAATGGAACTTCAGTCGGAGTTAAACGATGACCTCGCCCGTGACGCGGCAGGAAAGCAACTCGCTCGCCTTCCAGTGTTCCGACGATGAATGAATCAGAGGGTGGTCCAAAAGGAGTGTCAACTTTGATCTCTTCAACGCCCGTCAACTCAGGCATTTGATAGAGACCACTGCCGCCGATGATGCCGACACGAACTGCCGATGAACTACTCATCAAGATTCTCCGCGATAAGGAACCGGACTAAATTCCTTCTCTCCCTGCTCTAAGCGACACAACGGCTCATCGGGATCGTGATAGAACAAGCATAACCAACCCTCGCGCGCTGCCTGCGGCAATAATCTCTTCTTCGCTTCAAGTGTTTCGACCGGAAAGAGATCGTAACCCATGATCCAAGGCAGACGAACATGCGCGCGCATCGGCACGAGATCGGCAAAACCAAACATCGTCTGGCCATCTCTTTCGAGCCGCCAGCACTGCATTGAACGGTTGTGCCCGGCGATCGTCTCCATTTTTAGACCGGGCACCACTTCGTACTCGCTGTCCTTCGTCTCGAGTTGACCTGACACCATCAGCGGTCGCCAGTTATCCGGCAGATAACTCGCGCGATCGCGTTCGGTCGGATGTTCCGCATGGTCCAACTCGGCACGCGAAACAAGATAACGAGCGTTGGGGAATGTAGCTACTGGTTTGGCCGTCGCGTCGAGCTTTGTATTACCGCCCGCATGATCGAAGTGCAGGTGCGTGTTGACCACGATCGTGACGTCGTCAGCCGTACAACCCGTGCGCACCGCCAGTGTTTCACTCAACGATCGCGCGCGGTCGATGCCGTACATCGACACTTGCTTCGTGGTCCACTTGTCGCCGATGCCGGTCTCGATCAGAACCTTCTCAGCACCGGTGTCGATGAAGACGCAATTCATGTTCATGCGAATGCGGTTGTCGTTATCCGGCGGACAGACCTGCGACCAGAGCTTGCGTGGGACCACCCCGAACATCGCTCCTCCATCGAGATGGAATTCGGTATCGGGGATGATCTCGACCCGGTAATCACCAAAAACCAGGCCACGGATGAACGCGAATTGATGACGGATTAAATCAGTATTCATCCGTGTAGATCCGTGGCTTATTTCTGCTTCGGCTTTGGTTTCGCCGATGGCTCGGGCGCCGGCGGCTCGGCTTGAGGAGGCGCACCAAATCCCGGCGGCAAGCCCTGCATCGGCTGCTGCTCAGGCGCTTTCACCTGAAAATTATCCGCTACCTTCACATGCGAATGGCTGACGATATCGTCGAGTATCTTTTTCGCCTTCTCCTGCTCGACAGCCGCCCGCGCCTTATCGCGCGATGTTTGTGGTGGCGCAAACGGATTACTGTTCGCGTCGCTGATCAGGATGTGCCGCGCATGCACCTTCTCTTCTGTCTTGCCGTCTTTCGTCTCAGTCTTGCGTTCTTCGAGTTTTATGATATGAAAACCAAACTTGCTTTGGACCACGTCACTGATCTGTCCGGGCTTCAAAGCATAAGCGGCCTGCTCGAACTCAGGCACCATGTCGCCATGACCAAACCAACCGAGGTCGCCGCCTTTGTCCTTGCTGCCGTCGGTTGAATACTCCTGCGCGAGTTTGGCGAAGTCTTCACCCGCGCGAGCACGCTTGAGGATCTCTTCCGCCTTCTCACGATTCTTTTTGTCAGTATCAAGCTCGGGATGACTCGCGAGATAAGCGTTAACTTCCTCGTCAGTAGCCTTCATCTTTTCTTGCAGTTTGTCGACTGCATACTTCTGCGCGATCACCCGCGCATGCTGCAACAACATCTGCAACCGGACCTGCGGTTTTTTGTCCAGTCCCTGGTCAATCGCTTTCTTTTCCGCGACGTAGATTCGACCAAGGCGCTGCTTCAACATGTTGAGTTGCTCCGGCGGAATCTCCTGCGCCGCGAACTGCGGATCCTTGCTCTTGGCGTCGGCGATGATTTGATCGAACTTCTGCTGATTGCCGGGTTGTTTGAAAAACTCGTCGACTTCCTTGTCGCTAATATCGCCGCCGCCACTCTTTTCCTGCTCCTCGAAATAGAATTGAGCGATCACACTCGCCTTCTGAAATTCGAGCTGGCGTTTTACATCGGGCGCTTTATCGACGCCATGCGCCTGAGCTTCTTCTGCAACAGCCAACAACCGTCGAACGTCCTGCGCAAAATCTTTGCGCGCCTTCTCGTCAGTCGCCAGTTGTGCACGCATCTGCGCCGGTTGATCTTCAGCGATCAGCGTCATGTCTTCAGCCGTCAACTCGACTGGTCCGGCCTTTCTTCCTTTTGCGACCCAATAGATCAACCCTACCGAAAAGAGTATGGCGATAGCCGCAGCGATGAGAGCTTTCTGTGTAGAATTCAAAATACTTTCCTTTCCTAACTATCGATGCTGTACCAACTCGAGCAGCACTCCATTAACAGACGACGGATGAATAAACGCAACCAAACAACCACCAGCACCAACACGCGGTGTCTCGTCAATCAACCGTGCGCCTTTGCTCCTCAACTCCGCTAACGAAGCGTTGATGTCCGCGACCTCAATTGCAATGTGATGCATTCCCGGCCCGCGCTTCGCGAGGAACTTTCCCACTGAGGTCTCAGCGCCAAGCGGCTCGAGCAGTTCCACGTGAGTGTCGCCCACCGCCAGCATGCATAATTTGACGCCCTGTTCAGTAATCTCTTCTGTTGAGTCGACTTTCAAGCCCAGAGCATCACGCCAGACACCAAGACCTTCTTCGATGCTATTTGTAGCTATTCCGATGTGATCAACCTTCAGCAGCCTGAATAATCTCCTCAACCGCAGAATAAGGGTCTCGCCGCCGGGTTGCAACTTCGTCCGCCAGCCGATTAAGCATAGCAATCGACGAATCGGAAGCCAAAACGCGCGACAACAAACTTTCCCTTAACAGCTCCACAATCCGCCAGCGGGCGATAGCGCGGCGGCGGTCGCTGCTCACGCGGGGGCCGAGTTGTGCCTGGCAAAAGTTATCGATTGCCTGCACGAGGTTTGCCACGCCCTGGTTCTCAGTCGCAATGGTCTTGACGATTGGAGGCTCCCAACCGTCATCACGCGAGGACAGCGACAACAGCGACTCGAGTTCTTTTTCAGTAGCGTAAACGCCGTCTTTATCGGCCTTGTTGATCACGAAGATGTCGCCAATTTCCATGATTCCGGCCTTAATTGCCTGAATGTCGTCGCCCATGCCGGGCACCAGAACCACCACGGAAACATCTGCCGCTTTAACGATCTCAACTTCGTCCTGCCCAACACCGACCGTCTCGACGATAATCTTGGCGTATCCCGCCGCGTCGAGAATCGCGACTGCGTCGACCGTAGCCCTTGCCAAGCCGCCGAGATTGCCACGCGTCGCCATCGACCGAATAAAAACACCCTCATCCAAGCCGAGCGTCTGCATGCGAATGCGATCGCCGAGTATGGCGCCGCCAGAAAACGGGCTCGACGGATCGACGGCGACGATGCCGACGCGTTCGCCACGTTGGCGATAAAGCAGGGCCAGTTTATCGACGAGCGAGGACTTGCCCGCGCCAGGCGCGCCGGTGATTCCGATGACCAAAGCGCCGCGCGAGAGTTGATAGATCTGCTTCATCAACGCAGCCGCGCCCGCAGACCCATCCTCAATCTGCGAGATCGCACGCGCCACCGCCGCCGCCTCTCCGTTACTGATGCGTTGGCTGAGCTCCAACATTTTGTGCCTTTTTGTGGCTAAACTTGCCGCAGGATCTCACGCGCGATGATGATGCGTTGAATCTCCGACGTCCCTTCGCCGATCGTGCACAGCTTTGAGTCGCGCCAGTACTTCTCCGGCGGATAGTCTTTCGTGTAGCCGTAACCGCCGTGCACCTGGATCGCTTCTTCACAAACGTTGACGCTGATCTCCGACGCAAACAGTTTCGCCATCGACGACTCTTTCGTCGTCTTCTTTCCTTCGTCTTTCATCCACGCCGCACGATACATCAGCAATCGCGCCGCATCGATCTGCGTCGCCATGTTAGCTAATTTAAACTGTATCGCCTGAAACTCGGCTATCGGTTTTCCAAACTGCTGCCGCTCTTTTGCGTAGCGCAACGCAGATTCGTAAGCGCCCTGTGCAATGCCAACTGCCAATGCCGCAATCGAGATGCGACCACCGTCGAGTATCTCCATCGCGTTTACAAAACCCATGCCTTCTTCGCCGAGCAGTTCACCGTCAGGTACGAAGCAGTCCTCAAAAACCACACTCGCCGTTTCCGAAGCACGCAACCCAAGCTTGTTCTCTTTCTTGGAAGGTGAAAACCCGTTCATTCCCTTCGCAAAGATAAAGGCCGATATTCCTTTGCTTCGCTTCGCTCTGTCAGTGACTGCCATTGCCACACACGTGTCGGCGTGAATCGCGTGAGTGATGAAGTTTTTCGAGCCGTTGACAATCCAGCCACCATCCGCGCGCACTGCTAATGACTTAGTTCCTGAAGCATCCGATCCGGCGCTCGGTTCTGTCAGTCCCCACGCGCCGAGATGTTCGCCGGTTGCGAGCGGGACGAGATACTTCTTTCGTTGCTCTTCAGATCCGTACTGGTAAATGTGATTTGAGCAAAGCGAATTGTGCGCGGCGATAGAGATACCGACTGATCCATCGACCCGCGACAGCTCCTCGATGATCGTCGCATACTCGACGTAACCCATACCCGCGCCACCATACTCTTCCGGGAAGATGACGCCGAGTAGACCAAGCTCCGCGAGTTTTGGTTTCAGCTCGATTGGAAAATGTTGAGACTCATCCCATTCCATGACGTGAGGCGCGATCTCCGACTCAGCGAACTCGCGAACACTCATCTTGATCTGTTGTTGCTCTTCGCTTAACTCAAATTGCATAGTGATTGTGTTTGTAACACAGATTACGCTGATCTGTGTAATCCGTGATTTACACAGATCTGCGTAATCTATAGATGGCTTTTACTTCGCCCGGCGACAAGAATCGCCAATGGCCGGGCTTGAGTCTGTCATCGCGAAGAGACCCGATCCGCACGCGCCGCAGCTTCAACACTGAATGCCCAATCAGCTCAAACATACGGCGGACTTGCTGATTGCGTCCTTGATGAAGCATCACTTCGTACCAGGCGTTTGTTTGCGTCTCATTCAGCTTCGTGATCTTCGCCCGCGCTGTACGCGTGCCATCGTCGAGCGTGACGCCACGTCGCAGTCTTTCAATAGCGGCGTCCGTTGGCACGCCTTTCACTTTAACTTCGTAGACCTTTTCAACTTGATTGCGCGCGGCAGTGACGAAGTTGGTGAACTCGCCGTCGTTGGTGAGCAACAACAGCCCTTCGGTGTTGAAATCGAGACGTCCAACAGGATGCAGGCGTCCCAACGCAGGCGGCAGCAACTCTGTAACGAGCGGCCGGCCTTCGGGATCGGAGACGCTCGACAAGTACCCCTTTGGTTTGTTCAGTAATACGTAGACTTTTTCGCGTGACTGTAGCTGAGGGTTGATGAGCTTGCCGTTTACTTTGATGTGGTCTTTTTCGGGATCGGCCTTAGCGCCGAGTTCCTTTATGACTTCGCCGTTGACAGTAACTTTGCCGGCAGCGATCAATTCTTCCGCATGCCTGCGTGAGGCAATTCCAGCCGCGGCGATCAGTTTTTGCAGACGCTGCCCCAACGTTAAGACCCGCCGCTCAGATCGTGAAAGTCTTCAACACTCGGCAGCTCAGACAAGTCCTTCAACCCGAATTGAAGCAGAAACTCCTTCGACGTGCCATACATCATCGGGCGGCCAACAGTCTCTTTTCGTCCTTTCGCCACGATCAACTTCTTGTCGAGCAGAGTCTTGATCGAGGACGGCGATTGCACGCCGCGTATCTCGAGGATCTCGGGAACAGTAACTGGCTGTCGATAAGCGATCACTGCCAGTGTTTCGAGTGAAGCGATGCTGAGCTTTGCACTCGGTCGCGTCTTCAGAAACGCGCGCACGTGTTCGTGATACTCGGGCCGCGTAGCAAACTGCCAACCACCAGCAACCTCACGCAACTGCAAGCCGCCATTGCGCCGATTGAATTCCTCGGCCAGCGCCGCAACCGCATCGGTTATGACTTGCTTGTCTTCTTTGAGCACGTCGGCAATCGTCTTCACACTCAACGGCTCATCAGAAACAAAGATCAATGCTTCGATCACCGCCGCGCGTTCAGCCTGATTTTGCGGCGAAGACAAGGGCGTGTCGTCAGCACTTTCTTCTTCACTCGTGACGGACGAAGCCTCTGCTTCAGCAACCATCGCCGCGAGTTCACGACTCGCCTCTTCGTTCAGGGCCGCTTCATCGATCGGCTCCTGGTCCACAGTTTCTTCGTTCATATTTAACTCGCGACACGCGCAACGATGTCGCCGAAAGTTTCGCGCTGAAACAATTTGACTTCAGTGGTCCTTACCAACTCGAGCACTGACAAAAACGCAAGCACAAGTTCACGACGCGATCTCGCGCGCTCGAAAAAGACACGCAAGTTGAGCTCGCCTGAGGACATCACCATATTGCGCAGACGTTCGAGCATCTCAGCCATCGAGATCTCTTCGCGTTCAATCTCGAGCAGAACTTCTTCCTTATGTCGCGCGAGGATTTCCTGAAAGACTTTGAGCAGATCGAAAACGCCGGCGGCAACTTCCGGGTTGTTCTTGTCAGTTTCCAGCTCAGCCCGCTTGAAGACTGCCTGCTCGACCGTCGCGCGCGACCAGAGCATCTGCGCCGCAGCTTTGTACTTCTGATATTCAAGCAACTGATTCACCAGGTCGCTGCGCGGATCCTCCTCTTCTTCTTCCGTAGCAAGCGGATCGCGCGGCAGCAGCATCTTTGTCTTCAACTCGATCAGCGTGGCTGCCATCACGAGGAAGTCGCCGGCCACAGCGATGTCCATCTCCTGCATCACTCGCAAATATTGCAGATATTCGTCGGTGATGCGCGCGACCGGGATGTCGTAGATACTGACATGCTCCTGCCGAATCAAATGCAATAACAGGTCAAGCGGACCTTCAAACTCACCGAGCACGATCTTCAGATCGTCCGTCGTGTCATCAGAGACAATCTGCGGCACTGCGCCCGCGACGTTCAGCGGAACTGTTCGCTCTTCGGTAGTTTCTTCTTCCATCAGTTACAAATCCGCGTCATCCGCGGCTCGCTTTTCTCGCCAATCCAGTCCGTTGAAACACCTGGTCCAACGTCACGCTCGCAATTCGTTGTGCCTTTTCGCGGCCCTGGTCGAGTATCTGATCGAGCTGTTCGTCGCTGATCTCTCTAACCCGCTGTTGGATCGGCCGCAAAAACTCCACCGTCGCTTCAGAAAGATCTCCTTTCAACTGAGCATAACCCTTGCCCGCAAAATGATCTTCGACTTCCTGCTGTGTCTTGCCGGTAATGAGGTGATAGATCTCGAGCAGATTGTTGATCGCCGGTCGCGACTCATCGAAACGTATTTCAGTACCCGAATCAGTCACCGCGCGTTTGAATTTCTTCTGCACGGTATCGGGGTCATCCATTAACAACACGCAGCCGTTCGGATCGTCATCAGACTTCGACATTTTCTTCGTCGGATCCGACAACGACATAATGCGCGCGCCGACCTTCGGAATATAGGCATCAGGCACTTTGAACGTCTCGCCGTAATCACGATTGAAGCGGATAGCGACGTCGCGAGTGAGTTCGAGATGTTGTCGCTGATCGTCACCAACAGGCACCAGATCCGTCTGATAAAGCAGAATGTCGGCAGCCATCAGAATAGGATAGTCAAACATTCCGACACTTATGTTTTCCTGCTGTTTGCGCGCTTTGTCTTTGTATTGCGTCATGCGCTCGAGCTCCGACATACGCGCGACGCAGTTCAACACCCAGGCCAGCTCCGCGTGTTCCGGAACGTCTGATTGTATGAAGACAGTAGATATTTGTGGATCGATTCCGACTGCCAGATAGACCCGCGCGAGATCTTTCGTCTTCTCTGCTAACAGTGCGGGATCCTGCGCCAGGGTGATGGCGTGCAGGTTAACGATGCAATAGAAACTCTCGTATTCGCGTTGCAGCGCGACCCAGTTACGCAACGCTCCGAGGTAGTTGCCGAGATGGACGTTGCCGCTAGGTTGCGCGCCGCTAAAGATTCGTTTCGTCATTTAAGAATTACAATCGCAATAGATAATCAATCACGCTAATCACCGGCGTGATGATCGCATTGAAGACTCCCAGGTAAATCAAAAGAATGAGGATGTAAAAACCGTATTGCTCCAGAAACGCCATTACGGGCCGCATGCTCGCCGGCAAGAACGTGTCAAGAACCTTACTCCCGTCAAGCGGAGGAAATGGCAGTAAATTAAAAACTGCCAAAGAGACGTTCATGATCAGCAGATAACTGAGAAACAAAAAGATGGGTTCCTGCAAAGATTCCGGTAGCTGATCAGACGCTCCAGTCTTTAATAGCACTTTCAAGATCACAAATCCGATCGTGGCGATGATGATATTCGCCAGGATGCCGGCGATCGACACCATCACGTTCGCAAGATCCTTGTTGCGCCAGCGCAATGGATTCACCGGAGTTGGCTTCCCCCACCCGATGAGTGGTATTGACCCCAGCGCGCCACCAACGTGGCCGAAGATGAACATCACGATCGGGATCAGCAGCGTGCCGATCGGATCGGTGTGGGCCACAGGATTAAGTGTGATTCGTCCCAACAGACGTGCTGTGTCGTCGCCAAACTTGTAAGACATCCAGGCGTGCGCCGCCTCGTGTGCTGAGATCGCGAGCAGCAGCACCACCATGTAAATAATAAGTTGGGGAATCAGTTGTTCTGGATTCATCTAAATAGACTCAGCATTCTGCCACAAAGAAGCACAAAAATCACAAAAGGGTTCCTCTGATCTGCGCCGGCAGACTGTAAACAGAGTCGATCGAGACGACGACCATGTCTCCACCCGCACTAAACGCAAGTCCGATCAAGTTAATGCCGGCAACGATCAGTTGGGCTTCGCCGCTCGGGGTGATGCGCACAATGCCGCGCCGTCCTCGTAACGCCGCAGCAACGTACAAGTTTCCGTCGCGATCGAAAGCAAGACCTTGAGGCCGCCCGAGTCCTTTAAAGAATACGTCAACCTCGCCGTCAGGATTTATGCGCCAGATCGAATCGAAACTCGTGACAGTTGGACCAGTGACGTACAAAGCTTCATCCGGACCAAACGCCAGGTGAAACGCCGAAACTGACGGTTCGATCTGCACCCAGGGTCGTTCTTCGCCGATGCCATTCACTTTGAAGATCGTTCCGGTTCGATCGCCGACGTGCATCAAGCCACGACGATCAAAAGCGATACCGGTCGCGATCCCGAGATTGCGCGCAAAGACAACCGCTTCTTTGAAAGGATTCAATCTGTAAACGACACCTTCGAGCCTACTCGTGACAAACATCTGGCCATCAGGTGCAAAGGCGATACCGGTTGGATTTGGAATGTCTCCTGAATATTCGGAAACGTCTCCGCTGATGTCTATCCTGAAAAGCGTTACGGGTAATTCTTCGCCTCGCGATCCTGAGCGCGTGACGAAGAGCGCGCCATCATCCGGATCGAACGCCGGGTTGGCTACTGGATGAAGATCTCCGGCAAGTTTTTTCGCAACTGTGAGGCGCGCGGGTTCGCTCAAATTACCTCCGCTGTTCAATCTGACCGCGACATCGCCGCCTTTTGCCTCGGGCACTTGCACCAGCACGCGTCGTGGACCAAACGCAACGATCTGCGCCGGTGAGTCGCCAAACAACACAGAGCATTGAGACGGATCGCTGGTGTCGAAGCCCGTACAATCAACGACGATCTCTCCGCCCGGCACGCCGTAAGGCGGATCTATATTCAAGATTTTTCCAGCACCAGCCATAAAGGTCGTTCATCATACGATGCGGGTAGATCTATGTCTAATCATATATCCGCGTCATCCGCGTTATCTGCGGCTACAAACTCCTATGTTATAATTTGCGCCCGAATAGGAAGGAAAAGGCCATTACCAGCGTTCTCGGCAATACTCTCGGCTTAAAACCAAATCAACTGCGGCGCATCGAAAAACTGTACACTCGGCGCATACCTCCAGACCAAATCGTCACCTCCGAATTTGCTCGACAGCTAAGCGAACTGTCACACGAAACGCGACGTCAGATTGGTGCCTTGATCGACCGCCAGGGGCACATCCAGTATGTGATGGTTGGCGACAATCGTCGCATCGAGTTACCTGATTTCAAACGTGTGCGCGTAGCTTCCGGAAGGTTTCGTGGACTTCGTTGTGTACACACACATCTTCGCGGCGAACCGCTAACGCAAGACGACCTGACAGACCTCGCGCTGCTGCGTCTCGATCTGATGGCGGCGATCGACGTCGACGTCCAGTCGGGCTTGCCTGGTCTGGTGCGCGCGGCGCACTTGTTACCGCTGCATGCAGGTGAGCTGGAGAATGCAACTGCGCCTGAACTCTATTCTTTTCTCGAACCCAAAGTAGCTTCGCAACTCGATCACGATTTCCAGTCGCTGATCGATTCACTGGAAGAAGAGATGGCGCGCAACCGTCGTGCGGCACGTCGCGCAGAAGTACGCGATCGCGCGATCCTGGTTGGCGTCGCAACCGGATCGTTGAGTGATGCCGAGGAATCGATGGAGGAACTTGCCGAACTCGCTGCGTCTGCAGGCATGGTGGTCCAAGATCGAATCATTCAACGCCGTTCCGCGATCGATCCGCGCACAGTATTGGGACGCGGCAAGCTCGACGAGTTGATCATTCGTGCGTTGCAACTCGGTGCAGACATGCTCGTCTTTGACAGTGAGCTTTCACCGGCGCAAGTGAGATCGTTGTCGGAAGCAACTGATCTTAAAGTGATCGATCGGTCGCAGTTGATTCTCGACATCTTCGCCCAGCGCGCGCAGTCGAAGGAAGGAAAGATCCAGGTCGAGTTGGCCCAACTGAAGTATTTGCTGCCACGTTTGATCGCGGGTCAAGACTCGGCGTTCTCACGTTTGGCCGGCGGCATCGGCGGCAGAGGTCCTGGTGAAACGAAGCTCGAAACTGATCGCCGCCGCGTGCGCGATCGCATCAATCGTCTCGAACGCGAAATCGAGGCACAACGACAACGCCGGCAGGAGCGCCGTAAAGGACGAACACGGCAGGGATTGCCGGTAATCTCGATCGTCGGGTACACCAACGCTGGAAAGTCCACTCTGCTCAATGCACTGACCAAAAGCGCCGTGCATGCCGAGCAGCGCATGTTCGCCACGCTCGATCCAACCTCGCGAAGGTTGCGTCTGCCACGCGAACAGGAAGTGATCATAAACGACACGGTTGGATTTATTCGCGCACTGCCGCCCGATCTGCTGTCGGCGTTTCGTGCAACACTCGAGGAGATCAGTGACAGCACGTTACTGATTCACGCAGTCGATGTTTCGAACCCGCGTTGGGTGCAACAGGTCCAGTCAGTAAAGAGAATTCTGGCGGAGCTGAAGCTGGCAGATATTCCCTCGATCCTCGCGCTTAACAAAGCTGATTTAGTGGCGCCGGAAATGTTGGAAGCTGCTGTTCGGCAAGCACGGCAACTCGATGGCAGTGAGACGGTAGTGATCTCAGCCATCAAGCCTTCGACGCTCGAACCATTGCTTGAAAAAGCTGGTTCAGTCTTGGCGCGCAACCTCGCTGCCGCATAATTTGTGCTTTGTGCCCTTTTGTGGCTACATATGGGACTTCGTCCACGATTCAAAACTCCAGTTACTCAGGCTCGCGACAAGCTCATAGCTTATGCAACGAGGCCGCTCAGGCTGCTCCAGCCGCGCACTCGCTTTCTCATCGGCTCCAGTCTCCTTGTTCTGCTGACAACCGTTCTCCTGCTCTCGCCGCGTTCCTCCAGTTTCAATGAAGATTACAAAGTGGGTGACGTGCTCTCGCGATCGATTGTCGCGCCCGCCGATCTCACCACCACGGACCAAACGGAAACCGAAAGACGAAAAGCGGTCGCACGGGAAACAACACGACCCGTCTTCAATTTCGATTCCAGCCGCGCTGAAACGTCCGTGCAGAGTTTTCGCACCGCTTGGGAAGAACTTCAGAAATCCGTCCAGAACAAGTCTGTCACCTGGACTGGCGAAGGCGGCCCGGCAGTTGCGCAAGCAATCATGGCCCACAACTTCAATGAAGCCGACCTCGATCGCATCGCTTCAATCATTCGAGAGATCAGCGGCACCTACATTTATGACGATGCCGATGCGGAACGCCTACAACAGGAGATCGTACTGGTCGACGTTCGCAATCCCGTTGCGCAATTGATCGTGCCGGCGCCGAGAACGAGAATGGTCTCTCTTTCGTCAGCGCGGCGGACTCTCGAACTGAGAATCCTGAACCTTCCGGGCTGGACCGCTAACGAGAAAACCGCACTGCTTTCGGCGTTGTTACCGCTAATTCGTCCGAACGTGGTCCTCGATCAAACTGCTACGACCGCAGCACGTGAAACTGAAGCGAGCCGCATTCCACCGGTCGTGATTTCATTGAAACGGAACCAGGTTGTTGCACGAGAAGGTGACACGGTTACTCCGGCCATCCTTGCGCAAATCGCTGCGATCAAGAGCGCAGGTCAGTCAGGTAAACCGTGGCAGAATTTCTTTGGCTTATTACTGATCGTGATCGCTGTTTACTGGGTCGCGTGGAAGTTTGCAGAACACCGCAGCAGTAGCAGTCCGCTCAGTTTGAGTAGACAAAAGGCATTTGCGCTGGTTGGATCGGCGATTCTCGTCCAAACAGCACTGATGAAAATTGGTTTTACTTTCGGCGACAGTTTTGCCACGCGAATGCCGGCGCCACTGAACGATCCGGTTATCTGGAATTTTGCGATTCCATTCGCTGCGGCCGCGTTGCTGGTCGCAATGTTGGTCGATACTCAGCTCGCTTTTCTGACCGGAATCATTACCGCGCTCTTTGCCGGATTGCTTGCGCCGGGTGGAATGCAGAAAGCACTGTTTGCGATGGTTTCGTGTTCTGTCGCGATCTACGGGATCGGTCGTTATCGCGAGCGACAGTCAGTAACACTCGCGGGTCTGCTTGTCGGCGCAGCGAATGCCGTGATGGCCGTGGCCCTGCTTGCTTACTCCGAACAGCCACTCACGTTACGGACAGTTCTGCTGGCAGGAGGTTGTGGTATCGGCGGTGGTTTGTTGACTGCGGTATTTGCCGCAGGTGGCTTGCCGATCAACGAATCGTTCTTCGGCATACTTACTGACGTCAAACTGTTGGAGCTTTCAAACGCCGACTTGCCGGTGCTGGGCCAACTTGCTCTGCGCGCGCCGGGCACGAACCAACACTCGCACGCCGTCGGGCAACTGGCGGAAGATTCCTGCCGCGCTGTTGGCGCAAATCCATTGTTGGCTCGCATCGGAGCGCTGTATCACGATATCGGCAAACTCGCCGCTCCCGAGTACTTCGTCGAAAATCAACAAGGCGACAATCCGCACGACCGGCTGCGTCCTTATCAGAGCGCGAAGATCATCACGAGTCATGTCACTTACGGTGCAAGGCTGGCCAAAGAGATTGGTCTGCCAAAGAAGATCGCCGACTTCATTCCACAACATCATGGCACTCGCACCTTGCACTACTTCCTCCGCAAGGCACAGGCGCAAGCGAAGCCTGGCGAGACTGTGGAAGAAGCTGACTTTCGTTATCCTGGTCCAAAGCCACAATTCAAAGAAGCTGCGATCATGATGCTCGCCGACTCGTGTGAGGCGGCCGCGCGCTCGTTGGCGCGTCCGGATCCCGAGAACATTCGCGCCATCGTCGTAAAGATCATCGATGCGATTATCAGTGACGGCCAATTGGATGAGTGCGACGTGACGTTGCAGGAGTTAACGACGATTCGTGAAGCGATGATTAGCGCGTTGACTGCAATCTATCATGCGCGCATTGACTATCCGGGCTTCAATCCGCCACTTGCTGGGCCATTGCCGGCCGGCAATCTCGACAGCGAGGAACGCGGCATCAGTTACAGTAAACCTTCTGAAGTTCCGATCAGCCGCGGTGGCGAGGTTGAAGACGAGGCGATCCCGGCCACAAGAAGGCACAAGAGATTTTAGGTGGCTAAAAGTGGGGGTGGAGTTTGGAGTAGGTGGTTGGGAGGTCCTCGGGGAGGACGCGTGTTTCGCCAACGGTTGTCATGAAGTTCGTATCGCCAGACCACCGTGGCAACAGATGTATGTGCATGTGATCGGCGATACCGGCGCCTGCCGCAGTACCAAGATTCATTCCCATGTTAAAACCAGCCGGTTTATAAACCTCGCGCAACGCAGTTTGCGAGCGCTTGGCGAGATCCATCATCTCATCCGTGATCTCTTTCGCAACTGAATCAAACTCGCTCGTGTGCAGATAAGGAACGATCATCACATGTCCGCTGATATACGGATAGACGTTCAGCACAACGAAAGCGTGTTTGCCGCGGTGCAGTACGAAATTCGCCTCATCATGATCGGGATCGTTCGCCATTAGGCAAAAGATGCAGTCAATTTGCGCATCAGCACCTGAGGCGATGTACCTGGCGCGCCAGGGACTCCACAATCTCTCCAATTCAGGCACCTCGACTTGTTTGCAGCTTAAAGAATGGGCGGCTGACGATTGTCATCGCCGATGGACCGTGAAGTGTTTGCGGATGTTGCATGGGAGCCGGGACTATCGTCGTTGATAAGCTCTTTCAATTCTTTGCCGGGCTTGAAATAAGGAACTCGTTTGGCAGGAATGCTGACCGGATCGCCGGTTTTGGGATTCCTGCCGCGCCGCGCGCCGCGCTCGCGCACACGAAAACTGCCAAAGCCACGCAACTCAATCTTCTCGCCCTGGTTCAGGGTCTCAATGATGCTTTCAAAGACAATTTCGACTAAACGCTCGGCGTCTTTCTTTGTGAGCTCAGCCGCTCGAGCTACGTCTTCGACGAGTTCTGCTTTTGTCATGCATCACCTCGATTGATTGAATTTAACCACAGATTGTTCAGATTACTCAGATCAAAATCAGTGTAATCTGTGTATGGCTATTCATTGCTCTCGGTTTTGTTGAGACCAAAGTCGGCGAGTTCGCCGAGTG
Organism: Pyrinomonadaceae bacterium; assembly: GCA_035248565.1. GTDB lineage: Bacteria > Acidobacteriota > Blastocatellia > Pyrinomonadales > Pyrinomonadaceae > PSRF01. The sequence goes on along the minus strand of DATFHH010000147.1, from coordinate 7,388 downwards.
AGGCCATGCCACCGCCTGCTTCTGACGAGTAGATCTTCGTGTCGACTATCGGTTCGTCTTTACCAACAGCTCTCGCGGAAAGACCAATCTTCTTTGTCTCAGGATCGATGCGCAGGATCTTGAAATCCATCTCCTGCCCGAGTTGGACCACGTCTTCAGGCTTTGCCACGCGCTCTTCTGAAAGCTCCGAAATGTGACAGAGACCTTCGAGATTGTCGTCAAGTTCAATAAACGCGCCGAAGTTTGCAAAGCGCGCGACCTTCCCACGTACGACGTCGCCAGGCTTGTGTTCGAGCGTGAATTTCTCCCATGCATTCGGCTCGAGGTCTTTGATCGACAGCGACAACCTGCGGTTCTCAGTATCGATGCTGGTGATAACAGCATCGATCTCCTGTCCCTTCTTGAGCACTTCGCTCGGATGCTTGATTCGTCTGGACCAGGAAATATCCGAAACGTGAACGAGTCCATCGACTCCATCTTCGATCTCGATAAAGGCGCCGAAGTCAGTCAGGTTTCTGACGCGGCCATGAACACGCGTGCCAACCTGATAACGCTGATGCAACGTCTGCCACGGGTTCTCCTGCACCTGCTTCATGCCGAGGCTGATGCGACGCGCCCGCGGATCCACGCTTAACACTTCCACTTCCACCGTGTCTCCGGGATTGACCACTTTGCTCGGATGCTTGACGCGTTTGGACCAGCTCATTTCCGAAACGTGAACCAAACCTTCGACACCAGGCTCGAGTTCAACGAAAGCACCGTAATCAGCTACGCTCGCAACACGCCCAGTCACTCTCGTGCCTATCGGAAAACGCTCTTCGACGCTGGACCAGGGATCCGGCAGCAATTGCTTGTAACCGAGCGAGACGCGCTCACGCTCGCGATCGAACTTGAGCACCTTGACCTGAATCGTGTCGCCTACGTGGAACAGCTCACTCGGATTCTGTAGCCGCCCCCACGACATATCCGTCACGTGCAACAACCCGTCAACACCACCAAGGTCAACAAACGCGCCGTAGTCAGTGAGGTTCTTGATCTGGCCTTCGACAACAATGTCTTCTTCGATCTGTTGCAGAGTTTGATCTTTACGGCCAGTGTTCTCCTGTTCGATAACAGCTTTGCGCGACAGCACAACGTTGGAACGCTTGCGATTGAGCTTGATTACCTTCGCTTCGATCACCTGGTTGCGCAGACTGTCGAGATTTCTGACCGGGCGAACATCCACCTGCGAGCCAGGAAGGAAGGCGGCAATACCGTCGATATCAACACGCAGCCCGCCTTTGATGCGATCGATGACACGTCCTTTGACGCTGGTGCCTTCGCGATACGCCTTATCGAGATCGTCCCACGCTTTCATGCGCACGGCATCGGCGCGGGAAAGCACCGGCAGGCCATCGGCAGTTTCCATACTCTTGACCAGCACTTCGACTTCATCGCCGGCCTTGACCGTAAGTTGACCGTTTTCAGTGAACTCGGCTGGATTAACGATGCCTTCTGACTTGTAACCAAAATCGATGACGACTCCGCGTTCGCTCAAGCCGACGACGGTGCCGCGTACGACTTCGCCTTCTTCGAGGGTTGCTTGTTCCTGTTCGAACTGATCGAGTAATTGGCCAAAGTCGACGTCACCGGTGGAGCGTGACTCGTCTGATTCATCGGCCTCGGTTGGTTGGGGTGCTGGTGCTGGTTGAGAAGTCATTGCGTTTTGTTGCGGCGCAGCCTTTGGCTCGCCGGATGTTGAGTTAGTGTCGGCCTCGCTGTTATTCAGCTTGGGTTGTTCGCTAGACATGAATACTCCTGTAGCCCGGTAACTCTCAGCGCGTGGAAGATCTTATCGCGCCTCACTAAGCGGAAACAATCAGCACAGGCGTTTGCTGACTGTCAGACAGTGTGCAGCGGCCTTTAGCTGGATTGACCTTGGCGTTGTCGGGAGTTGAAGGCTGGCGAGGAAGCGAGCCGTTTGGATTTGAAATGTCGAGCTAATGTGTTTCGATTACCGCCCTGCCGTAGTTACCCCGCTTGATCCGACAAACACCCGCGCCGCCTTTTTACCGGGTAGGGCGGCACTGTACACGGCTGTATAAGTGCATGTCAAGCAATCGTGTGCAAGGCCATCCACAGATTACGCAGATTATTTCTGTGTAATCTGTGGATGGCCTTTTCGGAATCCGTTTAGTGTTGCTGCTGAGCTGACGATACGGCGTCAGTCGTGCGTGGCACTACGTAAACACCCGCCGAGTGCGAACCGACAAACAGCACATTCTGATCGTGCGCATCAAAAGCCAGTGCCCAGATCCTCTGGCTCGGCAGACGCCCGTCTTTCGGATCGATGCGCGCCCAAGACTGGCCCGCATTTGTGCTGCGATAAACTCCGCCGCCAATTTCAGTGATCTGGTACGCATTGCCGACGAAGATCTCATCGCCATTGCGCGGATTGATCAGAATGCTGGTGAAATCGCCGTAGGGAAGATTGCCGCCCCGCACTTTCCACGTCGCGCCGCCGTCATGAGACATGAAGAACGCCTGCTTTGTGCCCACATAGACGTAATCCGGCCGCTGCGGGTCTTGGGCTATCGTGTTCACCGTTACGTCGTGCGGTATGCCTTCAACTTGCCGCCAGGTCTTTCCACTATCGCGCGAAATGAGAACGCCCGAACTCGGCGTGCCGACCCAAATCGTTTCCGGCTGCTGCGGATTGGTGGAGATGCAGCTCGTGCGCGGATCGAACGAGCCATACGAGAGTTTCTGCCAACCCTTGGTGGGATCGACGCTGCGATAAAGGCCCGAGTTCGTCGCCGCCAGAATCGCCGGCTGTTGAGTTTCAGCGTCAACAGTATGGACCAGAGCGTTGACTGCGTCGGCGATGATCAAATCTGCCTCATCGGCCGAACTCGGATCACTGTCCTTTCCGATTCCAAGGGCAGCCAGGGTAATCGAGTCGAGTTTACCGGTAACGGGCAGGTGACGATCACCTTGAAACTTCTTTAGAGCAGCAGTGGTCGTTGGTCCGGCTTTGCCATCGGGCTCACCCAAATGATAACCATCGGCATTGAGCGCTTCCTGCGCCCGCTTTACCGTGTCGGTTGAGATAGTTGATCTTCGTTTCGTAGTCGCCACGGTACGTTTTGCAGTTTTCTTCGTGACCGGCGCCTTTTTCTCAACTGCCCACACGGGAGCCCACGAAGCACCGCGATCGGTCGAACGATAAACTCCGAGATTCGTGCCGAGATAGATCACGTTGGCATCACGCGCGTCCTGAAGGATCGCGTAGGTGATCAGACGTGAAGGCATATTGCGCATCGAAGGACGCCAGCTCTCGCCGTTGTCGTTGCTGACAAACAGAAATCCGCCGCCCGTTGCCGTATTGATCGTCGATGCGTAAATGCGATCTGGTGTCTCGCGATCGGCGACAATCGCGTTCGCGAAGCGGCCACTAAAACCACCGTTCGTTGGCGTGAATGTTTTCCCACCGTCGCTCGACACCATCACGCCGTAATTATTGGTGCCGATATAGACCATGTCAGGACGCGATGGATGGACCGCGATGGAGTTGATCTCGAGTTGACGAGAAGTGGTGACCATCCACGAGTCGGCGTCGCCACCGTGCTCCGAGAGCCAAAAACCTTCAGTGGTGCCGGCAAAGACGACACCCGGAACGGATGGGTGTTGCAGGATGGCGCGTGTGCGACGTGATTGCGAAGGAATGCCCTGCACTTTGCGCCAGTTCTCACCCGCGTTCTTGCTTTCGTAAATGCCACTGCACGCAGAGGCTATGATGTGCATCGGATCGCGTGGATCGATATCGATGGCAAAAATATCTGAATCGTCGATCATTCCGGTTCGAATCGTCTTCCACGTTTGCCCGCCATCCGTCGATTTGTAAGGCAAGTAGAACGTGCCTGCATAGATCGTGTCGGTGGTGCGTGGATCGATTGCGAGCGACTCAACGTGCTGCAATCCGGGCGTGCTGGAAGTTGGCAGTTGTTTCCAGGTCTCACCGGCATTATCCGAGCGAAAGATTCCCGTGAACGTGCCGGCAATCAGAGTATCGGGATTCGATTCAGATTGAGCGAGTGAATGCAGCGCCTCGTTTTTTAATTGCGGGCTTTCTTTCCAGCTGACACCGCCGTCGGTCGACTTGAAAAATCCTCCCGGAAGATTGTGCCGGTGCGCACCGACATACAAAACGCGCGGGTTACGTGGATCAACGATGATGTTATCGACAAAGAGCCTCGGTTTACCGAAGTTATAAAGAAGGCGCCACTGCTTGCCAGCATCTGCTGACGTATAAATCTGCCCATCAAGAGTGCCGAAATAGAATCGATCCGGATTGGAAGGGTCGACGACCAGTCCGCGGACGTCTCCTCCCGGAGGACCGGTGTTGCGCCAATCGTTGGAATAGATTGCAGGATCGGCTGAGTCTCCGGCAGCGAGCGTGACCGGAATGTTCGCTGTTACTGCGATACCGACAAGCGCAAAGAGAGCAATGACGAGGGGGAGAAGCGTAGCAAATCTTTTCATCGTTATTTCATCCAGGGTTTAAATCATCCGGAGCAGTTCGCTCACCGTGATGTCTAGTTTATTACAGTTTTGTCCCTTTGTATCTAAAAGCTGGGGGCTGCTGAAATAGGATGCAAAAATCGTATCCACAGATTACACAGAAAATCTGCGAAATCTGTGGATGAAAAGCAATCGGGCGATGCCGCGAAGCATCGCCCGATTGGAAAAGTCTGGCTAAGCCAAACTATTGACTATTCGTCGCCACGCCCCCTGCGGCGAGGAGCTCTCCTCCTGCATTCCGGACACGGCGAGATGACGCCCGTGGTGTCGACCTGCGGTGCGGCTGCGCCTGCCGGCACAATCCACAACTGCACGTTCAGATCCGACTTGCAACCACCATCGACGACGGTGATGCGGCCGGCCTCAATTCCGCGCGTATTGACGAGATAGTCTTTGGCGCGGTCACCACGCTGTTGCGCTTCACCAGCACAGCTACCGTAGACGATGATCGTTCCGGTAGATCCTGGCTCGTTCTGGAGTTGGATTGCGTAGTTGTCGAGTCTGGCCTTCTCATCGTTAAAGCGGATGTTGCCATACTCGTCGAACTTACGCGCCGGCGGCGGCGCTACCTTCACGCTGGTCGTGCAGGAAGCGGTCGTGCCGGTGCAGCTCGGATCCGCGCCGCCAATGCTGACGGTTGCGGTCACGCTCTGACCACTAACTCCAGTTGTATCAACAGTGATGGTCGAAGTTCCCTGTCCGCTCGAGATCGTTCCGGCAGAGACTGACCAGTTATATGTCCAGGTAGCGCCTTCAGCACCACCCGTAACGCTCGCAGTGAATGTAATCGGCTGGTTTACATCGACGTCAGTCGGACAGCTCACTGAAACAGTGGGGCATGGCGGTGGCGGCGCCACGCAGCCCGTGCAGTCGGCCACGGTCACGGTCGCCGTACCGGTGGCAGTGTGCTGATTACCGTCATTGACTTCGACGCTGGCCGTGTAAGTACCATTCGGTACACCAGTCAGGTCCCAGGTCACCTGTCGACCTTCACCACTGAGTTTGCCGGCGGTCACCGACCAGGTATAAAGCAGCTGATCGCTATCCGGATCAGTAGCGTCGGCAACCAACGTAACCTCGCTACCCGTTGGGGTACAGGAGGTCGAACTGGTTGGCGGCGGGCAAGGCCGCAAAACCGAACTAATTGACGGCGTGACCGAATTAATTATCGGCGCGCGATTCGGTGGCGGCGGTGGGATCCTGGCGTTCCGATGTCCTGCCCAGAACTGCACGATAAAGCCGTTCGGCTCGTCTGAGAAGTTGAACCCAATCGGGAATCCCGATGAAGTCACCGGTCTCGAAGTGCCTGGAACAACCACCAGACCTCTTCCGATCACATTTACGTTAGTAACCTGTTGAATCGGAATGGTGAAGTCGGCTGGGTTGAAGTGATCCTGGTCTTGCTGGTTCAGGTGGCGGCGATAAGCGAGGCCGATTCCGAACCAACGCCGCGGATAAATCTTGATACCGCCAAGCGCATCGACTGGATTGTTACCAAAAGCGTTGGGCGTATGGCCGCCAACATAGGTGGTGGATCTGACTTCCACAATCGGCTGGAAGTGCTTGTTAACCGGGAAGTCGAGTCCGAGGCCCGCGAGAAATTCATCGGGCCGGTCCAACAACACGAAATCACCGCCGAGGCCTTTCGGATTGCTGTTCAGAATGTATCCGCCGTTAGCTGACACGTTGACGTGCCGTCCAAGGCGTCCATCCACGAAACCGATCAAACCGAAGTCACCGACGTCTCCACCCGGACCAGCGCCACGCTGCATCTGGTTAAAGCCTTTGAAATCCTTCGCCTTATCCAACCACCAGCGATAGAACGGAATAAGACCGACGCCCAGCGGGTTATGCGGCCCGGTAAAACGAATCTTCGCGCCAAACACCATGTTGGTGAAGTTGCTTTCACCATACAGGCGATTCACAAACGGCGCATCCGGCAAGTAAGCCGGTGAAATCGTAAACGTCAGCGGCACTGTAATTGGCAGCGTCAGTGCTGTCGCCGGCAACGTGGTGGTCGCTAATACGACACCAGGCAGGATGCCTCCTACCGGAGAACCGATTCCGGGGAAGTTATCAGCCGGACCAAAGTTGCCACTGTTAGGCTGCGATACCGGCGGTCCAAGCTGAGCATTGAAGCCCGGGAAACCAAACTGCTGCTGGCCCGGCGTCAAACCAAAAGTTCCTGCCGAACCACCCGTAAACGGAAACTGAACGAATGGCTGATTGTTTAACGGACGAAATACAGCTGTGCCCGCGATCGTTCCTACGTTTGGACCAGACGGAGCCAAAATAATGGCTGCTCCACTGCACAACGTAGTGCCACAGAACAGTTGCGAGTTCGGGAGATAAAAGCTGGAAAGATTCTGCGGATTGTTGACCTTGATCCCGCGATAGCCGTTTGTCTTGAAGAAAAGTTCGATGTGGTCGTTCACGCCGACGTTAAAGCTCAGCGGAACATCGACGATGTCAACATTGCCCGGATCACGATCGAAATTGCTGTAAGCAATACTGAACGTGAACTCCCCGCGACGCAGCGTTGAGCCATCGTAAACTGTAAAGAGCCCGGTTGGACCACCTTCGGGACCACCGGTACCTACTGCTGGAGACTGGTTACGCGGGTCGTTTGGCGACCGCAAAGTCTGTGCTGATACCGCGGCACACAGCACCAACGAAACGAGCGCACCTATAAGCGCCCTTGTTGCGAGTCTCATCGCATTCCTCCTGCGAAATGAGTAATAAAGAATTCGTAATAGTGCCGCCGTAACCGACAAGTACCACCATCTTGTCCCGCGGAGGCCCCAACTACAGTTATCAGTTCGGTTGAA